>NZ_JCAIUJ010000002.1:0-545566 GCF_059445465.1 Isoptericola sp. Y541 | reverse complement strand
GCGATTCCTTCCGGTGGATCCTGGTGATGCGGCTGTGGGGCGTGGGCATGTTGATGCGGCCGCGACGCCGAACCCGACGCTCAGCACGCCCGCGATGCCGAAGGCCCACCAGAGCTGGGTGCGCAGCGGCACGACCAGGGCGTCGGCGGCCGCGTCGAGCAGCTGTTGCCCGGACGACCCGAAGTCCAGCCCGCCGAGCCCGAGCTCCACCGCCACCGGGACGAGCAGCTGGAGCAGCAGCATCGCGACGGCGACGAGCCCGGCGGTGACGGCGGCGGTCCGCAGGCGGCGCCCCGGCCTGGCGACCAGCACGGCCGCCGCGGCGAGGACGAGGAGGGCGGGGAGCAGCCAGGGCGTCACCCGGTCGAGCAGGCCGACCGCCTCCTGCGCGGCGCGGAGGTTGGCCGAGTCGTAGATCACGATCTCGCTCCCTGTGCTCGTGAAGCCCTCGGAGACGGGCAGCCCGCGGTCGCGCAGCGCCTGCGCGATGCGCTCCAGGAACGGGTCGAGCGGCACGGTCACCACGCCCTGGGAGGCGTCGACCACAGCGCCCTCGTCACGGAGCAGGGTCACGGCGGCGGCATGCCCCTGCCGGTTCGCCTCCGTCCAGGCCGACGGGAACGAGTCCGACCGCACGAAGAGCTCGGCAACCTCGCCGACGACCGGACGGATTGCCGCGGAGAGAGCCCCCGAGTCGACCTGGTCGGTGACCGCGCGGGTCAACGCCTCGGCGACGGCGTCCTGCACGACGATCTTCGACCCCAGCGGCGCCGTCGCACGCACGTAGGCGTCGGTGTCCAGCACGGTGTTCTCCACGTACCGCGCCGGCACGGTGACGACCGCCGCGAGCACGGCGAGCAGGACCAGGACGCCGCTGAGGAAGCTCCGCATGATGGGCACGCTACGCGGCGGGGCCGGTGGCCATCACCTCGCCGAACCCGGCGCCGTCGTCGACGGCGGCGCGCCCGTGGACGCGGTCCAGGAGACCTTGTCCCGCATCAACGAGGTCGCCGACGAGAGCCGTCGCCGCATGCTCGAGCACTTCCCTGAATCAGATGTCGACGCCCTTCGCGCGCTTCTTCAACGGCTGATCGAGGCGGTGAAGCAAGCCGACGACACCGCCTGAACCGTCGACGGCCCGCCCAGACTAGAGGCCGGTGCGGCCGTCGACGCACTCGCGGAGCAGGTCCACGTGACCCATGTGGCGGGCGTACTCCTCGAGCACGTGCAGCAGCACGTCGCGCGCCTCGACGGTGCCGCCGTCGTAGGGCACCTCGCGGTTCATGTCCTCGCCGGTGAACCAGTTGTCGGCGACCTCGACCGCCGCGTGCCAGGCCTGCCACGCCTCGTCGACGCAGGTCGCGTCGGGCAGCGCGCCGTCGAAGTCGACGTCGGGGTAGCCCGGCAGCTCGAACGGCCCGCGCTCGGGGTGGCCCTGCAGCACCCGTCGGAACCAGTGGTGCTCGACGTTCGCGAGGTGCCGCACCAGGCCCAGCAGCGAGAGCGTGGACGGCGGCACGGCACGGCGGGCGAGCTGGGAGGCGTCGAGGCCCTCGCACTTCATGACCAGCGTCATGCGGTAGCGACACAGGTATTCCCAGAGGGTTTCCTTCTCGCCCACCGGGTCCACGCCTGACGCACGGGGGTCATGGTCGGGATGCACCCAGAGGCCGGGCGTGGTAGAGGTCACGCGCGTAATCTGTACGAACGGTCGCCCTGGGTCAAGCGGCGCCCGGTGACCTGCGTCGATGTGCCGTGGTTCCAGGTGCTGCCGGTACCCTTCGCGGACATGAGGGCCAGCAGGACACGAGCTCGCGTGCGACGTACCCGTCGCGGTCTGATGCGGCCGGTGGAAGGGGCGTGGCGTCGTCGGTCGACCCTGGGTGCGGCGGGCGCGGTGGCACTGATGGCGGGCATCTGCGCGGGGTTCGCGTCCGGCCTCGTGTCGGGGACGGACGGGCCCGCGCCGCCCGAGGCCGCGTCCGGCCCCGCCGACGAGTGCACGGTGGTCCAGGGGGCCTGGTCGCGCTCCGCGACCCTCCAGCTGGGGATGTCGGCGGAGGACCCCGCCACGCTGCGGCGCGGCTTCGTCGGGGCGCGCGACGCCCTCGCGGAGGCGAGCCCCCCGGAGGCGATCGCGGACGACTGGCAGGTCGTCCGGACCTACGTGGGCGCCGTGGCGGGCGAGGTCGAGGGCGCGGACGAGGGCGAGGCGGCGTCGGTGGTGGCGGAAACCCTGGCCGACCTCGACACCGCGGCGATGACGGCGGCGTCGAACCGGGTCACGACGTTCCTCAAGAACGGCTGCGCCGATGCGGACGACACGGCCGACGACGCGACCGACGAACCTGCTGATTGAGCTTGCGAGGCCAGATTTCCGCGCGCGCGAGCGGTGGTTCACCATAGGTGGATGCGCCGAGCCCGCCCCGTGTCCCGTCATCTCCCGGTCGTCGTCGTGGGGATGCTCCTGACGGGCGCCGTGCTGGCGGGGTGCAGCCAGGCCGGGGACGGCGGCGCGGAGCCCGTCGCCGAGCCCGCCCCGGCGGTGACGATCCCCGGTGACCTGCGGATGGGCGTCGAGGGCGAGCCGTCGCGCTCGGCGCCGAAGTCGGAGCCGAGCGCGTCCCCGGCACCGAGCGCGGAGGACGACGCGGTGGACGCGGAGCAGTGCTCGGCGCTGCAGCAGGCGTGGGCGTCGACCAACCGCGCGCTGGTCGACCTCAGCCCCGAGCACCCGCGCGCGCTGGTGCAAAGCTTCCGCACCGGGGAGCGCGCGATGACGTCGGTGGAGCCGCCCGCGGACGTCGCGTCCGCGTGGGGCGCCATGTCCGACTACCTCGGCAGCGCGGTGACGGCGTTCGAGGACGTGGATGAGGACGATGCGAACGCGGTGAGCTCCGCGATGGCCAAGGCGATCGGCGCCGACGACACGGCGGCCGCGACCACGGCGGCCAAGGACGTCACGAGCTTCCTCTCGACGTCCTGCGCGGACCGATGAGCGGCTCGCCGTCGGCCTCGGCGCCCGTGCCCGGCAGCGCCGCCGGCGTCGCCCCGCTCGTCGACGCGCTGCGCTCGGACCTCGACGCGGCGGCCTACACCGTCGACGGCGTCCGCGAGGCGCTGGGCGGCGTCGCGTCGGCGGCGCTGGACCGCGAGCAGACCGTGCCCGCCCGCCGGGCACTGGCGGCCCTCGGCGCGGAGCTGGAGCCCCGCGCCGTGCTGGCCCGGCTGTTCCTGCTCGGCGACGAGGTCCCGCGAGCGGCCCTCGATCGCGCGCTGCCAGGCCTCGGGGCGGACGGGGCCCGGCGCCTCGGCCTCGTGGGAACCGCGGGGGAGGGCGCCGACGACGCCGTGCGTGCCGCCTCTGACCTGCGCCCGTACGCGGCCGTCGACGCCGGCGGCGAGGCGTCGTGGTGGCTGGCCAGCGACCTCGCCGAGCTGGCCACGGGCGGCCGGCTCGCCACCGACCACGTGCTGGGCACGGGTGGCGCCTCGACCACCCTCGCGCAGGTGACGATCCGCAACCCCGTGGACCGCGTGCTCGACCTCGGTACCGGCTCCGGCATCCAGGCGCTGCACGCCACGCGCCACTCCCGCCGCGTGGTGGGCACGGACCTCTCCCGGCGGGCGCTGGGCTTCGCCCGGTTCAACCTTGCGCTCAACACGCCGTCGGCCGACGTCGAGCTGCGGCACGGCTCCCTGCTGGAGCCCGTGGCCGACGACCGCTTCGACCTGGTGGTGTCCAACCCGCCGTTCGTCATCACGCCGCACGCGGGCGCGGCGGGCGCCGCCCTGGCGCAGGCGCTGGGCGACTACGAGTACCGCGACGGCGGCCGGTCGGGCGACGACCTGGTGCGCGACCTCGTGCGGGAGGTGGGCCAGGTGCTCGCCCCGGGCGGCGTCGCGCAGCTCCTCGGCAACTGGGAGCACCGTCGCGGCGAGGGCTGGGCGGAGCGGGTGGGCGCCTGGCTCGACGCGTCGGGCCTGGACGGCTGGGTGATCCAGCGCGAGGTGCTCGACCCCGCCGAGTACGCGGAGACGTGGATCCGCGACGGCGGCACCACCGTGGAGCGGGAGCCCGCCGCCTGGGCCGCCGCGTACGGGGCGTGGCTCGACGACTTCGCCTCCCGCGACGTCGAGGCCGTCGGCTTCGGCATCGTCACCCTGCGGCGCCCGTCCGAGGGCCCCGCCGAGGGCACGCGCCCGACGCTGCGCCGCCTGGAGGAGCACACCGGGTCGGTGCGCCAGCCGCTGGGCGCGCACCTCGCGGCGTCGCTGGCCGCGCACGACTGGCTCGCCGCCCGCGACGACGCCGCGCTCGCGGGCGCGCACCTCGTGATGGCCGATGACGTCACCGAGGAGCGGTTCCACACGCCGGGCCAGGGCGACCCGAACGTCGTCGTGATCCGGCAGGGCGACGGGCTGGGCCGCGGGGTGCAGGCCTCGACCGGGCTCGCCGCGTTCGTCGGCGTGTGCGACGGAGAGCTCGCCGTCGGGCAGATCGTCGGGGCGCTGTCCGCACTGCTGGACGTGCCGACCGACGACCTGCGGGCCGATCTGCTGCCCGCCGTCCGCGGCCTGGTGCGCGACGGGTTCCTGCGCCCTATCGCCGGTTGAGCTCGTCGAATCCGTCGACCTGACCCGTCGACCTGACTCGTCGACCTGGTTTCGACAAGCTCAACCAGCGGGGTTGGTTCGTCCCTTCGACACGATCGGGACTCGTCCGTCACCATGGGTGGTATGCGCAACCGACAGACCATCTCCCGGGCCACCGCCGTGGCCGCGAGCGCCCTGATCGCCTTCAGCCTGGCTGCATGCAGCGGCTCGGGCTCCGACGGCGACGCCGGCGCCTCCGCCGACGAGTCGGCCCCTGCGGAGTCGGCCACCGAGGAGACGCCCAGCGAGGAGTCGCCCACCGAGGATGCGCCGGCCGAGGACGACGCGGCCACCGGCGGCGACGTCTGCTCCGCCGTCCAGGTCCTCACCGAGACGTCGTCCGCGCTGGGCGACGTGGACCCGACGAACCTGGACCCCACGATCGACCAGCTCGAGGAGCTGACCGGCACGCTCGAGGGCGTGAGTGAGCCGCCCGCCGAGATCGCGGACGACTGGGGGACCCTCACGACGGCGTTCCGCACCGCGACCGACGCGCTCGGCAAGGCGGTGGCGGACCCCGAGGCCGCCGACGCGCAGTCGAATATCGCCGACGCGATGACCGCCATGACGGACGAGTCCTTCCAGGAGGCCGGGCAGGCGGTCGGCACGTACACCGCGGAGAACTGCTGACCTCACCGTTACCTGATACCGGCCTGGCCGTGTGGCGAGACGTTCTTCCAGCCGGTGGGCGAGATCCTCGACGCCTACGACCTCACGCTGGTGACGAGCTGACGGGGACGGCGCGCGGGGCGTCCGGCCCGGCGAGGGCGGACGCAAGGAGCGCCTCGATCGCGAACGCGGTGTCCTCGGCGAGATCGACGGCGTCGGGGTCGAGCAGCCACTGCACCTGCAGGCCGTCCATGACGCCGACGACGGCGCTGGCGGCGCGGCGCGCGGGGGCCTCGTCGAGCGGGGTGCCGCGTTCCTCGGCCACCTGGAGGAAGGCGGTGGTGATCTCTGCCCGCAGGACGGCGAAGCGCTCGGTGACCCAGGGGGCGGCGGGGTGGCCGTCGGTCACGGACTCGCCGGTGAGCACGGCGTAGGCCTGGACGATGCCGCGGCGCTCGATGTTGAGGCGGGCCGTCGTCATGAGGTGGCGGAACAGGTCGAGGCCGCCGGGGATGTGCTTGCCCTCGAGGTGCTCGACGTCCACCCGGTCGCGGTACTCGAGCACTGCCCGCAGCAGCTTGTCCTTGCTGCCGAAGTGGTGGAGTACCCCCGCGTGCGTGATGCCCACCTGCTCGGCGACGTCCACGAGGGACCCCGCGTGGTAGCCCTTCGATCCGAACACGCGCGTCGCCGCGCCCAGGATCTCCTCGCGCCGTTCGGCGCGCGAGGGGCGGGGCCGTCGCGAGGGGCTGCCGTCTGCCATGGCGTCACGATACTGGGATGATCTCGGGCTACTGAGCCGTCAGTCGCCGGTGCCTCGCCCTGTACGGGAGGGGAGATGTCCCCACGTTCCGCGTACGTTTTCGTCACACCCGGTCGGTAGCGTGACCTCTGTGCTAGCCGACCCGCGCCCCGAGACGCCGCCGGTCCCCGACCCGGGGCCGACGGGCGTCGGCGCGCCCATCCTCCCGGTCGGCGCCTGGCGCGGGCCGGGGGCGGCCCCGCAGGCGCGCACAGCCCCCCGCGTGGTCGCCGGGGTCGTGGCGGTGCTGGCCGCGGTCGGCGTGTGGCTGACGTGGCGGCTGTTCGTCGCGACGCCCACCGGGCAGGCGGTCGACCAGCTCGCGTTCCGGGGCGCCGCCTATGGCCAGGGCCGGCTGTGGCAGGTCGCCGAGCCGGTGCTCGACGTCGTGTCCGTGGCGTTCGTCGTCGCGGGCGTGGCCGCCGCCGTGCTGGTCGCGGTGGCGCGGCGGCGCTGGGTGCTCGCCCTGCAGGTCGCGGTGCTGGTGGGCGGCGCCAACGTGACCACCCAGGTGCTCAAGCACGGGGTGCTCGGCCGCCCCGAGGTGCTGTCGGACTGGACCGGGGCGAATACGCTCCCCAGCGGGCACACCACGGTGGCCGCGTCGGTCTCCGTGGCGCTGCTGCTCGTCACGCCGCGCGTGTGGCGGCCGGTCGTCGCGGTGCTCGGCGCCGCCTACACGGGCGCCACCGGGGTCTCCACGCTGGTGGGCCAGTGGCACCGGCCGTCGGACGTCGTTGCGGCGGTGCTGGTCGTGCTCGCCTGGGGGGCGGCGGTGTGCGCCCTCACGCCGGCGTCGTCGACGGACGAGCCGCGGCGCGGCGGTGCGTCGTATGCCGCGCTCGGGTCGCACGTCGTGGCGGGCCTGCTGCTGCTTGCCTCGCTGGTGGCCGGCGTCGTCTCGGGCGCGACGCTCGTGGGCCTCGTCACGAAGGGCGACCCCGTGCCCCTCGCTCCCGACGTCACCGCGTACGCGGCGGGCGCCCTAGGCGTCCTCGCCGTGACCGGCGCCGCCTTCGCCGTCCTCCTCGTCCTGCGTCAGCTCACCGCGCAGCGTCGCCGCCCCCCTCGGTAGAGTGCCGCCCGTCGGCCCGTGACGGGGAGTGTCAAGCGGATGTCGTACCGTGACATGACCGGCCGGCTGCCAGCCGCCAGCACCGCTTTAGCAACAGGGAAAGCAGGAACGGATGCCCCAGCCACGCAAGCTCGTGATCGTCGAGTCGCCCACCAAGGCTCGCAAGATCCAGGGCTACCTCGGCGACGACTTCGAGGTCGAGGCGAGCGTCGGGCACATCCGCGACCTGCCGCAGCCGCGTGACCTGCCTGCGGACATGAAGAAGGGCCCGTACGGCAAGTTCGCCGTCGACGTCGACAACGGGTTCGACCCGTACTACGAGGTGCACGCGGACAAGAAGCAGAAGGTCCGCGAGCTGAAGAAGGCCCTCAAGGAGGCCGACGAGCTCTACCTCGCGACGGACGAGGACCGCGAGGGCGAGGCCATCGCGTGGCACCTGATCCAGGAGCTCAAGCCCAAGGTCCCCGTGAAGCGGATGGTCTTCCACGAGATCACCCGCGAGGCGATCCTGCGGGCGCTGGAGAACACGCGCGAGCTCGACACCGACCTGGTCGACGCGCAGGAGACCCGGCGCATCCTCGACCGTCTCTACGGCTACGAGGTGTCGCCCGTGCTGTGGCGCAAGGTGCGCCAGGGCCTGTCCGCGGGCCGCGTGCAGTCCGTCGCGACGCGGCTCGTGGTGGAGCGCGAGCGCGAGCGCATGGCGTTCGTCACCGCCGACTACTGGGACGTCTCCGGCCAGTTCGCCCCGACGACGGGGGACGACGCCGGGCAGGCGTTCCGCGCCCGGCTCTCCGGCCTGGCCGGCGAGCGCGTCGCCTCGGGCCGTGACTTCGACGACCGGGGCCAGCTCAAGGTCCGCACCGGGGTGACGCACCTCGACGAGGCGTCGGCGCGCGCCGTCGTCGAGGGGCTCGCGGACGCATCGTTCGCCGTCCGCTCGCTCGAGACCAAGCCGTACTCCCGCAAGCCCGCGGCGCCGTTCACCACCTCCACGATGCAGCAGGAGGCGGGGCGCAAGCTGCGCATGAGCTCGCGGCAGGCGATGCGTACGGCGCAGTCGCTGTACGAGAACGGCTACATCACCTACATGCGGACCGACTCGCCGTCGCTGTCCTCGGAGGCGACGGACGCCGCCCGCCGGCAGGCGGCCGAGCTCTACGGGCCCGAGTACGTGCCCGGCGCTCCGCGGCTGTACACGTCCAAGAGCAAGGGCGCCCAGGAGGCGCACGAGGCCATCCGCCCCGCGGGCGACTCGTTCCGCACCCCCGCGCAGGTGGCGCGCGAGATCTCCGGCGATCAGTTCAAGCTGTACGAGCTGATCTGGAAGCGCACGGTGGCGTCGCAGATGGCGGACGCCAAGGGCTCCACCGCGTCGGTGCGCCTCGCGGCCACGCTGTCGGCCGCCGCCGGGGACCTCGCGGGCCGGGAGGCCGTCTTCTCCGCATCGGGCACGGTCATCACGTTCCGCGGCTTCCTCGCCGCGTACGAGGAGGGCACCGATGTCGCGGAGGGCGCGGACGCGTCCGCGAAGGAGGCCCGGCTGCCGCGCATGGCGGAGGGCGACCCGATGCGCGGGGACGGCCTCGCCGCAGAAGGGCACTCCACCTCGCCGCCCGCCCGCTACACGGAGGCGTCGCTGGTCAAGGCCCTCGAGGAGCGGGGCATCGGCCGCCCGTCCACCTACGCGGCCACCATCTCGACCGTCCAGGACCGCGGCTACGTGCGGACCAAGGGCCAGGCGCTGATCCCGACATGGCTGGCGTTCGCCGTCGTGCGGCTGCTGGAGGAGCACTTCCGCTGGCTCGTGGACTACGACTTCACGGCTGAGATGGAGGCCGACCTCGACCAGATCGCGTCGGGCAGCCGCGATCGCGTGGCCTGGCTGTCGCGGTTCTACTTCGGCGACGGCTCGGGCGAGAGCTCGGGCTCGGGCCTGCACGACCTGGTGGAGAACCTCGGCGAGATCGACCCGGTGGCGATCAACTCGGTCGAGATCGGCGAGGGCATCCGGGTGCGCGTGGGCCGGTACGGACCGTACGTGGAGGACCTGGGCGCTGAGGTCGAGGAGGGCCAGAACCCGCCGCGGGCGTCGATCCCGGAGGACGTCGCCCCCGACGAGCTCACCGTCGCCGCGGCGCGGGAGCTGCTGGCCGCGGGGGCCGATGACGGCAAGGAGCTCGGCGTCGACCCCGTGTCCGGCAACACGATCATCGCAAAGTCGGGCCGGTACGGGCCGTTCGTCACCGAGGTTCTGGACCTGCCGGAGATCGACCCGAACCTGTCGGCGGCGGCGCAGAAGAAGGCGAAGGCTGCCCAGCCGAAGCCGCGCACCGGGTCCCTGCTGAAGACCATGACGCTGGAGACGGTGACCCTTGAGGACGCCCTCAAGATCCTGTCGCTGCCGCGTGTGGTGGGCACTGACCCGGAGTCGGGCGACGAGATCACGGCGCAGAACGGCCGCTACGGGCCGTACCTGAAGAAGGGCACCGACTCGCGCACGCTCGCCTCGGAGGAGCAGCTCTTCACGATCACGCTGGACGAGGCACTGAAGATCTACGCCGAGCCGAAGCGCGGCCGCGGCGCGCGGGCGGCGACCCCGCCGCTGCGCGAGCTGGGTGACGACCCGACCAGCGGCAAGCCGATCGTCGTCAAGGAGGGCCGCTTCGGCGCGTACGTCACCGACGGCGAGACGAACCGGACGCTGCCGCGCGACCTCACGCCGGAGAGCATCACGGCCGAGCGCGCGATCGAGCTCCTGGCCGAGAAGCGCGCGGCCGCACCGGCGAAGAAGCGCCGCACGACGACGACCGCCGCGAAGAAGCCCGCCGCGAAGAAGCCCGCCGCGAAGAAGCCCGCCGCCAAGAAGTAGCCCCGCGCCGGTCGAGCCTTCCGCTCGCTGATTGAGCCTTGCTCCTCGCTGGTTGAGCCTGTCGAAACCTGGTTTCGACAGGCTCAACCAGCGTTTTCGACAGGCTCAACCAGCGTTCGAGTGCTCAGCCGGCGACAGGATCAGCTCTCGCGCTCGACGAGGTACACGTGCCCGTCGGGCCGGGTGACGCGCTCCAGCGTGCGCCGCAGCTGGGTGTCCCGGGCGATGTCCTCCTCGGTGGGCGGGATCGGCGGGGTGCGGCGGATCGACGCCGGCCCGAAGAAGGGCAGGAAGCACTCGGTGACCCGCATCCCCCAGGTCCGGTCGTCGTCCTCGCGGCGTCGGCGTCCCATCAAACTCCTTGGTGTCCAAACACTTGGTGCACCAACTATAGGCAGAAATCGTAGGCTGTCCGCATGGACCTGCCCGTGGACCCGCTGCGCCTCGAGGTGCAGGTGTGCTTCTCCCTCTCGGCGGCGGCCCGCGCGATGGTTTCGATCTACCGGCCGATCCTGGAGCCGCTGGGCCTCACGCACCCGCAGTACCTCGTGATGCTCGGCCTGTGGCAGGACGACCGGGCGGGTACGACGACCACGGTCACCGGCCTGTCCACGCGGCTCCTGCTCGACCCCGGCACTCTGTCGCCGCTGCTCAAGCGGCTGGAGCGGCAGGGGCTGCTCGAGCGTCGGCGGGCCAGCGGGGACGCGCGCGTCGTCGAGCTGCACCTGACCGACGCGGGGCGCGGCCTCCGGGTCGATGCGGAGAAGGTGCCGGCCGCGGTGGCCGCGGCGAGCGGGCTGGACCTGGCCGAGCTGCAGCAGGTGCGGGCGGCGTCGGACCGCGTGGTCGCGGCGGCCCTCGCGCAGGGCCCGGACCTGCCGGGGCTCCCGGACGCTGCCGACGCCGGGGATCCCGTCCCATTACGGTGAGGGCATGACCGACGTCACGCCCGCCTCGTTCGCGCCCGCACTCACCCCCGACGACATCGCGGGCACAGTCCCGGACCCCCGGACGGCGCCGGCCGTGCGGTGGGGCGTGCTCGGCGCCGGCAACATCGCCGGGTCGTTCTCCGACGGAGTCCGCGAGCACACCGCAGCGTCGGTCGTGGCCGTCGGTTCCCGCGACCTCGCCAAGGCCGAGGGGTTCGCGGCGGCGCACGCGCCCGGCGCGCGGGCGCACGGCGACTACGAGTCGCTCGTGGCCGACCCGGAGGTCGACGTCGTGTACGTCGCGACCCCGCACTCGCACCACCACGAGCACGCGCTGCTCGCGATCCGCGCCGGCAAGCACGTGCTGGTGGAGAAGGCGTTCACGCAGGACGCCGCGCAGGCGCGCGAGGTGCTCGACGCCGCGCGCGAGGCCGGCGTCTTCGTCATGGAGGCGATGTGGACGCGCTTCCTGCCGCACGTCGCGGCCCTGCGCGGCGTGATCGCGCGCGGCGAGATCGGCCGCGTGATCAGCCTGATCGCCGACCACGGCCAGTTCTTCCCCCTTGACCCGGCGCACCGGCTCTACGCGCCCGGCCTCGCGGGCGGCGCGCTGCTGGACCTCGGCGTCTACCCCGTCTCGTTCGCCCACGACCTGCTCGGCGCCCCCGAGTCGGTCACCGCCGCCGGGGAGCTCACCGAGACGGGCGTGGACGGGCAGATCGGCATGGTGCTCGGCTACCCGGACAGGGTCCAAGCCCTGCTCTCGACGACGCTCTGGTCGCGCACCGCGAACACGGCCGTGATTGCGGGCACCGAGGGCCGCATCGAGGTGGCCCGCACGTTCTACGCCCCGACGTCGTTCACCGTGGAGCGGCACGACGGCGCCACCTGGGCCTACGACGGCTTCCGCGGCGAGGGCAAGCAGTACCAGGCCGCCGAGGTGGCGCGCCGTGTCGCGGCGGGCGAGACGCAGAGCCCGCGCATGTCCTGGGACGGCACGCTCGAGGTCATGGACACGCTCGACGCCGTGCGGCGCCAGGTGGGCGTGGTCTACCCCGACGCTGGTTGAGCCTGTCGAAACCGCTGGTTGAGCCTGTCGAAACCGCTGGTTGAGCCTGTCGAAACCGCTGGTTGAGCCTGTCGACACCGCTGGTTGAGCCTGTCGACACCGCTGGTTGAGCCGGTCGAAACCGGTCTCGACCGGCTCGACCGGTGGGCGTCAGCCGCGCTGGAGCCGGCGGCCGCTCACCTGGGTGGGCGTGATGCGGATCCAGACGGCCTTTCCGTCCTCGGTGTAGCTGACCAGCCCCGTGGCCTCGGCCTCGGCGAGGTCGGCGTCCCGCTCGAGCACCTCGGCCGTGCCCTTGACGACGACGCTGCGCGCCACCTCGGCGCCCACGTCCTCGGCCTCGAACGCGACGCGGGGGCCGATCGTCACCTCGACGAGCTTGGTGCCGGGCTTGGTGCGCAGGAAGATCCGGCGGCCGGTGACGGCGTAGCTCACCGGGAAGATCTCCGGGTCGCCGCCCACGGCCGTGGCCATCCGGCCCACGGACTGCGAGGCGAGGAGCTCCCAGCACTCGTCTTCGGTGAGAAGCGCGCGGGACGAGTCGCGTGCGGGCTCGGGCAAGGTGGACATCGAACCTCCTGCGTCGTGAGGGACCACTGCCATGGTGCCTCCGGGCGGTGCCCGGCGCGACGCCGAGCGGCGTCCGGAGGGGGTGTCGTCGGTCACGCCCGGGCGCACCTCGTCGATGAGCCACCGCTCCGGTCCGAGGGTGTGGGCGGGCGCGATTAGGGTGTCGCGAGTGAGCAGCGCACCCGGGTACTTCGTCTCGTTCGAGGGCGGCGACGGCGTCGGCAAGTCCACGCACGTGCTCCGGCTTGGCGAATGGCTGAGCGAGGTGACGGGCCGCGAGGTCGTCGTGACGCGGGAGCCGGGCGGCACCGAGCTCGGGCTCACCCTGCGCCGCGAGGTGCTGCACGGCGGGGACCTGGACCCCCGCACCGAGGCGCTGCTCTACGCGGCCGACCGGGCCCACCACGTCGCGACGGTGGTGCGGCCGGCGCTGGTGCGCGGCGCGGTGGTCGTAACGGATCGCTACCTCGACTCGTCGGTGGCGTACCAGGCCGGCGGGCGGGAGCTTTCCGAGGAGGAGGTCGAGGGCCTCTCGCTGTGGGCCACGGCCGGCCTGCTGCCCGACGTCACCGTGCTGCTCGACCTCGACCCGGTCGTCGCGGCCGCCCGGTTGTCCGGTGAGCCCGACCGGCTGGAGCGGGCGGGCGACGAGTTCCACCGGCGCGCGCGGGAGACGTTCCTGCGGCGGGCCGCCGCCGAGCCGGACCGCTGGGTGGTGGTGGACGCGTCCGCGCCCCTGGACGACGTGCAGGCGCAGGTGCGCGTGGACGTCGCCGCGCGGCTCGACCTGACGCCCTTGCTGGTAGAGCCTGTCGAGACCTCGCCGGTTGAGCCTGTCGAAACCGAGTTCCGCCCAGCTCGACCAGCCCCCGAGGAGGACCGATGAGCGTCTGGGACGACGTCGTCGGCCAGCCGGACGCCGTGGCGCTGCTGCGCCGCGCCGCGACCGACCCGGCCGCGATGACGCACGCCTGGCTGCTCACCGGCCCGCCCGGCTCGGGCCGCTCGGTGGCCGCGCGCGCGTTCGCCGCGGCGCTGCAGTGCACCGCGCCCGGGGACACGCCCGGCGGCAAAGCCGGCGGCTGCGGGGAATGCCACGCCTGCACGACGACGCTCGCCGGCACGCACCCGGACCTCACGGTGGTGGCCACCGACAAGGTGGTCATCACCATCGACGAGGTGCGCGACCTCATCATGACGGCCGCACGCACGCCGTCGTCGGGGCGGTACCGGGTGATCGTCGTGGAGGATGCCGACCGGATGGCCGAGCGCACCACGAACGTGTTGCTCAAGACGATCGAGGAGCCGCCGCCGCACACCGTGTGGGTGCTGTGCGCCCCGAGCGCGCAGGACGTGCTGCCCACGATTCGGTCGCGCTGTCGGGGCGTGGTGCTGCGGGTGCCGCCCGCCCAGGACGTCGCCGACCTGCTGGTGCGCCGGGACGGCGTGGACCCGCACCTCGCCCTGACCGCCGCCCGGGCGGCGCAGTCGCACGTCGGGCTGGCGCGCCGGCTCGCCCGGGACGCGGACGCCCGCGAGCGTCGCGACGCGGTGCTGGAGATCGCGCGCCGCATCCGCGGCGTGGGCGACGCCGTCCTCGCCGCGGGCGAGCTCGTGGACGTCGCGAAGGCCGAGGCGGTGGCGGCGACCACGGAGCGGGATGCCGTCGAGCGCGCGGAGCTGATGCGCGGCCTCGGGGTCCAGGAGGGCGACACGCTGCCGCCGCGCCTGCGCTCGCAGGTCAAGCAGCTCGAGGACGACCAGAAGCGGCGCGCGACGCGGCGCCAGCGCGACGTCCTCGACCGGTCGATGGTGGACCTGCTGTCCCTGTACCGGGACGTGCTCGTGGTGCAGCTCGGCGCGACCGTCGACCTGGTGAACGCTGAGCACGACGCGACCGTGCGGGCGCTGGCGGCCGACTCCACTCCCGAGCAGACGATCCGCCGGATGGACGCGATCGGCATCGCGCGCGAGCGGCTCGAGGGCAACGTGGCGCCGCTGCTGGCGCTCGAGGCCATGACCGTCGCGCTGCGCCCGCAGGGCTGACCCGAGGCTGATCCAAGACTGATCCGGGCTCCTCCGACGGGGCGCCGGGCGCATCCCCGCTGGTCCGGCCACCGGATGTGTCGGGGCGACAGTTGCCTGATGACCCCTTCATGTTGTGAGGTGTTCCGCGGCGGGGGCCATGGTGGCCCCCGCAACCTGACTGGGGGTTGCCATGAGGATCCTGCTGCTCGTCTCGGCGTTCAACGGGCTCACACAGCGCGTGTGGGGCCATCTGGTGGACCGAGGGCACGACGTGGGCGTGGAGCTGGCGCCCACCTTCGCGTCGCCCGAGGACCTCACCGCGCGCGTCGAGGAGATCGGCCCGGACCTCATCGTGGCGCCGTTCCTCAAGCATCGCGTGCCCGAGGAGGTCTGGCGGCGCTGGACCACCGTCGTCGTGCACCCCGGGCCTGTCGGAGACCGGGGCCCGTCGTCGCTGGACCACGCGATCCTGGACGGCCGAAGGCGGTGGGGTGTGACCGCGCTGTCCACGGTCGAGGAGATGGACGCCGGCCCGGTGTGGGCGACGTCGACGTTCGCGCTGCCCGCCACCCCCGTGGCCAAGAGCGCCCTGTACAACGGCCTCGTGGCCGACGCGGCGCTGGCGTGCGTCGCGGAGGTGCTGCGCAAGTTCTCGGCGGGCGAGGCGCCCGTCGCGGCGGCCGAGCAGGACCACGAGGTGCCGGGCACCGGTGAGCTGCCGCTGCTGCGGCGGGCCGCGTTCGAGCTGGACCTGGCGCGCCCCGCGGCCGAGCTGGCGCGCACGATCGCGGCGGCCGACGGCGCGCCCGGGGCACCGACGACGGTGCAGGGTGCCCGCTTCTGCCTGTTCGACGCGGTCGCCAGCGACGAGACGATCGACCCGGGCGCCGCGCCGGGCACCGTCGTCGGCCGCGACGACGACGCCGTGGCCGTCGCGACCGGTGCCGGCACCCTCTGGGTCGGGTACGCCGCGACGCTGGCCCAGAAGCGCGGCATCAAGCTGCCGGCGGCGTGGGTGCTCGACGTGGCGGGGGTGTCCTACCACCCGGCGCCCGCCGCGCTCGCCGAGTCGACCTACGAGCGGGAGGGCGACGTCGGCTTCCTGACGATCCGGTCGTACAGCGGCGCCATGCACACCGAGCAGTGCCGCCGCCTCACGACCGCCGTCGAGAAGGCCCTGACCGAGGACACGCGCGTGCTCGTGGTGCGCGGCACCGAGCACGCGTTCTCCAACGGCATCCACCTGGGGGCGATCGAGGCGGCGGCGGACCCGGCGACGGAGGCGTGGGCCAACATCCGGGCCATCGACGACCTGTGCGAGGCGATCGCCCGCGCCGACCAGTTCACGGTGGCGGCGTTCACGGCGAACGCGGGCGCCGGCGGCGTCATGGCCGGGCTGTGCGCCGACGTGGTGCTGATGCGCGACGGCGTGGTGCTCAACCCGTACTACGACATGGGCATCTTCGGCTCTGAGCTGCACACCTGGACGGTGGCCGCCCGGCTCGGCGAGGTCGACGCCGACCGGCTGCTCAGCTCCAAGCTGCCGGTGTCGGCCGCGGAGGCCGCGACGATCGGCCTGGTCGACGGCATCGGCCCCCGCGACCCCGATCGCTTCGCCGCGTGGGTCGCCGACCGCGCCGCCGCGCTGACCACGCCGGAGGGCGAGGGCGAGGCCGAGGCTGTCGCCGCGGTCCGTGCACCGCGACGCCCGCTGTCGTACCACCGCACGATCGAGCTGGCGGAGATGGCGCGCGACCTCTTCGACGACCGGCGGGGGTTCGCGGCCAAGCGCCGTGACTTCCTGGGCAAGGCGGCGCCGCGGGAGACTCCCGAGAGGTTGCGGTTCGCGGACGTGCGCGAGACGGTCGCACGGTGACGACCATCGTGACCGGAGCGCTGACGAGGAGCCTGCTGGCGGGAGCCGTCGCGGCGATCGCCCTGCTGGTCTCGGCGTGCGCCACTGGCGAGCCGTCGGGAGGGGCGTCGTCATCGGCCCCGGAGACGTCCGATTCCTCGCCCTCGCCATCGCCGTCGGAGTCGGTGCCCGCCGCCGACGCGGTCTCGCCGGCGGCGGGGAAGGCGGCGCGGGGCCTGCCCGAGGGCGCGAAGGGCACGATGGACAGCCCGGCCGGTGCGGGCTGGTCGCCCACCCCGGACCTGCTCTACGTGGTGACGTACGGGTCGGGCTCGTGCCCGCGCGTGGCGCAGGCGCAGGCGCAGTGGGACGACGCGCACGAGACCGTCGTCGTCACCGTGGCCGAGCCGGATCCCGGGCCGTGCACCATGGACTACACGCCGACGACCAGCGCCGCCCAGCTGCCCGAGGACGCCGACTCCGGGGCGCCGATCACGGTGCAGCTCGGCGACCTCGGCACCGTAGAGGTGCCGCCCCGCGACGGCGCCGGCGCGACGGGCCCGGTCGCGTGGGTCGCTCCCGCCGCCGGTTGAGCTTGTCGAAACCCGCCGCTGGTTGAGCCTGTCGAAACCAAGCCCGACCGCCTGCTGGTTGAGCTTGTCGAAACCAGGTCCGCCGCTGGTTGAGCCTGTCGAAACCAGGTCCGCCGCTGGTTGAGCCTGTCGAAACCAGGCCCGACCGACAGGTGGCGGACGCGGCGGTCTGTGGTGTCGCGCGACGGTAGGTTGGGCGGGTGGATTCCGACGAGCGCCGCCCGACCGCCCGCCGCACGACCCGAGGCCTCGCCGCCGCCCTCGTCGCCGGGGCCCTGCTGCTCGCGGGGTGCACGGCGCCCTCCAAGGAGCAGTCGCCCGTGGGGTCCACCACGGGCCCGGCCGCGGAGCAGGCGCCGGAGGGCTTCGAGCAGTACTACGGGCAGGCGCTCGAGTGGAAGGACTGCGAGGACGGGCTGCAGTGCGCGACGGCGCAGGCCCCGTTGTCCTGGGACGACCCGGACGCGGGCAGCATCGAGCTGGCGCTGGTGCGCAACCCGGCCGACGGCAGCGATCCGGAGGGTTCCCTCCTGGTCAACCCGGGCGGGCCGGGGGCGTCCGGGGTCGAATTCGTCCGGAGCGACGCGCAGAACGAAGGGTCCACCTTCGGCAAGAAGCTGCAGGACGCGTTCGACATCGTCGGCTTCGACCCGCGCGGCGTACAGGACTCGACGCCCGTGACGTGCTTCGACGACGCCCGCAAGGACGAGTCGCTGGCCAAGGACTTCGACACCAGCACCGACGAGGGCCTCGAGGCGATGGCCGCCGAGGCGCGTGCCATGGGTGAGGCGTGCGCCGAGAACACCGGAGAGCTCCTCGGCCAGGTGGACACCCAGAGCGCGGCGCGGGACCTCGACATGCTGCGCGCGGTGCTCGGCGACGAGAAGCTGAACTACCTCGGATACTCCTACGGCACCCAGCTCGGGGCCACGTACGCGGGGCTCTTCCCCGACCGCGCGGGCCGGCTGGTGCTCGACGGCGCGATCGACACGACGCTCTCGTCGGACGAGATCTCGAAGGGCCAGGCGGTCGGGTTCGAGAACGCCCTGCGCGCCTACGTGGCCGACTGCCAGGCGGGGCCGGAGTGCCCCCTCGACGGGTCGGTGGACGACGGGATGCGCCAGATCCGGCAGGTGCTCGACGAGGCGTACGAACGCCCGCTGCCCACGTCGGACGCCGAGCGGTCGGTCACGCAGACGCTCGCGTTCTACGGCGTGGCCGTCACGCTCTACAACCAGGAGAGCTGGCCGGCCCTCACGCAGGCCCTGGACGAGGCGATCAACGGCGGCACGGGCGACGTCCTGCTCTACCTCGCCGACCAGTACAACGACCGGAGCGCGGACGGGACCTTCTCGACCAACTCCAACGAGGCCTTCCGCGCGATCGGCTGCCTCGACGACCGAGGAACCGCGGACCTCGAGGAGATGCGTGCCGAGGCCGCGGCGATCGAGAAGGAGGCCCCCACGGTCGGCAAGTTCTTCGCCTACGGGGGCACGTCGTGCACCGACTGGCCGGCGCCGGTGGCGGAGCAGGAGTTCGACGTGCACGCCAAGGGCGCGCCGCCGATCCTCGTCATCGGCACCACCAACGACCCGGCCACCCCGTACGTGTGGGCGGAGGGCCTGGCCGAGACGCTGGACTCCGGTGTGCTCCTCACCTTCGAGGGCGAGGGGCACACCGCGTACTCCCCGACGCGCACGTGCGTCGCGGACGTCGTGGAGTCCTACCTCGTGGACGGCGTCGTGCCGAAGGGCGGCCTGACCTGCTGAGCGGCCCTTTTGGAGTCCGCCCTGAGCGTCAGGTACTGTAGGCGCGCTCGTTGATCCGGCGGAAGCCGGGCGACAGCGACGCCGCCTTAGCTCAGTCGGTAGAGCGATTCACTCGTAATGAATAGGTCATCGGTTCGATTCCGATAGGCGGCTCCAGCAAGGAAACCCCTGCTGACCTGGACGAACAGTCCGGAGTCGGCGGGGGTTTCTCGCGTCTCAGGCACCCTTTTGGCCATCTCGCGCACCCCCGGCGCTCCCCGGGCCCTGATTCAGCCTGTCCAGACCGGCCCGATCGGCCCCCGTCCCGAGGAAGTGGACGTACAGATTCGTGGTCGCGATCGACTCGTGACCGCACCACGCTTGGACCGTTCCCGGGTCCACCCACGAGCCAGCCACAGGCACGCCGCGGTGTGCCGAAGATCGTGCAGTCGCCGCCCCCGCTGACGGTCCCCGGGGGACTCCGAGGGCGCGCGTCATCGGTTGCGCTGGTCGCGTGAGTATCCTCTCGTCGCGGAGCGCTGGGTTCCCCGCTGCGCGTCGAGCACCTGGAGGCTGACGTGATCGAGTTTCTGTTCGGCTGGCTTCTGGGTGACCGGTGGGGGCAACGTGCCGTCGGGCGGCGGAATGATCGTTTTCGGACCGAGAGCAAGACCGAGGCGTCGGTTCGGCTGGTCGAAGGGACTGTTCGCGGGTTGTCGTCGCAGTGGATGCCGGCGCTCTGGTCGGTCGCCCCCGGGGTCTTGACCAACTTCTCTGTCGTCGTGCCGGTTGCCGGGCTGGAGCGGGATTCGTCGCGTTCACCAGGGTTGCGCGAGTCCTGGTCCGTGGACCCCGGGGCTGAGATCTACCGAGCCCAGAGCGGCGCGGCGATCATCGAGATTGCGCTGTTGCCGTCGCAGTCCGAGTGGGTTCTCGCCGCCCTGCGGGGGCGAGAGGAATCCGACTGACCGTTGGTCGATGGACTAGTTCGAGGCCACAGTTCGGGGCCGTTGGCCCTTGACGCTCCGCACCGGGGTTGGTGGTGCGGGCGACGATGGTGGTCTCGCCGTCGGGCAGCTCGATTGCCAGGGTCGTCTCGGCGACGTGCACGGTCACGGTGGCCCCGGCGTGGATTCGCCCGAGGGAGACCTTCTGCCCGGCCACGACGATCACGCCGGTGGCCGAGACGCGGCGCTGGACCCGGCGGCTCGGTGGACGGGCGCGGCGGTTGCCCGGGCGGCCGGGTGCGCTGCAGACGAACGCCCGCGACCGGACTCAGCGGGTTGGGGCGTGAGCGCAGCAGTTCGCGGGTGCCCGGGTCGAAGAACAGCAGCGGGCACCCGTCCTCGATGTAGATCCCGACCCGGCGCCCGGCCAGCACGTCCGCGACGAGCACGACATGACTGCCGAGCGAGACCGTCCCGTTGCGGCTCACGGTTCGTTCGACCTCCACGATGGTGAGCCCGTCGCGGGCGCCGGGACCGCTCCGGGAGGCGGCGGGCGCGGGCCCCGCGGCGGTGGCGCCCCGGGCGGCCAGCATTCGCAGGTCGGCGTCCGTGAACCGGGAGCGCAATGACTTGATCCGCTGCCCGGCTACGGACAGGTGCACCCAGTCGCAGTCGATCCAGAACCGCACGGTCTGCCCGGACCGGTCCGGCCCGAGCCAGAACTGGTTGCCGCACAGCGCCAGGTTCCCCGAGGCCGGCACGACCCGGACCAGCTCGACCGCACCACCGGCCACGACGAGGGCCGCCGCAGTCTCAACGACATCCATCGGCGTCTGGGCGTCGTCGACGTCCAAGACACCGTCGTCATCAGCACCGGGCAAGACGCCTCCGGGCCGGTCCTGGACGAGCGTGGGCGGGACCCGCAACGGCAGCTCGCCTGCCGGGGCCGGGGCGAACCGGTCGGCGGGCACCACCGGCACCTTCTCGTCCAGCCCCTGGTGGGGACGCTCGGCGTTGTAGTGCGCCACCCACACGTCCACCGCCCCCTGCGCCTCAGCCAGCGACGTGAACGGGCCCTGCTCGGAGATCTCGGGCCGGAACGTGCCGTGGAACCTTTCCACCTTCCCGTTCTGATTCGGCGAGGCCGGCTGCGTGAGGCGGTGCGTGATCGCGTTGTTGCGGCAGATCTTGTCGAACAACACCTCCCCGCCCTTGGCGAACCGGGCGGTGAACTGCTTGCCGTTGTCCGTGATCACCTCTTCGGGCACCCCATGGCCAGCGCCTTCGCGAACGCCAAGCACACCGCCCGCCCGGTAGCCCGCTCAACCACGGTGGCCATCACGCAGAACCGGGAGTGGTCATCCACGCCGGTGACGATCTTCGCCTCCCGCAGCACCCCGGTCGTCGTGTCGACCAGCTCGATCCCGCCGACGATGTCGATGCCCCACAGCTGCATTGGCCCGGGCCGCTCG
Source organism: Isoptericola sp. Y541 (assembly GCF_059445465.1). NCBI lineage: Bacteria > Bacillati > Actinomycetota > Actinomycetes > Micrococcales > Promicromonosporaceae > Isoptericola > Isoptericola sp. Y541. The sequence goes on along the minus strand of NZ_JCAIUJ010000002.1, from coordinate 524,341 downwards.
AACCGCACGAACGAGGACCTGGGCCGCTTGCGCGGGCGGGCCCGCACCAGCCCCTGGCGGTGCAGAATCCGCACGATCGTCCGCTCCGAGGGCACCACGATGTCCTCGCGCACCCACGGGCCTTTCGTGCGCAGCAGCTCCAACCGGATCTTTGGCACCCCAGCGCGGGTGCTCGCGACGCATCTCGGCCACGAGCACCTCGACGGCCTCGTCCACCTTCCTCGGGCTCGAGACCGGCCGGTGCGACCGGTCCGCAAGGCCGCCGATCTGCCCCGCAAGGTAGCGGGTCACCCACCTGTGCACGGTCGCGCGGTGCACCCCGGCACGAGTCGCTACCTCGTTCACCTCTGCGCCCGCCAACACCGCACGAACGACATCCAGACGTTGCTCCACCACCGACAAAACGACCAGCGCCAATCCGGCCTCCCCGCAGACTGGGACGCCCGCGGCGACGTCCGGCTCCAGGGTGCCGATCACTCCCGATGTCGCACATCACCCGGCGTGGCCAGGTCGCACATCACCCGGCACAGGACAACGCATGGCCGGCAGTTCGCGTGAGGACTTTCCTTACTGACTTCAAGGCGCGGCTTCGCCGCGCGGGCGTCGGGTCGCGGGGCCCGCGCCGCGGGGCCCCGCGCTCCTCTCGCAAGCTCGCTCCGCGCACCCCGCCGCGCACCCCCGCGAGCTCCCGCGCGCCCACACGAGAAGGCGGCACCGAGTCTCCCCGGAACCGCCTCGATGTGCCCCAGCTACCGAGAGGTCACCACTGGCCAGCGATGCGTGCGCCACTCGTCCCAAGTCGCGAACCCTGCCGGGGGGCCATCGAAAGGCTCACTGCCGTCGAGTTCCCCCGGCGTCGGGATGCTGATGACCGCCGCCCACTCGGCGAGTTCCTCGTCGGACATGTGCCACGTCGTGTGGGGCTCTTCGGCTTGGCGACGGTCAAGTCGTCTCCGCTGCTCGGCCGGTGGGAGTTCGAAATAGCGCAACTCCACCGCCACACCGTGGTCAGCCGCTGCCTGCCGTAGCGCGGATCGCTCGTCCCGACCCCAGAGGCCGAAGTCGATGACGACGTTGATACCGAGTTCAAGAGCGCGCAGCCCGATCTCGATGAGTCGTCCTTCGATCACGTCCGACGCAGACGGCGGGTTCGTGAGCCCGTAAAGGGCCTTCACCCACTCGTCCTTCGTGAGGCGAAGCGCATTCTCCTCAAGCTCAATGCGCCGCGCTTCCGTGGTCTTCCCGGTGCCCGGCAGTCCTACGGTCAGGAACAGGGTCGGTCGTGTCGGCATCACTTCCCCATCCGTGTCGCTGTCGGTCGAGCGGCCGCCGCGTACCCTCCTCTTCGAGGTCGATCCGGGTACCGCCGCACCCAATCCCCGTCCGAACGGCATCGAGACAGCATGGCTGGTCAGGGCCAAGATTATAGGAGCCCGGCGCACCCGTTCCATGACTGGAACCAAAACCCACAGTCGTCGTCCCCGTAGCCGTGGCCGAGCACGTGCCCCGTCTTACCGTCCGGCCCCGCACCGACAGCCGAGCATCCGACCGTCTCCACCCCGCGTCAAGGGCGCCTACGGCGTCGCTGCGCGATGGCCTACGGCCACCCGTGACCCGGCCCTCCGACGACCTCTTGTGCTCCGCTATCGGTACGGCGCCTCCGAGTGTCCCCACCTCTCCACGCGCGCACCCCCCGCGCACCCCGAACAGTGGAGGAGCGGCGTCGAGCGCACCCGATATACACGGGATGACGCCGATTTCCGGGCCTCGGTTCCGTCCACAGGCGCTCGTAATGAATAGGTCATCGGTTCGATTCCGATAGGCAGCTCAGCACAGAAGGCCCGGAACCTCGCCGTTCCGGGCCTTCGTCGTGGGTGCGTAGGCCGGCGGCGACCACGGCGTCAGGGCGGCGCGGCGATCGGCCATGCCAGAGTCGGCCAGGTGGAACCCGAGGTCGTCGGATCCCTGCCGGACGTGACGAAGACCCAGGGTGACCGCTCCCCGGCGCAGCGGTGCCAGAGTGGGCCCATGGCGAGCAACGAGGTGAAGTTCCAGATCGACGTCCCCAGCGAGCTGGAGGGGGGCGTCCCGGCCGACTTCGCGTCCCTGTGGCACACGTCGACGTCGTTCGTCATCGACTTCGTGGCGGCCACCAAGCCGCCGCAGCCGGTGACCGATCCGGACACGGGAACGGTCACCGGCCGGGTGGTGCCCGGCAAGGTGGTGTCGCGGGTGCGGATCCCGCCGCAGCAGGTGTTCGAGCTCGCGCGGGCGCTCACCCAGCAGCTCGACGCGTGGGAGCGCGAGACGGGCAAGAAGAACGACGGCAGCGCCGCCGGTTGAGCTTGTCGAAACCAGGTTTCGACAAGCTCAACCGGCGAAATGTCTCAGAGCACGCGCTCAGGCCGGGCGAGGATGCCCGGCACGAGGCGTGCGCTGAGCGCCGCCGCCCCGCGCACGGCGAGGAACCCGAGCGCGAACACGGCCAGCGCGGTGGCGATCGCGATCGGCTGGACGAAGATCGCCATCCCGACCAGCGGGAAGATCAGGACGGCCGCGCAGAGGGCGGACCCGCCGGCCACCATCCACAGGGCCGACATCACCGAGCGCCGGGCCGCCTCGCCCATCACGGAGCGCGGCACGCCCAGGCGGTCGAGGGAGACGTGCACGGCCGCGCGGTCGAGGGTGCTCGCGGCCTGGTTGATACCCACCGAGCACGCGACCATGAGGAACGAGATCGCGACGGTGACGAGCACGCCGGTCGCGATGTCCTGGATGAGCCACCGCTCGTCCTGAGGCATGTTTTCGGTCGACGTCACCTCCGTCAAGGCCAGGCCGACGGCGCCGAAGACGCCGACGAAGCTGGTCATCGCCACGCCGCTCACCTGCCGCCACGCGGCCTTGGGGTCCTCGAGCACCATGCGCGCAGCGAGCAGCCGGGGCACCGTCTTGGCCTTGCGCGCCTGCCGGCGGGCGCGCACCCGCAGGAACCATGGCCCCAGCGCGTCGAGGGCCAGGAGCATGCCACCGAAGATCGCGGCCAGCGTGGCGATGATCGCGACCACGCCGCCCAGGTTCCCGAGCACGCCGAGCATCTGCATCAGGATCATGCCGACGAAGAGCACCCCGGCGGCGATCACGACCCGCACCCAGTGGGCGGTGCCCGCCCGCTGCCGGGTGCGCACTCCGAGCGGCGTGACGACGACCGCGCGCAGGCCCACGACGGCGCTCGCCGCGGCGAGCAGCCCGACACCGACCACGACGAGCGGCAGCCACCACCACGGCACCCACATCTGGGCCCCGAGCGCTTCGCCGCGGAACCGCAGCAGCCCGACCACGGGGGCGAGGGCCGCATACCCGGCGAGGCCGACGACGGCCCCGACCAGGGCGGTCGCCGCGGCCTCCAGCACGGTGAGCACGGTGATGGTCCCGGTGGTCGCACCGAGCAGCCGCAGGGACGCCAGCCGCTCGTCGCGGCGACGGGCCGCGAGCCGCGCAGCGGAGGCGCCCACCGTGGCGAGCGGCACCAGCAGCAGCACGACGGCGATGACCGCGAACGCCTCGTACGTGAACGCGAGGTCGTCGTCGCCCACGAAGAACGACTGCGCACCGCCCAGCACGATCAGCAGCAGAGCCGTGACCACGGCGAAGGCCGCGACAGGGAGCGCGAGGGCGAGCCGGTCGCCGTCGCGCCGCCGGGCGAACAGCGGGGCCAGGCGCAGGGCCGTGCCGATCGGGCCGGTGGGCCGGGCTACCGGGAGAGGCGGGCGGGGGGTCGCGACGGCGGCGGTCATCGTGCGGCCCCGGCGGCCGGGGCGATGGCCTCGCCGACAGTCGTGTCGGACACGACGCGCCCGTCGCGCAGCACGACGGTGCGGGCGCAGCGGCGCGCCACGTCCGCGTCGTGCGTCACGACGACGAGGGTGCGCCCGCCGGCGACGGCGCCGAGCAGGAGGTCGAGCACCTCGACGGACGTGGTGGAGTCGAGGGCGCCCGTGGGCTCGTCGGCGAAGATCAGCCGGGCCCCGGTCACCTGCGCCCGCGCGATCGCGACGCGCTGGGCCTGGCCGCCGGACAGCTCGCCGAGCCGCCGGTGCTCCAGCCCGCCGAGGCCCAGCGACGCGAGCCACTGCCCCGCCTCGGTCTCGGCCTGGGCGCGCGGCACTCCCGCGAGCATGCGCGCCACCGCGACGTTCTCGAGGGCGGTCAGCTCGTCCAGCAGCAGGCCCTGCTGGAAGACGAAGCCGAGCTCGTCGCGTCGCAGCTGCGAGCGACCCGCGTCGTCGAGCGTCTCGATCTGCACCGGGCCCTTGGCCGACGCGAACGCGATAGAGCCGGACGTCGGGCGCAGGATGCCGGCGAGGCAGTGCAGCAGGGTCGTCTTGCCCGAGCCGGACGCGCCCATGACGGCCACGGACTCGCCGGGCGCGATGTCGAGGTTCACCCCGTCGAGGGCGGGCGTGCCGCCGCCGGGGTACTGCATGGTCAGGCCGCGAGCGCTGAGCAGAGAAGTCATGGCCCCCAGGCTTCCCGCGGGGCAGGGCCGGCGCGTCGGTCCAGGAGTGGATTCGCGGCGCGGCGGGGTCCACCTGCGGTATGACGCCGGTCAGGGGAGACCCGGGGCGTCCCGCGTGGCCGGTGGTGGGCGGAGGGTGTGCCGATCGCCCGCCGGTAGGCTCAAGGCCATGGCTTGGAGCTTCGGTCGACGTCGGCCCACCACGTATCTGCTGGGCGAGCCGGTGGACCCGTACCCGGCGCAGGCGCCGGAGGCCAGGCGGGGCCGCGTGCTGCGGATCACGGAGATCGGTGAGCCGGTGCTGCACGCCCCGGCCGCGGCCGTGGAGACGTTCTCCACCCCCGAGCTCGCGCGTCTGATCGACGACCTGTTCGCCACGATGGAGAACGCCGAGGGCGTAGGGCTCGCGGCACCCCAGGTCGGCGTTGGGCTGCGCCTGTTCGTCTACGACCTCACGGACGAGCGCGGTGACCGGCACGTGGGGCACGTCGTGAACCCCGTGCTGGAGATCGACACGACCGCGGAGCCGGTGACCGAGGACGAGGGCTGCCTGTCCGTGCCCGGCGCCTACGAGCCGTTGGAGCGGCCTGGCGCCGCGAGCGTGCGCGGCGTCGACCAGCACGGCGGGCCCCTGCAGCTCACGGCGTCCGGGTTCCTGGCGCGCTGCTTCATCCACGAGAGCCAGCACCTGGACGGCACCCTCTACTGGGACCACCTGTCGCCCGAGCTGCAGGCCGACGCCCTGCGCGAGCGCGACGAGGAACGGCCGCACATCCTGGCGGGGCGGCACGAGATCGCCGTCGAGCTCGGCAAGAAGCCCGCCGAGTACCCGGCTCAGCCCCCCTCCCCGGCCGCTGGTTGAGCCCTGTCGGAACTCGTCCGCTGGTTGAGCCTGTCGGAACTCGTCCGCTGGTTGAGCCTGTCGAAACTCGTCCGCTGGTTGAGCCTGTCGAAACCAAGGTCGCGGGGTTTCGACAGGCTCAACCAGCGAGGGCGCTCAACCAGCGAGCGGATCAACCAGCGAGGGCACGCACCCAGTCCGCGACGGCCGCCGCGACGTCGTGGTCCTTGCCCCTGACGTCGTGCGCCCCCGGCAGGGTCACGAGCGTCACGGGCCCGGGGATCGCGGCCGCGTGCTCCGCCAGCTCCTCCGGCGTGCCGAACGGGTCGCGGTCGCCCGAGACGAACAGCACCGGCACCGTGACGTCCGACAGGTGCTCCACCCGCAGCCGCTCCGGCTTGCCCGGCGGGTGCAGCGGGTAGCTGAGCAGCACGAGACCCGCAGCGGGCAGGCCCTCCGCCACCGCCATCGAGCACATGCGCCCGCCGTACGACCGCCCGCCCAGCAGCAGCCGGTCGGTGCCGACGTCGAGGGACGCGGCGAACCGGGCAGCCTCGTCGCGCAGGTGCGCGACCGCCACCGGCGGCCGGTCCGGCATCCGCTTGCCCGCCAGGCGGTACGGGAAGTCGACCCGCTCCGTCGCCACGGGCGGGTCGAGCTCGGCCAGCGCGTGCTCCACCGCGACGAGCGCGTGGTGGTCGCGGCTCGCGCCCGCGCCCGGCGTGAGCAGGAGGCCTCGGGGGTGCTGCGACATGGATCCAGTGTCACCCGGCCGCAGTCCCCGCGAGCTACCAGTTTTACGGACTACCTCGCGGGATTTCGCACTACCTCGCGGTGGGCGTCGGCGGCGGCCGTTAGCGTGCGGGCGATGAGCGACTTCGAGCGGGGCGGCACCAATCCCGGCAGCAGCCCCGGCACCAATCCCGGCAGCAGTCCCGGCAGCAGTCCCGGCAGCACTGATCCGGGCGACATCGAGCCGGGGAGCACCGTGCGGGCCGCGGACTGGTACGGCCGGGACCTGTCGGGGCTGGTGCTGGAGCGGGTCGAGCTGGTGGACGTCGACCTCACGGAGGCGACGGCAACGGGCGCGACCTTCGACGCGTGCACGTTCCGAGGTGGGCGGCTCAACGCCTCGGCGTGGACGGAGTGCGCGTTCACCGGGTGCACGTTCAGCCGGGTGAACCTCTTCGATGCGGCGTTCGAGCGGTGCAAGCTGGTCGGGTCGCGGTTCGACGACTGCCGGTTCGACCTGGTGCGGGTGGAGCGCGGCGACTGGTCCTTCGTGTCGCTGCGGCGCGCGTCGCTCGAGGGCGTGCACCTGGAGGGCGTGCGGATGCGCGAGGCGGACCTCGAGGGGGTGCGGCTGTCGGGCGCCACGGTGCTGGGCGTCGACCTGTCGGGCGCCATGCTCAACGACGCCGACCTGCGCGGGGCCACGCTGCGGGGCAGCGACCTGTCCGCCGTCGACCCGCTGAACGCGCGGCTGGACGGGGCGGTCGTGGACCCGGCGCAGGCCATCGCGCTCGCGGAGCGCCTGGGCCTGGTGGTCGTCACCGACTGACCCGCCCTGCGTCCGGCCGGTGGGCCCGCCCGCCGGGTGCGGGTCTCACACCTTCGCCCGTCGTCGCAGGTCATGGCGCAGCAGCACCCGATCGCCGAACAGGCGGTTGACACCGTTATCGGCGCCTACAACGCGCGATAACGGTGTCAACCGCCTGTTCGGCACCTGGGTGGGGGCGGAAAGGCGGTGCGGGCGGGGCGGTGCCAGAGTGGGCGCATGACCGCTCCGCTCGCTCTCCGGGCCCTGGCGCTCGGCCTCGCCGCCGGCTCGCGTTCCACGCTCGGGATCGCCGCCCCGCTGGTCGGCCCGGCCCCGGCCCACCGGCTGCCCAACCACGGGCTCCGCCGGCCCGCAGCCACCGCGCGGTGGGTCGCCGGGCTCGCGGTGGCCGGGGAGCTGGTCGGCGACAAGCTGCCGGCCACGCCGAGCCGGCTCGACCGGCCCGGGCCCGAGGCGCGGGTCGTGAGCGGCGCAGTCGGCGGCCTGCTCCTCGGGCTCCGGCACCACGCCTTGCCGGCATCCACGGTGGTCGCGGTGGTCGCGGGCGCCGTAGGCGGGGCCGTCGGCACCGGGACGGGAGCGGCCTGGCGGTCGGCCGTCGCGAGCCGCGGGTGGCCAGACCTGCCTGCCGCGCTCGCCGAGGACGTCGTCGCGATCGGCCTCGCCACCTGGGCCGCGCGCGCCTGACAAAGCCCCCGCACCCGACGCCGAACATGCCGTTGCGCTCGTTCTGAACGCCGAGAACGAGCGCAACTGCCCGTTCGGCACGGCGTGGGCCGGTCGTGTCCGGGAGAGTGGGCGCTATGGAGACGCCATGTCAGCGGTGACCGGCGTGGTCGGCGGGATCCTCGCGTTCCTGTCGACCGCCGTGATGATCGTGCTGCTCGCCTGGACGTCACGACGCGTGATGGGCGCGCCCGTGGGGTGGATCCGGGCGACGCTCGTGTCGCTGGTCGTGATCACCGGCGCGTCGGGCGTCCTCGCCGGCGCCCTGCAGTCGGCGGGATGGTGGGGAGACGACGGCACGCTGACGGTGGCGCCGTGGGTGGGGCTCGTCGTGGTGGCGCTCGCCTTCGCGTGGGCGTTCGTGCTCGGCCTGTGCGCGCTCCTGGTGCTCGAGCTGCTGGTGCCCACCGGCACGCTGCCCACCCCGTGGCGCGCCGTCCGGCAGCTGCGGCAGGGGCGGCGCGAGACGCGGCGCTACGCGCAGGTCGTGGCGATCGCCGTCCGGCACGGGCTGGGCGGCGCGTTCGGCCGGACGCACCAGACGCACCGGATGGCGACGTCCCGCCACGACACGCGCCGCCTCGCCGTCGCGCTGCGCGACACCCTCAGCGACGCCGGCGTCACCTTCGTGAAGTTCGGTCAGATGCTCTCCACCCGGCGGGACCTGCTGCCCGACGCCATCACGGAGACGCTCGCCACGCTGCAGAGCGACGTGCCGCCCGCGCCGTGGGAGCGGGTGGAGCGCGTCGTCGAGGCGTCGCTCGGCCGCCCGGTGACCGAGGTCTTCGCCGCCTTCGAACCCGACCCCATCGCGTCCGCGTCGGTCGGGCAGGTGCACTCCGCCCGGCTCCTCGACGGCCGGGAGGTCGTGGTGAAGGTGCAGCGGCCCGGGGCGCGCGAGCAGGTGGCCGTGGACCTCGCGATCCTGCGCCAGCTGGCCCGCCGCCTCGAGCGGGACACGGGCTGGGGGCGCAGCCTCGGCGTGATCGCCCTGGCGGACGGCTTCGCGGCCTCCCTGCGCGAGGAGCTCGACTACGGCGTCGAGGCGGAGAACACGCGGGCGCTGCGCGCGGCTCTGGACGTTGTGACGCGCGACGGCAGGTCGTCGGGACCGTTGGTCGTGGTGCCGGAGGTCGTGGAGGGGCCGTCGAGCGACACGCTGCTGGTGCAGGAGCGCCTGGACGGGACGCCGGTGGGCCAGGCGCAGGACCTCCTGTCCGGTTTCGACTCCGCGACCCGGTCGGAGCTCGCGGACCGGATGCTGCGCGCCGCGGTCGACCAGCTGCTCGTGGCCGGCACCTTCCACGCCGACCTGCACCCCGGCAACGTGCTCGTCACGGCCGAGGGCGGTCTCGGCCTGCTCGACATGGGGTCCGTCGGGCGCCTGGGCGAGCCCGAGCGCATCGCCCTCGGCGCGCTGCTCCTCGCGGTCGACGGCGACGACGCGATCGCCGCGACGGACGCCCTCCTCGAGCTGCTCGACCCGCCCCCGGGCCTGGACGTGCGGCGCCTCGAGCGGGAGGTGGGGCAGCTCCTGCTGCGCTTCCGTGCGGGGGCGGACGCGGGCGCGGCGTTCGCCAAGCTGGTCCCGATGGTCACGGCGGCGGGCATGGCGGTGCCGCCGCAGGTGGCGGCGGCGTTCCGCACGTTCGCTACGCTCCAGGGCACGCTCGACCTGCTGAGCCCGGGCTACGACCTCGTCGCCGCCGCCCGCGACCAGGGGCGGCCACTGCTGTCGCGGCTGGTGACACCGGGGGGCGTGCGCCGCAAGGTGACGCAGCAGCTGCTGGGATTCGCGCCGGAGCTGGAGCGGCTGCCGCGCCGGGTGACCCGGCTCGTCAGCGACCTGGAGCAGGGACGCTTCACGGTCACGGTGCGCGCGTTCGCCGACCCTGCGGACCGCGCGTTCCTCGCCGGCCTGGTGCAGCAGGTGATCACGGGGCTCCTCGCGGTGGGCGCCGTCGTGGGCTCCGTGGTGCTGCTGGTGGCCCAGGGCGGCCCGATGCTGGCGACGGACCTGTCGCTGTTCACGGTGCTCGGGGCCACCCTCGCGTTCGTCGGCACCGTGCTCGCCGTGCGCGTGCTGGTGTTCGCGTTCCGTGGGTCGCCGCGCGACCGGTGGTGAGCGCTCGCCGACGACGAGGCGGCCGCGACGAGGTTCCCGCGATACGGCGACGCGCGCGGCGTCGGGGGGCATGATCAGGGCATGAGGTACGCAGAGCACATCTCCGAGCTGGTCGGCGGCACCCCGCTGGTCCGGCTGTCCCGTGTCACGGAAGGCCTGAGCGCGACGATCCTCGCCAAGGTCGAGTACATGAACCCCGGCGGCTCCGTCAAGGACCGCATCGCGCTGAAGTTGGTCGAGGCCGCGGAGGCCTCGGGCGAGCTGCGGCCGGGCGGCACGATCGTCGAGCCCACGTCGGGCAACACCGGCGTCGGCCTCGCGCTCGTCGCGCAGCGCAAGGGCTACGACTGCGTGTTCGTGTGCCCCGACAAGGTGAGCGAGGACAAGCGCGACGTGCTCCGGGCGTACGGGGCGCGCGTCGTCGTGACGCCCACCGCCGTCCCGCCCGACCACCCTGACTCCTACTACTCGGTCTCCGACCGCCTGGCCACCGAGATCCCGGGCGCGTGGAAGCCGAACCAGTACGCCAACCCGAACGGCCCGCTGTCGCACTACGAGTCCACCGGCCCCGAGGTGTGGGCGGACACCGACGCGCGCGTGACGCACTTCGTCGCGGGCGTCGGCACGGGCGGAACGATCACGGGGACGGGCCGCTACCTCAAGGAGGTCTCGACCGACCGCGCGGCGGCCGAGGGCGGTCGCGTACGCATCGTCGGGGCGGACCCGGCGGGCTCGGTCTACTCCGGCGGGGACGGGCGCCCGTACCTCGTCGAGGGCGTCGGCGAGGACTTCTGGCCGGGGGCCTACGACCCACGGGTCCCCGACGAGGTCATCCCCGTCACCGACGCGGACTCGTTCGCCATGACCCGCCGCCTCGCGCGCGAGGAGGGCCTGCTCGTGGGCGGGTCGTGCGGCATGGCGGTCGAGGCCGCGCTGCGGCTCGCGCGCCGGCTCGAGGACGAGGACGCCGATGCCGCGGCCCGTGCGGTGATCGTGGTGCTGCTGCCCGACGGGGGCCGGGGCTACCTCTCGAAGATCTTCTCCGACACGTGGATGCGGTCGTACGGCTTCCTGCCCGACGAAGAGGGCGTGACCGCGGGCGACATCCTGCGGGCGAAGGACGGGCGCCTGCCCGACCTCGTGCACACCCACCCGAGCGAGACCGTGCGCGACGCGATCGAGATCCTGCGCGAGTACGGCGTCTCGCAGATGCCGGTCGTCGGCGCGGAGCCTCCGGTGAAGAGCGGCGAGGTCGCCGGCGCCGTGAGCGAGCGCACGCTGCTCGACGCCGTGTTCTCCGGCCGCGCGTCGCTCGCCCACCGCGTGGACGCGCACATGCAGGCGCCCTTCCCGCTCATCGGCGCCGGCGAGGGCGTCGAGGCGGTGCGGGCCGCGCTGGCCGACGACGACGCGCTCCTGGTCGTCGAGGGCGGCGACCCCGTGGGCGTCCTGACGCGGCACGACCTGCTGGGGTTCGTCGCGGGCCGTTGAGCGGGGTCGTGCGTACCCTGGCCGGGTGACCACACCGAGCAGCGACCACGGCAGCGAGCACCCCGACTGGACGACGACCGGCTTCTCCACCCGGGCGATCCACGCCGGCCAGGACCCTGACCCGACGACGGGCGCAGTGGTCCCGGCGATCCACCAGGTCTCCACGTACAAGCAGGACGGCGTGGGCGGCCTGCGCGGCGGGTACGAGTACTCGCGCTCGGCCAACCCCACGCGCACCGCGCTCGAGGAGGCGCTCGCCGCGGCCGAGTCGGGCGGGTCCGCGTTCGCGTTCGCGTCGGGGCTGGCCGCGGAGGACACGCTGCTGCGCGCGGTGCTGCGCCCGGGCGACCACGTGATCGTGCCCGACGACGCGTACGGCGGCACGTACCGCCTGATCACCCGGGTGTTCGGCCCGTGGGGCGTCGAGCACACCCCGGTGGACCTCACCGACGTCGAGGCGGTCCGCGCGGCCGTGCGGCCCGAGACGAGGGCCGTCTGGGTCGAGACGCCGACCAACCCGCTGCTCGGGGTCAGCGACATCGCCGTGCTCGCGGGCGTCGCGCGCGACGCGGGCGCGCTCCTCGTCGTCGACAACACCTTCGCGACCCCGTACCTGCAGCAGCCGCTCGCGCTCGGGGCGGACGTCGTCGTGCACTCGACGACGAAGTACATCGGCGGGCACAGCGACGTCGTCGGGGGAGCCCTCGTCGTCGCGGCGGGCGCCCAGCTCCCGGGCGGCCTCGAGTCTCCCGCGGGCGGCACCGACCTTGCGGGCGCCGTCGGCTTCCACCAGAACGCGTCCGGAGCCATCGCAGGGCCGTTCGACGCGTGGCTCACGCTGCGCGGGCTCAAGACCCTCGCCGTGCGCATGGACCGCCATCAGGCGAACGCGGCCGCGGTCGCGGAGTTCCTCGAGCAGCACCCCGCCGTGACCGAGGTGATCTACCCGGGCCTCGCGTCCCATCCCGGGCACGAGCTCGCGGCGCGCCAGATGACCGGGTTCGGCGGCATGGTGTCGTTCCGCACCGGCAGCGAGGCCACGGCGCTCGACGTGTGCGCGCGGACGCAGGTCTTCACGCTCGCCGAGTCGCTCGGCGGGGTCGAGTCGCTCGTGGAGCACCCCGGCCGCATGACGCACGGCTCGGTCGCGGGCACGTCGCTCGAGGTGCCCGACGACCTCGTCCGCCTCTCGGTCGGGATCGAGGACGCCGCCGACCTGCTCGCGGACCTCGCCCAGGCGCTCGCCTGATGCTGTTGTGGGCGCGATATCGGGGACTATCCGACCTCGGATAGTCCCCGATATCGCGCCCACAACGATGCGGTCAGGCGCGGACGACGGTGACGGGGCAGGGGGCGAAGTCGAGCACCTGCCGGCTCACCGACCCGAGGAGCAGCCGGTCGAAGCCGCCTAGCCCGCGCGCCCCGACCACGAGGCGGCCGGCCCCGACGCCGGCGAGGACGAGCTGCTTGGCAGCCTGGCCGTGCACCACGCGCTCGCGCAGCCGGTCCGCCGGGAGGCCCACCCCGGCGGTCGTGACCGCGTCGGCGAGCGACTCCCTGGCGAAGTTCTCGTAGTCGTCGATCGGCGGCGCCCAGCCCCACGAGCCGGGTAGCGGGGCGAGCGTCGTGATCTGCCACGCGAACACGGCCTCCAGGACGGCGCCGGTGCGGTGCGCCACCTCGCCCGCGTGGCGCAACGCCGCCACGCTCGCGGTGGACGTGTCCACGCCGACCACGAGGCGCGGCAGCGTGGGGTCGACGTCGGTGCCCGACCCGTCGGCACCGGTTGCGTCGGCACCGGTTGCGTCGGCACCGGTTGCGTCGGCACCGGTTGCGTCGGCACCGGTCTTGTCGGTACCGGTCTTGTCGGTACCGGGGGACCGGCCGGGCTCCGCCTCCGGTTCCTCGACAGCGTCGGCGTGCCGCACCACCGTGACCGGCACGCCGGCGTGCTCCACGACCGTCGTCGAGACGGAGCCGAGGATGCGCCGCCCGAAGCGGCCCCGCCGGCGCCGGCCCAGCACCAGCATGTCCGCGTCGCCGCCCACGTGCAGCAGCGCATCGGCTGCGGGGCCGGGTTCGACGTGCGCGCGGGCGTCGACGTCCGCGCCGGCGCCCGTGCGCGAGAGCGCGGCCTCCAGCAGCTCCCCGGCCTGCTCGCGGATCGGCGCGAGGACGGGCTCGAGGGCGGTGCGGTCGGCGTCGCGCGCGCTGCCCGGCGCCACCATGACCATCGTGAGCGGCACCCGCCGCGAGGCGGCCTCCCCGATCGCCCAGTCGAGGGCCTCGTCGGCCTCGGACGCGCCGTTCACACCGACGACGACTCCGTGCATCGGTCACCGCCCCCCGTCGTCGCTCGGGTCGGGCGCCTGCCCGGCCCCGCCCTGCTGCTCCTGCGGTGGCGGCTCAGCGCCTCCGTCGTCGCCGGTGCGCCCGGGTGCCGGGAGCAGCGTGCGGACGGGATGGGTGACGACGTCCACCTCGTCCACGAGGTCCGCCGGGCCGGTGACCACGAGGGCACGGCCGGCCACCGGGACGTAGACCGCGCAGGTCTCGCGGGCAGTGACCCGCACGCTCGGCAGCTCGTCGCCGTCCACCACGAAGGTGCCCTCGCTGAGCGGGGCCTCGTCGACCCGGGCTACGAGGGCCTGCATCGCGCTGCGGTAGTCCTGGAAGCCGTCGGCGAAGTCGGGCGAACCCCCGACCGTGGGCCCGTGGGCAGGGGCGTCGGGGGCGTCGGCGTCGATCGGCTCGGGCTCGACGGGTGCCGCGATGTCGGCGTGCAGGGGAGCGGCGAGTGCGCCGCTGCACGCGGCGCGCACCACGTCCTCGACGTCGTCGTCCGGCACGGCCGTGCGTAGGGTCTCGACCTCGAGCGCCTCGCCCGTGAAACATCGGTAGGACCGCACGAACCGCTCGCACGTGGGGTCGTGCTCGTCGGCGAGGCCCGTGAGCGTCTCGTCCTCGAGGTCCAGACCCCAGATCAGCGGGTCGTTCACCTCGCCGACCACGCCCGAGAAACGGGCCAGGCGGGCCTCGTCGTTGCTGAGGTCGTCCGTCGGCTGCTCGATCTCGTCCATCGGTACCCCCTCTGTGGTGCCCCTTGCTCCGAGACTGGACGTGCCGGGCACCGGTGGCAATCCGGCACGCCGTCACGCCCCTGGCGAACATGGGCTTACCGGGGGGTGTCGGCCTGTTGTGAGCGCATAGAGTCGTAGCGGTCAGGCTGCCGCCGTCATTTCCGACGGGGTGCAGGTAACGCCGCTCGTGAGGGAGCAGCATATGTTCGAGAGATTCACCGACCGAGCCCGTCGGGTGGTCGTCCTTGCCCAAGAAGAAGCGAGGATGCTCAACCACAACTACATCGGCACCGAGCACATCCTGCTCGGCCTCATCCACGAGGGTGAGGGCGTCGCCGCGAAGGCCCTTGAGTCGCTGGGGATCTCGCTCGACGGCGTCCGCACCCAGGTCACCGAGATCATCGGTGAGGGCCAGCAGGCGCCGAGCGGACACATCCCGTTCACGCCGCGTGCCAAGAAGGTGCTGGAGCTGTCGCTGCGCGAGGCGCTGCAGCTCGGCCACAACTACATCGGCACCGAGCACATCCTGCTCGGCCTCATCCGCGAGGGCGAGGGTGTCGCCGCGCAGGTGCTCACCAAGATGGGCGCCGACCTGAACAAGGTGCGCCAGCAGGTCATCCAGCTGCTGAGCGGCTACCAGGGCAAGGAGCCCGTGGCCGCCGGCGGTCCGCAGGAGGGGCAGCCGTCCGGCTCCGCCGTCCTCGACCAGTTCGGCCGCAACCTCACCCAGGCCGCACGCGAGGGCAAGCTCGACCCGGTCATCGGGCGCAGCCAGGAGATCGAGCGGGTCATGCAGGTGCTGTCCCGCCGCACCAAGAACAACCCCGTCCTCATCGGTGAGCCCGGCGTCGGCAAGACGGCCGTCGTCGAGGGCCTCGCGCAGGACATCGTGCGCGGCGACGTGCCCGAGACGCTCAAGGACAAGCAGCTCTACACGCTGGACCTGGGCGCGCTCGTGGCGGGCTCGCGCTACCGCGGTGACTTCGAGGAGCGCCTGAAGAAGGTGCTCAAGGAGATCCGCACGCGGGGCGACATCATCCTGTTCATCGACGAGATCCACACCCTGGTGGGTGCGGGTGCCGCCGAGGGCGCCATCGACGCAGCTTCCATCCTGAAGCCCATGCTGGCTCGGGGCGAGCTGCAGACCATCGGTGCCACCACGCTCGACGAGTACCGCAAGTACGTCGAGAAGGACGCCGCCCTGGAGCGCCGCTTCCAGCCGATCCAGGTCAACGAGCCGTCCCTCGAACAGGCCATCGAGATCCTCAAGGGCCTGCGCGACCGCTACGAGGCGCACCACCGCGTGTCCATCACGGACTCCGCGCTCGTCTCGGCCGCCCAGCTCGCCGACCGGTACATCAACGACCGGTTCCTGCCGGACAAGGCCATCGACCTCATCGACGAGGCGGGCGCGCGCCTGCGCATCCGCCGGATGACGGCCCCGCCGGAGCTCAAGGCGCTGGACGAGGAGATCGCCGAGGCGCGTCGCGACAAGGAATCGGCGATCGACGAGCAGGACTTCGAGAAGGCTGCCGGGCTGCGGGACAAGGAGAAGCAGCTCACCGCCCAGCGGGCCGACAAGGAGAAGGCCTGGAAGTCGGGCGACCTCGACTCCGTCGCGGAGGTCGACGACGAGCTGATCGCTGAGGTGCTGGCCATGTCCACCGGTATCCCGGTGGTCAAGCTCACCGAGGAGGAGTCCAGCAAGCTCCTGCACATGGAGGACGAGCTGCACAAGCGGGTCGTCGGCCAGGAGACCGCCATCAAGGCGCTGTCCCAGGCGATCCGCCGCACGCGCGCCGGGCTCAAGGACCCGAAGCGCCCGGGTGGCTCGTTCATCTTCGCCGGCCCCACGGGCGTCGGGAAGACGGAGCTGGCCAAGGCGCTCGCCGAGTTCCTCTTCGGGGACGAGGACGCGCTGATCCAGCTCGACATGTCCGAGTTCTCGGAGAAGCACACGGTCTCGCGGCTGTTCGGCTCGCCCCCCGGGTACGTCGGTTACGACGAGGGTGGCCAGCTCACGGAGAAGGTGCGGCGCAAGCCGTTCTCGGTGGTCCTGTTCGACGAGGTCGAGAAGGCGCACGCCGACATCTTCAACTCGCTGCTGCAGGTGCTCGAGGACGGTCGTCTGACCGACTCGCAGGGCCGCGTGGTGGACTTCAAGAACACCGTGATCATCATGACCACGAACCTCGGCACGCGGGACATCGCCAAGGGTCTGCAGACCGGCTTCAACGCCGGCGGCGACCTGGTGACGTCGTACGAGCGCATGAAGGCGAAGGTCAACGACGAGCTCAAGCAGCACTTCCGGCCTGAGTTCCTCAACCGCGTCGACGACGTGGTGGTCTTCCCGCAGCTCTCGCAGGACGAGATCATCGAGATCGTCGACCTGGAGATCGCGAAGCTGGACAAGCGCATGCGCGACCGGGACATGGGCATCGAGCTCACGCCCGCCGCCAAGTCGCTGCTCGCGGAGAAGGGTTACGACCCCGTGCTGGGTGCCCGCCCGCTCAAGCGTGCGATCCAGCGGGAGATCGAGGACTCGCTGTCCGAGAAGATCCTGTTCGGCGAGCTCCAGGCCGGCCAGCTGGTGCTGGTCGACGGCGAGGGGGAGGGCCTCCTCGGGGAGTTCACCTTCCGCGGGGTGGACAAGGGCGAGCACGAGCGCGGGCCGGTCTCGGTCGGCGCGAGCGCGGCGCTCGACGCCCCGACCGGCGTGTCGGTGCACGACCTGCCCCCGACCGGCCAGATGCAGGCCGGCGCGGAGTGACCGCACCCGCTGGTTGAGCCGGCGCCGTCCTTCGCTCGTCGAAGGGTCGAAACCTGGCGTCGACCGGCGGTGACGAAGGCCCCGGACCCCCTCACAGGGTCCGGGGCCTTCGTCGTGCCGAGGCGCGTGTCCGACGCGGAGGCGGCACGGGCCGGTCAAGTCGGGGGCGTTGCCACGGGGCCCTAGGATCAGGCCAGCCCGACCCGCCCGACGTCAGCAAGGAAGCCGATGACGACACCGACCCGCGCCGTCCCCGGGGTGCGGACCCGCACCGACCCGCTCGGAGCGCGGACCTGGATCACCGTCGTGGTGGTGGGCATTGTCGGCCAGCTCGCCTGGACCGTCGAGAACATGTATCTCAACGTCTTCGTCTACGACACGATCACCACCGACCCGAACGTCCTGGCCGTCCTGGTCGCCAGCTCCGCGGTCGCGGCGACGGTCGCCACCTTCCTCGTCGGCGCCTGGTCCGACGGGGTCGCGCGACGGCGGCCCTTCATCGCCGTCGGGTACGTGCTGTGGGGCGCCACCACCGCCGCCTTCGGGCTCGCCTCTCCCGCCGCCGGCGCGCAGGTCGTGACCAGCGTCGGCGCGGCCGTCGTGGCGATCGTCGTCCTGGACTGCGCCATGTCGGTCTTCGGATCCGGGGCGAACGACGCGGCGTTCAGCGCCTGGGTCACGGACTCGACCACCCCCGCCAACCGAGGACGGGTCGACGGCGTCCTGGCGATCATGCCCCTGGTGGCGATGCTGCTCGTGTTCGGCGCGCTCGACGGGCTGACGCGGGCGGGGCACTGGGAGCTGTTCTTCGGCGTCGTCGGCGGCGTCACGGCCGTGGTCGGAGTGCTCGCGCAGCTCCTCGTGCGTGAGCCGGCCGCGGTCCGGCCGCCTACGGACGGCTATCTCGCCTCGCTGGTCCACGGCCTGCGGCCAGGCACGATGCGCAGCCACCCGCGCCTCTACCTGCTGCTGGCCGCGTGGGCTGCGGTCGGGACCAGCACGCAGGTGTTCCTGCCGTACCTGATCATCTACATCCAGCGATACCTGCGGATCGACGGGTACGCGTTCGTGCTCGCCGCGGTGCTGGTGACGGCCTCCGTGGTGAGCGTGCTGGGCGGCCGGGTCATCGACCGGGTGGGCAAGGAGCGCATGATCCTGCCCGCGGTGGCGGTACTCGTCGTCGGGCTGCTCGGGATGTTCGTCGCCCGGGGGACCGGGGCCGTCATCGGCGCCGGCATCGTCATGATGAGCGGGTTCATGCTGTCGACGGCCGCGCTCGCCGCGAGCGTGCGCGACGAGACCCCCGCCGACCGGGTCGGCATGGTGCAGGGCCTGCGGATGATCGCCATGGTCGCGGTCCCGATGGTCCTCGGCCCGTTCATCGGGGCGTCGGTCATCGTGGGGGCGAACGAGACGTACGTCGACCTCGGCGTGGTCAAGCAGGTGCCGACGCCGTGGATCTTCCCGGCGGCCGCGGTCGTGGCCGTGCTCGTCGTCGTGCCGGTCGCGCTCCTGCGCCGGCCGGCACACCGGGAGGCAGGCCAAGAGACAGGCCAGGAGGTGCCGCGATGACCCCGCTCACCACGCCGTGGACCGACGCCGTGGACCCGGGCGCGCCGCTGCCCCAGTACCCGCGGCCCCAGCTGGTGCGCCCGGACTGGCTCAACCTCAACGGGCAGTGGCAGTACGCGATGACGCCGTTCGCGGCCCCGTCCGCGGACCCGGTCACGGCCGCCGACCCGTGCGCCGTAGCCGACCCGCTCGATGCGCCGCGCGACTGGGACGGTCGGATCGTCGTGCCGTTCTCCCCGGAGACCCCGTTGTCCGGGGTGGGGCGCACGCTGCGACCGGACCAGTCCCTCTGGTACCGGCGCAGCTTCGTTCTGCCGCGCGCGCTGGCGCCGGGCGGGCGGGCGCTGCTGCACTTCGGGGCGGTCGACCAGTCGTGCCGGGTCGCCGTCGACGGTGTGGAGGTGGGGGGCCACACCGGCGGCTACCTGCCGTTCACGCTGGATGTCACCGCTGCCGTGGGGCCGGACGCCGACCAACCCGACCACGAGCTCCGCGGCCACGAGATCACCGTGGCCGTGCGCGACGTCACCGACACCGCGTGGCTCGCCCGCGGCAAGCAGTCGAGCAGGCGCGGCGGCATCTGGTACACGCCGCAGTCCGGCATCTGGCAGACGGTGTGGCTGGAGCTCGTGCCCCGGGTCGCCGTCGACCGGCTCCGGCTCGTCCCGGACCTCGACGCCGGCGCGGTCGAGGTGACGGTGGCCGGCGAGCACGCAGCACCGGGTGCGACGGCGGACGTCGTCGTGCGTGCGGGCGGCGCCGTCGTCGCGACGGCCGCGCTGCCCGTGGGCGCGCCGGCGCGCGTCGCGCTCGCGGGCCCCGTGCGGCCGTGGAGTCCCGAGGACCCGTTCCTGTACGACGTCGAGGTGACGCTCGGGGACGACCGGGTCACCAGCTACGTCGCGATGCGGTCGTTCGGCGTCGGGCGGGACGCGGCGGGCCACCCGCGGCTGCTGCTCAACGGCGAGCCTTACCTGCCCGTCGGGCTGCTCGACCAGGGGTACTGGCCCGACGGCGGGTACACCGCACCCACCGACGAGGCGCTGGAGTTCGACGTCCTCCTCGCACGCCGCAGCGGCTTCACCATGCTGCGCAAGCACATCAAGGTCGAGCCGCTGCGCTGGTACCACCACTGCGACCGGCTCGGCATGCTCGTCTGGCAGGACGCCGTCAACGGGGGCGGCCGGTACCACCCGTTGGTCGTCACCGCGCCGGTGCTCGGCGCCCCGGCCCTCGACGACGGCCGGTACCGCCGGTTCGGGCGTGCGTCGGCCCGGGGCCGCGAGCAGTTCGAGACCGAGCTGCGCGAGATGATCGAGCACCTGCGCGACGTCCCGTCGATCGCGCTCTGGGTGCCGTTCAACGAGGGGTGGGGGCAGTTCGACGCCGCGCGGGTGGCCGGCCTCGTGCGGAGCCTGGACCCGACCCGCCCGGTCGACCACGCCAGCGGATGGCACGACCAGGGCGCGGGAGACCTGCGCAGCCTGCACGTGTACTTCCGGCCCGTGCGCGTGCCGCGGCGGTGGCGTCGCGGCGGCGACGAGCGCGTGCTGGCGGTCACCGAGTACGGCGGGTACAGCCTGGCGGAGCCGGGGCACGCGTGGGGGTCGAAGGTCTTCGGCTACCGCCGCTACCGCTCGCAGGACACGCTGGCCCGCGCGATCGCGCGCCTGCACGACCGCGAGATCGTGCCGGCGATCCGGCGCGGGCTCGCCGCCACCGTGTACACCCAGCTCTCGGACGTCGAGGACGAGGTGAACGGCCTCGTCACGTACGACCGCCGCGTGGTCAAGGTGCCCGAGCACGCCATGCGTCAGATCAACAACCGCCTGCGGGCTGCCGCGGCGCCCGCCCGCGCACAGGAGAGGACCCCATGACGCTCCCCGAGCTCACCGAGCGCCTGCCGCTCACCCGCCCCGACGGACGCCTGGACCGGCGGGCGGTCGGCTGGGCCCGCGGCCCGTTGGTGGACACCGACGGCATCGCCCGCGACGGGCGCCGGTTCCTCGGCCGCAACAAGCGGTGGGAATACTGGGGCGTCGTCACGCCGACGCACCTGCTCGCGGTCACCGTCTCGTCGATCGACTACGCCGCCGTGCACGAGGTCTGGGTCCTGGACCGGGCGACCGAGGAGAGCTTCGGCGCCGCCGCGACGGTGATCCCGGCGCGCGGCGTCCGCCTGCCCGGGACGCTCGGGGCCGGCCCGGTCCGCGCCCGGGCACGGGGACTGGACGTCGCGATCGACGAGGTGGCCGGCGGGACGCGGCTGCGGGCCCGGACCGCCGACGCGGCGCTCGACGTCGTCGCCGAGCTGCCCGAGGGCCACGAGCGGCTCGCCGTGGTGGTGCCGTGGAGCGACACGCGGTTCCAGTACACCGTCAAGGACGTCGCCCGGCCGGCGCGGGGCACGGTCACGACGGCGGGGGTGACGCACGAGCTCGAAGCAGGGGAATCGTGGGCGGTGCTGGACCACGGGCGTGGCCGGTGGCCGTACGACGTCCGGTGGAACTGGGGCGCGGGCTCGGGTCGGTCCGGCGGGCGCACCGTCGGGCTCCAGGTCGGCGGCCGCTGGACCGACGGCACGGGCTCCACGGAGAACGCCGTCGTCGTCGACGGGCGGTTGCACCACATCCCGCAGGCGCTGACCTGGGACTACGACCTCGCCGAGTGGCGGCGCCCGTGGCGGGTCAGTGGCGGCGGGCTCGACGCGACGTTCGAGGCGTACTACGACAAGGTCTCGCGCACGAACCTCGGGGTCCTGTCCTCGGCCACCGACCAGTGCTTCGGCCACTGGTCCGGGACCTTCGCGCCGCCGGGCGGTGAGCCGGTCGAGTTCTCCGGCCTCACCGGCTGGGCTGAGGAGGTCCACAACCGCTGGTGACCGCCATGGGGCTCATGCCGTCGTCACGCCGAGCACGGCGTCGGCCAGGTCGGCGACGTCGTCGACCAGCGCGAGGGCGCCGGCCCGCTCCAGCTCGCCGGGCGCGGCGTACCCCCACGTGACGCCGAGGCAGCCGATGCGGTGGTCGGCGGCGCCGTGCACGTCGTGCTCGCGGTCGCCCACCATGAGCGTCGGCCCCTCGGTGGGGTCCACCGGGGAGGTGCGCCCCAGCGTGGCCAAGGCCTTGGCGATGACGTCCGCCTTGGTGGACGTGCCCTCGTCGAGCGGGGCGCCGAAGACGCCGTCGACCAGCTCCGTGAGCCCGAAGCGGTCGCAGATGGGGCGCGCGTAGACCTCGGGCTTGGACGTCGCGACGGCGAGCGTGCACCCCGCCGCCCGCAGCGCGCGCAGCGCCTCCGGGACGCCGTCGAACACCCGGTTGTCGTACATGCCGCCGGCCGCGAACACGTCGCGATACGCGCGCACCGCGTCCGCGACCCGCTCGGCGGGCACCCCGTGGGCGGCGAACGAGTCGGTGATGGGCGGGCCGACGAACGTGCGCAGCGTCGCGTCGTCGGGCACGGGCAGCCCGAGCGCGCCGTACGCGTGCCGGATGCCCGCCACGATGCCGGGCGCGGAGTCGGTGAGCGTGCCGTCGAGGTCGAGAAGGACGAGCGGTGCGGGGGTGCGGGTCACGGCAGCAGGCTACGTGCACGTGGTCTCGACAGGCTCGACCGACGGCAGCCGCCGGCCGGACGGCCGCCGGTCAGACCGCGCGCGCCTGCGCCACCAGGAGGTCGAACGCGACGTCGAGGACGTCGTCGACCACCTGCGCGTCGGGGTAGGCGGGGGCGTCGGCGCCCAGGTCGGGCCCGGTGCGCCTCTCGACGCTCAGCACGGTCGGCTCCTCGATCGTCGGAAAGGTCGTCGGAAAGGTGCTGGCGGTCGGGCTTGTCGCTGACGCCTGCTGCTTAGGCCTGCCACTCGGCCTCGCCGCGGCGGCGCAGCACGGGGCGCAGATCGGGGTCGGCCATGCCCTGGTCGAACGGGTACATGGGCCGCTCGATCCGGTGGTGACCCAGGCGCAGCAGGTCCTGGTCGACGCCGCCGGGCGTGAGCGCGAGCCGCCAGTCGGCGGCGAGGTCGTAGAGCTCGGGCTCGAGGTAGCCGATCTTCACCACGACGACGTCCGCGCGGTGGGGGTCCAGGCCGAGGCGCGTGAAGTCGTGCAGGTGGTGGTACGGCTTGCGGCGCTCGGTGACGATGGCGTGCACGCCGCCGCGGCGCACCACGACCACCGTCCCGGCGTCGGTGTCGCCGGGCGTGATCGAGAAGACCTCTCCCTCCAGGCGGACCGGGCCGCGCGCGCGCCCGTCGACGCGGCCGCCCACCTCGGCGTCGACCCGGCCCCCGACGCCGGCCCGGACGGCGGCAGCGACGGCGGCCGGGTCGAAGACCGACGCGTGCAGCACGACGGGTCCGCCGGGCTCGGCGAAGCGGGGGTCGTCGAGCAGCTCGCCGAGCGACCAGGAGACGTCGCCGGCGCCGCCCGCGGTCGGGTTGTCCCCGGAGTCGGAGACGACGAAGGGCCGCGGGGCGTCGGCCCGGCGCGCGAGCGCGAGGTCGAGGCACTCCTCGAACGTGCCCGTCGGCGCGACGAACTCGAAGCCGTCGCGTGCGTCCCAGAACGCCCGGGCCAGCGTGTGGGCCTGGTCCGCGATCAGGTCGGGGTCGTCGCCCGTGACGACGACGGCGGCCTGGCAGCGGGGCTCGTCGGCCCAGGCGTACCCGATCCAGATCGAGGCGTCGACGACGCCGTCCAGGGCCTCGACGCCCGGGAGGCGGTCGTAGAGGCTCGTTGCAGGCTCGAGCCGGGTGCTCGTCTTCTCGCCGGGCAGCAGCACCGGCACCTGGACCCACGCCTGCCACGGGCGACGCGCCGCCGGGTCGGCGCCGTGCGGCCCCCGCAGGCGCTCGCGCAGGTGGTGCACGGCCCGCTCGCGAGTGTTCGCCGCGTCCTCGTGCGGCGCCATCCGGTAGCAGGTGATGAGGTCGACGGCGCGCGACAGCGTGGCGGAGACGTTGCCGTGCAGGTCCATCGACGCGGAGACGAGCGTGTCGGGGCCGCGCGCACCGCGGCGGCCAGGTCGCCCTCGGCGTCGGTCGTGCCGACCACGCTCATCGCACCGTGGATGTCGAGGAACAGCCCGTCGAGGGGGCCGCGGGCGGCGACCTCGGCCCGGATGCGCTCGACGATCTCGTCGCGCATCGCCCGGTACACGTCGGGGTCGACGGCGCCGCCGGGCAGGGACCGGCCGTGCACGAACGGCACCCACTCGGCGGCGTCTCCGCGGGGTGTGCCGACGTCGAGGAACGGGTAGCGGGCCCGCAGCTTGTCCCCGCGCCGCAGCGTGAAGGCCTCCCAGCCGCTCACGTGCGGCGAGAAGGTGGAGGACTCGATCGAGATGCCCGCGATGCCCACGCGCGAGCGGGCGAGGCCGCCGGGCACGACGGGAGAGAGCGGGGGCGACCAGACGGTCGAGGCGAGAGGGGGCACGGCGGTGTGGGCTCCTGTCGAACGGCAGAGTGATCGGATGTATCGGTATCCGACGCGAGGATAGCGATGACCGATGGTGAGCCACACTCCAGATCTGGCCCCAACCTGGAGATACGTCGGATGATTCAGCCGCGAGGCGGCAGGCTTAGCCCGGACGGGAGGAAGCGCGGGAGGACGTCGCGCAGCGCGGCGACCCGCTCGGCGCGCGCGGTGCCCGTCATGCGCTCGACCGGGGCGGTGATGCTCACGGCGGCGACCGGCCGGTCCGCGCGCAGCAGCGCGACGGCCACGCACGCGATGCCGGGCTCGTTCTCCTCCGTCTCGGCGGCGTACCCGAGCTCGCGCGCCTCGGCGAGGGCCGCTCGCAGGGAGGGGTCGCCGTCGACGCCGGGCTCGTCGTCGGGGCCCGCCGCGAGCACCGCGCGCCCGAGCGCCGTCGTCGCGGCCGGGAAGCGTCGCCCGACCGCCGACCACACGCGCAGCGGGCGCTTCGGTTCCACCTTGTCGAGGTAGACGACCTCCTGGCCGGCGAGGGTGCCGAGGTGCACGAGCTCGTCCACCTCCGCGCACAGCGCCTCGAGCGCGGGGCGTAGCAGGCCGGGCAGGTTGTCCTCGGCGAGGTAGGCGGCGCCCAGGGACAGCACGGCGGGGCCGAGGCGGTACGCGCCGTCGGGCGTCTGGTCCGCGTAGCCGCGGTGCCGCAGCGCGGAGAGCGTGCGGTGCAGGGTCGACTTGTTGGCGCCGACCTCGGCGGCGAGGTCGGCCAGCGCGACGCCGCCGGCCCCGGCGCGCGCGAGCGCGTCGAGCGTGAGCAGAGCCTTGTCCACGCTGCCGAGCGGGCTCGGGTTGGTCATCGGTGTCCCGTCCATGGTCTGGTCCTGTCCGCTATGGTGTTCCGTAGTGAACAACAGGCGTTCACCATAGCGAAACGGAGCTCGAATGTCTTCCCCCGACACCCCGACCCAGGCCGCCTCCGGCGACGTCGTCGCCGCGCTCGGCGCTCGGCGCCTCGTCCCTGTCGTCGTGGTCGACGGCGCCGACCAGGGCGCGCGTCTCGCCGACGCCCTCGTCGCCGGCGGTCTCCCCGTTGCCGAGATCACCCTGCGCACCGCGGGCGGGATCGACGCCATCCGGGCGGTCGCGAGCGCCCAGCCCGACGTCGTCGTGGGCGCGGGCACCGTCACCACCGTCGCGCAGGTCGACGCCGTCGTCGACGCCGGCGCGCGCTACATCGTCTCCCCGGGGCTGTCCGAGGCCGTCGTGCGCCGGGCCCAGTCCCACGGGGTGCCGATCCTGCCCGGCGTCGCGACGCCCAGCGAGATCATGGCGGCCCTGGACCTGGGCCTCGACGTCGTGAAGCTCTTCCCGGCGTCCGTGGTCGGCGGCCCGGTCGCGATCAAGGCCTTCTCCGCGCCGTTCCCCGGCCTGCGCTTCGTGCCGACGGGCGGCGTGGGCGCCGCGAACCTGCGGGAGTACCTCGACCTGGCCCCGGTGCTCGCCGTCGGCGGCTCGTGGATGGTCGAGAAGTCGCTCGTCGCCGCCGGCGACTGGGCCGAGGTCACCCGCCGCACCGCCGAGGCCGTCGCCCTGGCCGCCCCCACGTCGAAGGAGAAGTGACCGACATGACCAACCCCTCGATCACCACCCGCCCCGCCGCCGAGTGCCGGTACGACGTCGTCGCGCTCGGCGAGGTCATGCTCCGCCTCGACCCGGGCGACCGCCGCGTGCGCACCACCCGCTCGTTCGACGTCTGGGAGGGCGGTGGCGAGTACAACGTGGCCCGGGGCCTGCGCCGCGCGTTCGGCCTGCGCGGCGCGATCGTCACCGCGCTCGCCGACAACGAGGTGGGCCGCCTCGTCGAGGACTTCATGCTCACCGGCGGGCTCGACACGTCGTGGGTGCGGTGGCGCGAGTACGACGGCATCGGCCGGTCGGTGCGCAACGGGCTGAACTTCACCGAGCGCGGCTTCGGCGTGCGCGGGGCCGTCGGTGTCAGCGACCGCGGCAACACCGCGATCTCGCAGATGCGGCCCGAGGACGTCGACTGGGACGCGCTCTTCGGCTCCGGCGTGCGCTGGCTGCACACCGGCGGCATCTTCGCGGCGCTGTCCGAGTCGGCCGCCGACGTCGCCGAGGCCGCGATGTCGGCCGCGCGCCGGCACGGCACGGTCGTGTCGTACGACCTCAACTACCGGCCGTCGCTGTGGAAGGGCATCGGCGGCGTCGAGCGGGCGCGCGAGGTCAACCGCCGCCTGGCGCAGCACGTCGACGTCATGATCGGCAACGAGGAGGACTTCACCGCCTCCCTCGGCTTCGAGGTCGAGGGCGTGGACGAGAACCTCACCGACCTCGACACCGGCGCCTTCCGGGCCATGATCGGTACGGCCGCCGAGGCCTACCCGAACTTCCAGGCCATCGCGACGACGCTGCGCGGCGTGCGCTCTGCGTCGCGCAACGACTGGGGCGCGATCGCCTGGTCGCGCGCCGAGGGCTTCGTCGAGGCCACGCACCGCGCCGACCTGGAGATCTTCGACCGCGTCGGCGGCGGCGACTCGTTCGCGTCCGGACTGGTCTACGGCCTCATGGAGCTCGGGTCGCTGCAGGAAGCCGTCGAGTACGGCGCCGCGCACGGAGCACTGGCCATGACCACACCCGGCGACACGACGACGGCGACCCTCGCCGAGGTCGCCAAGCTCGCCGGCGGCGGCAGCGCCCGCGTCCAGCGCTGACGACAGCAGCGGTTCGCTGGTTGAGCCTGTCGAAACCCGTTCGCTGGTTTCGACAGGCTCAACCGGCGAACGGGGGAGCGGTGGACTCGCGCCGGACGAGCTCGGTGGAGAGGTTGACGCGCCGCACCATCGGCACGTGGCCGCGTGCGAGGTCGAGGAGCATGGTGGTGGCGGTGGTCGCCATCTCCAGCAGGGGCTGACGCACGGTGGTCAGGGCCGGGGAGGTCCAGGTCGCGAGAGGCAGGTCGTCGTAGCCGACGACGGACAGGTCGCACGGCACGGAGATCCCGCGCTCCTGGGCGGCGCGCAGCAGGCCGATCGCCTGCATGTCGGAGCCTGCGAAGACGGCGGTCGGGGCCTCGGGCAGGTCGAGGAGCTCGCTGCCGGAGCGGTACCCCGACTGCACCTCGAAGTTCCCCGACCGGACGAGCGCGGGGTCGAAGGCGACGCCGGCGTCCTCGAGCGCGGTGCGGTAGCCGTCCACGCGGGCCCGGCTGCACAGCATGTCGCCCGGCCCGGAGATCGCGGCGATGCGTCGGTGCCCCAGGTCCAGCAGGTGCCGGGTGGCGACGAGGCCGCCGTTCCAGTTGTCGGAGCCCACGGTGGGCACGTCCGGCGGCGGTTCGCCGTCGGTGTCGATGACGACGTAGGGGATCGCGCGGGTGGTGAGGCGCCGCCGCTGCGCCGGGGTGAGGCTGGCCGCCACGAGGAGCGCGCCCAGGGGAGGGCGGGAGAGCGTCGTGTCGAGCCAGGCGCTCGGCGGCCGGTGCTTGCCGCCGAGCTCGGACAGGATCACGCTGACGCCCGCGGCCGCGGCGACATCCTCGACCCCGCGGATGATCTCCGTCGACCACGCGGAGCCGACGCGGTGGAAGACCAGGTCGACGAGCCCCGCGCCGACCGGCGGCGCGACGGCGCGCCGGCGCCGGTAGCGGTGCTGCTCCAGCGCCGCCTCGATGCGGGCGCGCGTGGCCGGCGCGACGTCGGCCTTCCCGTTGAGCACCTTGGAGACGGTGGGCGGCGACACGCCGAGCTCCCGAGCGATCTCGGCGATCGTCGGGGTGGTGCCGCGCGGGGTGGGGGTGCTCA
This sequence comes from Isoptericola sp. Y541, assembly GCF_059445465.1. Lineage (NCBI taxonomy): Bacteria > Bacillati > Actinomycetota > Actinomycetes > Micrococcales > Promicromonosporaceae > Isoptericola > Isoptericola sp. Y541. The sequence continues at coordinate 496,403 of NZ_JCAIUJ010000002.1, read as the reverse complement.
TGAGCCGTCCTGTCAGGGTTGCGGCGACGTCGTCGGGCTCGCTCGCCGGACCGCAACTTTCGCTGTGACCGTACACGACGTGGCGAGGGTCCGGGTCGCGGACGGCGCGCGGTTCACCCGGGCGCCCGGAGCCGTCCGCCGGCGGCCCCGGCGGCCCGGCCCCCGCGGCCGCCCGGCGTGATTGCCGGCATCCCGCCGTTACCTGGCTGATATCAGGGGTGCTGTGACCAGACCGTGACCTCAGAGGTCCTTGACCGCCGTCGCGCCGCGCCCCTAATGTCGCCCCCGGATGGAGAACGTTTTCGAAGCCGAAACTTTCGACCAGAGTTCGCACAGTGGCGAGCTCCGCACGACGACGTGACGGGTAGGGGATCCATGGCGCAGGGCGCAGGGACGGTGGCGGCCGTCCCGCTGAGCGACGACGAACCGCCGTCGGCACCACCGCGGGGCGACCGCCCGCGCGGCGGGAGCGGCCGGCCGGCGCGCACCACCTGGCGCCGGGCGCTGCGCAAGGACTGGCGGCTGTACACGTTCGTCGCGCTGCCGCTGGTGTTCTTCCTCGTCTTCAAGTACCTGCCCATGCTCGGCAACGTGATCGCGTTCCGACGCTTCCGGCCCGGCAGCAGCGTCTTCGGGGACGAGTGGGTGGGCTTCTACTACTTCGAGATGTTCATCCACAACCAGCAGTTCTGGCAGGTGTTCTGGAACACCGTGATCCTGGGCCTGCTGACGCTGGTGATCTGCTTCCCGCTGCCGATCGTGCTGGCGCTGCTGCTGAACGAGCTGCGCTCGCGCCGGTTCAAGAAGATCGTCCAGACCATCTCCTACCTGCCGCACTTCATGTCGATCGTCATCGTGGCCGGGCTGGTGCTGCAGCTGACCTCGGTCTCCGGCACGGTGAACCAGATCCTCGAGGCGTTCGGCGGCAACGCGATCACCTTCATGCAGCAGCCCGAGTGGTTCCGCACCATCTACGTGAGCTCGGAGGTCTGGCAGACGATCGGGTGGGGCACGATCCTCTACCTCGCGGCGCTCACGACCATCGACGACCAGCTCTACGAGGCCTCCCGCATCGACGGAGCGAACCGCTGGCAGCAGACCTGGCACATCACGCTTCCGGGTATCCGCCCCACGATGATGGTGCTCCTCATCCTCAATATCGGCTCCTTCATGGCGGTCGGGTTCGAGAAGGTTCTGCTGCTGCAGAACCCGCTGATCTACGCCACGGGCGATGTGATCTCGACCTACCTCTACCGCGTGGGCATCCAGTCGGCGCAGTTCTCCTACGGCGCCGCGATCGGCCTCTTCGAGGCGCTGATCGGCCTCGTCCTCGTGCTGTCCGCGAACTACGCCTCGCGCCGACTGGTTGGAGCCTCGCTGTGGTGATCGACACCTCCACCCCCGACCTCGCCGCCGTCCGGAGCGAGCCCACGATCGTGCGGGACACCCCGGGGTACCGGGTGTTCAAGGTCGCCAACCTCGTGGTGCTCCTCGCGGTGTGCGCCGTCACGCTGTACCCGTTCGTGAACCTGGTGGCGAAGGCCTTCTCGTCCGAGGGCTACATCGCCGCCGGCGAGGTGAATCTGCTGCCGCGGGGGTTCAACATCGAGACCCTCAAGGTCGTGATGGGCGACTCGCTGTTCTGGAACAACTACGGCAACACGGTGCTGTACACCGTGGTCGGCACCGCGGTCTCGATGGCACTGACGACGACGTTCGCGTACGCGCTGAGCCGCCGCGAGCTCAAGGGGCGCACGCTCTTCATCGGCATCGCGATCTTCACGATGTTCTTCAGCGGCGGCCTGATCCCCAACTACATCCTCGTCGCCGACGTCCTGGACATGCGCAACACGATGTGGGCCATCGTCGTCCCCAACGCGATCTCCGTGTTCAACCTGCTCGTGATGAAGTCCTTCTTCGAGAACTTCCCGACCGAGCTCGAGGAGGCCGCGGCGATCGACGGCCTCACCTCGTACGGGATCTTCTTCCGCATCGTGCTGCCGCTGTCCAAGCCCGTGCTGGCGACGATGACGCTGTTCTACGCCGTCAGCCAATGGAACTCCTGGTTCAGCGCCTTCCTGTACCTGGACCAGAAGGACCTGTTCCCCGTCACCGTCTACCTGCGCAACCTCATCGCCGCGGCCTCCAACCCGGCCGCGGGGATCACCGGGCAGGAGGCCGTCCAGATCGGCGCCAACATCCAGTCCGTGACGATGCTGCTCACGGTGCTGCCGATCATCTGCTTCTACCCCTTCGTCCAGAGGTACTTCGTCTCGGGCGTGATGCTCGGGTCCGTCAAGGGATGACGACCCGCGCCACGCCGCGACCACCGCACGACACCAGCGATCCACAGTTCCCGCCCCAGAGCGACGACGCTCGGCACCCGAGGAGAATCATGAAGACCACCAGGATGCGATCGGCCGTAGCGGCCGTGTCCCTGACCGCTCTCGCGCTGGGCCTCACGGCCTGCGGCAGCGGCGGAGACGACGAGGCCACCGGCGAGGAGGGCGGCGGCGGGGCCGCCATCGACGAGGCCCACTCGGTGGGGGCGATGGAGGACTTCGCCGCCGGCACCTCGTTCAAGGCGACCGAGCCGGTGGACTTCTCGCTGATGTACCGCGACCACCCCGACTACCCGGTGCAGGACGACTGGTCGATCTTCCAGCACCTGGAGGACGACCACGGCGTCACGTTCTCCCGCACCGACGTGCCCCTCGCCGACTGGGACAACAAGAAGTCCCTGCTGATCGGCTCGGGCGAGGCGTCGGAGCTCATCCCCGTGACGTACCCCGGCCAGGAGAGCCAGTTCGTCTCCGGCGGCGCGATCCTCCCGGTGTCCGACTACCTGGACTACATGCCGAACTTCCAGGAGAAGATCGAGCAGTGGGGCCTGCAGGAGGAGCTCGACACCCGCCGGCAGGACGACGGCAAGCTCTACATCCTGCCCGGCCTGCGCGAGATCCCGGACGTGCAGTACTCGGTGGTCATCCGCGACGACCTGTGGAAGAAGGCCGGGATCTCCGAGGACCCGGCCACCTGGGATGACTTCCGCGCGGACCTGAAGAAGGTCCAGGAGGCCAACCCGGAGCTCGACTACGCGTTCACCGACCGCTGGACCGACAGCCAGCCGCTCGGCGCGATGCTGCAGTACATGGCCCCGAACTTCGGGGCGACCGGGGGCTGGGGCTACGACAACACCTGGTACGACCCCGACGCGGGCGAGTTCACCTTCAACGGCACCAGCGACGGGTACAAGCAGCTCCTGGAGACCGTGCACGGCATGGTCGAGGACAAGACGTTCGACCCCGAGATCACCCAGTCGGACGACCAGGCGAAGCAGAAGTTCGTCTCCGGCAAGGCGGCCGCGATCTCGGGCAACACGCAGGAGATCACGGTGTACCGGGAGGCGTTCGCGGACTCCGGCAAGGACGCCCCGCTGCGGATGCTCACGATCCCGGGCGGCCCGGCGGGCAGCAACCTCATGCCGAGCCAGCTCTCCTCCGGCCTGATGATCTCCAGCGAGGCGGCCGAGGACCCGCACTTCAAGGCGATGCTGCAGTACGTGGACTGGCAGTACTACTCGGACGAGGGCATGGAGTTCGCCCAGTGGGGCGTGGACGGCGAGACGTTCGCCAAGGGGGCCGACGGGGTGCGCACGCTGAACGACGACGTCAGCTGGAACGCCATCAACACGGGCGCGCCGAAGAAGCTCAACACCGACTTCGGGTACAGCAACGGCGTCTTCCTGCTCGCGAACGGCTCGTCGCAGGACCTGCTGGAGTCCGTGATGACGGACGAGGTCAAGGAGTGGACGCGCGCCGTGCTCGACACCAAGGAGGTGCTGCCGGTCAAGCCGTCCGCGGGCCTGAACGAGATGGAGCTCGAGCAGACGTCGCTGCTGGACACCCAGCTCAAGGACGCGGTGATGGCCGCGACGGCTGGGTTCGTCACCGGGCAGCGCTCGCTCGACGAGTGGGACGCGTACGTCGCCGAGATCGACGGCCTGGGCGCCACGCAGCTCGTCGACACCTTCAACACCGCCCTGCAGCGCAAGGAGGGCTGAGGCCTGACCACCGCCGTCGTCGTCCCCGACGCGCCCGCCGCCACGCTGTCCGACGCGTGGCGGCGGTGCGTCGGCACCGGCCGCCTCAACCTGGCGCTGCGCCGGGACTACCAGGACTCGCTCGCGCTGGTGCAGTCGGAGATCGGGTTCCGGTACGTCCGCGGGCACGGTCTGCTCTCGGACGACGTCGGCATCCACCGCCCGTACGACGCGGCCGGCCACCGCGGCACCCGGTACTCCTTCACGTACGCCGACCAGATCGTCGACGCGTGGTTGGGGCTGGGGATCCGGCCGTTCGTGGAACTCGGGTTCATGCCGTCCGGGCTCGCGTCGGGCGACCAGACGGTGTTCTGGTGGCAGGGCAACGTGACCCCGCCCCGCGACCACCGTGAGTGGGCGGCGCTGGTGCAGGCCGTGGTGCGGCACGCCGTCGACCGGTACGGGCTGGACGAGGTGCGGCAGTGGCCGATCGAGGTGTGGAACGAGCCGAACCTCGTGCACTTCTGGCAGGGCGCGTCGCAGGAGGCGTACTTCCGGCTGTACGAGGTCACCGCGGCGGCGGTCAAGGAGGTCGACGCCGAGCTGCAGGTGGGCGGGCCGGCGATCTCGCCCGGCGCGGACGACTGGTGGGCGCCGTTCGCCGACTTCGTCGAGCGGCGCGACGTGCCCGTCGACTTCCTGTCCTTCCACGCCTACACGACCGGCCCGGCGCAGCCCGTACCGTTCGGCACCTACCAGACGCTGCGGTCGCCGCAGTCGCTGCTGGACCAGTTCGCGGCGCCCGCCAAGCTGGTCGCGGGCACGCGGCTCGAGGGCCTGCCCACCCACGTCACCGAGTTCAGCACGAGCTACCGGCCGGACAACCCGGTGCACGACACCGCCTACCAGGCGGCGTCGGTCGCGCCGGTCCTCGCGGCCGGGGGAGACCTGGTGGACTCCTTCTCCTACTGGACGTTCTGCGACGTCTTCGAGGAGGAGAACATCCCGACGTCGGTCCTCCACGGCGGCTTCGGCATGCTCGGGCACCGTCAGCTGCGCAAGCCCGTGTTCCACCTCTACGCCTTCATGGCGCGGATGGGCCCCGACGTGCTCCGCCGCGGCGAGGACCACCTGGTGACGCGCGACGCGACCGGCCGGGTCACCGTGCTCGCGTGGCAGCCCGTCGGCGGCACCGACGCGCCCGAGGAGCCGGACTTCCGGGAGCTGCGGCTGAGCGTCCCCGTGGGCGACGCCGCGACGACGAGCGCGTACGTGCACCGGTCCCGGGTCAGCTCCCGCGACGGCAACGCCTTCGCCGCCTGGGGGGAGCTGGGGCGCCCCGCCTCGCCGACGGCGCGCCAGCTCGACCTGCTGCACGAGGCGTCGGAGCCGGCCCGCGAGCACGCCGCGCTCGCGGTGGTCGCGGGCCGCGTGGACCTTGCGCTCACGCTGGAGCGGCACGAGGTCACGCTCGTGGAGATCGATCCGGTGCGCGACGCGACGCCCGCGTGGCTCGACGACGCGCGCATCGTGGGGCGGACGACGCCGGACGGGGGAGCGCGATGAGCGCCGCAGCCGCGGGCCGTCGGCCCGGACGGCCGCTCGGACGGCCGCCCGGGCAGAAGGGCGAGCTGGGGGACGGGCCGCTCGGGCGGATCACCGCCGTCGTCTACCGGTACCTCGTGGTCGGCGTGCTCGTCGCGCTCGGCACCGTGCCGACGCTGCTGCTCCTCGCGCTGCTCGACCGCTCGTCCGGCAACGCGCTGCTGGTGCCGCTGTGCCTGCTGCCGGCGGTCCCGTTCCTCGCGGCCGGCCTGTTCGCGCTGCACACCCTGACCGCGGGCACGGAGCCGGCCGCCGAGCCGGCCCCGGGGCCCGCCCGGGCGTTCGCCCGCGGGCTGCGGCTGGGCTGGCGCGACGCCCTGCTGCTCTGGGCGCCGGCCCTGGTGGTGCTCGGGGTCGTCACGACGTCGGTCGTGCACCGCGAGGCCGCCGGGATCTCCGTCGCGTATGCCGTCGTGCTGTGCGTCGTCGGCGCGGGCGTGCTGCTGTGGGCGATCGAGGCGCTGCTCGTCGCGTCGCTGTTCCGCTTCCGCGCCCGCGACGTCGCGCGCCTGGCCCTGCACCTCCTCACCCGCCACCCGGCCGTGACGCTCGGGCTGCTCGCGCTCGTCGTCGTCGCCGCGGGCGTCGTCTGGATCGCCGGCGAGGTGGTGCTGGTCCTGCTGCTGGTCGGCTTCCTCGCGTTCGCGCTGCGCACCGCGCGGCCCGCGCTGCGCGACGTCGAGCAGCGCTTCACCGCCTGAACCTCCGTCGACCGAAACCCCCGACCGAGACGCATCCGTCTGGAGAGCACGCCGATGACCGACCGGCCGCAGGCCACGAAGATCCGCTACGGCGGCGACTACAACCCCGAGCAGTGGCCGCGGGAGGTGTGGGAGACCGACTACGCGGCGTTCGACCTCGCGTCGATCGACACCGTGACGCTCAACGTCTTCTCGTGGGCGACGCTGCAGCCGCACGAGGACACCTACGACTTCGCGCAGCTCGACGCGATCGTCGAGAGGGCCGTGGCGGGCGGTCGCGACGTCGTGCTCGCGACGTCCACCGGGGCGCTGCCGCCGTGGCTGGCGCACCGGCACCCCGAGGTGGAGCGCACCGACTTCCAGGGGCGCCGGCACGTGTACGGGCAGCGGCACAACGCGTGCCCGAGCTCGTCGGTCTACCGCCGCCTCTCCGCGGAGCTCGCGGGCCGGGTCGCGGAGCGCTACGCCGGCACGCCCGGGTTGGTCGCGTGGCACGTCGGCAACGAGTACGGCGGGTTCGACGGCGGCTGCTGGTGCGACCTGTGCGCGGCCGGGTTCCGCGACTGGCTGCGCGAGCGGTACGGCTCGCTGGAGCGGCTCAACGGCGCGTGGAACGCGGCCTTCTGGTCGCACACGTTCAGCGACTGGGACCAGATCGTGGTGCCCAACATGCTCAGCGAGCACTGGCGCGGCCCCGACCACACGGCGTTCCAGGGCATCACGCTCGACTACCGCCGGTTCATGTCCGACGCGATGCTGGCGAACTTCCGCGACGAGAAGGCGCGCATCCGCGCCCACGACGCGACGACCCCGGTGACCACCAACTTCATGGGCGTGTTCCGGCCGATCGACTACCACCGCTGGGCCGCCGACCTCGACGTCGCGTCGTGGGACAACTACCCGCCCGGGCAGCGCGAGCACGCCCGGATGGCGCTCGCGCACGACGTCATGCGCGGCCTCAAGGACGGCGCGCCGTTCTGGGTCATGGAGCAGACGCCGACCATCACCGCCTCGCGCGACGTGAACCCCGTGAAGCGCCCCGGCGTCCTGCGCCTGTGGTCGTGGCAGTCCGTCGCGCACGGCGCCGACGCCGTCCTGTACTTCCAGATGCGGCAGTCCAAGGGCGCGAGCGAGAAGTACCACGGCGCCGTGCTCGACCACGCCGGGCGCACCGACACCCGCGCCTTCCGCGAGGTCGCGGCCCTGGGCGCGGAGCTTGACGCGCTGGGCGACGCCGTTCTCGGCGCCCGCACGCCCGCCCGCGTGGCGCTCCTGTTCGACTGGGACTCGTGGTGGGCCGCCGAGATGACTGACGGCTTCAACCGCCACGCCCGCTACGTGGACACGGTGCTCGCGTATTACAAGGCGCTGTGGCGGGCGGGCGCCCAGATGGACGTCGTGGCGCAGGCGGCGGACCTGGAGGCGTACGACGTCGTCCTCGCCCCGATGCTGCACGTGCTCAAGGGGGACGTGGTCGAGCGGCTCGAGGGGGTCGTCGCGCGCGGCGGGTCCGTGCTCGCGTCGTTCTGGTCCGGCCGCGCGGACGAGGACGCCAACGCGTTCCTCCTGGACGCGCCCGGCCCGCTCGGCCCGCTGTTCGGCGTCCGCGTCGAGGAGACGGACTCCGCCGCGCCGGGGGCCACCAACCCCGTCACGCTGGTCGAGCCTGTCGAGACCGCCGAGCCTGTCGAGACCGCCGAGCCTGTCGCGACCCGGTCGGACGCCTCGCTCGTCTTCGAGGTCCTCGTGCCGCAGGGGGCGGACGTCGTCGGCACCTACGGGTCGGAGTTCTACGCCGGCACCCCGGCCGTCACGCGGCTCCGGCACGCGGTCGCGGCCGGTGACGCAGGAGAGCTGGGCGAGCACGGCCAGGCCTGGTACGTCGGGACCGCCCTCGACGACGCGGGCGTCGCGTGGGTGGTGCGCCGCGTCCTCGACCGACACGGCCTGGTCGGCCCGTACGCCGACGCGCCGGACGTCGAGCTCGCCGTCCGCGAGAACGGCAACGGCCGGTTCGCGTTCGTCCTGAACCACGGCACCGGCCCCGTCGACGTCGTCGCCCACGCCTCGGGGACGGACCTGCTCACGGGCCGCGTGATCGCGAAGGGAGAGGCGCTGCACCTCGAGCCGACCGACGTCGTCCTCCTCCGTGAGGACCCGTCGAGGTAGTGCGAAATTCCGCGATCTGGAACTACCTCGCGCAGATTCGAACTACCTCGCGGGGTCGGTCGCCTCATACGACCCGACGGTAGGCCAGCACGGCCGCGGTGCCGAAGACGGCGAGGAAGGCACCGCTCCACAGCAGCGTCGTCACCGCCGGCCCGGCGACGGGCCCGCCGAGCAGCAGGCCCTGGCTGGCCTCGATCGCGCGGCTGACGGGGTTGACCTCGGCCCACGACTGCAGCCAGCCCGGCAGGGTCTCGACGGGCGCCGCCATCCCGGTGCCGAACACCAGCGGGAACGGCAGCAGGAACCCCCGTCGAGCACCGAGCCGAGCAGCAGCGCCGCCCGGGGCACGGGCATTGTCCGGCCGAACCGCTTCACGAGGCCCTCGACCTCGAACGCGGGGCTCACGGCCGACCTCCCGGGGTCGGCGCGACGTTGAGGTTGCGGTCGAACAGGTTGCGCGGGTCGTAGGAGCGCTTGACCGCCCGCAGCCGGGCGAGTGTTGCCGGCGGGTACGCGGCGTGCAGGTCGGCCGCGGTGGCCGTGCCCTGGAAGTTTACGTAGGCGCCGGTGCCGTGCGCGGCGACGCCGTCCCAGCCGCCGAGCGCGAGCTCGACGTCGGCGTCGCTCGCGTCCGCGGGGAGGAGGGCGCCGCCCACAACCATCGCCTCCGCGTCGCGGTGGGCGAACGCCGTCGCGTCCGGGAGCACGCGGGAGAACGCGCCCCCCAGGCTGCGGACCGCCAGCACGGTGGGCCGGTCGCCCTCGAAGGCCGCGACGAGCGCCGCGACGACGTCGTCGTCGAGGGTGGGCACGAGCACGTTGCGCCCGACGACGCGCAGGCCCGGCGCGTGGTGCCCGCCCTCGGCGAGGGTGCTCGCGTACGGGACGGTCGCGAGGGAGTCGTCGGTGACCCGGCCGAGGCGCCGCAGCGGCTCGATCGCCCGGTCGGCCGCCGCCGGGTCGTCGTGCGACGCGCACACCAGCACCGTCGCGGCCGCCGGGCGGCCGGACATCGACGGCATGAGCAGCAGCGTGCTGGTCAGCTCCTCGTCCGCGGTGCGCAGGTGGTCGCGCCAGTCCGCGACCAGCCGCGCGGGGTCGTCGGGCGCGTAGGTGATCGCGCCGAACCGTACGTCGCGTACGCGGGCGGCGACGAAGTCGAGGCCGGTCACGACGCCGAAATTGCCGCCACCGCCGCGCAGCGCCCAGAACAGGCCGGCGTGCTGGTCGGCGCTCGCGACGAGCGTCCGGCCGTCCGCGACCACCACCCGCGCCGCGACGAGGTTGTCGATCGCGAGCCCGTACCGGCGCACCATCCACCCCACGCCGCCGCCCAGCGTGAGCCCGCCGACGCCCACGCTGGCGGTGTCCCCGGCCGTGATCCCGAGGCCGTGCGGGGCGAGGGCGGCCGCGACCCGGCCCCACGTGGCGCCCGCGCCGACCCGGACCACGTGCCGCCCGGCGTCCACCACCTCGACGGCGTCCAGGTGCCGCAGGTCGATCACCACGCCGCCGTCGTTGGTGCCGTGGCCGAGCGAGCCGTGTCCGCCCGAGCGCACCGACAGCGCCAGCCCCTCGTGGTTCGCATGGGCGACGGCCGCGGCGACCTGCCGCTCGTCGTGCGGGCGGACCACGAGGGCGGGGCGGCCGGTGGCGAACGTGGTGCGGCGGGCGTCGTCGTAGCCCTCGTCACCGGGCGTGAGGACGTCGCCCATCGCGGTGGGCGCGCCGGACGTCCGGCCGCGCGGGGTCTCTCTCGTCGTCTGGATGCTCATGCTGGTCTCCTCCGGTGCGGGGCCTGTCGGGTCGTCGTGCCGTGGTCCCGATCCTTCGCGGGCCGGGGTCGGAGCGCGTCTGCCCCTCGGTGACACCTGCGCGTACCGGCCCGGGTGGGCGCGCCGGTCGGGCGTACCGCGCTCGGAGTACGCGGAGGCTGCTCCCCGCGGCGGATGCGGGGCGTGCCCGGGCACGCCTACGCTGCCGAGATGGTGACGGAACGGGCGCGGCAGCGGATCCTCGCGGCGGGCTGGCTGGTCTCGCTGGGGGCCGCCGCCGTGGCGGTCCTCCAGTGGCGCGCGTACGTGCGCGAGGTGGTGCAGCGCGCCGACGACGCCGAGCGCACGCGCGAGGAGACCGCTCGGCGCCGCGCGGTCGAGGAGCGGCTGCGGATCGCCCGCGAGCTGCACGACTCGCTGACCCACAGCATCTCCGTGATCAAGGTGCAGGCCGGGGTGGCCGCGCACCTCGCCCGCAAACGCGGCGAGGAGCCGTCGCCCGCCCTGCTCGCGATCCAGGAGGCCAGCACCGACGCCGCCCGGGAGCTGCGGTCCACCCTCGACGTGCTGCGCCGCGACGGGGAGCCCAACGGCAACGGGCTCGACCGGCTCACGGCGCTGGTGGAGCGGGCCGAGGGAGCGGGGGTGCCCACCGCCGTCACGGTCGCCGGGACGCGGCGGACCCTGCCGGCCACCGTCGACGAGGCCGCCTACCGCGTGGTGCAGGAGGCGCTGACCAACGTCGCCCGGCACGGCGGCCCCGGCGCGGCGGCGACCGTCCGCGTGGGGTTCGGCCCCACCGAGCTCGCCCTGGAGGTGGACGACGACGGCCGCGGCGCCCCGGGCCCGCCCGACCCCGGCCACGGGCTGACCGGCATGCGCGAGCGCGTCGACGCCCTCGGCGGCAGCCTGCGCGCCGCGCCGCGCGACGCCGGCGGGTTCTCCGTCCGCGTGACCCTCCCGCTGCCGGGCGCAGCGCCCGACACCTCGCCCGGCGCCGCGCCGGAACCCTCGCCCGACGCCGCGGGTCGCCGGTGATCCGAGTGGGCCTGGTCGACGACCAGGCGCTGATCCGGTCCGGCATCCGGGCCCTGCTCGACGCGGAGGACGACGTCGAGGTGGTCGCCGAGGGCGCCGACGGGCACGACGGCGTCCGGGTGGCGCGCGAGCACCGGCCCGATGTCGTGCTCATGGACGTGCAGATGCCCGGGCTCGACGGCATCGCCGCCACCCGGGAGATCGCCGCCGACGACGCGCTGGCCGACGTGCACGTGGTCATGCTGACCAACTACGGCATCGACGAGTACGTGTTCGAGGCGCTGCGGGCCGGGGCGTGCGGGTTCGTCGTGAAGGACACGGAGCCGGCCGACCTCCTGGAGGCCGTGCGCGCGGCGGTGCGCGGCGACGCGCTGCTCTCGCCGGCGATCACGCGGCGGCTGATCAGCGAGTTCGTCGCCCGCCCTCCCGACGCGGTCGGGGCGGACGGGCTCGGGCTCCTCACCCCGCGCGAGCGCGAGGTGGTGGCGCTGGTCGCCCACGGGCTGTCCAACGACGAGATCGCCGGGCGGATGGTGCTGAGCCCGCTGACGGCGAAGACGCACGTGAGCCGCGCGATGACGAAGCTGGGTGCCCGGGACCGGGCGCAGCTCGTCGTGTTCGCCTACGAGTCGGGGCTCGTCTCGGCGCGGACGCGGCCCGCCGGCTCGCGGTAGGCGCCGGCCCGCGCGGCGAGCGCGCGGGGCACGGCCAGCGTCGACAGGCTCGGTCGCCACAGGGGCGTCGTCAGCCAGGCGAGGTCGAGCCGCTCGCCGGGGAGCCCGCGCGCGACGAGCCGGTGCGGCGAGGTGGGCACGACGGCGTGGATCTCGGTGCGCCCGTCGCCCGCCGCCCGGGACCTGACGGAGAGGACGAGCACGTCGTCCTGCGACCCAGCGCCCCCGGTGACCTCGTGCGGCCGGGGCGGCCACGAGAGCACGTGCGTCGTCCAGGAGCCGTCGGTGGCGGTGAGGACGTCGTCGCCGACGGCAAACGTGCAGGCGCCCTCGTCGCGGGACACCAGCGTCCACGGCACCGGGCTGATGACGTCGGCAGGGGTCGGCTCCGGGTCGGGCTCCATGTGCCGGGGCCACGTGTCCAGGGCGTCCAGGCGGGCGTCCAGGGCGTCCAGGCGAGCGGCCGGGCCGGCGGCCACGCCGGCCGTACCGTCGTCGTCGGTCGGGAGCGGGCCGTCGGACAGCCGGCCGGCGAACCGCCAGAACGCGTCGAGCACCCGGTCGGTCGTCCGGGTCGCGCCCAGGTAGCCGACGGCCAGGCCCAGCTCCGGCACGGCGAGGCCGAACTGCCCGTACGCCCCGTCGGCCCGGAACCCGCGCCGGTTGCGCCACACCTGGTAGCCGTAGCCCGCCCGCCAGTCCGGATGGGCGTCCGGGTCGACGGCGTTGTCCGACCAGGCCCGCGGCATCTCGGCGACCCACGCGGCGGGGATCACCTGGACGCCGCCGTACCGGCCGCCGTCGGCCATCGCGACGGCGAGCCGGGCGACGTCCTCGGCGGTGAGGTGCAGCCCGGAGAAACCCTGGTCGATGTCCAGGTCGCCGTCGCGGAGCGGGATCCACCAGGAGCCGACGATGCCGAGCGGGTCCAGGAGGCGCGGGCGCAGGTAGTCGGCGAGGCGTTCGCCGGTGAGCGTCGTGACGATCGACGACAGCGTCATCGACGCGGGTGAGCTGTAGACGAAGTGCGTCCCGGGCGCGTGCTCCGGTGCCGTGCCGAGCAGCCGCCGGGAGTCGAAGCCGATCTGCGCGACCTGCTCCACCGTGTGGCCCGTGTTCATGCTGAGCAGGTGCCGCACCGTGATCCCGGCCGGGTCGGGCACGCCCAGCACCGTGCCGGCCAGGTCGCCCGTCGACAGCCGGCCCTCGGCCACGAGATGCCCGATCGCGATCGAGGTGAACGTCTTCGACACCGAGTAGACGAGGCCGGGCAGGTCGTCGCGGTACGGCGCCCACGTGCCGCGCACCACCGGCATGCCGTGCCGCGCGATCACCAGGGCGTGCGGGTCCAGGCCCGGCTGCTCCAGGTCGTCGAGCAGGTCGAGGACGGCGGCCGGGTCGATGCCGTGCGCCTGGTGTGTCGTGGACGTCATGTGGGTGCGTGCTCCTCGGGGGATGGGCGGACGTGCGGACGACGGTGCCGGGCATGTGGCGTGGTCGACGGCGGCCGGGGGCGCTCGCGGACCCGGGCGCCTGCGTCTAGCCTGCCTCCCGTGCCGGAACCGCGTCAGCACCGCGTCGCCGTCCTCGTGCTCGAAGGCGCGAAGCCCCTCGACGTCGGCATCCCCGCCCAGGTGTTCACGACGCGACCAAGCATGCCCTATGAGGTGCGGGTCTGCGGGTCGTCGCCGGGGCTCGTCACCGGCGGGGACGGGCTCTCGTACCACGTGGCCCACGGCCTGGAGGTGCTGACCTGGGCCGAGATCGTGTTCATCCCGGGCTACCGGTTCCCGGACCGCGACGACCCGCCGGCAGGCGCTGTGGGCGTGAGATCGGGGACTATCCGGCATCGAATAGCCCCGATCTCACGCCCACAGCTCCGACGGGTCAGAAGATGGTCCGGCCGCGGGCGTCCGGGATGCCGGACTTGCGGAAGAAGTAGGTGGTGAGCTGGTCGCGCCACTCGGTGGCCGACCGCAGCTGCTCCGCGAGGAGCCCGCGGACCCGGGCGTCGACGTCGGCGGGCACGTGCGCGGGGACGAGCCCGGCCAGCGACTCCCACGCCGCGACCATGTCGCGCACCCGCTCGACGCCGGCGAAGTGCGTGTCGTAGACGTGCTGGATCACGGTGACCCCGCTGTGCAGCACGTGCGTGTACGGCACGTGGTGGAAGAACAGCAGCAGCTCGTCGGGGCAGGTCTCGACGCTCTCGTAGACGTCGCGCCAGGGCGCGGGGTACTGGCCGGTGGACCCCGTCCCGGTGGCCCGGGTGCGGTCGACGCCGATGCCGTCGCGGTCGGCGAAGTGGTACGTACCCCACGGGGTGTACTCGTAGCCGTCCACGTCGGGGCCGTAGTGGTGGCCCGGCCGCACCATGAACCCCACGCCGAGCGGCGCCGTGTACGCCTCGTACGTGCGCCACGAGTCGTCCAGGACGGCGTGCAGCACCTCGCGCACCCGCGGGTCGACCGGGTCCTCGCCGGGCGCGTCCGGGCGGCCGAAGGTGAGGGAGATCCACTCGTCGAGGATCGCGGCCGGGTCGAGCGTCGGGTCCCACGCGAGCCGCCCGAAGGCGTACAGGTTCGCCTGGGCGAGCGGGTGGCCGGTCCAGAACCGGTCGTCGCCGACGTTCGAGACGGCGGCGATCCCGCCGTTCGTGACGACGTCGTGTACGGCCCGCCCGTCATCCTCGACGTCGCCCGAACCCTCGCCCGTACCCTCTCCCGAACCCCAGGGCTGGAAGGCGAGGTTCTCGCTCCACCACGGCGCGAGGTAGCACGCGTGCCGCTGCTGGCCCGTGTACTCCTGTGTCACCTGCAGCTCGATTGCGAGGCGGGTGCGCGGCATGGCGGCGAGCACGGGGGAGACCGGCTCGCGGGTCTGGAAGTCCATCGGCCCGTGCTTGATCTGCACCACCACGTTGTCGGCGAACCGGCCGTCGAGCGGGGCGAAGTGGTCGTACGCCGCCCGGGCGCGGTCGGTGGAGCGGTCGCGCCAGTCCTGCCGGTGGTCGTAGACGAAGGCGCGCCAGTGCACGACGCCGCCGTGCGGCGCCACGACCTCGGCCAGCAGGTTCGCGCCGTCGGCGTGGTCGCGCCCGTACGCGAACGGTCCGGGCTGGCCCTCGGAGTCGGCCTTCACGAGGAACCCTCCGAAGTCGGGGACCGCCGCCCACACCCGGTCCGCGGCCGCGCGCCACCAGGCGCGCACGTCGTCGTCCAGCGGGTCGGACGTCGGCAGCCCGCCGAGCGTCATCGGCGCCGCGAAGCTCACCGCCAGGTGGGTGCGCACGCCGTAGGGCCGCAGGGCGGCCGCGATCCGCGCCACCTCGGGCAGGTCGTCGGTGAGCAGCCGCGCCTCGCGGGCGTGCACGTTGACGTTGTTGATCGCCACGCGGTCGATCCCGACCGCGGCGAGCAGGCGCGCGTAGGTCGTGACCCGGGACAGGTCCTCCCGGACCCGGCCGCCGGCATAGAAGATCGACCCGCCCGCGTAGCCGCGCTCCACCTGCCCCATCACGGGGTGCACGTCCACGTTGTCCCAGTGGTCGAGCACGCGCAGGGCCACGGCCGGGGCATGCCGCTCGTCGGCGTCGGGCCCGGTGAAGGCCGCCTCCCCGAGCCGCACCACGTGGAACCAGCCGTGCAGTAGCGCGGTCGCCGTCGCCGCGGACACCGCGACCCGACCGCCGTCGCGCACGACCCGGAACCCGCCCGTCGAGTTGTCAGGGCCACGTGACGGAATACCCGCACCTGGCCCTGACAGCTCCGGGGTGAGGGTAAGCAGGAGGTCGGGTGAGTCGTCGAGGTCGACGACGGCGCCGCCGTGCGCCGACGTCGCGCGCGTGGCCTCCGCGCGCAGGGTAGACGCCACCTCCCGCGAGTTGTCAGGGCCAGGTGCCCGTATACCTCCGCGTGGCCCTGACAGGTCGGGGATGCGGAGGGCGACGCGCCGCCGGCCGACCGCGGCCAGCGCACCGTCAGGCAGCCAGGCGGGATGGACGTCGTGGTCGACAACGATTTCGGACGACGCCGACGGCGCCCTTTCGTCGTGCATGTCTGCCTTTCGCAGGGGGTTTCGACAGGCTCAACCGGCGGAGGGTTTCGACAGGCTCAGCCGGCGGAGCGTTTCGACGCGCTCAACCGGCGGAGCGTTTCGACGCGCTCAGCCGGCGGAGCGTTTCGACGCGCTCAGCCGGCGTAGCGGAACGCGTCCCAAGCGCCCAGAAGGTACTGGGCCCCCAGGGCCCGGTCGTACAGGCCGTACCCGGGGCGCGGCTTGTTGGTGGTGTTCTCGTCCCACAGGTGACGACCGTGGTCGGGGCGCACGTACCCCTCGTACCCCGCCTCGGCGTACGCCCGCATGATGCCGGTCGTGTCGACGTCGCCCTCGACCGCCCGGTGGCCGACCTCGCTGAAGTTGCCGTGGTCGTCGTGCTTGATGTTGCGCACGTGCGTGAAGTGGATGCGGTCCATGAAGGTGCGCACGGCGTCGACGGCGTCGTGCTCGGGGTTGGCGGAGAAGCTCCCGAGGCACAGCGTGAGGCCGTGGTGCGGGCTCGGGTGCAGGTCGAGCACGCGGGCGAGGTCGGCCTTGTTCGACACGACGCGGGGCCAGCCGAAGACGTCGAACGGCGGGTCGTCGGGGTGCACGCCGAGCTTGACGTCGTACTCCTCGCAGGTGGGGATCACCGCGTCGAGGAAGTACTGGTAGTGCGCGTACATGTCGTCGTGGGTGACGCCCTCGTACGCAGCGTTCAGCTCGGTGAAGCCCGCCAGCCGCTCCGGCTCCCAGCCCGGCAGGGTGAGGCCGTGGGAGTCGGCCGCCATGTCGGCGATGAGACCCTCCGGCGTCATCCGGTCCACGACGGCCTTCTCGTAGTACAGCGCGGTCGAGCCGTCGGGCAGCGGGTGCCACAGGTCGGTGCGCAGCCAGTCGAAGACCGGCATGAAGTTGTAACAGACGACCTTCACGCCCGCGCGGCCGAGCCGGCGGATCGTGGTGATGTAGTTCTCGATCGCCTCGTCACGGCTGAGCCCCAGCACCGTGCGGCCCAGCTTGATCGACTCGTGCACGTTGACCGACTCCACGACCTCCGCGTCGAGCGTCCGGGTCACGCCGCGGGCCCGCGCCTCGGCGGACAGGCCGGTGATGTGCACGACCTCCGCGTCGATCTCGGCCTGCTCCCAGACCTCGCCGGCCTGCTTCTGGTGCAGGCCCCAGACGATCGTCTCGACCCCGGGGATCTGGCGGATCTGGTCGAGGCTGACCGTGTCGTTGCCGTTGCCGTACCAGCGGAAACCCATCTTCACTGCGCGACTCTCCTCGTGCTCGTTCGTCCGTCGGTCAGGGGTGGGTGTAGGCGGCCAGGGGCAGGCGGTAGCTGAGGTCGACGGCGACCTCGAGCGCCTCGTCCAGGTCGAGGCGGTGCTCCGCGACCAGGCGGGCCAGGTAGCCGGCGTCGATGCGCCGGGCCAGGTCGTGCCGGGCGGGGATGGAGCAGAACGCGCGCGTGTCGTCCACGAACCCGCTCATGTTGCTGAACCCGGCAGTCTCGGTGGCCGACTCGCGGAACCTCCGCATCGCGTCCGGCGCGTCGAGGAACCACCACGGCGCGCCCAGTCGCAGCGCCGGGTAGACGCCGGCCAGGGGCGCGAGCTCGCGGGAGTACACGTCCTCGTCCACGGTGAACGCGATGAGACGGAAGCTGGGGTGGTGGCCGAACGCGTCCAGCAGCGGCCGGAGGTTGCGGGTGAACTCGGTGACGACGGGGATGTCGTAGCCCCGGTCCGGCCCGAAGGCCTCGAACGGGCCGCTCGCGTGGTTGCGCAGCACGCCCGGGTGCAGCTGCATGACCAGGCCGTCCTCGGCGGACATGGCGGCCATCTGGAACAGCATGTGCCCACTGAACGCCTGCGCCTCGGCGGCCGTGACCGTGCCGGCGAGTGCGGCGTCGAAGAGGCGTCGGGCCTCGTCGTCGTCGAGGGGGGTGGTATCGGCGGACAGGTGGCCGTGGTCGGTGGCGCGCGCGCCCGCGGCGACGAAGCGGGCACGCTGGGTGCGCAGCGCCTCGAGGTAGCGGTCGTAGGACGTGACGTCCACGCCCGCCGCCTCGCCGAGCCGGGCGACGTCGTCGCGCCAGGCGGGCTGGTCGAGGCGCAGCAGCGGGTCGGGCCGGAACGTGGGCAGCACCCGGTCACCGAGGCCGTCGGCCGCGAGCTTGGCGTGCGCGTCGAGGGTGGCCCAGGCGGGGTCGGTCGTGGCGATGACCTCGATCCCGAAGGTGTCGAGCAGGGCCCGCGGGCGGAAGTCCGGCTCGGCGATGCGCGCCGCGACCTGGTCGTACAGCGCGTCCGCGGTCTCGGCCGACGGGCGCTGCGTGACGCCGAAGATCTCGACGAGCGCGTGCTCCAGCCAGTAGCGCGTGGGCGTGCCGCGGAAGTGCTTCCAGCCGGCGCAGAACCGGCGCCAGATCTCGCGCGGGTCAGTCTCGACGTCCTCGTCGGGCGTGGAGCCGACGCCGAGGCGGGGCAGCGTCTCGCCCTGGGAGACCAGCATGCGGGTGAGGTAGTGGTCGGGCACCACCATGAGCTGGGCCGGGTCCGGGAACGCCGTGTCGTCGGCGAACCACTCGACCGGCACGTGGCCGTGCATCGAGACCAGCGGCTGGTCGCGCACCGCCGCGTAGATCTCCCGGGCCAGCGGCCGGGTGACCGGGTCGGCGGGCAACGCCCGGTCGGGGTGCAGGGTCCAGGCCTCGTCCACGTGCGTCTCCTCGTCGGATCGGGCCGGACGACGACGTCGCGGCCCGGGTTGTCGGGGCACCTGTAGAGCAGCGCCCGCGGGATGTCCTGGGATCGATTGCAGACCATGGTGCCGTGGCGGCGTCTGGTGCGCAACCCTTGGTAGCGAGCCATCTCCGAGCTGCGAGGCGCACGACGGCGGGGGTCGCGGGCATGGAATCTGCCGACGGCCTTGACGCGTCCCGGGATCGTTTGCAGAATGACGCCCAGACGACGGGGCGACCAGGCACGGAGGGAGGCGCGATGGCGAACGCACACGACGTGGCAGAGCTCGCGGGCGTCTCGGTGTCCACCGTCTCGCGAGCGCTCACGGCGCCCGGGCAGGTCTCCGCGACGACGCGCGAGCGGGTGCTCGCCGCCGCGGACCGGCTGGGCTACACGCCCAACCCCACCGCGCGCGGGCTGCGGCTCGGGCGCACCAGCACCATCGGCCTGCTGGTGCCGGACCTGGAGAACCCGTACTTCGCGTCGGTGACGAAGGGCGTGCAGGCGCGCGCCCGCGCCGCCGGCTACCCCGTCTTCGTCGCGGACTCCGAGGAGGACCCCGCGGCCGAGCCCGGCCTCATCGCGCAGTTCGCGCAGCGGGTGGACGGGATCATCCTCGCCTCGCCGCGCTCCGACGACGAGACGCTGCTGCGCGCGGTCGCGCACCTGCCGGTCGTCCTCGTGAGCCGCGACGTGCCCGGCGTCCCCTCGGTGGCGGTGGACGACGCCGACGGCATCGCGCAGGTGCTGGGCCACCTGCACGCGCTCGGCCACCGCCGTGTCGCGGTGGCGGCGGGCCCGGCGACCTCGTGGTCGGGCCTCCGGCGGGTGGACGGCCTGCGGGCGGCGGCCGAGCGGCTCGGGGACGTGACACTGCTCGAGCTCGGGTCCTTCCGCCCCTACTTCTCCGGCGGGGTCGCCGCGGCCGACCACGCCGTCGCCCAGGGCGCCACCGCCGTCGTCGCGTTCAACGACCTCATGGCGCTCGGCATCCTGGACCGCCTGCGAGGCCGCGGCGTGCGCGTGCCCCAGGACATGTCGGTCGTCGGGTTCGACGACGTCGACGTGGCGACGCTCGTGTCCCCGGCCCTCACGACCGTGCGGGTGCCCCGCACCGGGCTGGGCCGCAAGGCCGTCGACCTCCTGCTCTCCTGGCTCGACGTCGGGCACGTCGAGGCAGAGGCCCTCGCGAGCGCCCGGCACCGGCTACCCGCCGAGCTCGTGATCCGCGATTCCACCGGGGTCCCGCCGGCATAACGAGCACCTCGGCTCACCCGCCCCGACGCAGACGTCGAGGCACCGTTCCCGGGCACCGTCGCCCGGGGGAAGGAAGGCAGTCATGCGTACCACCCGCTCCCGTGCCGGCGCCGTCGCCGTCGTCGGCGCCACCACCCTGGGGCTCCTGCTGGCCGCGTGCGCCCCGCCAGAGCCGGAGGGCGGCGGCGGCCCCGCCGCCACCGACGCGGCCGACGTGCCGGAGACCCCGTCCGAGCCCGTCGAGCTGCACATCCTCGACGTCGCGGGCAACCAGAAGCTCACCGAGCCCATGGTCGACGCGTTCGTCGAGGCGAACCCCGACGTCATCTCGTCCGTCTCGTGGGAGACCGGCGGCGCCCCCGACGTGACCGGCATCGTCAAGCCGCAGGTCGACTCCGGGAACCTGTCCGTCGACCTGGTGCTCACCGGCAACGACGGGCTGTCGTCCGGCATCGCGCAGGACCTGTGGGTGCCGGTCGTCGACGAGTTCGGCGACCGTCTGTCCAACCAGGAGAACTACCTCGAGCCTGCGGCGGCCATGCAGGACCTGGCCGAGGGCTACGGCGTCGTGGTCACGTACTACCCGTCGGGGCCGCTGCTGCAGTACGACCCGAAGGTCGTCACCGACCCGCCGTCCACGCCGCAGGAGCTGCTCGACTGGGCCAAGGCGAACCCGGGCAAGTTCGGCTACGCGCGCCCGGCCAACTCGGGCCCCGGCCGCACGTTCCTCATGGGGCTCCCGTACATCCTGGGCGACAAGGACCCGAAGGACCCGGAGAACGGCTGGGACAAGACCTGGGCGTACCTCGATGAGCTCGGCCAGTACGTCGACAACTACCCGACCGGCACGGGCCAGGTCATCACCAACGTCGGCGACGGCACGTGGAGCATGATCCCGACGACGACCGGCTGGGAGATCGAGCCGCGCACCGACGGCCGCCTGCCGAACACGCTCGAGGCGTCGGCCTTCGACGACTTCACCTGGGTCACGGACGCCCACTACGCGGCGATCCCGGAGGGCCAGTCGGCCGACAAGATCTCCGCGATCCTCCTGCTGCTGCAGGACGTCCTGACGCCCGAGCAGAACGCCAAGGCCTACGACCACGGCTACTTCTACCCCGGCCCCGCCGTCGAGGGCGCGACCCTCGACCAGGCGCCCGAGGAGTCGCAGCAGGTCATCGAGGAGTTCGGCCGCGACTGGTACGACGACCTCATCGAGTCCGCGCCGTCCACGACGCCGCTCGCCCCCGACGAGATGGTCAAGGCCTTCGACATCTGGGACCGCGAGATCGGCGCCGGCAAGTACACGGAGGAGTGAGCCGGAGCGCAGCGGACGGTGAGGGCCGAGCGCAGCGAGGCACTCGCCGGTAGCGGAGCGAAGGCTCGCTCCGACCAGTGAAAGAGGAGGAGTGAGCCGGAGCGCACCGGATGGTGAGGGCCGAGCGCAGCGAGGCACTCGCCGGTAGCGGAGCGAGGCACTCGCCGGTAGCGCAGCGAGGCACTCGCCGGTAGTGGAGCGAGGCACTCGCCGGTAGTGGAGCGAGGCACTCGCCGGTAGTGGAGCGAGGCACTCGCCGGTAGCGGAGCGAGGCACTCGCCGGTAGCGGAGCGAAGGCTCGCTCCGACCAGTGAAAACGGAGGAGTGAGGGACAGATGGCGATCACGGCCGGCACGTTCGAGTCGCTGGAGCTGCGCGACGTCGGGCGCAGCTTCGGCGGTCACCAGGCGCTGGCGGGCCTCGACCTGACGGTCCGGGCGGGCGAGTTCATCGCCCTGCTCGGCCCGTCGGGCTGCGGCAAGTCGACGGCGCTGAACTGCCTGGCGGGCCTGCTCCCGCTGACGCACGGGCAGATCCTGCTCGACGGGCAGCGGGTGGACACCGTGCCGAGCGAGAAGCGCGGCTTCGGGATGGTCTTCCAGAGCTACGCGCTGTTCCCGCACCTCACGGTGGAGAAGAACGTGGCCTTCGGGCTGCAGATGCGGGGCCTGCCCCGGGCGGAGATCGCCCGGCGCGTCGCGGAGGCGATCGGCCTCGTCAAGCTCGAGGACCACGCGAAGAAGCTGCCCGGCCAGCTCTCGGGCGGGCAGCAGCAGCGCGTGGCGATCGCCCGGGCCGTCGTGCTCGAGCCGTCCCTGGTGCTGATGGACGAGCCCCTGTCGAACCTCGACGCGAAGCTGCGGCTCGACATGCGCACGGAGATCCGCCGGCTGCACCAGGAGCTGGGCCTCACCACGATCTACGTGACGCACGACCAGGAGGAGGCGCTGTCCCTGGCCGACCGGCTGGTGGTGCTGCGCGAGGGCCGGGTGCAGCAGATCGGCACGCCCGACGAGCTCTACGACCACCCGCGCAACTGGCACGTCGCCGACTTCATGGGCTACCGCAACATCCTGGCGGGCAGCCTCGACAGTGCAGTGGGCACGGGCGCCCCGTCCGGCGGCGCGTCGGTGCGGGTCGGCGGGATGACGCTGCGAGGCCGCCCGGTGGGCGACGTGGCCGCGGGGGACGACGCGGTGCGGGTGGCGGTCCGCCCGGACGACCTCACGGTCCTCGCCGACGGGCAGGAGCCGCGCGACGGCAACGAGGTCGCGGGCACGGTGGCCGTCGTGGAGTACCACGGCCGCGAGTTCGCTGTGGTGGTGCAGGCGGCCGACGGCACGATGCTGCACGTGCGTACGCCGTCCGCCCCGGCGGTGGGCGACGCCGTACGGCTCACCGCGGCGGCCGACCGGGTGCTCGTGTTCCCGGCCGACCTGACGGCGCAGACCGGCGCCGTCCGGCCGGAGGCGGTGGCGGCATGACCTCCGTCGCCGCCCCGCCGGGGCGGAGCACCGCGAGCCTGCGCCACCGGCTGGCCGAGCGCGGCATCGACTCGTCGCTGTGGCTCATGGTGCCGGCGCTCGTCTTCGCGCTCGCGCTGTTCGTGTACCCGTTCTCGTACGGGATCGGGCTCACGTTCCAGCCGAACCTGGCCACCCAGGAGCAGTGGGGCGGGGGCGTCCTCGCGAACTACGTGGCGTTCTTCCGCGACCCGTTCGTCTTCGACTCCGTGTGGATCACGATGCGCCTGGCGCTGCCCGCGGCACTGTTCAACGTGCTCGCGTCGATCCCCGTGGCGCTCGTGCTGCGCCGCCGGTTCCGGTTCAAGCGGCTCATGACGTCGGTGCTGGTGCTGCCGATCACCCTCGGCACGGTGCTCACCGCGCAGGGCCTGCTGATCTTCGCCGGTCGGCAGGGGTGGCTCAACCGGTTCCTGCTGGCCACGGGGCTGGTGGACCAGCCGGTGCAGCTCGTGAACAACTACGTGGGCGTGATGTTCTCGCTGATCATCACGGGCTTCCCGTTCGCGTTCCTGCTGGTGTCGTCGTACCTGTCCGGCATCGATCCGTCGCTCGAGTCAGCGGCCCGCACCCTCGGCGCGGGCTGGTGGCAGCGGTTCCGGCGCATCACGCTCCCGCTGCTCGCGCCGGGCCTGGCCACCACGTTCATCCTCACGTTCGTGCTCGCCTTCTCGGTGTTCCCCTCTGCCCGCCTCGTCGGTGACGCGATGGGCTCCACGCGCGTGATGTCGCTGATGGCGTTCCGCGCCTTCGGCGAGCAGAACGACTACCCGATGGCCTCGACCATCGCGCTCATGATGGGCGTCGTCGAGCTCCTCGTCGTCGCGGTCGTGCTCGCCTGGCGGTCGCTGCTCTACAAGGGAACGACAGGAGGCAAGGGATGAGCGCGCTCGAGACCCCCGACACCGCTCGGGGCACGGCCAGCGACACGGCCACCGACACGGCCACCGACACGGCCACCGACAACCTGGCGAGGCGCCCCCGGAGCGCGGGGGCGCGACCCCCGGGCGAGAGGTCGCTCGCCGCGTCGCCGTCCGCCTGGTTCGTGTGGGCCGGGATGGCCGCGTTCCTGGTGTTCCTGCTCGGCATCATCGTGGCCGTCGTGGTCGACTCGTTCGGGCGGCAGTGGTTCGACACCTGGCTGCCCCTCGAGTGGACCACCGAGTGGTACGCGAGCTCGTGGGACCGGTTCGACCTGACGCACGTGGTGGGCGTGACCGTGGGCGTGGCGCTCGCCGTCGTGGTGCTGTCGGTGCTGATCGGCGTGCCCGCGGCGTACCTGCTGGCGCGTCGGAACTTCCCGGGCAAGCGGCTGGTCAACGTGCTGTTCCTGCTGCCGATCCTCATGCCGCCCATCACCTTCGGAATCCCGCTCGCCACGGTGATGTACTCGGTCGGCCTGGGCCGGTCGGTGGTGGCGGTGATCCTCGTCAACCTGGTGCCGTCGGTGCCGTTCGTCATCCTGACGATGACGCCGTTCATCGAGCAGATCAACCCCGCGATCGAGTCCGCGGCGCGCATGTGCGGGGCCGGCCTGCGCCAGGTCTTCACGCGGATCCTGGCCCCGCTGCTGGTGCCCGGCATCCTTGCGGCGTCGATCCTGGTGCTCGTGCGCACGGTCGGCATGTTCGAGCTGACGTTCCTCGTGTCGGGCCCGCAGTCCGACACGCTCGTCGTGGCGATCTACCGCGCCATGACGTCGGCGGGCGGCGGCGAGGCCCGCCAGCTCGTCTCCGCCATGGCGGTCATGTACACGACGACGATGCTTGTCATGCTCGTGGTCGCCCTGAGATTCGTGAACCCGACCCAGCTGGTCGCCCAAGTGAAGGAAGCCCGTGACGACTGATCGCCTGCACCGATCCGCCCTGCCCGCGCGCCTCGCCGCCCCCGTGACGCCCGAGCAGGTGGGCGTGGTGCACCTCGGCATCGGCGCGTTCCACCGCGCGCACCAGGCCGTCTTCACCGAGCTCGCCGCGCGGGCCACGGGCGACCTGCGCTGGGGGATCCTCGGGGTCACGCAGCGCTCGGCGTCCGTGCGCGACCAGCTCCGGCCGCAGGGCGGCGTCTACTCGGTGCTGACCGCCGGCACGGACGGGCCGATGGTGGACCTGCTGGACCTGGTGGGCTCGGTGCTCGACGTCGCCTGGCCAGCGGAGGAGACGCCCCGGGTGCTCGCCGCGATCGCGGCGCCCACGACGCACGTCGTGACGCTCACCGTGACCGAGAAGGGCTACGCGCGCGGCGCCGACGGCGGGCTCGACGTCGACCGCGTCCGCCCCGACCTCGACGCCCTCGCCGCCGAGGTGGCTGGCACGCAGGAAGGGTCTGTTCGGCCTGCGGAGAGCGCCATCGGGCTGCTGGTGCGAGGGCTCGCGGCGCGGTGGCGAGCGGCGGAGGTCGCGGGGGAGCGGCGGCCGATCACCGTGCTCACCTGCGACAACATGCTGGACAACGGCCGGGTGCTGCAGGGTCTGGTGGGCGCGGCGCTGGACGCCGCCCTGCCGGGGCCGGAGGGCGACGGGCCGCGGTCGTGGCTCGCCACGGACGTCACGTTCCCGTGCTCGATGGTCGACCGGATCGTGCCCGCCACGACCCCCGCGCAGCGGGACGACGTGGAGCGCGAGCTGGGGGCGCGCGACGAGGGGCTCGTGGTCGGGGAGCCGTTCCGGCAGTGGGTGATCGAGGACAGCTTCGCCGGGCCGCGGCCGTCGTGGGAGGCCGCGGGCGCGACCTTCACCGCGGACGTCGCGCCCTGGGAGCGGGCCAAGCTGCGCATGCTCAACGGCACGCACTCGCTGCTCGCATACGGGGGCCGACTGGCCGGGCACGCCACCCTCGCCGAGGCGGTGACGGACCGGGCGCTGCACGAGCGCGCCCTGGCGTTCATGCTCGACGACGCGCTGCCCACGCTCACCCCGCCCGACGGCTCCGACCTGCGCGCGTACGGGGAGTCGCTGCTGGAGCGCTTCGCGAACCCGGCCACCGGGCACACCACGGTGCAGGTGTCGATGGACGGCACGCAGAAGATCCCGATCCGGTGGGGCGGCATCGTCGCCGACCGGCTCGCGGCGGGCGAGGTGCCGGGCGGGGCAGCCTTCGCCCTGGCGGCGTGGTGCGAGGTGGTGCGCCGGGAGGTCGCCGCGGGACGGCCGGTGGACGACCCGCGCGCGGAGGAGCTGGCCGCCGTGGTGGCGGGCGCCGGCGGGGGTGACGCCGCCGCGGCGGCGCCGGCCGACGTCGCGCGGGCGCTGCTCGCGCTGCCCGGCCTGCTACCCGCCGGCATCGGCACGGACGCCCGCCTCGTGGACGCCGTGGTGGCCGAGGTTCCGGCGCTCGCCGCGGCCTGAACCCGCCGGCGGCGAACGCATGACCTGCGACGACGCGGGAAAACGTACCCTCGTTGCCGGATCGTGATGAGACCCGGAACACCCCGGGGCTGGACAACGCTTACCCAGTCGTGTTTTATCGATTCAGTCGACGGCCAGCGAGGGTCAACGAGGCGTCCTCGTCGCCGACGATCATTGACGATCGACGAGCGAGGAGGCTCACATGAGGATCGCGCGCAAGGCCGCCGGCGCGGCCGCGGCGGCGGTCACCGTCGCCCTCACCCTCACGGCCTGCGGAAGCGGGCCCGAGGCCATGGACCCGGGCTCCGCCGAGAAGGTGAGCACCGACGAGGACATCACCATCTCCCTCGCGTGGTGGGGCGACGACGACCGGGCCGGCAAGTACGAGGAGGCCGTCGACGCGTTCGAGGAGGCCCACCCCAACATCACCGTCCAGACGCAGTTCCAGGCCTGGGACGACTTCTGGGTGGCCCGCGCCACCGAGGCCGCCGGCAGCGCCCTGCCCGACGTCGTGCAGATGGACCTGTCGTACCTGCGCCAGTACGGCGCGACGGGCCAGCTGCTGGACCTCAACGGCCAGGAGGGCGTGAACCTCGACCTCGACGGCGTCGACGACTCGCTGCTGGCGTCGGGCCAGATCGAGGAGGGTCAGTTCGGCATCCCGACGAGCACCAACACGCTCGCGCTGTTCTACAACGCCGACCTCGCGAAGAAGCTCGGCCTGGAGCCGCTCGCCGAGGGCTACACGTGGGACGACCTCGACGCCTGGATCGCCGAGGCCTCGAAGGGCGGGGCGGGCGAGGAGCCCGTGATCTACGGCTCCGGCGACTACACCGGCACCTTCTGGTTCTTCCTGCAGTGGCTCGTCCAGCAGGGCGTGGAGCCCTTCACCGCGGACGGCCAGCTCGGGTTCGACGAGGCCCAGATGACCGAGTGGCTGAACCGCGGCGAGGACCTGCGCGGCTCCGAGGCCTTCTTCCCGATCAAGCGGACCAAGCAGCTCGAGCCGCTGAGCGGCTTCACCAAGAGTGAGGTCGCGGGCGAGGCGAGCTGGGACAATTTCCTCGCGAGCTACGTCGCCGAGACCGGCCAAGACATCCAGATGCTGCCGATGCCCTCGGGCGACAACGGCCCCCAGCAGTTCTACAAGCCGTCGATGCTGCTCTCGGCGTCGGCCAACAGCGAGCAGCCCGAGGCTGCTTCGGCGCTCATCGACTTCCTCATCAACGACCCCGCGGTCGGCACGATCTTCGGCACCTCCAAGGGCGTGCCGGCGGTGCAGGAGCAGATCGACGCCATGGACGTCGAGCCGGGCTCCATCGACGAGCAGGTCGTGGGCTTCGAGGGTGACGTCGCGGACGTCGTGACCGAGTCCGCGCCCGTCCCGGTCGAGGGCTTCGGCGAGATCGAGGCCGAGTTCAAGCGCCTCAGCGAGGAGTTGCAGTACGGGAACCTGACCGTGGACGAGTTCGTCACCCAGTGGTTCTCGTTCGCCGACAGCACGGTGAAGTAGTCGTGAGTGCAGTGACGACGAGCTCGACGATCGACGCCCCTCGGGGGACGCAGCCCGCGTCCCCCGAGCGGGGGCGCGCACGCCGCCGCCGTGAGGCGGGTGCGGGGTTCGCGTTCCTGTCGCCGTGGTTGGTGGGGTTCGTGGTGTTGACGGCGTTCCCGATGGTGGCGTCGTTGTATCTGGCGTTCACGGACTATGACCTGTTCCGGCCGCCGTCGTGGGTCGGGATCGACAACTTCGTGAAGCTGTTCGACGACCCGAGGTTCTGGACGTCGGCGAGGGTGACGGCGATCTATGTGCTGGTCGGTACGCCGATCAAGCTCGCCGCGGCGTTGGCTGTGGCGATGTTGTTGAACATGCGGCATCGGGGGCAGGGGGCGTATCGGTCGATCTTCTACGCCCCGTCGTTGATCGGCGCTTCGGTGTCGATCGCGATCGTGTGGAAGGCGATGTTCATCGACGACGGCATCGTGGACCGCATCGGGCACCTGTTCGGCGCCCCGGCCGGCGGCTGGGTCGGGGATCCGTCCAAGACGATGCCGATGTTCGTGCTGCTCGCGGTGTGGACGTTCGGCGCCCCGATGGTCATCTTCCTTGCCGGGCTCAAGCAGGTCCCGGCCGAGCTGTACGAGGCGGCCGCGGTGGACGGCGCGGGCCCGATCCGGAAGTTCTTGCGGATCACGATCCCGATGCTGAGTCCGGTGTTGTTCTTCAACCTGCTGCTGGAGACCATCGGCGCGTTCCAGGTCTTCGGGTCCGCGTTCATCATCTCCGGCGGCACCGGCGGCCCCGCGGACTCGACGTTGTTCTACACGCTCTACCTGTACATCAAGGGCTTCGCCCAGTTCGACATGGGGTACGCCTCGGCCATGGCCTGGGTCCTGGTGATCGTCGTGGGAGTCATCACCGCGATCTTGTTCAAGACCTCCAACGTCTGGGTCCACTACTCCGGAGACAACCGATGAGCGCGGCGCCCCACACCTCTACTCCTGTGGCCACCGCGCCGCTGAGCGCCCAGGCCGCGGCCGTGGGCATCCCCGGCTCGCCCACGGGACCCCACATCGACCAGTCCTTGCGGCAGGCCGCCAAGCGGCGCCGGGGTGCCCGGTCGGCCGGGTTCCACGTCGCGATGATCGCGGCCACGATCGTGGTGCTCTACCCCGCCGCCTGGATGCTCACCAGCTCGTTCAAGCCCAGCAACGAGATCATCGGGAACATCAGCCTGTGGTCGGACAACTTCTCCTTCCACAACTTCGCCACCGCCCTGTCCGGCATCGGCGGGGTCGGGTTCTGGACCTTCTTCGGCAACTCCATGATCCTCGCCGTGGCGTCGGTGATCGGGGTGGTGCTGTCCTCCACGATCAGCGCGTACGCGTTCGCGCGGATCAGCTTTCCCGGCCGCGGGGTCTTCTTTGCGATCATGATCGGCACCCTGCTGCTGCCGTTCCACGTCGTGATCATCCCGCAATACATCATGTTCAACGAGCTCGGCCTCGTGAACACGTTCATCCCGCTGCTCGCGCCCAAGTTCCTCGCCGGCGAAGCCTTCTTCGTCTTCCTCATGGTCCAGTTCATGCGCAACCTGCCCAGAGAGCTCGACGAAGCAGCACGCATCGACGGCGCCGGACACGTGCGCATCTTTTCCGCGATCATGCTGCCCCTGATGCGCCCAGCGATCATCACCTCCAGCATCTTCGCGTTCATCTGGTCCTGGAACGACTTCCTCGGCCCCCTGCTCTATCTGAAGAAGCCAGACATGTACCCCCTGCCCATCGCGCTCCGCCTGTACGTCGACCAGACCAGCGTGTCGGACTATGGCGCGCAGATGGCCATGGCCGTCCTCGCGCTGGTGCCCGTGATGCTCTTCTTCATCCTCTTCCAGCGCTACATCGTCGACGGCGTCGCCACCCAAGGCCTCAAGGGCTGACGATGGCGCCCGGGACGTTGGAGCGGAGCAGGACGACGGAGGGAGCGGCGATGCCGACAGGGTCCGGGCGGGACGACGGGCGCGGCAGGCGCGACGGCAGAGGCGACCGCACGACCGACGGCAAGGGCCGCCGGAGGCGCGGAGGCTCCGGCGGCGTCGGCGAGACGCGGACCGGGGCGGCCCTCGGCCTCTTCGCCGAGGTGGTGCTCGCCGGGGTGCTCGTGGCCCTGGGCAGCGTCCTGCTGGTCACCGCGGTGCCGTCGCTGGCGGCGGGCGTGGCGCACGTCCGCCGCCAGGTCTCCGGTCACGACATCGGCGTGGCCCGGTTCGCGGCCGACTGGTGGGCCGCCGTGCGGGCGCTGTGGCCCCTGGGCCTGGCCGCCGTCGGGGTGGCGCTGCTGCTGGCGCTCGACTGGCAGCTCGCCCGGTCCGGGGTGCTGCCGGGGGCGGAGGCCGTGGCCGTGGTGGTCGCGATCGTTGCGGCGGCCGTCGTCGCCGTCCTCGCGCGCGCGGCTGGGGCCTGGGCCGAGTCCGCCTCTGGGTCCGGCGCACCGCCCGCCACAGGGGCGGGCGTCGACGGCTCGACAGTACGGCGGGCGCTGTCGATCGGGGCGCGGCGGGCGCAGGACGACCTGACCGGGTCGGTGCTGCTCGCCGCCGCGGCGGGCCTGTGCGTCGTCTTCGTCTGGATGCTGCCGCCGCTCGCGCTGGTGGTGGGCGGCCTCCTGGCGCTCGCGGTGGTGGGCGTGGAGACGCGCCGCACCTCCGCTGGTTGAGCTTGTCGAAACGACCGCTGGTTGAGCTTGCCGAAACCCGGTTTCGGCAAGCTCAACCAGGTGCGACACCCTGTGGTTCCGGCCGCCGGAGTACTTCGAGGTGGGGCGACGATCACGAACTCCGCGATCTCCCCCGCGCCAGGCGTCCCGGCTGCGGTTCGACGCCGAGGCCGCGACCGTCGAGCTCGAGCACCTGTACGGGTACGACGGCTCGAGCTGGACCGTCACCCCGGTCGAGGGCCGCGACGACGTCGCCGAGGCGTGGGTGGCCGACGCCGTGCGCTCGGTCGACAGCGGCCCGAGCGGGCACCTCGCGCAGCTCGTGCCCACCTGCCGCGCCCTGGTCGAGGGCCGGACGCCGCCGCTGACGGTGGCGGTGGCGGACACGCGCGCCTGGAGCTGGCGGCGGCGACCTACAAGTCCGCGTTCACCGGCACTCCCGTGCGCGCCGAAGAGATCGACGTGGCCGGCCCGTTCCACGCGTGGATGGCCGGGTCCGGCACGCCCTGGCTTCCCGTCCGCGGTCAAGGCCGTCGCTGGTTTCGACAAGCTCGACCAGCGACGGCCTTGACCGCGCGGACGGCCCCGCTGCTAGCGTGAGCGCGCTCACACGAGAGCCCGAGGCATGCGCCTCGACCGGACGTCACGACGAAGTGGGGACGGATGCAAGAGGTCACGAGACGGCAGCTCCTCGGCATGGGGCTCGCAGGGGGCACGACGGCGTTGCTCGCCGCGTGTGCCACACCGGGGACCACCTCGGTGAACGTGCAGCCGGTGGTCCCGGCCGCGGGGGAGAAGATCACGCTGACCTACTGGGCGTGGCTCAAGGACCTGCAGAAGGTCGCGGACGTCTGGAACGCCCAGCACCCGGACGTGCAGGTGGAGGTCTCCTGGATCCCCGGCGGGAACGACGGCGGGTACCAGAAGATGTACTCCGCCCTCGCGGCGGGCGGCGGCCCGGACCTCGCCCAGGTGGAGATGCGGACCGTGCCGGAGTTCATGCTGGTGAACGGCCTGGTCGACCTGGAGCGGTACGGCGTCTCCCAGTACGCCGACCGGTTCGACGAGACGCTGTGGAGCCAGGTGAGCTTCGCCGGCGGCGTCTACGGCATCCCGCAGGACTCCGGCCCCGTGGGGATGTACTACCGCCCGGACCTGTTCGACCAGGTGGGCGCCGACGTCCCGACCACGTGGGCGCAGTGGGCCGAGGTGGCGCCCGCGTTCCGCGAGGCCGGCGTCTACATCGACGCGTTCCCGCTGGACGACACGTCGGTGTTCGCCGGGCACGCGATGCAGGCCGGCGCCACGTGGCTGCGCAGCGCCGAGGACGGCTGGGTCATCGACATGGCGAACGAGGTCACGCTGGACGTCGCGCGCTTCTTCGACAAGGCGATCGACGACGACCTGGTGACCACGGCCGCCAACCCCTTCAGCCCCGGCTGGTACGCCGCCGCGGCGCACGACCAGATCGCGTCCCTGGTGGGCGCGAGCTGGGGTGACGCGCTGCTGCAGAGCGTGAGCGGGGCCGAGGGGAAGTGGCGCGTGGCGCCCGCCCCGCGCTGGGACCACGGGTTCGGCTCGTCGTTCATCGGAGGGTCGACGGCCGCGGTGCTCGCCAACTCCCCGCACCCGAAGGAGGCGATGGAGTTCGCCGTCTGGATGACGACGAGCCCGGAGGGGATCGACGCGATGATCGAGCACTCGGGCATCGGCTGGTCGCCGGCCCGCGACTACATCGGCGCCGCGCGGGAGGAACCGAGCGAGTTCTTCGGTGGCCAGCGCTACAACACCGAGGTGTTCGCGCCGGCCACGCTCGACCAGAACCCCGACTGGCAGTGGTGGCCCATCACGCAGCAGACGTTCAACATCCTCGGCGACGGGTTCCGGGGCAAGGCGACGGGCGGCACGCTCGTGGACGCTGTCGTCGCCGCCGAGGTGCGGACCATCGAGGTGTTCCGGCAGAAGGGCCTGACGATCCGGAAGGCGGAGGACCGATGACCGCACCGACCCGACAGACTGCAGAGACCGCACCCACCGGCCCGGCGGCGGATGCCGGCACCTCCCCGCGGCGGCCCGCCACCAAGCGCAGCACCAGCGTGGGCCGCGCGCCCTGGCTCCTGGTGTCCCCGTTCCTCGTGCTGTTCCTCCTGACCTTCGTGCTGCCGATCATCGTCGCGATCGGGCAGAGCTTCACCACGGTCACCCGCGCCGGCCTGTTCGGCGAGCAGGGCGTCACCACGGGCTTCGCCTGGTTCGAGAACTATCGGATCGCGCTGGAGGACGGGAACTTCATCGCGTCGATCTGGCGGATGATGCTGTTCGGCGTCGTGCAGGTGCCGGTGATGATCGTCGCCGCGACCGTGCTGGCCCTGCTGCTCGAGTCGGCGTCGGCGCGCTGGCCCGGCTTCTTCCGGGCGACGTACTTCATGCCGTACGGGATCCCCGGCGTCATCGCGACCATCCTCTGGTCGTTCCTCTACGTGCCCGGGCTGAGCCCGATCATCGACCTCTCCGAGACCCTGTTCGGGTTCACGCCCGACTTCCTCGGCGCCGGCACGGTGCTGTGGTCGATCGCGAACATCGTCACGTGGACGTACGCGGGCTACAACATGCTCATCATCGTCGCTCAGCTCAAGGCGATCCCGCCCGAGCTGTACGAGGCGGCGCGCGTCGACGGCGCGGGCCCGTGGCGCACGGCGTGGAGCATCCAGCTCCCGCTCATCCGCCCCGCACTGGTGCTCACCACGGTCTTCTCGATCATCGGCACGCTGCAGCTCTTCGCGGAGCCGCAGCTGCTGAAGAGCGTCTCCCCGGCGATCGACTCGCAGTTCACGCCCAACCTGTCCGCCTACACGACCGCCTTCGCGTACAACGACTACAACGTGGCGGCCGCCCAGTCGGTGCTCATCGCGCTGGTCGCGTTCGCGCTGTCCTTCCTCTTCCTCCGGCTGACGAACAGGAGCTCGCGATGACCGCCACCACCGTCTCCGCCCGGCCGGCAGAACCCTCCGTGGACGCGCCACGCAAGGCCCGCGCCGGGCGTGGCGGACGTCGTCCCGCCACCACGATCCTCGTCACCGGCATCCTCGTCGTCGTCGCGATCTACTTCCTCGTGCCCGTGTACTGGGTGGTCGTCGCCGCGTCGAAGACCACCGACGACCTCTTCGGCACCAACGGGTTCTGGTTCGGCGAGACCTTCGCGCTCTTCGACAACCTCGCCGCGGTGCTCACCTACGGCGACGGCGTCTTCGTGCGCTGGCTGGGCAACTCCGTGCTGTACGCGGGCGTGGGCGGTCTGCTCGCGACGTACCTCGCGGCAGCCGGCGGCTACGCCCTGGCCAAGTACGCGTTCAAGGGGCGCAACCTCATCTTCGGGCTCGTGCTCGGGGGCGTGCTCGTGCCCGGGACGGCGACGGCGCTGCCGCTGTTCCTGCTGTTCAGCCAGCTCGGGCTCGCGAACACGTACTGGAGCGTGCTCATCCCGTCGCTCGTGTCGCCGTTCGGCTTCTTCCTCTGCCGCATCTACGCGGACTCGACGGTGGACACGTCGCTGGTGGAGGCCGCCCGCATCGACGGGGCGGGGGAGCTGCGCATCTTCCACACCATCGGGCTGCGGATCATGACGCCCGCGCTCGTGACGGTGTTCCTGTTCCAGATCGTCGGCATCTGGAACAACTACTTCCTCCCGCTGGTCATGCTGAGCGACCAGGACCTTTACCCGATCACGCTCGGGCTCAACAACTGGAACAGCCAGACCGACCGGCTGCCCGAGTTCTACGAGCTCACCACCGGGGGCGTCCTGCTCTCGGTCATCCCGCTCGCCGTCGCCATGATCGTGCTCCAGCGGTTCTGGCGCGGCGGACTGACGGAAGGTGCTGTCAAAGCATGATGGCTGCATGACCTTGCTCTCGCTTCCGCACGAGTCCACGACGCCCTGGTCCGGGCGGGTCGACCCGCCCCGCGCGGCGCTCACCAGCGACGCGCCCCGGCTGTCCCTCGACGGCACCTGGGGGTTCCGGCTCCTGCCCGGGGTGCCGGGCGCGCCGGGGGCGCACGGGGTGCTGCCCCCCGGCGAGGAGCCGGCCGACTTCGCCCAGCCGGGCTACGACGCGGAGGGGGCCGGCTGGGGGGAGATCCCCGTGCCGGCGCACTGGGTGCTGGTGGGCGACGGCGCGTACGGCCGCCCGATCTACACGAACGTGCAGTTCCCCTTCCCGGTGGACCCGCCGCACGCGCCGGACGAGAACCCCACGGGCGACTACCGCCGCGAGGTCGACGTGCCGGCGTCGTGGACCGAGGGCGGGCGCGTGCTGCTGCGGTTCGACGGCGTGGAGTCGTTCTTCACGGTGTGGGTGAACGGCGAGGAGGTCGGGTCCGCCTCCGGCAGCCGCCTGGCGCACGAGCTGGACGTCACCGAGGCGGTCCGGCCCGGCGTCAATACGGTCGCCGTGCGGGTGGTGCAGTGGTCGGCGGCCAGCTACCTCGAGGACCAGGACCAGTGGTGGCTGCCCGGCATCTTCCGGGACGTCACGCTGGCGCACCGGCCCGTCGGCGCGCTCGACGACGTGTGGCTGGACGCAGACTTCACGCCCGGCACCGACCCGGCCACGGGGGAGGGCACGCTGGTGCCCGAGCTGCGGGCCGGCGACGGGGCGTTCCCGGTGCGGCTGCGCGTGCCGGAGCTCGGCGTCGACGTGACCTGGGAGACGGCGGCCGACGTCGCGCCGGTCGCGGCGGGCGACGTCGAGCCGTGGTCGGCCGAGGCGCCGAGGCGCTACGAGGCGACCGTGACGTCGACGGGCGAGACCGTCACGCTGCGGGTCGGGTTCCGCCGAGTCGAGATCGTGGGCGACCGGCTGCTCGTCAACGGCCGGCAGGTGACCTTCTCGGGCATGAACCGGCACGAGACCCACCCCGACCGCGGCCGCGTCTTCGACGAGGAGCACGCCCGGGCCGACCTCGCGCGGATGAAGCGGCACAACGTCAACGCGATCCGCACCAGCCACTACCCGCCGCACCCGAAGGTGCTCGACCTCGCCGACGAGCTGGGCCTGTGGGTGATCCTCGAGACCGACCTCGAGACCCACGGCTTCGAGGCCGGCGGCTGGGTCGGCAACCCCAGCGACGACCCGCGCTGGCGCGACGCCTATCTGGATCGCGTGCGGCGCACGGTGGAGCGCGACAAGAACCACCCCAGCATCGTGATCTGGTCGCTCGGCAACGAGTCGGGCACCGGGCGCAACCTCGCGGCGATGGCGGAGTGGGTGCACGGGCGCGACCGGTCACGGCCCGTGCACTACGAGGGCGACTACGCGGGCGAGTACACCGACGTCTACTCGCGGATGTACTCGACGGTTCCGGAGACGGAGTCGATCGGGAGCGACGACGCGTTCTCCCCGCTGCTCGGCTGCTCCGTCGCCGACTCGGCCCGGCAGCGCTCCAAGCCGTTCCTGTTGTGCGAGTACGCGCACGCGATGGGCAACGGCCCGGGCGCCCTCGACCAGTACCGCGAGCTCGTGGACACCCACCCGCGCCTGCACGGCGGGTTCGTGTGGGAGTGGCGCGACCACGGCCTGCATACCACCACGCCGGACCCTTCGACAGGCTCAGGACGGCGCGGCGTGGAGTACTTCGCCTACGGCGGCGACTTCGGCGAGGTCGTGCACGACGGCAACTTCGTCATGGACGGCATGGTGCTCTCCGACGACACGCCGAGCCCCGGCCTCACGGAGTTCGCGCACGTCGAGCGGCCGGTCGTCGTGCGGCCCGTCGTGACCACCCAGGGCGGCCTCGGCTCCGGGGTCGTCGAGGTCTGGAACCGGCGACACACGGCCGACACCGCGGACCTCGAGCTGCGCTGGCGGGTGGAGCACGACGGCGAGGTGGTGGCCGAGGGCAAGGCCGCCGTCGAGGACGACCCTTCGACAGGCTCAGGACGACGCGCCGGCATACCGGTCGCCGCGGGGGAGCGGGCGGCCTTGACACTGCTCGACCCCGCCGCGCTGCCCGCCGTGACGCCGGGTTCCGAGGCCTTCCTCACCGTCGAGCTCGTGCTGCGGGAGCAGGCGGCGTGGGCCGACGCCGGGCACGTCGTGGCGCGCGACCAGTGGGCGCTGCCGGCTCCCGCCGCCGTCCGGGAGCACCGGCGTCCGGTCGTGGCGCTCGCGGACGCGCCCGTCGCGTTCCGCGGGCCGGAGCTTGTTGAGCTCGCGGGGGCCGTGGTCTCCGCGCCGCGCGTCGAGCTGTGGCGCGCGCCCACGGACAACGACGAGGGCTCCGCGATGAGCAGCTACGACGCGGACGACCCGGCCACCCTGCCGTGGCGTGGCACGCCCGCGCCGCCGGTCGCGGAGCGCTGGCGTCGCCAGGGCCTGGACCGCCTGGTGCACCGCACCGTCGACGTCGAGGAGACGCCCGAGCGCCTGCGCGTGCGGCGGGTCGTGTCGGCGGCCCAGAGCAGGGCGACGCTCGACGTCGAGGAGACCTGGACGGCCGAGCGGTCCAAGGAGGGCGTCGTCGAGGCGGTGCTGCGGGTCGTCGTCACGCCGAACGACGCGTGGGACGACGTGTGGCCGCGCGTCGGCGTGCACGTCGCGCTGCCCACGGACGTGGACGGCGCCGGCTGGCTCGGCCTCGGGCCGCACGACTCGTACCCCGACGTGCGCGGGTCGGTCGTCGTGGGCCGCCACCGCGCGGGGATCGGCGACCTGACCGTTCCGTACGCGCGGCCGCAGGAGTCGGGGCACCGCTCCGAGGTGCGCGAGCTCGTGCTCGAGCGCGACGGCCGGCCGTGGCTGCAGGTCACCGCCCGTCGGGACGCGCAGGGCCGCCTGCCCGGGTTCACGCTCGCCCGGCACTCCGCGCACGAGGTCGCTCGCGCCGCGCACCCGTACGAGCTGCCGACGCCCACGCAGCACCACCTGTACGTGGACGCCGCCCAGCACGGCCTGGGCTCCCGCGCCTGCGGGCCGGACGTGTGGCCGACGGCGATGCTGCGGCCGCAGGCCCGCACGATCGAGCTCCGCTGGCGCGCCGTGTGACGCCTCTCGAGACCCGGCGCACAGGGGACGAGCTCGGCACCTCCCACATCGGGGTGCCGGCCCCGAGGTGCTGGTCCTGAGCAACCCGCTCGCCGACCCGGTCGCCGGGTCGGCGAGCGTCCGGGACGACAGCTCTTGGCGACGATCGGCGCTCCACGCGCTACGTTGGGCGGGCCACGTCAGCTGCATGCGCAAAGGAGCGTCATGAGCATTCGTTCGAAGGCATCCCTCACCCGTCCTCAGGCATCGTTTGCGCGTCGCACCGCGGTCGTCGCCACCAGCGCCGCGCTCGGCGTGGGCTTGGTCGCCGGGGCGCCGGCCGCCACCGCAGACGACGACGACAAGATCCTCGTCGTGGGCAAGACCCTCGGCTTCCGCCACTCCCACATCGACGACACCACGCACGCCCTCATCGACCTCGGCGCCGAGCACGACTTCACGGTCGACGTGTGGGACCCGCCCAACGACTCGGCCGGCTGGTGGGGCCCGGGCTCGCCCGGCCAGCCCGACCTGACGATGGACTCCACGCCGTTCACCGGCCCCGAGGACCTGGCGCAGTACGCGTCGATCGTCTTCGTCTCGCCGGTGGACAACACGAACAGCCTCGATCCCGACCAGCCCCGCCTGCTCGACGACAGCGAGCTCGCCGCGCTCCAGGGCTACGTGCACGCCGGGGGCGGCGTCGTCGGCATCCACGCCGCCACCGACACGATGCACACCTCCGGCTGGTTCACCCAGCTCATGGGCGGTGGCGCCCGGTTCCAGAACCACCCGCAGCAGCAGACCGCCACCATGCGCGTGGAGAACGCCGCCCACCCGTCCATGGCCGGGGTGCCGCTGGAGTGGGAGCGCTGGGACGAGTGGTACAACTACACGCTCAACCCGCGCGGCGACGTGCAGGTGCTGCAGACCCTCGACGAGTCCACCTACTCGGGCGGCTCCATGGGCGACGACCACCCGATCGCGTGGTGCCAGAACTTCGAGGGCGGCCGTTCCTGGCACCAGGGCGCAGGCCACGTCGACGAGGCATGGACCGACGACGCCTTCCTCACGATGGTGCTGCGCGGCATCGAGTGGACCGCCGGCCGGGTCAGCGGCGGTGGGGACTGCGTGACGTTCGGCGAGGTCGACGAGCTCGTCTCCGCGCTGCCCACCGACACCGTGCGCGACGTCGTCGCCGTGCGGCAGGTGACGGCACGCCTCGACGCCGCCGAGGCCGTCGCGGACGACGGCGACCGGGCCACCGCCCTGCGGCACCTGCGCGTCGCCGAGCGGCTCGCCAGGGCGCTCATCTCCGACCGTGACGCGGCCGGTGCGCTCGCCGACAAGGTTGCCGACCTGTCCGCCTGGCAGCGGGGCCTCGTCGTCGGCGGCAGCTGAGCCCACCGGGAGATGCGAGGCCACGTGACGCAGCGTGGCCTCGCGCTCCGTGTGGCCGCGACCAACCGGCAGCTCACACCCCCCCGGGCGAGCGATCCACACGTGGGTCCCTCGGAGGAAGTGACCGCGCCTTGCCGGTGTCCGCCACGATCACGCCGCCGTCGAGCACGATCCGCCGGCCGCGGAACCGCTCGCGCATCGTGCGGTCGTGCGAGATGAGCACGAGCGTCCCCTCGTACGCGGTGAACGCGCGCTCCAGCTCCTCGACGAGGTCGGGCGAGAGGTGGTTGGTCGGCTCGTCCACGAGGAGCAGGTCCGTGGTGGTCGTGACGATCCGTGCGAGCTCGAGCCGGGACCGCTGCCCCTGGGACAGCTCCCGGATCGGGCGGGGCAGGTCCTCCGGGCGGAACAGGCCTGTCGCGAGCAGCGCCTCCGCGTGCTCCTCCAAGTCGCCGGGCCGGCCGGCGGCGAAGCCGTGCAGCACCGTGCGCGCGTCGTGCGCGGTGAACGCGCCCGCCTGCCGCAGGTGCCCGACCTCCCCTTCGGCGCGGACCGTGCCGGCATCGGGCGCGACCTCGCCCGCCACCAGCCCCAGCAGTGTGCTCTTGCCCGCGCCGTTCGCGCCGGTCACGAGCACGTGCTCGCCCGGGGCCACGGTGAGCCGCGGGACGGCGAGGCGCCGGCGCACCTCGACGTCGCGGAGCTCGACCGCCCCGCGGCGGGGCGCGGCGCCGTCGACATCGGCCGGCGTGGTGGCGACGTCGGTCCGGAACTCCGCGCGTTCGGCGGGTCGCTCGGCGGGGTCCTCGGTCAGCCGCCGCACCCGCTCCTTGGCGTTGCGGATGCGGCCGGTGGCGCCGTGGGTGCGTGAGCGTGACCGGAACGCGCCCGAACCGAACGAGGCCATGGGGAGCTTGCGCGGGATCTGGCCCATCCGCTCCGCGTTGGCGTCGGCGATCCCTCGCTGACGCCCGAGGTCGGCGCGCCAGCGCTCGTACGCGAGCCGCGCCTGCTCGCGCTCGGCGTCCTTGGCCGTGAGGTAGCCCGCGTACCCGGCGCCGTACCGGCGCGCGATGCCGCGGTCGACCTCGACGAGCGTGGTCGTGAGGGCGGTCAGGAAGGCGCGGTCGTGCGTGACGGCGACGACGGTGCCGTCGTGGGTGCGCAGGCGGTCCGTCAGCCAGTCGAGGGCGTCGTCGTCGAGGTCGTTGGTCGGCTCGTCGAGCAGCAGCAGCTCCGGGTCGGCGGCGAGCGTCGCCGCCAGCGCGAGCCGGGAGCGTTCCCCGCCCGACAGCGAGCCGAGCGGCCGCCCGCGGTCCAGGCCGGGCAGACCGAGGCGGTGCAGCGCGACGTCGACCCGGTGGTCCGCGCCGTGCCCGTCGCGGGCGTCGAAGCGCGCGGTGAGGGCGCCATAGCGCCGGATCGCGTCGTCCAGCGCGTCCCCGTCCAGCGAGCCGAGCGTCCGCTCGAGCGCGGAGATCTGCGCCTCGAGGCTGCGCAGGTCGGCCAGCAGGTGGTCGATCGCGTCGGCGACCGTGCTCGCGGGCGGCAGCCCGATCACCTGCGGCAGGTAGCCGGTGCCGCCCGGCGCGTGCACCGTGCGGGTGCCGTTCTGCGGCTCCAGCGTGCCGGCGACGACGCCGAGCAGGGTGCTCTTGCCGGAGCCGTTGTCGCCGACGACGCCGACACGCTCGCCCGGCGAGACGGTCAGGTACAGGCGGTCGAGCACCACGCGGTCGGCGTAGCGCAGGGTGATGTCGGTGAGGGTGAGCTGTGACGGGTCCATGGGCGGGACTCCTTCCGTCGTCGGCATCGACGACCGTGATCGGTGGTGGGCGCACGAACGCCGACGCGGAGCGGTCCTTCCGGACCTGCTCGACGCGTCGGCGCCGGTGTGCTCACAGAGTGCCCATCGCCGTGCACTCTACGCGTCGGGTGCGCGAAGCGCACGGGAATTATCCGTCGAGGGTCAGACGACCCGCACCACGCGCACCGCGCCGGCCGGCACGACGAGCGTGCCCTCGACCGCGTCGCCGCTCAGCAGCTCGGTGCCCGTCACGGGAGCGCCCCCGGTGCCGAGCGTCGCCTCGGCGTCGGTGTGGTTGATCGCGAAGAGCCACGACGTCGCGCCGTCGTCCGACCACCGCCGCACGACCTCCACCCCCGCCGGCGCCACGACGTCTGGGCCCACGCCCGCCTCCGCCACCAGCCGCTCGGCCAGCGCGCCGAGGCCCTGCTCGTCGAGCCGCGTCGCGACGTACCAGGTGCGGCCGGCCCCGACCTCGCGCCGGGTGATCGCCGGCCTGCCCGCGAGGGTGCCCCCCTCGTACGACGCCACCACCTCCGTGCCCTCCGCGACGCGGGTCTTCTCCGTCCACAGGTCCGCGACGGACTCGCCGCCCACGGCCTTGCCCACGACGCGCACGGTCTCGCCCTCCTGCAGCGGGGCGAACTCCTCCGTGCGCACGCCTAGCAGGTCGCGGAACGCGCCGGGGTAGCCGCCGAGGCGCACGTGGTCGTTCTCGTCGACGATGCCGGAGAAGTACGTGACGACGACGGTCGCGCCCCGCTCGGCGGCGGCGGCCACGTTCGCGGCGTCGGCGTCGCTCACCAGGTAGGTGGTGGGCAGGACGACGAGGTCGTAGCCGTCGAAGTCGGCGCCCGGCGGCACGAGGTCGGTCGTGACGCCGAGCCGCCACAACGCGCGGTACCAGGCCTGCACCTGGTCCATGTAGCGCAGCTCCTGCGACGGGTGGGAGTCGAGCTCCGACCCCCACCACGACGGCCAGTCCACGACCACGGCGGCGCGCGAGCGCACGCGCGAGCCGCGCACCTCGCCGACCGCCCGCAGCGCGCGGCCGAGGGTCACGACGTCGCGCCAGACGTCGGAGTCGCGGCCGGCGTGCGGCACCATCGCCGAGTGGAACTTCTCGGCGCCGGCCCTCGACTGGCGCCACTGGAAGAACATCACCGAGTCCGCGCCGCGGGCCACGTGCTGCAGCGAGTTGCGCAGCAGCTCGCCGGGCTGCTTGGGACTGTTGCGCGGCTGCCAGTTCACCGCCGACGTCGAGTGCTCCATGAGGATCCACGGGTCGCCACCCGCGATGCTGCGCGCCAGGTCACCGGAGAACGCCAGCTCGACGTGCCGGTCGGGATCGGCAGCGACCGTGTAGTGGTCGTTCGCGACGACGTCGAGCTCGGGCGCCCAGGAGAAGTAGTCCATGCCCTTGGTGGTGCCGTGGGCCATGAGGTTGGTCGTGACGGGCACGCGCGGGGTGATCTCGCGCAGGGTGTCGCGCAGGTCGAGGTAGTAGTCGAGCAGCGCGTCGGAGGAGAACCGGTCGAAGTCGAGCTGCTGGGTGGGGTTGGCGAAGGTGGGCGCGGTCAGCGGCGGCAGCACGTCGTCGAACGACCCGTAGCTCTGCGACCAGAAGGCGGTGCCCCACGCCTCGTTGAGCGCGTCGACCGTGGTGTAGCGCTCGCGCAACCACTCGCGGAAGGCCGTCGCGGCGGCGTCCGAGTAGTCGCGCGGCACGTGGCAGCCGATCTCGTTGTCCACGTGCCACAGGGCGAGCGCCGGGTGGTCGCGGTAGCGCTCCGCGATGCGGGTGGTCATGCGCAGCGCGTAGTCGCGGTGCACGGGGTGCGTGACGGCGTACGACTGGCGGCCGCCCTGGTGCAGCACCGTCCCGTCGGCGAGCCGGGGGAGGATCTCGGGGTGCCGACGCGTCAGCCACGGCGGGGGCGACGCGGTGGCGGTGGCGAGTGCCACCTGGATCCCGGCGGAGTGCAGGCGGTCCATCGTCTCGTCGAGCCAGGCCCAGTCGAGCTCGCCCTCGCGTGGCTCGATCGTGGCCCACGAGAAGATCGCGACGCTCAGCACGGTGACGCCGGCCTCGCGCATGAGCTCGAGGTCCTCGAGGCGCACATCCTGCGGCCATTGCTCGGGGTTGTAGTCGCCGCCGAAGCCGAGGCCGGTGATGCCGGCGTTCCATGGGCGGACCTGGGCGGGGTCGAAGGACTCCGGTGTGGTGCGTCGTCGCATGGCACGAGTCTGCCATTGAATCGATGTAAC
The DNA here is from genome assembly GCF_059445465.1 of Isoptericola sp. Y541. NCBI lineage: Bacteria > Bacillati > Actinomycetota > Actinomycetes > Micrococcales > Promicromonosporaceae > Isoptericola > Isoptericola sp. Y541. The sequence goes on along the minus strand of NZ_JCAIUJ010000002.1, from coordinate 453,455 downwards.
CGAGAAGCGCTTGCTGCCCGTGTCCAGGCGCCGAACGGGCAGTTGTGCACGGAATGGGGGCGGGGCTCAATCCGCGCGCAACTGCCTGTTCGGCAGCGGTCGAAGGTGTCAGCCGACGCCGGTGGTGGACTCCCGCACCACGAGCTCGGGCTGGAACGTCACCTGCTCCACGGAGTCGTCCGGGTCGAGCAGCAGGTCGGCGGCGCGGTGGCCGAGCTGGTGGGTGGGCTGGCGCACGGACGTCAGCGGCGTCGCGAGCTCGCCGGCGAAGGTGACGTCGTCGTACCCGACGACGGCCATGCCCGAGGGCACGGGCACACCCGCGGCGCGCAGGCTGCGCAGCGCCCCGAGGGCCGTGAGGTCGTTGACGCACATCGTGGCGGTGGGGCGGTCCGTCAGGGCGAGCACCTGTTCGGCGCCGGCCTGCCCGCCGTCCGCGTTGAGCGTGGAGATCGTGACCTCGACGAGCGCCTTCCCGGGATCGAGCCCGAGGTCGACGAGCGCGTCGCGCAGGCCCTCGCTGCGGTCGGCGCACTGGCGGATCGTGTGCGCGCCGTTGAGGAACGCGATGCGCTCGTGCCCGAGGCCGACGAGGTGGCGGGCGGCCGCGCCGGCGCCCGCCCGGTCGTCGACGGCCACCGACGACAGCGTGTCGACGGGTGAGGGGCGGTCCAGCAGCACCACCCGCAGCCCGCGCGCGCGGAGCGTCTCCAGGTGCTCGACGTCCGGGGTGGACGGCACCACCATCACGCCCTGCACGCCGTGCTCCTCGAACAGCCGCAGATAGCGCGCCTCGCGCTCCGGGTTCTCGTCGGAGCTGGCGAGCATGAGCGTGTAGTCGGCCTCCTCCAGCCGGTCCTCGATGCCGCGGGCCACGTCGGTGAAGAACGGGTTGGACACGTCGAGCACGATGGCGCCCGCGGTCGTGATCGTGCCGGCGCGCAGCTGGCGGGCGGAGCCGTTGGGGACGAAGGCGAGGTCGTCGATGGCGGCGAGCACGCGCTCGCGGGTGGTGGGCGAGACGCGGTCGGGGCGGTTGAGGACGTTCGAGACGGTGCCGACCGACACCTTGGCCAGGCGCGCGACATCGCTGATCGACGCGCGGCGGCGGCGGGCGGTCGTCGTCATCTGTGCTCCTCGGGTTAGGGCGCCTCGTCGCGCCTGGGCTCCAGGGTAGAGGTTCCTGTGCGCCGGACGGGCTTGCTACGTTCATCGTATGAACCGTTTCATCGACGACGCGGCAACGACGCACGTCTGCTTCGTGTCCCGGGTGCGGCGCGACCGCCTCGACGAGTACCGCGCGGCCCATGTCGCCGTCTGGCCCGAGATGCTCGAGGCGCTGGCCGAGACCGGCTGGCACGACTACCGCCTGTTCCTCGGGGCCGACGGGCTGCTCGTCGGCATCCTGCGCACCGACGACTACGAGCGCGCGCAGCGCGACATGGGAGCGCGCGAGATCAACGACCGCTGGCAGGCGCAGATGAAGGACTTCTTCGAGCCCGCCGACGGCCGCCCGGACGAGGGGTTCGTGCAGCTCGAGGAGGTCTTCCACCTCGAGTCGCAGCTCGGGGCCGCCCGCCGCGCCGACTGACCGCCGACCTGTCAGGCTCACGTCGACGTATATGCGCTCCTGACCCTGACAACTCCTGGCCGCGGGAGTTGTCAGGGCCACGAACCCGTATACCCGGTCCTGGCCCTGACAACTCGGGAGCGTGGGTTCGAACCCGGCGGTCGGTTGACGCGGCCTCGGCGCGCACCTAGGCTATGAAACGATTCAAAGCGCGGGACGCACGACGCCCGCACCATCATCGCGCGAGGGAGCGCGGACGAGGAGGAGACATGACGGCGACGACGCCCGTGCTCGACGCACGGCTGCGCAAGGCCCTCGGCGAGCAGGCCATCGAGCTGCCCTCGTGGGCGTTCGGCAACTCGGGCACCCGGTTCAAGGTCTTCGGCACGCCGGGGACGCCGCGCGACCCGTACGAGAAGATCGCGGACGCCGCGCAGGTCAACGCGTACACCGGCATCGCCCCGCGCGTGTCGCTGCACGTGCCGTGGGACCTGGTGGACGACTTCTCCGACCTCGCACGGCACGCCAAGGAGCAGGGCGTGACGATCGGGATGATCAACTCGAACCTGTTCCAGGACGACGACTACAAGCTCGGCTCGCTCACGCACATCGACCCCGCGGTGCGGCGCAAGGCGATCGCCCACCACGTGCAGTGCATCGACGTCATGCGGGCCACGGGGTCGAAGGAGCTGAAGGTCTGGCTGCCGGACGGCACCAACTACCCCGGGCAGGACTCGATCCGCGCCCGCCAGGACCGGCTCGCCGAGTCGCTCGCGGAGATCTACGCGGAGCTCGACGACGACCACCGCATGGTGCTCGAGTACAAGTTCTTCGAGCCGGCGTTCTACCACACGGACGTGCCGGACTGGGGCACCTCGCTGCTGCACTGCCTCGCCCTCGGCGAGAAGGCCAACGTGGTCCTCGACACCGGCCACCACGCACCCGGCACCAACATCGAGTTCATCGTGGCCCAGCTGCTGCGCCAGGGCCGGCTCGGCGCGTTCGACTTCAACTCGCGCTTCTACGCAGACGACGACCTCATGGCCGGCGCCGCGGACCCGTTCCAGCTGTTCCGGATCATGCACGAGATCGTGCAGGCCGAAGCGCTGCGCCCGGAGTCGGGGGTGAACTTCATGCTCGACCAGTGCCACAACATCGAGGAGAAGATCCCCGGCCAGATCCGCTCGGTGATGAACGTCCAGGAGGCCACGGCCAAGGCGCTGCTCGTCGACGCCGAGGAGCTCGACGCGGCACAGCGTTCCGGCGACGTGCTCGACGCCAACGGCGTGCTCATGGATGCCTACAACACGGACGTCCGCGGGCTGCTCGCCGACCTGCGCACCGAGCAGGGGCTCGCCGCCGACCCGATGCGGGCCTTCGCCGCCTCCGGCTACGCGGAGCAGATCGCGGCGGAGCGCGTGGGCGGCCAGCAGGCGGGCTGGGGCGCCTGACGATGACCACGACGACGTCCGTCGCGGCCGCGTCGAAGGACGGCGCGGCCGTGACGGTCGCCGACCGGGTGCTCGACGGCCCGCACGGCGACCTGCGGGTGCGCGTCTACCGGCCCGGGGCGACGCCGGTCGCGGGCCTCGTGTGGGCGCACGGCGGCGCGTTCGCGCACGGCGATCTCGACATGCACGAGGCCGACGGCGTCGCGCGGGGGCTCGCCGCCGCGGGCGTCGCCGTGGTCAGCGTCGAGTACCGGCTGGTGTCCGCCATCGACTACCGCGACCCGGCCGCGGCGCCCGGCACGGACGGCGTCCGCTTCCCGGTGCCGTCCGAGGAGGTCGCGTTCGCCTTCGTCTGGGCGACGGGCGGGGAGGCCGCCGACCTCGACGTCCCCGCCGGCCGCTGGTCGCTGGGCGGAGCCAGCGCCGGCGGCGACCTCGCCGCCGGGGCGTCGCTGCGCCTGCGCGACCTTTCGACAGGCTCAAGACGGCGCGGCGCCGTGCCGCTCGGGCAGGGGGGAGCCGCGGCGACCACCCCCCGCAGCGTCGTGCTCGCCTACCCGGTCACGCACCAGGTGCTGCCCGAGCTCACGGCCGAGCTGGCCGCCAAGATCGCCGTGCTGCCGCCGGAGCGGAACTTCGAGCCGGACGCCGTCCGGACCATGAACGCGAACTACCTCGGCCACGACGGGCCCGCCACGTCGCCGTACGCCTTCCCCGGCGGCCACGACCTGCGCGGACTGCCGCCCACGTTGGTCGTGAACTCCGACCACGACGCCCTGCGCGCGGGCGGCGAGGCCTACGCGGCCGAGCTCGTCGCCGCCGGGGTCGACGTCATGGTCGTCCGCGAGGACGGCACCTACCACGGCCACCTCAACCAACCCGCCGACCCGGGCTGCGCGCGCAGCATCGCGCGCCTCGCGGCCTGGCTGACGACCGAGCTCACTACCGACATCCTCCCGTGAGGTCGACGACCTCCCAGCACCACGAACCGGAGCATCCGATGACGAACGACACCGTCGCCTCCCTGGTCGCGCGGTCGAACCGCCTGGGCGCCGACCCGCGCAACACCAACTACGCCGGCGGCAACACGTCCGCCCAGGGCACGGAGACCGACCCGGTCACCGGGCAGGACGTCGAGCTGCTGTGGGTCAAGGGCTCCGGCGGCGACCTCGGCACCCTCACAGAGAAGGGCCTCGCGGTGCTGCGCCTCGACCGGCTGCGCGCGCTCGTCGACGTGTACCCGGGCGTGGACCGCGAGGACGAGATGGTCGCCGCGTTCGACTACTGCCTTCACGGCAAGGGCGGCGCCGCCCCCAGCATCGACACGGCCATGCACGGCCTGGTCGACGCGGCGCACGTGGACCACCTGCACCCGGACGCCGGCATCGCGATCGCGACCGCCGCGGACGGCCCGGAGCTCACGCAGACGATCTTCGGCGGCAAGGTGGTCTGGGTGCCGTGGCGCCGGCCCGGCTTCCAGCTCGGCCTCGACATCGCTGCGATCAAGGCGGCCCACCCCGACGCCGTCGGCACGGTCCTCGGCGGGCACGGCATCACCGCCTGGGGCGCCACGTCCGAGGAGGCCGAGGCCAACTCGCTGTGGATCATCGAGACCGCCGCCGCATACATCGCCGAGCACGGAAAGCCGGCGCCGTTCGGCCCGGCCCTCGGCGGCTACGGCGCACTGCCCGAGGCTGAGCGCCGCGCCAAGGCGGCGGCCCTCGCGCCGCACCTGCGCGCGGTCGCCTCGGCGGACCGGCCGCAGGTCGGCCACTTCACGGACGCGGACGTGGTGCTCGACTTCCTCGCGGGCACGGAGCACCCGCGCCTGGCGGCGCTGGGCACCAGCTGCCCCGACCACTTCCTGCGCACCAAGGTGAAGCCGCTGGTCGTGGACCTGCCCGCGACGGCGACGGTCGACGAGATCGTCGAGCGCCTGCCGCGGCTGCACGAGGCCTACCGCGCGGACTACTCCGCCTACTACGAGCGGGGCGCCGCCGAGGCCCGCTCGCGGGGCGAGGAGCCGCCCGCGATGCGCGGCGCCGACCCGGCAATCGTCCTCGTGCCCGGCGTGGGCATGTTCTCCTACGGCGCGGACAAGCAGACCGCGCGCGTGGCGGGGGAGTTCTACGTCAACGCGATCAACGTGATGCGAGGCGCCGAGGCGCTCTCGCAGTACGCCCCGATCGACGAGTCGGAGAAGTTCCGTATCGAGTATTGGGCGCTCGAGGAGGCCAAGCTCCAGCGCAGGCCGAAGCCCAAGCCGCTCGCCACCCGCATCGCCTTCGTCACCGGCGCGGCGTCGGGCATCGGCAAGGCCATCGCCACCCGCCTCGCGGCCGAGGGCGCGTGCGTCGTCGTCGCCGACCTCGACCTCGAGAAGGCGCAGGCGGCGGCCACCGAGCTCGGCTCGACCGACGTCGCCGTCGGGCTCGCGGCCAACGTCGCCGACGAGGCTGCGGTGCAGGCCGCGCTGCGCGAGGCCGTCCTGGCCTTCGGCGGCGTGGACATCGTCGTGAACAACGCCGGCCTGTCGCTGAGCAAGTCGCTCTTCGACACCACCGAGGCGGACTGGGACCTGCAGCACGACGTCATGGCCAAGGGCTCGTTCCTCGTGGCCAAGAACGCGGCGCGGATCCTTGTGGACCAGCGGCTCGGCGGCGACATCGTCTACATCTCGTCGAAGAACTCCGTGTTCGCGGGGCCCAACAACATCGCCTACTCGGCCACCAAGGCCGACCAGGCACACCAGGTGCGGCTGCTCGCGGCCGAGCTCGGCGAGCACGGCATCAAGGTCAACGGCATCAACCCCGACGGCGTCGTGCGCGGGTCCGGCATCTTCGCCTCGGGCTGGGGCGCGAACCGCGCCAAGACCTACGGGATCGAGGAGTCGAAGCTCGGCGAGTTCTACGCCCAGCGCACCCTGCTCAAGCGCGAGGTGCTGCCCGAGCACGTGGCGAACGCCGTCTACGCGCTGTGCACCTCGGACTTCTCCCACACCACCGGCCTGCACGTGCCCGTCGACGCGGGCGTGGCGCAGGCATTCCTGCGGTGACGTCGGTGAGGGCGTCGGGCACGCTCGCCGCCGTCGACCTCGGCGCCACGAGCGGCCGGGTCATCCTGGGCCACTTCCCTTCGACCCTTCGACACGCTCAGGACGGCGCAGGCTCAGGGCGCCGCGGGCAGAGGATGCGGCTGCAGCACGTCGCGCGGTTCGCGAACGACCCGGTCCGCACGCCGGACGGGCTGCACTGGAACCTGCTGGAGCTGTACCGGCAGGTGGTCGAAGGGCTCGCCGCGGCCGAGCGGGAGGCGCCGGGGGAGATTCTCGGCGTCGGGATCGACTCGTGGGCCGTGGACTACGGGCTGCTGCGCGACGGCCGCCTGCTCGGCGTGCCGTACCACTACCGGGACGGGCGCACCGCCGCGGGCGTGGAGCGGGTGCACGCGCAGTTGGACGCCGCGGCGCTCTACCGCCGCAACGGGCTGCAGCACCTGCCGTTCAACACGGTGTTCCAGCTCGCCGCCGAGGGCCCGCTGCTCGGCCTGGCCGACCGGATGCTGCTGGTGCCCGACCTGCTCGCGCACTGGCTCACCGGGGCGGAGGTGGCCGAGCGCACCAACGCGTCCACCACGGGCCTGCTCGACCCCCGCACGGGGGAGTGGGACACCGCGCTGGCGGACACGCTCGGCATCCCGGCGGCGATCCTGCCGCGGCTCGTCGACCCCGGGACGTCTCTGGGCAGCCTCTCTCCCGACGTCGCCCAGGTGGTGGGCCGGGCGCTCGAGGTCACGGCCGTCGGCTCGCACGACACCGCCTCCGCGGTCGTCGCGGTGCCGGCCACGGACCGCGACGTCGCGTACGTCTCGTGCGGCACGTGGGGCCTGGTCGGCCTCGAGCTGGACGGCCCGGTGCTCACCGACGACGCGCGCCTCGCCGGCTTCACCAACGAGGGCGGCGTCGACGGCCGCACCCGGTTCCTGCACAACGTCATGGGGCTGTGGCTGCTGTCGGAGTCGATCCGTGCCTGGGAGCGCGAGTCGACGGCCGCGCAGCGGTCCAGCACCCTGCAGGAGCTGCTCGCCGAGGCGGCGCACGTGACCGCCCCGGTCACCGACTTCGACGTCGACGACCCGCGGTTCCTGCCGCCGGGGGACATGCCCGCGCGCATCGCCGAGTGGTGCCGCGAGCACGACCAGCCCGTGCCCGCCACGCGAGGCGAACTCGTGCGCAGCATCGTGGAGAGCCTCGCGCAGGCGTTCGCGGACGCCGTCCACACCGCGGCCCGGCTCGCCGGGCGCGCCGTGTCGACCATCCACGTGGTGGGTGGCGGCGCGCAGAACACGCTGCTGTGCCAGGCGACCGCGGACCGGTCCGGGCTGCCGGTGGTGGCCGGGCCGGTCGAGGCGACCGCCATCGGGAACCTGCTGGTCCAGGCCCGCGCCCGCGGGCTGGTGCACGGCGACCTGGAGGAGCTGCGCGCGCTCGTGGCCGCCGCGTTCACCCCGGAGCGCTACAGGCCCCGGTAGCCCCCGCCGCCCGTCCGCACGCCGGCGGGCACGCCGTCGGGCGCCGCGACGCGCGCCGGAACGGGGATGGCGAACTGGGCCCAGACGTGCTTCTCGCCGCCGGTGCGGTACCAGCCGACGCAGTCGGCGACGGTCTTGGCCAGGCGCAGGCCGTGCCCGCCCTCGCCGGGCTCCCGGTCGAGGGGCACGACCGGCGGTGCTTCCGGGCTGCGGTCCACGACGTCGAGCACCGCGACGCTCCCGTCGCACAGCAGCCGAGCCGTGACGGGCGGGCGGGCGTGCTCGAGCGCGTTCGCGACCAGCTCGCTCGCGACGAGCACCATGCGCTGCCTGCCGGTCAGTCCGCCGACGTCGTCCGTGGGCTCCACGCGGGTCGTGACGCCGTGGCGGGTCAGCCGGCACTCGAGCTCCGCGCGCACGTCGGCGATGTCGTCGGCCGTGCCGAGCGTCCAGGACCCGATGACGGCGAGCCGCTCGGGAGGCATCCCCTCGATCGGGCTCACCCGACCCACCGTCCGCCCCATCGCCGCCCCCCGGGCGCCGGGGCGCCACGTCGTGTCCGTCGTCCTGCGACTGCTGCCTCGGGGGACGCCTGACCTGCGACTCCGCCGCCTGGCGTCCGTCGCCCGAGTCTCGCTCCGGGCCGGTGCAGCCCCTGCTCGGCGTCGAGCCTACTGCCCGGGAGCCCGGTGCGCGCGCGGGCGGGCGACCCTCGTTGTGGGCGCGAGAAGGGGGCAAATCTCCGCGAAAATCACCCCGTTCTCACGCCCACACACCGGTGGTCGGCCAGCGACGCCACGGGCGCCAGCCGTCGTCGCCGGTGAGCCGCACGCCTCGACGGCACCACCGCCCGCGTCAATGGTTCAGCGGGCCACATCACCATTGGGGATGCGACCGGGCAGGAGGGCGCCGCCGAGCTCGTCGAGCAGGGCGGCCACGTGCGCGGCGTCCTTCTGGTCGGTGCCCAGGTGGCGGGCCAGCGCGGGGACGACCGACGTCGACCGGATCTCAGCGAGCCGGGTCGAGGCGCCGGGCTCGCGGGTGACGCGGGTGCGCCGGCGGTCCGCCGGGTCGCTCTCCGTCCGCACGGCGCCGGCGGCGCGGAGCCGAGCGACCGCCGTCGACACCTGGCTCTGGGGGAGGCCCGTGTGCGCGGCGATCTCGCCGACGGTCGAGCTGGCGTGCTCGGCGACGTCCGCGGCGACGATCAGGGTTGCGCGCGCGCTGCCGGGATGGCTCGCCTCGTCCCCCGGCGGCTCCGGCAGGGCGTTCTCCCCGATCTTCATCAGGGCGCGGCCGAGCAGGAAGAGGTCGACTCCGTTCATCCCGGCAGCCTACTCGAGATACATCTAGCAAGATGCATCGAACACGATGTAATCTCCCCGTATGTCACAGATCGAGGTACCCGGGGCCAGCATCCACTTCCAGACGGTCGGGTCCGGCCCGCTGCTGGTGATCTCGCAGAGCGGGGAGGGTGACGCGGACCGCACCGCGGACCTCGTCCCGCGGCTGACGGATCGCTTCACCGTGCTCACCTACGACCGCCGGGGCCTGTCCCGCAGCCGCCCCCACGAACCTCGCGGGGGAGCGGCGATCGCCGACCACGCCGACGACCTCGACCGGCTCCTCGCGCACGTCACCGACGCGCCGGCGATGATGCTCGGCTGCAGCCTCGGGGCGGCGATCGGCCTGCACCTCGCGGCTGCCCGGCCCGGCAGGTTGTGCACCCTCGTCGCGCACGAGCCGATCGCACCGTGGCTGCTGCCGGACGACGAGGCGCAGCAGCACCGCGGGGAGCTCGCCGAGATCCAGGAGGCGTACCGGTCCGGCGGGCTCACGAGCGCCCTCCCGGCCATCGTGCGGTCTCTGGGGATCGACCCGTCGGGGTCGCAGAGCGAGCGGGACCTGACCCCCTTCCCGATGGATGCTGCCCGCGCCGCGAACTTCGATCACTTCATCCACCACGACTTCACCGCCGCGATCGAGGACCGCCTCGACCCGGCACGGCTCGTGGGGCTCCGCACCCGGGTGGTCCCGGCGGCCGGGGAGGCGACCTCCGGCGACGTCTTCGACCGCCGCTGCGCCGAGGCGCTCGCCTCCCGCGTCGCCGGCCCGGTCCGGCTCTTCCCGGGCGGGCACAACGGCAACCTGAGCCACCCCCGCGCCTACGCGCGCCGGTTGCTGGAAGTGCTGGACGAGGCGACCGCCATGGAGGCCGTCACCAAGCCCGGGGGCGCGGTCGAAGCTCGACGCGATCAGCCAGCAGTCGTCGCCGACGCGGACGACGTCCGGGTTCGGCCGGTCCGCGTCGAGGATCGGGTTGCTTAGTTCGTCGTGGTCGCCTTCCGTCTCGTCGCTGGGACAGTGGTCTTGCCCGGTCGGTCGGGCTGATCGGGCTGAGAGAGCTCGGCCATGATGTGCTCGGCGGCGGCCAGGTTCCGGCCGAATGCCGTGGTCGTGGCCGGCCCGCCCTGAAGGGACGGGGCGTGGCCGGCACGGGTGTCCGCGGGTGTGCCGAGACCTGCGGCGCCGAGGTCTGCGATGCCGAGAGGTATGCCGCCCCCGGCACCCAGCCCGTCCGTGTCGCTGATGGCGACCACTCCCTCGACCCTCAGCAGGGGGATGCGGAGCAGGCGTGCCAGGAGGTGGACCTTGATGAGCATGGTCGCCTGGCTACTCGCCGAGCTTGATGTCGCGGTACAGGTCGGACGCGTCCGGCGTCGTCGTCGTCGGTGTCCTCGACGACGACACTCCGTCGGACTCGTCGTAGCGCTCGCGGAGCCTGGTGATGGCCGCCCTGGCGGCCGCCTCGATCTGGGCGTACCGCTCCCGGCCGGCGCGGGTCCCGGCCAGGTAGCCCAGGCCGAAGAAGATCGCGCGGCCGAGCGTCTTACTCCCGATCATCCTCGTCCTCCCGGTGCTTCCGCTCCCGGATCGCGGACGCGGCCGCGCTGATCGCCGTCACCCCCACCACCGACCCGAGCGTGATCAGGCCGGACCGCACCGACGTGGTGCCGGAGTGCTTCGGCTTGCGGCCCAGCGCCGCGCCCACCCGGTCGATGAACGACTTCTTGCGGAACATCGTGAACATGGTGCTCCCGTCTCCGATCGTGGTCAGCCGCGTGCCTTGCGGACCGCCGCGACGAGCTCCGGCTTGCGCATGGACGAGTTGAGGTCCAGGCCCATCTCCGTCCCGAGGGCGAGCAGCTGGGCCTTGGTCAGGTCGTCGAGGTCCAACGGGTCGATGTCGGCGTCGGCGCCGAGCTGCTGCCCCTCCGACGCCATCGCCTTCCGTCGCCGCTCGGCCTCGTAGACCTTCTTCTGGGCGTGCTGGGCGTCCTCCTTGGCCTCGTCCGCCAGGCGTTCGGCCCGGGCACGCGCCTCGTCGGCCGCCTGGCGTGCGGCCACCGCCGCCTCCTCGGCCATCTCGCGGGCCCGCGTCATCTGCTGACGGGCACGCTCGATCGCCTGCTCGGCCTGCGCGCGAGCCTTCTCGGCCTGCTCGTGGGCCTTCTCCAGACGCTTGTCGACGTCAGCCTTCGCCGCGGCCACCTGCCGGGCGGCGATCTGCTCCGCCTGGTTCCGCTTCGCCGCGACGTAGTCGTCGGCCTCGCGCTGCGCGTCCGCGACCACCTCGGCGACCTTGCGGTCCCCCTCGTCGCGCACCGCGGAGATCGTCCGGTCGCCCTCCACCTCCGCGGCATTCGCGGCGTCCGCCTGCTCCTTCGCGTTCGTGGCCGCCTGGTGGGCGCGCGTCTCGAGCTCGTGCGCGCGCTCCATCGCCGCGTCCACGCGGTTCAGCCGGCTGTCGGAGCCGTCGGCGAACGGGTTGGCGTCCGCGAGGGTCGTCGTGGCATGCTGCCCGGCGGTCTGCAGGCTGTGACCCGCAGACTGCGCGGTGTGGCCGGCCGATTTGACCGGGTCCTTCACGGCCACGTCCAGCACCCACAGGACGTTGCGCGGAAGATCGGTCAGGCCGCGTCGGGCCTGACGCCCCAACCACGTCATCGGATTGGACATCGACTCCTCCTCGCTTCGCTGGGTGGTCGACCTGACCGGTAGCGGCCGAAGCCGCCGACCCTTCCGCTCAGGACGCCGCAGTCAGAGGCCCGCCCGCCGACACGGTGCAACCTCGACCGCGCCGCTACCGCGACATGCCTCCTGGGTCCAGGACACTGCAAGAGTGGTGTGCACGCACGTCGGCAGCCTCGACGGGGCCCTCCGCGTCAGCCGTTCGCGCCCCGCTCGGCGATGCGGCGGTTGGTGTCGGCGATCGCCGTGAGCTCTTCCGCCGACAGCCCGGCGCGCGCGAGGATGCGGCCCAGGGTGTCGCTCTCGAGCAGCAGGTACTCGTCGATGCCGGAGGTCGTTGCGGCGGCCCGCCGCCACCGGGCCACCGGGCCGGGCCCCGGCTATCCAGCGGCGAGGACGTGGGAGACGAAGAGGGCAGCGGATGCGACGAGCGTGATGGCGCCGAGCACGAGAGCGAACCGCTGCAGGGCACGGTTCCCCGCGCCGGCGCGGAGCCTGAAGATCGCCCAGACGACCGTGGCCGCCGCCAGGACGGGAACGATGTACGTCGCCAGGGAGACGATGGAGAGGACCAGGAGGCAGACGTCGGCGACAGGCGTGGGGGCCGGCGCGGCGGGGGAGGCCGCGAGCGTGGGCGTGGCGGGCGTCGCCTCGGCGGCGATGGCGTCGACGGGGCCCAGCTCGTCGAGCACGCGGCGGGCGGAGTCGTCGTCCGTGCCGTGCGCGGCGAGGGACTCGGCCGCGTGCTCACGCACCGCGGCCAGGGTCTCCGCACGTTCGCGCGGGTCGGCGGCCGACAGGGCGCGGTCGAGGTCGGCGAGGTAGGCCTCGACCAGCGGCGGGAAGGCGGGTGATGCGGTCATCAGGTCTCCAGGGTCGTGTGGACGTCTGCGGTGAACCTGGCCCACGTGGCGGTGAAGGTCTCGAGTGCCGCCCGCCCCTCGGCCGTGAGCTCGTAGTACCGGCGCGGGGGGCCCACCGCGGATGCGACCTGCGTCGTGGTGACCCAGCCCTGCTGCCGTAGGCGGGACAGGAGGGGGTACAGCGTGCCCTCGCTGGTCAGCAGGGTCCGGTCGTCGCCGAGGCGTTCGGCGAGCTCGAGCCCGTATGCCGGTGCCGTGCGCAGGCACGCCAGGACGCAGTACTCCACGACTCCCTTGCGGAGCTGGGTGAGGACCATGTCCGGAGTCGGTACCATGCATCACAAGGTAGCAGTTACCTTGCACAGCACGCTAGAGGGCCGGCCGGCCGTCCTCGGCCACGGCGAGGGCCAGCTCACAGAACATCGAGTCGGCCCACGAGAACCAGGGCCGGGAGTAGGCCGTCGGGTCGGAGGGGTCGAAGCTCTCGTGCACGCGGCCGGTCCCGCCGTCGGTGTCGGCGATCAGCCGCAGCAGGCGCACGCGATCCTCGGGGGTGCCGGTCAGCCCCTCGACGGCGAGCGCGATGGGCCACACGCGGCCGGCCTCCGTGTGCGGGCTGCCGACGCCGCTCGCCTCGCAGCGCCTGCGCGGCGAAGAGGTTGGCCGGCACGTTGTAGCCGAACGTGCAGGCGTCGTCCGACGGGCGGAAGGCGCTCCACGTCATGCCGGTGAACCCGACGCGCGTGCCGCGGCCCTCACGCGCGAGCGTCTCGGTGGGGATGGTCGTGTCGCGGGAGAAGCGGTACGGCGACGCGTCGTGCCGCTGCTCGGTGCGCAGCAGGCGCACGACGGCGCGCAGCACGCGGTGCGCGCGCCCGTCGAAGACCTCCGTGGCTCCGGTCTCGCGCCACGGCCGGTGCGCCAGCGTCACGGGGAAGGCGAGGCGGTCAGTGCGTCCGCCGGACCGATGTGGCCTCGCGCACGGCGGTCGTGATCCCGGGGGTGTGCGCCGTGCCGAACGGCAGCCCGCGCAGCACCGGGTTGTAGCTACTGTCGGACGCACCATGACCGCAACGAGCCCGAAACGCGTGACGATCTCGTACGTCGCCCGCCGCGCCGGCGTCTCGCCCTCCGCGGCGTCGCACGCATTCAACGGGCGGCCCTACGTGTCCGAGGCGACGGCCTACGAGCTCAACTGGCGGCCCAACTACGCGAGCCGCAAGGTCTCCGGCCAGGGCGGGCGGAGCCTGGGCCTCGTGATCGCCCGGTCGAGCGACACCTCCGGCCGCGACCCGTTCTTCATGCGGCTGCTGGCCGGCCTCACCGAGCCGCTCGCGGACATCGGCTGGTCCCTCTCGCTGACCCTCGTGCAGGCCGACGAGGAGGCGCAGGTCTACCGCCAGTGGTGGGGCGAGCAGCGCGTCGACGCGTTCCTGCTGGTCGACGTGCGCCACGACGACCCGCGGCTCGGGCTCGTCGAGCACCTCGGCGCCCCCGCCGTGCTGCTCGGCGCGCCCGTCGACGACGACGTCCCGGCCGTCACGGTGCAGGACGACACGGCGTTCGCCACCGTCCTCGACCACCTCGCCGGGCTCGGCCACCGCAGCGTCGCCCGCGTCACCGACGCCCCCGGCCTGGCCCACACGCGGTCCCGCGACCAGCGCTTCTCGCGCGCCGCGGCCGAGCAGGGGATCGACGCCTCGTTCGCCGCGTGGGACCCGGCGGCCCACGACCCGGTCGCCGACCTCCTCGGTCGGCTCGGCGCCGCCACCGCGATCGTCGTGGACAGCGAGTCGATCGCCGCCCAGATCGTCGCACACGCGCCCGAGGTGGGCGTCCGGGTGCCCGAGCAGCTGTCCGTCGTGGCCTGGGAGGACTCCTGGGTCTCGACGCTCGTGCGGCCCCGGCTCACGGCCCTCGACGCCCCCGTGGAGGAGAGCGCGCGCACCGCCGTCGCGCTGCTCGAACGCCTCGTCCGCGGCGAGCACGCCGCGTCGCAGACCGTCAGCGGACGCCGTCTGGTCGTGCGCGAGTCGACGGCGCCGGCTCGCCGGTGACGACCCCCGCACCACCGAGACCTGCCAGACCGAGACCTGCCAGACCGAGACCTGCCACACCGAGACAGCGAGGAAGCCCCTTGACTTCGACCGTGCCGCGCTTCGGCGTCAACTACACCCCGTCCCAGGACTGGATGTTCCAGTGGATGGCCGTCGACCCCGACGTCGTCCGCGCCGATTTCGAGGCGATCGCCGGGCTCGGCGTCGACCACGTCCGGGTCTTCCCGCTGTGGCCGGAGCTCCAGCCGAACCGCACGCTGATCCGGCGGCGCGCGCTCGACGACATCGCGCTCGTGACCGACGTCGCCGCCGAGTTCGGCCTCGACGTCGCCGTCGACGTCATCCAGGGGCACATGTCGGGCTTCGACTTCGTCCCCGCCTGGCTCGTGAACTGGCACGACGGCAACATGTTCGCCGACCAGCGCGCGATCGACGCGCAGGCCGCCCTCGTCGCCGCCGTCTACGACGCCGTGCGCGACCGCCCCAACTTCCTGGGCCTCACCCTCGGCAACGAGCTCAACCAGTTCCTGGAGCCGAACCCCGCGGCGATGCCCGCCACGGCCGACCAGGTGACCCACTGGCTGCGCTCGCTGCTCGAGGCGCCGCGCGACCGCGACCCGCGCCACGTCGTCGTGCACAGCGAGAACGACCACCTCTGGTACTGGGACAACCACTCGTTCCTGCCCGAGCACGCCGCCCGCCTCGGCGACATGACCACCGTGCACTCCTGGATCTTCAACGGCACGGCCACGCGCTACGGCGCATTGTCGCCGCAGTCGGTGCGGCACGCGGAGTGGATGATCGAGCTGTCGAAGGCGTTCGCGACCGACCCGGGCCGGCAGGTGTGGCTGCAGGAGGTCGGCGCCCCGTCGATGAACCTCGCCGAGGCCGAGATGCCGGAGTTCTGCTCCCGGACGATCGAGGCAGCCCTCACGACGAGCGACCTGTTCGCCGTCACGTGGTGGTGCTCGCACGACGTCACGCGCGACCTCGCCGACTACAAGGACCTCGAGTACTCGCTCGGCCTGCTCGACACCGAGAACCGGGTGAAGCCGCTCGGCCGCCGGTTCGCCGAGGTCGTCGCGGAGGCCCGGCGCGGCGCGTTGCCGCTCGTGCAGCCGCGTACGGTCGGCGTGGTCGTGGACGTCGACGGCGCGGACCTGCCGCTCTCGCGGCCGTCGCTCGGCCCTGGCGGCGCCGTCTTCGAGCTCTGGCACGACCTGCGCGAGCGAGGCGGGGACGTGACCGTCGTGACGAGCGCGACCGCGGCCGACCCCGCGGCTCTCGAGGCCCGCGGCGTCACCGAGCTCGTGCGGGCCGAGGTGCGCTGAGCCCGGACGAGGGCGACGGGTCAGCCGGCCGCGGCGCGCACGAGCGCCGAGAACGTCTTCTCGAACTCCGGGGTCCAGGCCAGGACGGCGTAGGACGTCGGCCAGAAGTCGCCGTCGTCGAGGGGCGCCGTCGGCTCGAAGCCGACCGTCGCGTAGCGGGTGCCGAACTTCGCGGCGGGCTGCACGAACAGCACGATCTTGCCGTCGTCGTTCGCGAACCCCGGCATGCCGTAGTAGGTCTTGGGTACGAGGCCGGGCGCGACGTCGGAGACCACCCGGTACATCCCCTCGGCGATGTCGCGGTCGCTCCCCTCGAGCGGCTCGATCGCCTCGCGCACCGCCTGCTCGCCGGCGGCGCGGTTCTTGCCCGCCTTCTCCTGCTCGCGCAGTTCCTTGGCGCGCTGCTTGACCGCCGCGCGCTCGTCGGCGCTCAGTCCCTCGGACGTGGCCATGTGACCCTCCCGGCTCAGGTGGCGCGCTCCCTGCGCGTCGCTCCCAGGCTAGAGAGCGCCCGGGCGCGGCGCTTCTTCGTTCCTGACCAGTTGCGGAAGTAGCGGAAGAAGGAGCGGCGTGAGATGCCGGCGGTCGCGACGATCCGGTCGATCGTCGCCACCACG
Source organism: Isoptericola sp. Y541 (assembly GCF_059445465.1). Classification (NCBI taxonomy): domain Bacteria; kingdom Bacillati; phylum Actinomycetota; class Actinomycetes; order Micrococcales; family Promicromonosporaceae; genus Isoptericola; species Isoptericola sp. Y541. Next base: position 437,004 of record NZ_JCAIUJ010000002.1, on the reverse strand, counting down.
CTCGCCCATCTCGAGAGCCGCAACCCCGGACCGAGCGACACGCCCTCGTGGGTGTACGTGGGCGTACGGCGTCAGACGTGCGGCTGCACGTGCCGCGCGTAGCGCTCGCCGACGGTGCGGGCCGTGTCGCGGGGGTCGGCGGCCCAGATCTCCTCGTTGAAGATCTCGGTCTCGACGTCCCCGGCGTAGCCCGCCTCGGCGACCCAGCGCGAGATGGTGGGGAAGTCGATGTAGCCGTCGCCCACGTGCCCGCGGGAGTTGAGCGGGTCCGCGGCCAGCGGCAGGTTCCAGTCGCACACCTGGTAGCCGGCGATGCGGCCCTCGGCCCCGGCGCGCGCGATCGACCCGCGGAGGTCGGGGTCCCACCACACGTGGTACGTGTCGACGACGACGCCCACGGTCTCGGGGGCGAACGACGCGGCCAGGTCGAGCGCCTGCCCGAGCGTGGAGATCACCGCGCGGTCGGCGGCGAACATCGGGTGCAGCGCCTCCAGCACGATCCGCACGCCGTGCTCGGCCGCGAACGGCGCGAGGTCGGCGAGGCGGTCGGCCACGCGGGCGCGGGAGGCGACGAGGTTGCGGTCGCCGGGCCCTGCGTCGGGGCGCGGGCCCCCGCCGGGCTCGCTGAGGGCGGGCAGACCGCCGACGACGAACACGAGCTCGCGCGTCCCGACGCCCGCCGCCTCCTCGATCGCGCGCTGGTTGTCCGCCAGCGCGGCCGCGACGCCGGCGTCGTCCGCCGCGGTGAGGAAGCCGCCGCGGCACAGCGACGAGACGCGCAGGCCGGCGTCCGACACGATCCGCGCCGCCTTCTCGGCGCCGTGCTCCTGCACCTGGTGGCGCCACAGGCCCACGGCGCCCAGCCCCGCCGACGCGGCGGCGTCGACCGCCTCGGCGAGCGTCGCGTGCTTGACCGTCGCGGTGTTGAGGGAGCAGCGGCTCAGGTCCTGAGTTCCTGTGCTCATGCGGCTCCTCCCTGGCATGAACGCTGCGGTGCCTCGCTCCGGCACACCTCGTTCCTCGGCGTACCTCCGCGGGGGCTCCTCGCGTTCATGCGTCCACCCCGTTCGTCGTCAGGAAGGCGTCGAGGCGGCGGGCCGCCAGCGCCGGGTCGAGCAGCATGCCGCAGCCGTCGGCGAGGCGGGCCAGCTCCACGAGGTGCGCCAGCGACCGGCCCGACTGCAGGCCGCCCACCAGCTGGAACCCCGGCTGGAAGCCGTTGAGCCAGGACAGGAACGCCACCCCGGTCTTGTAGTAGTACGTGGGCGCGGCGAAGATGTGCCGCCCCAGCTTCTCGGTCGAGGCGAGGATGGCGTGCCCGCGGGCGGCGGCTTCCTGGGACGAGGCCGCGTCGCCCGCTGCCACACTGGCGTCGAAGGCCTGCAGCGCCGTGGAGGCCGCCGGGTAGATGGCGGCGAAGATGCCGAGCAGCGCGTCCGAGTGGCCCTGGTCGTCGCCCGCGATGAGCTCCGGGTAGTTGAAGTCGTCGCCCGTGTAGAGCCGCACGGGCGAGCCGTCGAGGGCGGCCAGCGACCGGCGCAGGCCGATCTCGTGCTGCGCGTCGAGCAGCGAGACCTTGACCCCGTCGACCTTGTCCTGGTGGGCCTTGATGAGGTCGGTGAAGACGGCGGTCGCGGCGTCGACGTCCCCGGGGTCCTCGGCGCCCCAGTAGCCGGCGAGCTGAGGGTCGAACATCGTGCCCAGCCAGTGCAGGACGACGGGCCGGTCCGCCTCGGCGAGAACCGCGTCGTAGACGCGGGCGTAGTCCTCGGGGGAGCGGGCCACCCGCGCCAGCGCGCGCGAGGCCATGACGATGACCTGCGCCCCGGCGTCCTGCACCACGCGCACCTGCTCGCGGTACGCATCGGTGACGGCGGTGAGCGCGGCGGGGTCGCCCGGCTCCCGCGTCGCCACCGCGGCGGGGTCGAGCTGGTCCGTGCCCGCGCCGCAGGCGATGCGGGCTCCGACGGACGCCGCCTCGGCCGACGAGCGGCGCACCAGCTCCTGGGTCGCGGCCCAGTCCAGGCCCATCCCGCGCTGGGCGGTGTCCATCGCGTCGGCGACGCCGAGCCCGGCCGACCAGATGCGGTGCCGGTAGGCGAGCGTCGCGTCCCAGTCGACGACGGCGGGCGCGCCCGGCACGTTCTCGGCGCCGACCTGCGGCACCACGTGCGCGGCGGCGTACGCGACGCGGGAGACGATCGGGGCGGACGGCGTGGTCCATGGGCCCGGCGCGTTCAGCTCGCGCACCTCGACGCCGGTGGCGCGGCCGTCTGCATCGAACCGGGGGAGGCGCACGGTGACGCCGCTGGGCTCGAGCGCAGGGAGGAGCGCCGGGTTCAAGGGTCGGGCCTCGCCACGCGGTTCCTGAGCCTGTCGAAGGGCGACCAGCGATCGGGCGGTCACAGCGTGATCTCCGGGACGTCGAGGCGGCGACCCTCGGCCGACGAACGCAGGCCGAGCTCGGCGAGCTGCACGCCGCGCGCGGCGGACAGCAGGTCGAAGCGGTGCGGGCGCCCGGCGACGACGTCGCGCAGGAACTCCTCCCACTGCAGCTTGAAGCCGTTGTCGAGGTCGGCGTTGGCGGGCACCTCGAGCCACTGGTCGCGGAACGGCTCGGTGACGGGCAGGTCCGGGTTCCACACGGGCTTGGGTGTGTGCGCCCGCTGCTGCGCGACGCACGTGCGCAGGCCCGCCACGGCCGAGCCGTGGGTGCCGTCGATCTGGAACTCCACGAGCTCGTCGCGGTACACCCGCACGGCCCAGGAGGAGTTGATCTGCGCGACGACCGGGTCGCCGCCCGGCGTCTCGACCTCGAAGATGCCGTATGCGGCGTCGTCGGCCGTGGCCGGGTACTCGCGGCCCTGCTCGTCCCAGCGGGTCGGGATGTGGGTGATGGTCTGCGCCGAGACCGTCCTCACGGAGCCGAGGATGCCCTCGAGCACGTAGTTCCAGTGGCAGAACATGTCCGTGGTCATGCCGCCGCCGTCCTCCTTGCGGTAGTTCCACGACGGGCGCTGCGCGGCCTGGTGCTCGCCCTCGAACACCCAGTAGCCGAACTCGCCGCGCAGCGAGAGGATGCGGCCGAAGAAGCCCTCGTCCACGAGCCGGCGCAGCTTGACCAGGCCGGGCAGGTACAGCTTGTCGTGCACGACACCGGCCGTGACGCCGGTCTCGTCGCGCAGCCGCGCCAGCTCGACGGCCTCGGCCAGGGTCTCCGCGGTCGGCTTCTCGGTGTAGACGTGCTTGCCCGCCTGCATCGCCTTGGTGAGGGTCTTGGCCCGCAGCGACGTCATCGACGCGTCGAAGACGATGTCGGTGGCGGCGTCGGTGACGATGCCGTCCAGGTCGGTGGTCCACTCGGCGACGTCGTGCTGCTCGGCCAGCTCGGCCAGCTTGGACTCGTTGCGGCCCACGAGCACGGGCTCCACCTGCACGCGGGTGCCGTCGGCCAGCTCGACGCCGCCCTGCTCGCGGATCGGCAGGATCGAGCGCCCGAGGTGCTGGCGGTGGCCCATACGGCCGGTGACGCCGTTCATCGCGATGCGCAGGGTGCGCGTGGATGTGCTCACTCGGGACTCCTTCGTCGTCGGCGACCCCGCGGGTGCGGTGGCGCCGGGTGGCAGGGCGCACACACCCGCGGGAAGGCTGAGGAATGCGCTTTCCAGGCCACGGTAGGGTGTCCCCGGCGAGCGCGTCAAGGCGTCCCGCCGGACGGGGCTGGAGGAGCAGGTGGCACGAGCGAGGCTGCAGGACGTCGCCGACCGCGCGAGGGTCTCCCTGGCGACGGCGTCGCGGGCGCTCAACGGGTCGGCACGGCAGCCCGGCGCCGAGCTGGTCGGCCGGGTGCGGGCCGCCGCGGCGGAGCTGGGCTACGTCGTCAACGCGCAGGCGCAGGCGCTGGCGCGCGCCCGCTCGGGCCTGCTCGGCCTCGTCGTGCAGGACATCTCCGACCCGTACTTCTCGTCGATCGCGGCCGGGGCGCAGGTCGCCGCCCGAGCGAGCGGCCGGCTCGTGCTGCTGGCGTCCACGAGCCGCGACCCCGAGGCGGAGCGCGAGGCCGTCGCGGCCTTCGCCGCCCACCGGGTCGACGCCGTCGTCGTCGCCGGTACCCGGTGGACCCCCGACGAGGACGCCGCGCTCGCGGCCGAGCTCGACGCGTTCGTCGCCGCGGGCGGGCGGTCCGTGATCGTCGGCCAGCCGGTCGGCGGGGGGTCCGTGGTGCGCCCGCCCAACGCGACCGGCGCCCGCGCGCTCGCCGAGGCGCTGCTCGGCCGGGGGCAGCGCCGGTTCGCGGTGCTCGGCGGGCCGTCGCGCGTCGTGACGTCGCGGGAGCGCGCCGACGCCTTCACGCAGGCCGCGCTGGCCGGGGGCGGCGTCGTCGAGGAGCTCCTGGTCACCGAGTTCTCGCGCGACGGCGGGTACGCCGCCGGGGACGACGTCGCGGCGATGGTGCGGGACGCGCGGGCCGGCGGCGAGCCGGTGTGCGTCTTCGCCGTCACGGACGTCATGGCAATCGGGCTCATCGCGCGGCTGCGGGAGCTGGGCGTGGAGGTGCCGCGCGACGTGCGCGTCGCGGGCTTCGACGACGTCCCCACGCTGCGCGACCACGTCCCGGCGCTCTCGACCGTGCGCATCCCGCTCGAGGACATGGGCCGCATCGCGGTGCAGGCCGCCGTCGACGACGACGACGCGCCCGGCACCGTCACCGAGGTGGAGTTCGAGGTGCTGCTGCGCGACTCGACCCGCTGACGGCGGGCGGTACGACGTCAGGCGCGCGCGAGCACGAGCTCCATGTCGTGCCGCACGCCGAGCAGGTGCACCCGCCCGCGCAGGTCCGGCCGGTCGGCGAAGGCGTCCGCGAGGTCCGCCGAGAGCTCCGGGTTGGTGGGGCTCATGCCCGCGGCCCCGTAGGCGGCGCGCGTGGACTCCGCGCAGCACACGACCGCGGCGAGCCGGCCGGCGTCGGCCGCGCGCAGCAGGTACCCCAGGCCCGACCCCTGGTGCCCCAGGCCCGACCCCTGGTGCTCGGGGTCGGACCATGGGGACCACCTCCTCCCGCCAGAATCAGGGGAGTTGATGTGAGGCACATGGCCGGCGTGTGACAACTTCATGACGTCTTGCGGGTGTTGCGCGGTGGCCGGGAAGCGGCCCGCGGCGTGTCGGTCAGCGCGCGAGCGCCCGGATGTCCCGCTCGGCCTGCGCGCGCGTGGCCGTGCGGCAGCCGAGCGACACCCAGCGGCGCACCAGCTCCGGCTCCGCGCGGAGCAGCCCCCAGCCGCGGCGCACCAGCGTGGTCAGCGGCTTGCGCGCCTCCGCGACGTCGCGCAGGAAGCGGAACCAGAACGTCAGCAGGCGGGGCTGGGTGAGGCAGATCGCGTCGGCAAGGAAGCCCTCGGCGCGGCACGCCCGCACCAGCTCCGCGGCGAAGATCCCCTCCGCGACGACGACCGGGGCGTCGCCCGTCTCGAGCACCGTGCCGCCCGTACGGCGCGACGTGGGGATGTCGTAGACCGGCACCTGGGCCCGGCCGGTGCGCACCACCTCGCGAAGCGCGTCGAGAGCCGCGTCGCGGTCCCAGCTGCGCGGGTCGTCCCAGTCGACGATGCCGTAGCGCATCGGCATGCCGGGGTAGTCGACGTCCCGGTAGAAGTCGTCGAGGTTCATCACGGGAAGGCCCAGGCGGCGCGTGAGCGCCGTCTTGCCCGAGCCCGACGGCCCGGTCAGCAGCACGATCCGCCGTCCGGGCCGGCGCGCGCCCTCCGGCACGTCGAAGAGGGCGTCGGACGTCGGGGGCTCGGGGTCGGTCACGGGACACCATTCTGTCCGACTCTGCCCGACGCCGAGCACCGTCCGCGCGGCTGGTGGTGCCTCAGATTCCCCCGCCGGTGGCGTCCCGCCCTGACGTCAGCCGGCGACCAGCAGCACGTGCAGGGTGCGGGGGCCGTGCACGCCCTCGACCCGGTCCAGCTCGATGTCGGACGTCGCGCTGGGGCCGGAGATCCAGGTGAGGGGGCGGTCCGGGTGCTCGCCGAGCAGCCGGACCGCCTCCGGCACAGTCTGCACCACCTGGTCGGCGAGCACGACGCACAGGTGCACGTCGGGCACCAGCGAGATCGCGCGGCGGCCCTGGTCGGGCCCGCCGTCGAGCACGATCGTGCCCGTCTCGGAGATCGCGACCCGCGCGGCAGTGACGACGGCGTCCGAGGCGTCGAGCTCCGTCGCGGCGTGCGGGTCCTCGCGGGAGTCCCGCACGACGTCGGTTCCCGCAGGCAGCGCGGCGAGCCACCCGTCGTCGAGCCCCGTCGGCGCCACGACCCGCGCCCCGCGCGAACTGTCAGGCCCAGGACCATGAATACCTTCTCCTGGCCCTGACAACTCGGGCGCCGGAGAGTTGTCAGGACCAGGAGCATGAATACCTGCGCGTGGTCCTGACAACTCGGTGACGAGGGTCGCGATGGTGGCGGGCAGGGCGTCGGCGGACACCTGGTGCACGTGCGCCTTGTAGTCCACCAGCCGGTCGACGAGCTGCTCGAGCACCTCCGCCGAGCCGGGCGCGTGCTCCCCGGCCGGCCGGTACTCGCGCGGCACGGGCTCCGGGTGGGGCGCCGTCCCGACCGCGCCCGACGGCGTCGTACCGGCGCCTGCCTGCCCCAGCGCCGCGCGCACCCGCGAGAGCACCTCGGCCCGTGCGTCGCTCATCGTGTGCCCTCCTCGGTCTCGTGCTCGGCCGCCCACCACTGCCGGAACGTCTGCCGCGGCGGCGCCGGCAGGTCGCGCGAACGGGTCCACGCGGACGCCGGCGGGGGCGCCAGGGAGATGGCGTGGTCACGACCACCCAGGCCGCTGCCCAGCGTGGCCGCCCGCCCGGCGAGGGCGAACCGGTCGCCGTCGGTCATGACCCACGCCGCGGCCTTCATGGCCGCCTTCCACGGGTCGACGCCGCGCTTGGACCGGTCGGCGTCGACCTCCCGCGCCCGCAGGTCGACGAGGATCGACGGGATGTCGATCTTCACCGGGCAGACGTCGTAGCACGCGCCGCACAGCGAGGAGGCATAGGGCAGGGACGCGTTGGGGTCGTCGTGCCCGGACACGCCGCCCGTCGACGCCGTGAGCTGCGGGGTGAGGATGGCGCCGATCGGCCCGGGGTACACGGAGCCGTACGCGTGGCCGCCCACCCGCTCGTAGACGGGGCACACGTTGAGGCAGGCGGAGCAGCGGATGCAGTGCAGCGCGGCGCGGCCGACCTCGTCGGCGAGCACGTCGGTGCGGCCGTTGTCGAGCAGCACCAGGTGGAACTCCTGCGGCCCGTCACCCGGCGTCACGCCCGTCCACAGGGAGGTGTACGGGTTCATGCGCTCGCCGGTGGACGAGCGGGGGAGCAGCTGCAGGAAGACCTCGAGGTCGTCGAAGGTGGGCACGAGCTTCTCGATGCCCATCACGGTCACGAGCGTCTCGGGCAGCGTGAGGCACATGCGCCCGTTGCCCTCGGACTCCACGACCGTGAGGGTCCCGGTGTCGGCGACGGCGAAGTTCGCGCCGCTGACGGCGACCTTGGCGGAGAGGAACTTGCGGCGCAGGTGGGCGCGGGCCGCCATCGCGAGCTCGCGCGGGACGTCGGACAGGTCCGGCGGCGCGTCGCCCATGCGGGCGAGGAAGATGTCGCGGATCTCCGAGCGGTTGCGGTGGATCGCGGGCACGAGGATGTGCGACGGCATGTCGTCGGCGAGCTGCACGATGAGCTCGGCCAGGTCGGTCTCGATGGCGGCGATGCCCACGTCGGCCAGCGCCTCGTTGAGCCCGATCTCCTGGGTGGCCATCGACTTGACCTTGACCACCTCGTCGGCGCCCTTGGCCTTCGCGATGTCGGCGACGATGCGGTTGGCCTCGGCCGCGTCGCGGGCCCAGTGCACGACGCCCCCGCGCGCGACGACGTTCTCCTCGAGCTGGGCCAGCAGCTCGGGCAGGTGGGCCATGACCTGCTGCTTTACGGCCGACCCGGCGTCGCGCAGGGCCTCCCAGTCGGGCACCTCGCCGACGACGGCGGCCCGCTTGGTGCGGATGACCTGCGTGGCGTGGCCGAGGTTGCGGCGCAGCTGGTCGTTCGCCAGCGTCTGCTTCGCGGCGGCGGGGAAGGCGTCGCCCCAGCGCAGGGGCTCCCGCGGGTGCGGGACCCGGCCGAAGGGCTCGTCGGCGCCCGCGTCGTCGGGGCGCTGCAGCGTGCGCGGCAGGCCCAGGAAGGTGCGGCTCATCGGGTCGCCTCCGTCCGCTCGGGGCGGCTGAAGGTCGTCTCCGGCAGCGGGGTGGGCTCCGCCCGGGTGGAGGCGAGCACCTCCGCCAGGTGCAGCACGCGGATGCCGGTGCCCTGTCGGGACAGCCCGCCGCCGATGTGCATGAGGCACGACATGTCGCCCGCGGTGAGCACCTCGGCGCCCGTGCCGCGCACGTTCGCCGCCTTGTCCTCGAGCATCGCCGCCGAGGTGTCCGCGTTCTTCAGCGCGAACGTGCCGCCGAAGCCGCAGCACGTGTCGGCGGCAGGCAGCTCGACGAGGTCGACGCTCTCGACGGCGCGCAGCAGCCGCAGTGGCTTGTCGCCCACGCGCAGCATGCGCAGCGAGTGGCAGGTGGGGTGGTAGGTGACGCGGTGCGGGAACCAGGCGCCGACGTCGGAGAGGCCGAGCACGTCGACCAGCAGCTCGGACAGCTCGTACGTCTTGGCGGAGACGGCCTCGGCGGTGGCGGCGAGGTCGTCCAGGCCGGCGCGGCGGCAGACCATCGCCTGCTGATGGCGCACCGAGCCCGTGCACGAGCCCGACGGCATGACGACGGCGTCCCACTCGCCGTCGGCCACGGGGGCGAACGTCTCCACGTGGTTGCGGATCACGGGCACGGCCTCGCGGAAGTACCCGGTGTTGACGTGCATCTGCCCGCAGCACGCCTGGTCCGTGGGGAAGACCACCTCGTGGCCGAGCCGCTCCAGCAGCCGCACGGTGGCGCGCGGGGCTCCCGGGAACAGGGTGTCGGCGAGGCAGGTGGCGGCGAGAGCGATGCGCATTCGACTCCTCGGTGCGGCTTCTCGGTGCGGCGGCGGTGCGGCTCGGTGCGGCTCGTCCAGCATGGCCGGGCCTGCTCGAGGTCGCCACGGCTGCCTCGGTGCGGCGACGACGGTACGGGGCCCGAACCACGGTCGGTCACTGTACCCGATGTGGTCTGACCACATAACGGACGCCCGATACGCTGGCCCGGTGCGCACCCATGAACGCGTCCTCGTCCACCTCGAGGAGGGCATCGCGGCCGGCCGCTGGGGTCTCGGCGCCCGCCTGCCCGGCGAGCGGACCCTCGCCGAGGATCTCGGCGTCTCCCGACCCTCCGTGCGCGAGGCGATGCGAATCCTCGAGGCCCTCGGCATCGTGCGTAGCGGCGTCGGGTCGGGGCCGGAGTCCGGCGCGATCGTCGTGGACCGCCCGGCGGCCGGGCTGGGCGCCGCGGTGCGGCTGCACGTCGCCACGGGCACGCTGCCGGTGCGCGACGTGGTCGCCACCCGGGTGCTGCTGGAGTCGTGGGCCGTGGCCCAGGCCGCCGGCCGGGTCGCCGTCCGCGCGCCGGGCACGGCAGCGCACGTCGACGAGGCGGGGCGGCTCCTGGCCCTGATGGACGATCCCGACGTCGCGCCGCCGACGTTCCTCGAGCTCGACCAGGCGTTCCACCTCGAGTTCGTGCGGATGGCCGGGAACGTGCTGGTCGAGGCCGTCATGACCGGCCTGCGCGGCGCGATCGGCGGGTACGTCGCCGTCGGGATCGAGCGGCTGCCCTCGTGGCCGCGCACGGCGGGCCGCCTGCGCTCCGAGCACCGCACGGTGCTCGACGCCGTCGCCGCCGGCGACGCGGACGCCGCGGCGGAGGCGGTGAAGGCCCACATCGAGGGCTTCTCGCGCGAGGCAGGGGTGTAGCGGGCGCTCGCCGGCCGTTCCGGTTCGTCCCCGAGCAGGTCGTCGGCGACATGGTTGACCTAGGCTTTACAGCGCTGTAAGTTTCCGGTCGCAGTCGATGGTGGTCGAAGGAGACGACATATGGGCAAGATCGAACGGCGGGGCGCGGCGATGAGTCGTCGATCGTTCCTCGCAGGGGCCGCCGGGACCCTCGCCCTCGGGGCGGTCCCGCTGGCCGGGTGTGCCGCGCCGCAGGATGCCGGCGGGCGCACCACGCTGACGTTCTACGAGCAGAAGCAGGAGGTCATCGCCTACTTCGACGACCTGCTGCGACGCTTCGAGGGGGAGCAGCCGCACCTCCGCGTCGTGCACGACTCGACGACGGCGATCGCGCCCCAGTTCGTGCGGGGACAGCCGGGCGACGTGGGCTGCTTCAACGACAACCTGGAGCTGGCCCGCTACGTCTCCCGGGGCCAGATGGGCGACCTGTCGCGGCTGCCGTCGGCGGCGACCGTGCGCACGGACATCAGCGGCCTCACGGATCAGTACGCCACCTATGCGGGGCGCACGAGCGTGCTGCCGTACTCGTTGGCGGCCGCCGGGGTCATCTACAACAAGGCGATCTTCGCCGAGCACGACCTCCCCGTCCCGACCACATGGTCCGAGTTCGTCGACGTCTGCACCGCGCTGCAGAAGGCCGGCGTCACGCCGATCTACGCGACCGACCGGGACACCTGGACGCTGTGGCAGGGACTGTTCGACTACTCCGTCGGCAGCCTGGTCGACCCGGGCGAGTTCTTCGGGCGGATGAAGGAGCTCGGGACGGACGTCGGGCCCGACTCGGACGTCTCGTTCGCGAAGACCTTGGCGGTCCCGATGGAGCGGGCCAAGACGATCTCGTCGTACTTCAACCCGGACCACGCCGTGCGCGGCTACGCCGACGGCAACCTCGCCTTCGGTCAGGGCAGGGCCGCGATGTACCTCCAGGGCCCGTGGGCGCTGAGCCAGATCGCCATGGTGGACGAGGAGCTCGACGTGGGGACGTTCGTCCTGCCGGTGAGCGAGAACCCCGACGAGCGCCAGGCCCGGGTGAACATCGACCTCTGCCTGTACATCCCCGACGCCACCCCGCACCGCGCGGAGGCGGAGGAGCTCGTGGAGTTCCTCATGCGCCCGGAGATCCTCAACGCGTACAACGCCGACAACCTCGCGTACTCGACGCTCGAGGGCGGGCCCCCGCAGCAGGACGAGCGGCTGGCCGGGCTGCAGCAGTACGTCGACTCCGCCGCCTTCTACCAGGGGGCCGGCACCTTCGTCCCGACGTCGATCCCGCTGGGCAACTACCTGCAGGACGCGATCCGGTCGGGCAACTTCGAGGCGATGCTCGACCAGCTCGACGCCGACTGGCGCCGGCTCGCGAGCCGGGAGGCGACGGTATGACCACCTCGACCACGACGGCGCCCGCCACGCGATCGACGCCCGCGACGCCCGCGACGACCGCCCCGACCGCCCGGACCCGGCGACGGCGCCATGGGCGACCGGAGCCGATCGCCTACCTCTTCCTCGTCCCCGCCCTCCTCGTGTTCACCGTGTTCGTGGTGGTCCCCGCCCTGGTGGGCATCTTCTACAGCTTCACCGACTACGTCGGCTTCGGGGGCTGGAGCTTCCTGGGCCTGCGGAACTACGCGGCGCTCCTCGGCGACCCGGGCGTCCGCGAGGCCTACGGGTTCACCCTCGGCTTCGCGGTCGTGACGGTGGTCGTGGCGCAGGCGATCGCCCTCGTGCTCGCCATCGGGCTGTCGAAGCGCATCCGCTTCGCGGCGGGGCTGCGGGCGATCTTCGTGATCCCGATGGTCGTCTCCGGGATCGTCGTCGCGTACGTGTTCAACTACCTGTTCTCGAACACCCTGCCGGCGTTCGCCACGGCGGTCGGCCTCGACCCGCTGACCGACAGCATCCTCGGCAACCCCGACCTGGCCTGGCTCGCCATCGTCATCGTGTCCGCCTGGCAGACCATCCCGGGCGCCCTGCTCGTCTACACGGCCGGGCTCACGTCGATCCCCGGCGACCTGTACGAGGCGAGCTCCCTGGACGGTGCCGGGTCCTGGCGGCAGTTCCGCTCCATCACCCTGCCGCTCATCGCCGGCTTCGTGCTCATCAACACGATCCTGGGGATCAAGGGGTACCTCGGCGTCTACGACGTCATCGTCGGACTCACCGGCGGCGGCCCCGGCAATGCGACGAGCAGCGTCGCGATGACGATCTTCGGCGGCTTCACGGGCGGCGACTACGCCTACCAGATGGCCAACGCGACGGTCTTCTTCGTGATCACGGTGCTCATCTCCGTGCTCCAGCTCGTCGTCTCCCGTGGAAGGACCATCCGCCTGTGACCGCCACCGCCCCCGCGCTCGAAGGTCGCGCCCCGGCACCGGCCGACGACCGGCCCCGCCGTCGTCCGGCCCGGGGCCGCCGCCGCACGAGCTGGCCGCTCACCGTCGCGCTCGCCCTGTGCTCCCTCACCGTGCTCGCGCCGCTCTACGTCACCCTCACGATGGCGTTCAAGACCAGCGAGCAGTCGGTGGCCGGCAACGCCTTCGCGCTGCCGGCACCGTTCAACCCGGAGAGCTTCGCCGAGGCGTGGCAGCTGACCCGCTTCCCGGTGTCGTTCAGCATCTCCGTCGGCGTCGCGGCGCTCACCGTCGCCCTGACGCTGCTGCTGAGCTCGCTCGCGTCGTACGCGATCGTGCGGTACTGGTCGCACCGGTTCTTCCGCTGGTCGTTCGTCTACCTGCTCGCGTCGATGTTCCTGCCGTTCCCCGTGATCGCGCTGACGGAGATCAAGCTCACCGCGCTCACGGGCCTCGACAACCCGCTGGGCGTCGCCATCCTGCACGCCATGTTCCAGCTCGCGTTCAGCGTGCTGCTGTTCTCGGCGTACCTGCGCTCGATACCGGTCGAGCTGGAGGAGAGCGCCCGCATCGACGGCGCGACGACGTGGCAGGTCTTCTGGCGCATCATCCTGCCGCTGCTGGGCCCGATGATCGCCACCGTCGGCATCTTCGCGTTCCTCGCGTCGTGGAACGACTTCATGCTGCCGTCGATGATCGTGTCGGACCCGACGCTGCAGGTGCTGCCCGTGGTGCAGAACATCTTCCAGAGCCAGTTCGGGACGAACTACAACGTGGCGTTCGCCTCGTACCTCATGGCGATGGCCCCGACGGTCGTCGTCTACCTGATCGCGCAGCGCTGGGTGATCAGCGGCATCACCCAGGGCGCCGTCAAGAGCTAAGCCCTCTCGTGGCCCGCCGACCACCCTGCACCACCTCCGAGGAGTACCCGTGACCGACGTCGTCGACACCCGACACCCGCTGCCCGTCGTCCGACCCCTGCCCGGCGCGGCCCCGCAGGCCTGCGCCGAGCAGCAGGTCCGCGGTGACCGCTGGCGGGTGACGGTCCTGACCGACAGCCTGTTCCGCGTCGAGTGGTCCGCCGACGGCGGGTTCGAGGACCGCGCGTCGACGTTCGCCGTCCGGCGCGACCTCGGGCCGGCGGAGTACTCGGCCCGGCCCGTCGGCGACGGGATCGAGATCACGACGTCGCGGGCGCGGCTGCGGTTCGACGGCCGCGAGCCGTCCGCGCACGGGTTCGTCGTCGAGCTCGTCGGCGCCGACTCCGGCCGGTGGCGCTACGGGGAGGCCACCCACGACCTCGGCGGCACCGCGCGCACCCTCGACGACGTCGACGGGCGCGTGGAGCTGGAGCCGGGCGTGGCGTCCCCGAACGGGATCGCGGCCATCGACGACAGCGACTCGTTCCTCTTCGAGGGCGATGGCCGGCTCGGCACCCGGACCGCCGGCCGCCGCGACCTGTACGTCTTCGCGCACGGTCGTGACTACGCCCGCGCGGTGCGCGAGCTGTACGCCCTGTCCGGGGCGCCGACGCGCCTGCCGCGCTGGGCGCTGGGCAACTGGTGGAGCCGGTACCACCCCTACTCGGCCGACTCGTACCTGGAGCTGATGGACCGGTTCGACGACGAGGGCGTCCCGCTGTCCGTCGCCGTGATCGACATGGACTGGCACCGGGTCGGCTCCGTGCCGCCGCAGTACGGCAACGGCTGGACGGGCTACTCGTGGGAGCGGTCGCTGTTCCCCGACCCGGCGGCTTTCCTCGGCGCACTGCACGAGCGCGGGATGCGCACGACCCTCAACCTGCACCCGGCCGATGGCGTGCGCGCGTTCGAGGACGCCTATCCGGCGGTGGCCGAGGCGATGGGGATCGACCCGACCTCCGAGGTGCCGGTGTCCCACGACCTCACCGATCCCGACTTCGTGCGCGCCTACTTCGAGCTGCTGCACCACCCGCTCGAGGAGCAGGGCGTCGACTTCTGGTGGATCGACTGGCAGCAGGGCGGCACGTCGAACCTGCCCGGCGCCGACCCGCTGTGGCTGCTCAACCACTTCCACCACCTCGACGCCGCCCGGCACGGCGGCCCCGGAATGACGTTCTCGCGGTACGCGGGGCCGGGCAGCCACCGGTACGCCGTCGGGTTCTCCGGCGACGCCGTGGTGTCGTGGGAGTCGCTGGCGTTCCAGCCGGAGTTCACGGCCACCGCGGCCAACATCGGGTACGCCTGGTGGAGCCACGACATCGGCGGGCACACCCGCGGCGTCCGCGACGACGAGCTCGCGACCCGGTGGGTCCAGTTCGGCGTCCTCTCGCCGATCATGCGGCTGCACTCCGCGAACAACCCGTTCATCCGCAAGGAGCCGTGGCTCTTCCCGGCCGAGCACCGCCAGGCCATGGGCGACGCGCTGCGGTTCCGGCACCGCCTGGTGCCGTACCTGCACACGATGAACCACCGGGCGGCGGCGGGCACGCCCCTCGTGCGCCCGATGTACCACCTGGAGCCGCACCGGGACGAGGCGTACCGCGTCCCGAACGAGTACGCCTTCGGCACCGAGCTGGTCGTCGCGCCCGTCGTGACCGCGCGGAGCCAGGTCTCCCGCCTGAGCCGCACCCGGGCCTGGCTCCCGGCCGGCCGCTGGACCGACGTGTTCACGGGGGCCGTCTACGCGGGGGACCGGCACGTGGAGCTGCACCGGCCGATCGAGTCGGTGCCCGTGCTGCTGCGCGACGGCGGGATCCTGCCGCTCGCCGGCCCCGACGAGCGGGACGCCACCCGCAACCCGCGGGCGCTCGAGGTGCTCGTCGCGCCCGGCGCCTCGGGCGAGCTCGACCTCGCGGAGGACTCGGAGGACGACGCGCAGGGGTCGGCCGGCGCGGCCGCGACCACGCTCATGCACTGGGACCGGGACCGCGGCGAGCTCCGGGTGGGCGCCGTCGCCGGCCGGGCCGATGTCGTCCCGTCCGTCCGGGAGTGGACGATCACCTTCCTGGCCCGCCGCCCTGAGGGCGAGGTCACGGTGGACGGCGAGGTCGTGCCGGTGACCGGGCGGGACGGCCGCTGGAGCGTGTCGTTCGAGGCCGCGGCCGGCGCGGGGGCGGTGGTGGTCGTCGGGGGCCGCCTGCGGCTGGGCGTCGACCCGCGGGCGGCGGTGCGCGAGGTGCTCGAGCGGGCCCAGACCGGCAACGCGGTCAAGCTCGCGGCGTGGGAGGTCGTCTCCGCGGGGCGCGCGACCGCGGAGCGGATCGCCGGCCTCGACAGCCTGGACCTGCACGAGGACGTCCGCGGCGCGGTCGTCGAGCTCCTCGCCACGCTGGTGGACGACCCGGCCTGATCGACCCGGCACCAGCCCGGTGCGTCCGGCCCCCGCGGAGGTCGCGCCTCAGCGGGGGCCGGACGTCCCGGCGGGCTCCGGCGCGCTCTCGCGGATGAGCAGGCGGTGTCCGACGATCACGGAGCGGCCCGCGGCGTCCGACCCGTCTACGCGCTCGAGCAGGAGGTCGAGCGTGCGAGCGACGAGCGCGGGCGTGTCCGGCGCGATGCTCGTGATGCTGGGGGTCGTGCTCGCCGTCAGGACGGTGGCGTCCCAGCCGACGACGGCGACGTCCCCCGGGACGTCGACCCCGCGCAGGTGCAGCGCGCGGAGCGCGCCGATCGCGGCGTGGTCGTCGCGGCACAGGAGCGCGTCGACACGCAGGCCGGCGTCGAGGGCGGCGCCGAGCGCCTCCTCCGCGCCGCGGGCGTCGCCCGCGTGGCGGGGCACGAGCAGGTCGTCGGCGACGGGGAGCCCGGCCTGCTCCAGGCCGAGGTGGTAGCCCTCGATACGCAGCCGGGACGTGTGCGACCACTCGCCGGCCTCGTGGCCCACGAAGCCGATCCGTCGTCGGCCGTCGGCGACGAGGTGGGCCACCGCTTCGTCGGCGGCCGCGACGTTGTCGATGGCGACCTGGTCGATGGCCGGCGGTCGCGGCGCCTCGCCGAGGAGCACCATCGGCGTGTCCAGGCCGTGCGCCTCCAGCTGCTCGGCCGAGAGCGCCTGGGGGTGCAGGACGATGCCGTCGACGATGCCCGCGTCGCGGTCGCGCAGCACGGCGAGCTCGCCCTCGGTGGTGCCGCCGGTCTCCTCGAGCAGGAGCCGGTATCCGCGCTCGGCGCACGCGCGGGCGAAGAGGTGGGCGAGCTCCGTGAAGTAGGGCCAACGCAGGTCGGGGAACGCCAGCGCCAGCATGCTCGATCGCCCCGTGGCCAGGCTGCGCCCGCGCGCGTCGGGCCGGTACCCGAGCTCGTCGATGGCGGCCTGCACGCGCTCCCGCATCCGGGGGCTGACGTGCTGGTAGTCGCGGACGACGTTGGAGACCGTCTTCATCGAGACGCCGGCCCGCACCGCGACGTCCTGCAGCGTCACCCTCTTCACACCGCGAACCGTACCGTTGACAGTGATTTCTAGCGCTGTAAACTCGCCGCGTGACCCACGCCGCGACCTCCGCCGACACCCGTCCAGCGCTCGACCGCCTGCCGCTCGCGACCCGGCAGGACGGGAGCTATCCCCGCCCGCAGATGCTGCGGAGCGACTGGGCCGACCTGGACGGCACCTGGTCCTTCCGGCACGACGACGACGGCGTCGGCATCGACGCCGGATGGGCCGCCGGGTGGGGCGCGGCGTCACCGGGGAGCCGGCCCATCACCGTGCCCTTCCCCCCGGAGTCGGCGGCCTCGGGCGTCGACGAGCCCGGGTTCCACCCGGTGGTCTGGTACGCGCGCAGCATCGGCCCGGGCGACCTCGCCGCCGCCGGCAGGTCCGCCGACGCCCCGCGGGTGCTCCTGCACCTCGGCGCGGTCGACTACCGCGCGTCGGTGTGGATCGACGGCCGGTTCGTCGGCGAGCACGAGGGCGGGCACACCCCGTTCACGTTCGACGTGACCGGGCACGTGGCGGACGACGGCGAGCACGTCGTCGTCGTGCGGGCCGAGGACGACCCGCACGACCTCACCCAACCCCGCGGCAAGCAGGACTGGCACGAGGACGCGCACGCGATCTGGTACCGCCGCACCACCGGCATCTGGCAGACGGTGTGGCTCGAGGCCGTGCCGTCGACGAGCATCGAGCACCTGCGGTGGCTGCCGCAGGGGCCGGCGGCGGCGGACCTGACGGTCCGGTTCCGCGGGCCGCTCCCGGCCGGGGCCTCCGTGCGGGTCGCGCTGCGTTTCGACGAGCGGGACGAGGACCTGGGCACGATCGAGGTGTCCGTGAGGGGCACGCGCTCCACCGTGGAGGTGAGCGTGCCGATCCCGCGCCAGCGCAACGGGCAGGCCGAGGACGAGCTGACGTGGTCGCCCCGGACGCCGCGGCTCGTCGACGCCGTGGTCTCCCTGCACGACGCCGACGGGGCCACCCTCGACGCGGTGAGCTCCTACCTGGGCGTACGGACCGTCGGCATCGCGGGCGGGGAGTTCCTGCTCAACGGCCAGCCCTGCGACGTCCGGTCGGTGCTCAACCAGGGCTACTGGCCGGACAGCCACCTCGCCGCCCCCTCCCGCGCGGCCCTGCGACGTGAGGTCGAGCTCGTCAAAGAGCTCGGCTTCAACGCCTGCCGCATCCACCAGAAGATCGAGGACCCGCGCTTCCTGTACTGGGCGGACCGCCTCGGGATCCTGGTGTGGGGCGAGACGCCCGGCGCCTACGAGTTCTCGTCCGTCGCGGTGCAGCGGCTGACCCGCGAGTGGATGGACGCCGTCGACCGCGACGTGTCCCACCCCTCGATCGTGACGTGGGTGCCGTTCAACGAGTCGTGGGGCATCCAGCACGTCGCCGACGACGTGGAGCAGCAGGCCTACTCCCGGGGCCTGACGGACCTCACGCGCGCGCTCGACCCCTCCCGCCCCGTGATCTCCAACGACGGGTGGGAGCAGCAGAACACCGACATCCTCACCGTGCACGACTACGAGGGCGACGGCGCCGCGCTCGCCCGCACCTACGCCGACGCCGACGCCCGCGCGCGGATCGTCAGCGGGATCGCCCCGTCCCACCGCCGCCAGCTCGTCGGCGGGGCGCGCGACGCCGGGCAGCCGGTCATGCTCACCGAGTTCGGCGGGGTGAGCTTCCAGGCCGGCGCCCGCCGCGACGACGGCTGGGGCTACACCACCGCGGACGACGGGGACGACTGGATCGCCCGCGTCGGGGCCCTCTACGACGCCGTGCGCGCCAGCGACTTCCTCGCCGGCTCCTGCTACACGCAGCTCACTGACACGATGCAGGAGACCAACGGCCTGCTGACGGCCGACCGCGAGCCCAAGGTCCCCGTCGAACAGATTCGCCGCGCGGTACTCGGCGCGGCCGGGTAGCCGGCGTCGATCGCCGAGCCGTCGTTCATCAGGTGCCGGCGTCGCCCGTTCTCGCCGTGCGGGCGGGCGTGACATCCCACCGCGGCGCGGTGGGATGATCGCCCCTATGACTGAGCCCTCCGCTCCCGCACTGTCGCTCCCCGCCGGCGCAGCCGGCTCCCGCATCGTCGGGCTCGGGCACCATCAGCCCGAGCGGGTCATGACCAACGACGACATCGCCCGCCTCGTCGAGACGAACGACGAGTGGATCCGCTCGCGGACCGGTATCGTCACGCGGCACGTCGCGGCGGACGACGTGACCGTCGCGGACATGGCGACGGCGGCGGCGCGGCACGCGCTGGACGACGCGGGAGTGGCGGGCACCGACGTCGACCTCGTGATCGTCGCCACGACGACGGCGGTGGACCGGACGCCGAACACCGCCGGGCGGGTGGCGTACGCGCTGCGCACCGGCGTGCAGCCCGGAGCGAGCACGCCCGAGGGCGAGGAGGAGCCGGACCTGCGCAACGTCGTCGGCCCGGGCGTCATCGACGTCAACACCGCGTGCTCGGGCTTCGCCTACGCCGTCGGCCTGGCCGACCAGGCGATCCGCACCGGCTCGGCGCGCACGGCCGTGGTGATCGGCGCGGAGAAGCTCACCTCCGTCACGGACTGGTCGGACCGCAGCACGTGCATCCTCACCGCCGACGGCGCGGGCGCCGTGGTGCTCCAGGCGGCCGACACCCCCGCCGTCGGCCCCGTGGTGTGGGGCTCCGAGCCGGAGCTGACCCCCGCCGTGGTGATCGAGCAGCCCGCCGGGAAGTTCGCCCAGGACGGCCGCGCCGTCTTCAAGTGGGCTATCACCCGCGCCGCCGACCGTGCACGGCGCATCGTCGACGCCTCCGGCCTGACGCTCGACGACATCGGCGTCCTGGCGGCCCACCAGGCGAACCTGCGGATCATCGAGCCGCTGGCCAAGTCGCTGGGCCTCGAGGACCGCGTCGTCGTCACCGACATCACGGAGTCGGGCAACACCTCGGCCGCCTCCATCCCGATGGGCCTGTCCAAGTGGTGGCACGCCGGAAAGATCCCGGCCGGCACGCCCACCCTGCTCTTCGGCTTCGGCGGCGGCTTCACCTGGGCCGGCCAGGTCGTGCTGACGCCGTCGAGGTAGTCCCGATCTCCGCGAGGTAGTCCCAATCTCCGCGAGATAGTTCCAATCTCCGCGAGGCAGTTCGGATCTCCGCGAGGTAGTTCGGGTCGGGCCGAGCGAGGCCGGGCTTCATGTCGCGAGGCGCGCCATCCGGCCGCGGGTCCTGAGCCTGTCGAAGGGCGTTCCTCGCGACCTCCCGCCAGACCCGACCGGCCTCGCGACACGAAGCCCGGCCTCGCTCGGCACTTTCGTCGTGCGGTCGGACTACCTCGACGAGTTTCGGACTACCTCGCCGAGTTTCGAACTACCTCGCGGTCGGTGGTCGTGGCGGACCTGTGGGATCGGGGGCTCGGATCGGGGTGGGGTCGACGGCGGCACTCCGGTAGGCTGTCGGGAAACCGCTTCCCAGGCTGATGCAGGAGATCGACGATGCCCTCCGTCCCCGCCGTCCCGTCCGGTCCCGACCGTCGCCGCTATGCCGTGGCCGGCACCGGTCACCGCGCCGGCATGTACGTGAACGCGCTGGTCGGGGACCATGCCGACGACGGCGAGATCGTCGCCTGGGTGGAGCCCAACCCCGTGCGAGCCGCGGTCCACGAGGCCAAGGTCGCCGCCACAGTCGGCAGCGAGCGCCCGGTGTATCACCCGGACCACCTCGAGAAGGCGCTCGACGAACAGCGCGTGGACCGCGTCATCGTCACCTCCGTCGACAACACCCATGCCGACCTGGTGTCGCGCGCCCTGCGTGCGGGCGTCGACGTCGTCGTCGAGAAGCCGATCGCCGCGACGGAGGCCGAGGCCCGGCAGATCGCGGACGCCGTCACCGAGACCGGCCGCGACCTCACGATGACGTTCAACTACCGCTACTCGCCCCGGAACTCGGCGCTGCGCGAGGTCATCGCCTCCGGCGAGATCGGCCGGGTGCTGTCCGTGCACTTCGACTGGGCCCTGGACACGGTGCACGGCGCCGACTACTTCCGCCGCTGGCACCGCGAGAAGGTCAACAACGGCGGCCTGCTGGTGCACAAGTCGAGCCACCACTTCGACCTCGTCAACTGGTGGATCGACGCCGTGCCGCAGCGGGTGTTCGCGAGCGGCGGACGGCGCTTCTACGGCGACGACGCCGCGCACGCGGTGGGCTACGAGCCGACGGCGGGGGAGCGAGCGCTCAACGAGCAGGGCGTGGACCCCTGGCACATCGACGTCGACGCCGACCCGTATCTCGCCGAGCTCTACGGTCCCGAGGCGCAGGCCGTGGACGGCTACCGGCGCGACCGTAGCGTCTTCGACCCGGGCATCACCACCGAGGACACGCTCGGGCTCGTCGTCGAGTACGCCGGCGGCCCGGTGCTCACCTACTCGCTCACGGCCAGCGCGCCGTGGGAGGGCTACCGCGTGGTGGTGAACGGCTCGCGCGGCCGCGCCGAGCTCGAGGTGGTCGAGCGCGGCTCCGTCGTCTTCGGCGCCGACGGCAAGGCGACCGTGGACCCGAGCTTCACCGCGGCCTTCGGCGGGGACACCGTGCGCCCCGCCGGCGAGCGGCTGATCGTGCAGAAGCACTGGGAGCGGGCGGAGGAGCGGCCGATCGTCGCCGTCGACGCGGGCGGGCACGGCGGCGGCGACGCCCTCCTGCTCTCCGACGTCTTCCGCGGGCGCACCGAGGCCGACCCGCTCGGCCGCGCCGCCGGCTTCCGCGACGGCCTACGCGCCTCCGGCATCGGCTACGCCGGAAACCGGTCGCTCGCGTCCGGCGACCCGGTGCGGCTCGCCGACCTCGGCCTCGGCCTCGGCCTCGGCCTGTAGTCGCTCCTTCGCTGGTTGAGCCTGTCGAAACAGGAGCGCGGTTTCGACAGGCTCAACCGGCGGATGGCGTCAGCGCGCCCAGGGCGCGCCGAGCTCGGCGAAGGTGCGCTGCGTGCGGGCGACCTCGGCGCACCAGTGCTCGACGTCGCGGACGACGGGGTGGCGCTCGTCGCCCTCGCCCTGCCAGTCGACGTGCTCGGGCGCGATCGGCGCCGGGTCGGCGCTGGTGCGCACGCCCTCGAGCACCCGCATGAATGCGCCGGTGTCGCGGACGTCGCACAGCAGGGCGCGGCGGTCGTCGGTGCGGGCGGCCAGGAGGTCGTCGAGCAGCGACGTGCGCCCGTAGGTCTTGTCCATCTGCGCCGCGTCCGTGCGCAGCAGCAGACGGTCGGTCTCGTACTCGAGCACGAGATCGCCGCGGGTGCCGTGCACCACCACGCGGGCGGGGGAGCGCTCGGGGGCGCAGAGCGTGAGGCCGAAGCCGTAGCGGCGGCCGCCGGCGTCCTGCACGCGCACGGCCGACGTGTCGTCGGCCTCGATGGGGTTGGCCCGGTGCAGGTCGGTGTCCACCCACACGACGTCCTGCGCGGTGGTGGCGCCGCCCAGGTGCAGGGTGGTCGCGACCGCGTGCGCCAGCGGGTTGGTCACGACGCCGTCGACGACGTCGCGCCCGTCCAGCCGCCGCCGGCCGGCCCAGGCAGCGCGCTGCCAGTACGCGGCCGTGCGCACCCAGGTGCCGACCGCGCCGAGGCCGGTCACGTCGCCGATCTCGCCGCGCGCGATCAGGTCGGCGGCCGCGGGCAGGGCGTGTGAACCGAAGGTCTGGAAGCCGACCTGGCAGCGGCGGCCCGTGCGCTCGGCCACCGCGACGAGCTCGGTGTGCTCCGCGAGCGAGGCGGTGGTGGGCTTCTCCAGGAGCACGTCGATGCCGGCCTCCATCGCCGCACGCGCCAGGGGCAGGTGGGTCGGGATGGGCGTGCTCAGGATGACGACGTCGACCCGTGCCGACGGCGTGGACAGCAGGTCGCCCAGCGTGGGGAACCAGGGCGCGCCGGCGTCGTGGGCATCGTGGCCGGGCGCGGGTTCGCGGGGGTCCACGACGGCGGCCAGCCGAGCCCGGCCTTCGCGCTGCAGCTCGAGCACGCGCCGCACGTGCGACGCGCCGTGGCCGTGCAGGCCCACCACCGCGATCTGGGGGGCGAGGCCGTCGGAGGTCGGGTCCGTCATTGTCGTCCTGTCGTGAGTCGGTGCCGTGTCGATGCAGGGTCGCGCCGGGAAGGCGCAGGGTGATGGGTCAGCGCAGCGCGGTGGCGAGCGCGGCCGCCTCGTCGAGGTCGAGGGCGTGGTCCACGATGGCGGCCACGATCCCGGTCTCGACGGTGCCGCCGGCGGGCACGGTCAGCGGGGTGTCCCAGGCCAGCGCCGGGCCGGCGCCGGGGTACTCGGCGGCCCGGAGGAACCAGTGCCGCGCGGGGGACGTCTGCGCGAGCAGCACCGTCGTCGGGCGGTCCTCGGCGTACGGGTCGTGGTGCTGCTGCACGAACGCGACCCACGGCGAGGTGCTGCCGTGGGCGAGCTCCTCGCCCTCGCCGGCCTCCGACAGCACGACCGTGCGCTGCGCGATCGGCGCCCGCCAGAAGAGCCCGCCGTACCCGGCGCCCGGGCGACCGTTGGTCGCCGGGGAGCGGATCTCCAGCGGGCCGTGCGACGCGTGCAGGGTGCTGCGCCACTCCAGCGCCCAGCCGTCGTCGCCCAGGAGGCGCGCGCCGAGGCGCCGCTGCTCGTCGAGCAGCGGGTCGCCGTGCTCGTCGTCCCAGCGCACGGTCTCCAGGAGCACGTGCGGGGCGAGGGGGTCCACCTCGGTGCGCGTGCTCGCCTGGCGCCCGTGGTTGGGCAGCAGCGTGGGGCCGACGTCGGCCACGAACGTTCGTCCCCCCCAGAAGCTGGTGCCGTTCACGTCGGGCACCGCCACGCTCACGCCGTAGTGGTGGCGGTGGTCCACCGGCTCGGCCTCGGTGAGCGCCACCCCGGCGAGCGAGTGGACCGGGTGCAGGTACGGGCGCGGGGAGTGGATGGCGGGCAGCCGATCGCCGTCCACGTACCGCGCGAGCGGCACCCGGTCGCGCGTGTGCCGCAGCACGATCTCGCGCGGCTCGACCGACCAGGTCGGACCCTGCGGGACCTCGTCGGCCGCCGGCGCGGGCACGAGCGCGGGCTCGTCGACCGCGGCCCGCGTGATGCTGCGGGGCACGGGCCCGGTGCTGGACCGCGCCTCGAGCCGGGCGGTGAAGCGGGTGGTCGTGGCCGGGTGCGCGCCGTCGTCGATCACCGCGTGCAGCTCGCGCCACGCCTGCCGGCCGAGCTCGGCCTGCGGCACGGAGACGGTGGTCAGTGCGGGCGTGGCGTACCGCGCCAGGTCGATGTCGTCGTAGCCGGCCACCGAGATGTCGCCGGGCACGGCGACCCCGGCCTCGTTGAGCGCGGCCAGGAGACCGAACGCGACCAGGTCGTTGTAGGCGACGACGGCGGTGGCCCGGCTGGCGAGCACCGCGGCGGCCGCGGCGTGGCCGGCAGCCAGGTCGGCGCCGACCGGGAGCTCCACGACCTCGAGGTCCGTGTGGTGCTCGCGGGCGGTGACGAGGCCGGCGCGGCGCGCGGCGTCGGTCGCGGCGGCCCGCGGGCCGGCGAGGTACGCGAGCCGCCGGTGCCCCAGGCCCACCAGGTGCTCGACGACCTGCACGGTGGCGTCCGCGTAGTCGATGACGAGGCTCGGCGTGGCGGCGTGCTCGACCTCGCGGTTGATGACCGCCGCCGGCGTCACGAGGGGTAGCAGGGCGTCCAGCGCGGCGCCGGGCATGCGCGGGGCGACGAGGATCAGGGCGTCGCAGCGCATGCGCGCCTCGCGGGCGATCGCCGGCTCCTCGGACGGGTCCTCGGCGGCATCGGCCACGAGCACTCGATAGCCGTCCTCGGCGGCGGCGGACGTGACCCCGCGCAGGATCTGCTGGAACACCGGGTTGCCGAGGTCCGGCACGACGAGCGCGACGGTCGTGGTGCGGCCGAGGGACAGGCTGCGCGCGACATTGCTCGGCCGGTAGTTGAGGTCGATCGCGGCTTCCTGCACGCGGGCGGCGATGGTGGGGTCCACGGTGCTGCGACCGTTCATCACGCGCGAGACGGTGGCGCGGGAGACCCCGGCGGCATCGGCGACGTCGGCGATGGTCACCGACGCTCGCCGGAGGTTCACGTCGGGCATCGATGCCTCCCTCGGGTTCACGAGTTGACCGTACACCATTGGAAACCGGTTCCTCCCGTGATAAGTTCTCGATGAGCAACCGGTTTCCAGGGCACGACAACCCTGGGGGCCGCCGATCGAGGGAGATCCGGAGGCCGGCGATGACGCCCACCCGAACGCCGCGAGGCGAGGTGTCGCGATGGCGGTGATCCAGGAGGTGGCCCGCACCCGCGCCGCGGGCAAGGAGCGTCGCAAGGGCGACGGCAAGGCTGCCGCGATCTTCCTCGCCCCGTGGTTCCTGGGGCTGGTCGTCATCACGGCCTTTCCCCTCGTCGCGTCGCTGTACCTGTCGTTCACGGACTACAGCCTGCTCGAGGCGCCGGGCTGGATCGGGCTGGAGAACTACACGCAGATGTTCTCCGACCCGCGGTTCTTCCAGGCGCTCAGGGTCACGTTCACGTACGTGCTCGTCTCGGTCCCGCTCCAGCTCGCCGCGGCGCTGGCGCTGGCGATGGTGCTCGACAAGGGCCTGCGCGGGCTCGCCTTCTACCGGTCCGTGTACTACCTGCCGTCGCTGCTGGGCGGCAGCGTCGCCATCGCGATCCTGTGGCGCCAGGTGTTCGGTGCCGACGGGCTGGTCAACCAGGTGCTCGGCTTCTTCGGCGTCGAGGGCGTCGGCTGGGTGTCGCACCCCGACTACGCGCTCGGCACGCTCATCGTGCTCAACGTGTGGACCTTCGGGGCGCCGATGGTCATCTTCCTCGCGGGGCTCCGGCAGATCCCCGTCATGTACTACGAGGCGGCCTCGATCGACGGCGCCGGGTGGTGGCGCAAGTTCCGCAGCATCACCGTGCCCCTGCTGACGCCGATCGTCTTCTTCAACCTCGTGCTCCAGCTCATCGGCGCGTTCCAGACCTTCACGCAGGCGTTCATCGTCAGTGGCGGGACGGGCGGCCCGGTGGACTCCACGCTCTTCTACACGCTCTACCTCTACGAGAAGGGCTTCGGCTCCTACCAGATGGGATATGCGTCGGCGATGGCGTGGTTCCTGCTGCTCGTCATCGCAGGGATGACGGCCGTCAACTTCCTCGCCTCCAAGTTCTGGGTCTTCTACGATGACTGACACCCCCGTGCGCCCGAAGGCGCGTCCCGAGGAGTCGCCCGCGCGGCGCACCCTGAGCGAGCTCGCGGCAGAGGTTCCCGATCGGCCGCGGGGTCGGCGGGTCGGCCCGCGGCTGCGGCGGCTGGGCAAGCACGTCGCGCTGATCGCGTTCGGCCTGGTCATGCTGTACCCGCTGCTGTGGATGCTGGCCAGCTCGTTCAAGCCCACCGCGCTGATCTTCCGCGAGCCCGGGCTGATCCCGACCGAGTGGGACTTCTCCAACTACACCGACGGGTGGAATGCGCTGCTCGACCCGTTCAGCCACTACCTGCTCAACTCGGCGATCGTGGTGCTGGGCAGCGTGCTCGGCAACCTGGTCTCGTGCTCGATGGCGGCCTACGCGTTCGCGCGGCTGAAGTTCCGGGGCCGCAACCTGTGGTTCGCCGTCATGCTCATGTCGATCATGCTGCCGATCCACGTGATCATCGTGCCGCAGTACATCCTGTTCTCGTCGCTCTCGTGGATCAACACGTTCCTGCCGCTCATCGTGCCGAAGCTGCTCGCCACCGACGCGTTCTTCGTGTTCCTCATGGTGCAGTTCTTCCGCGGTATCCCCAAGGACCTCGACGAGGCGGCCCGGCTCGACGGGTGCGGGCACGGCCGGATCTTCCTGCGGATCATGCTGCCGCTGTCGTTGCCGGCCCTGGCGACCACGGCGATCTTCACCTTCATCTGGACGTGGAACGACTTCTTCAGCCAGCTGATCTTCCTGACCAAGCCGGACATGTACACCGTGCCGATCGCGCTGCGCACCTTCGTGGACGCGACGAGCAACAGCTCGTGGGGGCCGCTGTTCGCGATGTCGATCGTCTCGCTGATCCCCGTGTTCCTGGTCTTCCTGTTCGGCCAGAAGTACCTCGTCAAGGGCATCGCCACCACCGGCATCAAGTAGTCCTCGCCGAGTCAACCGAAGAGCTCATCGAAGCGCTCACCGACGAAGGAGATCCCTATGCGACTCACAGCCACCCGGCGGGCCCGGCGCCACGGCGCCGCGATCGCCGCACTCACCGCGGCGGGGGTGCTCGCCCTCACCGCCTGCTCCGGCGACTCGGGCGCGCTACCGGCCGACGACGACGGCGGCGGCGACGGCGACGTCGAGATCCGCTTCGCCTGGTGGGGCTCGGACGACCGGCACACGACGACGCAGCAGATCATCGACCTGTTCGAGGAGAAGAACCCCGGCATCACCGTGGTGCCGGACTACACCGACTGGGGCGGCTACTGGGACAAGCTCGCCACCGCCACGGCGGGCGGCGACACCCCGGACGTCATCACGCAGGAGGAGCGGTACCTGTCGGACTACGCCACGCGCGGCGTGATCGCCGACCTCGCGGAGCTGGACGTGGACACGGCCGAGATCTCGGACGACATCCTCAGCACGGGGGAGATCGACGGCAAGCTCTACGGCATCCCGACCGGCGTGAACGCCTACGCGATGGTCGCCGACCCGCAGATCTTCGCGGACGCGGGCGTCGACATGCCCGACGACACCACCTGGACGTGGGACGACTACGTCGAGATCGCCGGGAAGGTCTCGAAGGGCGCCGGGGACGGGGTGTGGGGCGCGCAGGACTACGGCTTCAACGAGGCCGGCCTGAACGTGCTGGCCCGCCAGAAGGGCGAGGCGCTCTACACCGAGGACGGCACGCTCGGCGTCTCGAAGGGGACCGTCTCCGAGTTCTTCCAGACGTCGCTGGACCTCATGGCCAACGGTGGCCAGCCCGACGCCTCCCGCTCCGTGGAGTACCAGAACGCCGGCCCGGAGGGCTCGCTGCTCGGTACCAACGCCGGGGCCATGGGCGTGTGGTGGTCCAACCAGCTCGGGGCGCTCTCGGACGCCTCCGGGCATGAGCTGGAGCTGCTCCGCCTGCCGGGCGAGTCCCAGTTCGACCGCACCGGGATGTACTTCAAGCCCGCCATGTACTACGCGGTCTCCGCGAAGAGCGAGCACCCGGAGGAGTCGGCGAAGCTCGTGGACTTCCTCCTCAACGACCCAGAGGCCGCGAAGCTGCAGCTGACCGACCGCGGCCTGCCGGCGAACACGTCCGTGCGGGAGGCCGTCCTCGGCGACCTCACCGCTGCCGACCAGCGGATGGCCGACTTCATGGCGGACATCGAGGGCGACATCGTCGACAACCCCGCGGTGCCCCCGAACGGTGCCAACGAGATCCAGGACATCATGATCCGGCTCAACACCGAGGTGCTGTTCGAGCGCATGACGCCGGACCAGGCCGCGGACGCCTTCCTCAAGGACGTCGGCGCGGCGATCGGGGGCTGACCGGCCGATCGCTGGTCGAGCCTGTCGAACCTCTCGCTGGTTGAGCCTGTCGAAAGTAACGCTGGTTGAGCCTGTCGAAACCTGTTGACCTGGTTTCGACAGGCTCAACCAGCGTTCGTGCTGCTGGTTTCGACAGGCTCGACCAGCGTTCGTGCTGCTGGTTTCGACAGGCTCGACCAGCGTTCGTGCTGCTGGTTTCGACTGGCTCGACCGGGGATCTCGTCCTCGACGAGGTGACCGATTCCCGCCGGTGCCCGTGCCGCGGCGTTGCTGTGATGGGCGTGCGGCCCCGCCCGGGGCGCGTCACCGCTCCCCGAGAGGACACGTCATGCAGATCGCACTCGTCACCGGAGCCACCCGAGGGATCGGGCTGGCCGTGGCCCGACGGCTCGCCCGCGACGGCCACCACGTGGTGGTCGGAGCGCGCAGCGACGAGGCCGGTCGTGCCGCGGCCGACCTCGTCCGGAGCGAGGGTGGCGAGGCCAGCAGCGTGCTGCTCGACGTCACCGACGCGGAACAGGTCCGCGCCGCGGCCACGCTCGTGGGGGACCGGTTCGGCCGGCTCGACGTGCTGGTCAACAACGCCGGGGTGCTGCCCGAGGCCACGTCGGACGCGACGGAGGCGGTGGACCTGGAGCTGTTCCGCCGCACCTACGCGACCAACGTGCTCGGACCGGTCGCCGTCCTCGAGGCGTTCCTGCCGCTGCTGCGCCGCAGCGCCGCGGGACGCATCGTCAACGTCAGTACCCGTATGGGCTCGTTCGCGGACCAGCAGGACTCGGCGTCGCCCTACTACGCCACGGTGGTGCCGGCCTATCAGTCGTCGAAGGCGGCGCTCAACGGCGTCACGGTGGCGCTGGCGAAGGCGCTCGCCGGGACGCCGATCAAGGTCACCTCGGTCTGCCCGGGGTTCGTGCGGACCGATCTCGCGCCCATGGCCCGGGAGCACGCGCCGCTGGCTCCCGAGGACGCGGCCGAGGTGGTGCACCGGGCCGCGACGCTGCCGGACTCGGCGCCGTCGGGGACGTTCGTGGACGCCCTCGGGCCGGTGCCGTGGTGACCGTCGGGATCGCCGGCTGAACGCTGGCGGTCAGGCCCCCGCGTCCACCACCCGGGCGACGACGGCGCAGCGGTCGTCGCCCGGGGCGGCGCCGGTGGCGGCCCGCGCGAGCAGGTGGCGCAGGGCGTCGCGCTCGGCGACCTCGAGGCCGCCGAGGAGCTCGTCCTCGGCCGTGCGCACCCGTGCGTCGAGGTCGGCGAGGACGGCGCGGCCGTGGTCGGTCGGGACGATGCGGCGGGCGCGGCGGTCGGACGGGTCCGGCTGCCGCTCGACCAGGCCGCAGCCGACGAGCTCGTCGAGCAGGTACGTCATGACGGTGCGGTCGATGCCGAGGCGGGCGGCGAGCGCGGCCTGCGTGGGCGGCGCGTCGTGCACCACGGCGGCCAGCACCTCGTAGCCGCGCGGGCCGTGCGGGACGTCGGCGCACACGGCGGCGACGTGGTTGCTCCACTCGCGCAGCAGGGCGGCGAGCGACCAACCCAGCGGGGAGGGGGTCGCGCTGTCGGTGCTCGCGTCCGTCGTGGTGGTCACCCGGCCATCGTAAGGGAATGTGCGGCTGGTCAGAAGAGTTGGCGCTGATATCGTCTGCGGTGCAGACGATCTCCCATCCCGGGAGCGGTCCTCCCCGCGAAAGGTCCCGCATGACGGACTACGGCCACGACCTGGTCTTCGGCACGTTCATCACCCCCACCAACCGCGACCCGCAGGTGCCGGTGCGGCTCGCCCAGCTGACGGAGGCCGCGGGCCTGGACCTGGTGACGTTCCAGGACCACCCGTACCAGCCCGCCTTCCTCGACACGTGGACGCTGCTGTCCTGGGTGGCCGCGCGGACGGAGCGGGTGACCGTCGCGGGCAACGTGCTCAACCTGCCGCTGCGGCAGCCCGCCGTGCTCGCGCGCGCCGTCGCGTCGCTCGACCTGCTCTCGGGCGGCCGCACCGCCCTCGGCCTCGGCGCCGGCGGGTTCTGGGACCCGATCGTCGCGATGGGTGGCACCCGGCTCACCCCCGGCGAGTCCGTCGACGCGCTGGACGAGGCGCTCGACATCATCCGCGGCATCTGGGACGGCCGGGAGCGCCGGGGGCTGCGGGTCGACGGCACGCACCACCGCGTGGCCGGGGCGAAGCGCGGCCCCGAGCCCGCCCACGACGTGCCGATCTGGCTCGGCGCGCTCAAGCCGCGCATGCTGCGCCTGATCGGCCGCAAGGCCGACGGCTGGCTCCCGTCGCTGGCGTACCTCAAGGACGGCGACCTGCAGCGCGGGCACGAGATCATCGACGAGGCGGCCACGGCCGCCGGCCGTCATCCCGCCGCGGTGCGCCGACTGCTCAACGTCCAGGGCGAGCTGGCGCCGTCGCGCCAGGGCTTCCTGCAGGGGCCGGTGGAGCAATGGGTGGAGGAGCTCTCCGCGCTCGCGCTCTCCGACGGCATCGGCACGTTCATCCTGGCCGCCGACGACCCGAACCTGATCCAGGTCTACGGCCAGGAGGTCGCGCCCGCCGTCCGCGAGGTGGTGGCGCGCGAGCGCGCGTCGTCGGGCACGGCCTCGGCCGCGACGCAGCGCGGCGAGCGGGCGATCGCCCTGCGTCGCCCGGACATCGACTACGCCGGCGTTCCCGCCACGCTGGCGCCGAGCGCCGTCGAGCCGGGCGACCGCGCCTACGACGTCGTCCGCCACAACTATCTGCGCTCCGGCGCGCCCGGCCTGGTGCTGCGCCCGCGCGACGCCGAGCAGGTCGCGGAGGCCGTGCGGTTCGCGCGGACGCAGGACGTCCCGCTCGGGGTGCGCTCCGGCGGGCACGGCATCAGCGGCCGGTCCACCAACGACGGCGGCATCGTGGTCGACCTCGGGGCGCTGGACCAGATCGAGGTGGTCGACGAGGCCGCGCGCCGGGTGCGGATCGGCGCCGGCGCCACCTGGGGCCGCGTGGCGGAGACCCTCGCGCCGCGGGGCTGGGCCATCAGCTCGGGCGACTACGGCGGCGTCGGGGTGGGCGGGCTCGCCACCGCCGGCGGCGTGGGGTACCTGGGCCGCACCTACGGCCTCACGATCGACCACGTCGTCGCGGCCGAGGTCGTGACCGCCGACGGGCGCGTGGTGCGCGCGTCGGCCGACGAGCACCCCGACCTGTTCTGGGGGCTGCGCGGGGCCGGCGGCAATCTGGGCGCGGTCACGTGGGTCGAGGTCGAGGCCATGGAGCTGGGGAACGTGGTGTTCTCGCAGATGACGCTCGACGCCACCGACATCGCGGGCGTCCTGGAGCGCTGGGGCGCCGTCATCGAGTCGGCGCCGCGCGAGCTCACGAGCTTCCTCATCCTGTCGCCCGGGCGCCGGGGGCGGCTCTCGGACGGCAGCGACGATCAGGGGCCGGTCGCGCAGCTCATGACCGTCTTCGCGGGCGACGACACCGACGCGGCGGTGGAGCAGCTTGAGCGGCTCGCCGGCGCCGGGCCGCTGCTGGGCCACCAGGCTTACCTGATGCCGTACTCGGGCGTCGTGCAGGCGGGGGACAAGCACCACTCCGGCGGCGGCGACCCGGCCGTCCGGTCGGGGCTGGTCGACCACCTCGACACCGCCACGAGCCGCGCGTTCGAGAAGCTCGCGCTGTCCGGGGAGACGTACTTCCTGCAGATCCGGGCCACCGGCGGCGCGGCGAACGACGTCGACCCGGGGGCGACGGCGTACGCGCACCGGCACCAGAACTTCCTGCTGTCGGCGATGTCGTCCTCGCAGGACCGGCTGGACGCTGTGTGGGACGCCGTCATGGCGCCGTACACCGACGGGCTCTACCTGTCGTTCGACACCGACACCCGGCCCGAGCGGCTCGCCGACGCCTTCCCCGAGCCCACGCTCACCCGGCTGCGCGAGGTCAAGCGCGACTGGGACGCGGACAACGTGTTCCGCGCGAACTTCCCCGTCCCGCCGGTCGCTGGTTGAGCGAGCTCGACCGGCAACACCTCGACAGGCTCGACCGGCGGTGATGGAAGATGGTGCCATGCCTCTCGCACCTCGGTACCTGGCCGACGACGCCCGCTACGAGTCGATGACCTACCGCCGCACCGGCCGCTCCGGCCTGGACCTGCCCGCGCTGTCGCTGGGCCTGTGGCACAACTTCGGCGACGTGAACCCGCTCGACACCCAGCGCGCCATCCTGCGCCGGGCCTTCGACCTGGGGATCACGCACTTCGACCTGGCCAACAACTACGGCCCGCCCTACGGCTCGGCGGAGGAGAACTTCGGCCGCCACCTGGCGAAGGACCTCCGCCCGTACCGCGACGAGCTCGTCATCTCCACCAAGGCGGGCTACGACATGTGGCCCGGCCCGTACGGCGACCACGGCTCGCGCAAGTACCTGCTCGCGTCGCTCGATCAGTCCCTGAACCGGATGGGCCTGGACCACGTCGACGTCTTCTACCACCACCGCCCGGACCCGTCGACGCCGCTGGAAGAGACGATGGGCGCGCTCGCGACCGCCGTCCAGCAGGGCAAGGCGACGTACGTGGGTGTCTCCAACTACTCGCCGTCGCGCACCCGCGAGGCCGCGCAGGTGCTGGCCGACCTCGGCGTCCCGCTGCTCATCCACCAGCCGAGCTACTCGATGTTCAACCGGCACGTCGAGATCGCCGACCGCGAGGACGCCTACGACGGCCGGCAGAGTGAATCGCTGCTCGACGTCGTCGAGGACCTCGGCATCGGGACGATCGTCTTCTCGCCGCTGTCGCAGGGCCTGCTCACCGGCCGGTACCTCGGCGGGTCGGCGCCGGAGGGCTCGCGCGCAGCGCGCAGCGACTCGCCGTTCCTGTCGTCGTCCAACCTCACCGAGACGTACCTGGAGCGGGCGCGGGCGCTGAACGCGATCGCCGAGGGCCGCGGCCAGACCCTCGCGCAGCTCGCCCTGGCGTGGGTGCTGCGCGACGACCGCGTGACGTCGGCGCTCATCGGCGCGTCGTCCGTGGCGCAGCTCGAGGACAACGTGGCGGCGCTCGCCGCCCCGGCGCTCACCGACGACGAGATCGCCGCCATCGAGCCGTACGCCGTGGACGACGCCGGCCGCTAGGAAGTTGTTTCGCTGGTTGAGCCGGTCGAAACCCGGATCGTCACTGGTCCGGACCCTTCGACAGGCTCAGGACGGCGCAAGCTCGACCGACGAGGAAAGGGGGACCGATGGCTGTCTGCTGGTTCGTCGGGCTGACCACGCTCGACGTCGTGCACCGCGCGGCCGGGCGACCGGGCGCGGACGAGAAGGTCACCGCCACGCGGCAGGACGTCGCGGCCGGTGGCCCGGCGGCCAACGCCGCGGTGGCCGCCGCGGCCCTCGGCGCGCGGTCCGTGTTGATCAGCGCGCTCGGCGCCGGCCCCGTCGCCCAGGCGGCCCGCGCCGACCTGGACGCCTGCGAGGTGCAGGTGCACGACGTCGCCGGCCCGGACGAGGGATTCCCGCTCGCGGTCTCCGCGGTCCTCGTCGACGAGGCCACGGGCGAGCGGTCCGTCGTCTCGCCCGACGGCGCGCTCGCGGTGGCGCCCACGCCCACCGCCGTCCGGCTCGCCCGGCTCCCCGCGCCCGACGTCGTGCTGTTCGACGGCCACCACCCCGCGATCGCGCGGGCCGTGCTCGCGTACGTCGAGGGACTGCGCCCGCGGCCGCGGGTCGTGCTCGACGGCGGCCGGTGGCGGCCCCTGTTCGCCGAGCTGCTGCCCGCGGCGGACGTCGCGGCGCTGAGCGCCGACTTCACCGTGCCCGCCGGCATCGTCCCCGGGGCGGCGGACGGCGCGCACGGCGCACTGCTGCTAGGTGCGCGGTCGGTGGTCGTGACGCGTGGCGCGGACCCGGTGACCTGGTCGGTGCCGGACACGTCCACCGGCGCCGTGGCCGGCAGCGGCGTCGTGCCCGTGCCGTCGGTGACGGCGGTCGACACCTTGGGCGCGGGAGACGCGTTCCACGGGGCGCTCGCTGTGGCGCTCGCCCGGGGCGAGTCGCTGCCCGACGCCTGCGCGGCGGCGGTGCGCGTCGCGAGCACGCGGGTGGCGCACGTCGGGCCGCGGTCGTGGCTGGTGCACCTCCCGGACCTGTCAGGCCCACGCGCGGGTTCTGAGGGTCCTGGTCCTGACAACTCGCGAGGCGATTGAGTTGTCAGGACCACAGCACGGTTTCGCAGGTCGTGGCCCTGACAGGTCGCGCGGGCCGGTCGAGGCGTCGACGGCGGAGCTCGTCGCACGCGCCCGGCGCCTGGCGGTGCTGGGCGAGCGGCGCATCCTCGGGATCGTCGGGGCGCCTGGGTCGGGGAAGTCGACACTCGCCCGGGTGCTCGTCGAGGCGCTCGGGCCGGAGCTCGCCGTCGAGGCGGGGATGGACGGCTACCACCTGTCGAACGCCGTCCTGGCCGAGCTCGGGCGCCGGGACCGCAAGGGCGCGATCGACACGTTCGACGACGCGGGTTACGCCGCGCTGGTCGCGCGCCTCGCCGGCGCGCGGCCCGGCGACCCGCCCGTCTACGCGCCCGTGTTCCGCCGCGAGCTCGAGGAGCCGGTGGCGGCGGGGGTCGGGGTCCCTGCCGGCGTGCCGCTGGTCGTGACGGAGGGCAACTACCTGCTCGCACCCTCGGGCGCGTGGCCGGCCGCGCGGGCCCGGATGGCGGAGGTCTGGTACGTCGACGTGCCGGACGACGTGCGGCTCGGGCGGCTGGAGGAGCGGCACCACGCGTTCGGCAAGAGCCGCGCCGACGCCCGGCGCTGGGCGCGCGGCTCGGACCAGGCCAACGCCGAGCTCATCGAGTCGACGCGCGACGGTGCGGACCTCGTCGTCGCCTGGCGGACCTGACCTTCCCGACCGCGATCGACGCCGCGGGTCAGAGCCCCCGGCGCGCCTGGTCGATGAGCGGCTGGATGCGGAAAGGGATGAGCTCGCCCATGGACAGCGACGTCTCGGTGCGCTCCACGCCGTCGACGGCGAGGATGGCGGCGTCGATGCGGAACAGGTGGTCGGTGTCCCGGCACACCACCTGCACGCGCAGGTCGGCGGTACCGCTGCGGCCGAACGCCTGCACCACCTCGGGAATCTGGGCCAGCGCGTCGACGATGCGTCCGAGCTCCTTCTGCCGCACCTCGACCTCGAGGAACGCAGTGAGCGGGTGGCCGAGGAACTGCGGGTCGATGCGCCGGTCGAAGTCGAGGAACGCGCCGGCCTCCTCGAGCCGGGCCAGCCGCGCGTGCACGGTGTTCCGGGACAGGCGTAGGCGCTCCGCGAGGGCGGCGATGGTGGCCCTCGGGTCCTGGGCGAGGGCCGACAGAAGGCTCAGGTCCACGGCGTCGTAGCTGCGCACATCGACCAGCGTAGCGGGGGCAGGCTGAGCACTCTGCGCAGTGCGGGCGAAGGTGGTGGTCGCGGCCTGTGAGCGGCGCTACGTTCGCGGTATCCGGCGCTCGACGCGGAGCGGCCGGGGACACGCGAGGTGAGGCGACGATGCCCAGCACCATGGGTTCGACGTCCCGCGACGACCTGTCACGAGCGGGCGGAGCGCGGACCGAGACGGCGTCCGGTACGACGGACGACACGACGAGCAACAGCACCGACAGCACGACGAGCACCGCCGGCGCGGTCATGGCCGGCGCGGTCCGGCTGCTCGACCAGAAGGGCGTGCGGCACCCCGACCCGGGGCTGGACCGCTGGCTGACCGACGTCGACGACGGCTCGGACGGGGCGCGCGCGACGCTGCTCGGCCTGTACGAGGACATGGTCGTCGCGCGGCGCATCGACGCCGAGGCGACGGCGCTGCAGCGGCAGGGCGAGCTCGCGCTGTGGCCGCCGCTGCTGGGCCAGGAGGCGGCGCAGGTGGGCTCGGCCCGGGCGATGCGCGATGACGACTTCGTGTTCTCCAGCTACCGCGAGCACGCCGTCGCGCGGGCACGCGGGGTGACGCCGGTGGAGCTGCTGCGCGTGTGGCGCGGCGTCACCGCCTCCGGCTGGGACCCGTACACCGCGGGCATGGCGACGCCGCAGGTCATCATCGGTGCGCAGGCCCTGCACGGGGTGGGCTACGCGCTGGGGATCCAGGCCGACGTCGAGCGCGGCGTCGTCGTCCCGGGTGACGACGGCACGCCCGCCGTGGTCACCTACGTCGGCGACGGCGCGATGAGCCAGGGCGACGTCAACGAGGCGTTCGTCTTCGCCGCCACCTGGCAGATCCCGTACGTGCTGTTCTGCCAGAACAACCAGTGGGCGATCTCCGAGCCGGTGGCGCTGCAGTCGGCTGTGCCGCTGGTGCAGCGGGCGTCCGGGTTCGGCGTCCCGGGCGTGCGGGTGGACGGCAACGACGTGCTGGCCGTGCTGGCCGTGACCCGCGAGGCGCTGCACCGCGCGCGCACCGGCGGCGGCCCCACCTTCGTCGAGGCCGTGACATACCGGATGGGCCCGCACACCACCGCCGACGACCCCACCCGGTACCGCGACGCCGCCGAGGTCGACGCCTGGGCCGAGCGCGACCCGGTCGCGCGCCTCGCGGCGTACCTGCGCTCCGGCGGCCTGCTGACCGACGACGACGAGGCCCGCGTGCGCGACGCCGCCGACGCCGTCGCCGCCGAGCTGCGGGAGGGCTGCATCGCCATCGAGGACCCGCCGCCGCTGAGCGTCTTCGACCACGTCTACACGGAGCCGCACACCGCGGTGCGCGCCCAGCGCGAGGAGCACGCGCGCTACCTCGCGGGCTTCGCCGACGTGTCCGACGCCACGACCGCCACGACCGCCACGACCGCCACGAACGGACAGGGGGCCGACCGATGACCACCCAGACTCTCACCCTCGCCAAGGCGCTGGGCGCTGGCCTGCGCCGGGCGATGACCGACGACCCGACCGTCATGCTGCTCGGCGAGGACATCGGCCGCCTCGGCGGTGTGTACCGCGTGACGGACGGGCTGCAGTCCGAGTTCGGGGCGCGGCGCGTGGTGGACACGCCGCTCGCGGAGTCCGCCATCCTCGGCACCGCGATCGGGCTGGCGTACCGCGGCTACCGGCCGGTGGTGGAGATCCAGTTCGACGGCTTCGTGTACGTCGCGTTCGACCAGATCGTCAGCCAGCTCGCCAAGATGCACGCGCGCACCAACGGGGCGGTGAAGCTGCCCGTCACGATCCGGATCCCCGTGGCCGGCGGCATCGGTGCGGCGGAGCACCACTCGGAGTCGCCCGAGGCCTACTTCGTGCACACGGCCGGGCTGCGGGTGGTCTCGGTGGCGAACCCGCAGGACGCCGCCACCATGCTGCGCCAGGCGATCGCCTGCGACGACCCCGTCGTCTTCTTCGAGCCCAAGCGGCGTTACCACGTCAAGGGCGAGGTGGACCCGCACCTCCCGCTCGACGACGTCGCCCCGATGGGCTCGGCGCGCGTGGTCTCAC
The DNA here is from genome assembly GCF_059445465.1 of Isoptericola sp. Y541. NCBI lineage: Bacteria > Bacillati > Actinomycetota > Actinomycetes > Micrococcales > Promicromonosporaceae > Isoptericola > Isoptericola sp. Y541. The sequence goes on along the minus strand of NZ_JCAIUJ010000002.1, from coordinate 399,274 downwards.
CGGGGGACGACGTGACGCTCGTGACGTTCGGCTCGCACGTGGCGACGGCGCTCGACGCGGCCGTCGCGGCGTCCGACGAGGGCGTCTCGGTCGAGGTGATCGACCTGCGGTCGCTGTCGCCGATCGACCACGACACGATCGCCGCATCCGTGCGGCGCACCGGCCGGCTCGTCGTGCTGCACGAGGGGCCGCGGGAGGCCGGCGTCGGCGCCGAGATCGCGACGACGGCCACCGAACGCTGCTTCGAGTACCTCGAGGCGCCGCCCGTGCGCGTGACCGGCTACGACATCCCGTACCCGCCCGCCAAGCTCGAGGGGAACCAGGTGCCGGACCTCGACCGCGTGCTCGACGGCGTGGATTGCGTGCTGGGGCGGGTCCCGGCGTCCGCGGGCGACGTCGCGGGCGTGGCGGTGGGAGCGTGATGGCGATGCGCGAGTTCAGGCTGCCGGACCTGGGCGAGGGGCTGACCGAGTCGGAGGTCGTCGAGTGGCGCGTGGCCGTCGGCGACGCCGTCCAGCTCAACCAGGTCATCGCGGAGGTGGAGACCGCCAAGGCGCTGGTCGAGCTGCCGTCGCCGTGCGCCGGCGTCGTGCGGGTGCTGCACGCCGAGGAGGGTCAGACCGTCGAGGTCGGCGAACCGCTGATCACCTTCGACCTGTCGGAAGGGGCGTCGGTCGAGTCTGTCGGGACCATCTCGTCGGTCGAGCCTGTCGAGACCACCTCGTCGGTCGAGCCTGTCGGGAGCACCTCGTCGGTCGAGCGTGTCGGGACCACCTCGTCGGTCGAGCCTGTCGAGACCACGAACCGGGTCTCGGCAAGCTCGACCAGCGAGGATGTGCCCGAGCCGAACCTCGTCGGGTACGGCGCCCGGCCGGAGCGCGCCGGACGCCCGGCGCGACGGCCGCGGCGGTACGCCGCCGCCTCGTCGGTCGAGCCTGTCGGGACCACCTCGTCGGTCGAGCCTGTCGGGACCACCTCGTCGGTCGAGCCTGTCGAGACCACGAACGGGGTTTCGACGAGCTCGACCAGCGAGGGGACGGGCGAACGCCCGCGCTCGACGCCGGTGGTGCGGACGCTCGCTCGGCAGCGCGGCGTCGACCTCTCCGCGGTCAACGGCAGCGGACCGCACGGCCGCATCACGCGGGAGGACGTCGAAGCGGCGTCGTCCGGCGCACCGTCGGGCACGGGCACGGGCACGACGACGGCGAACGCGCCGTCCGGCGAGACGCGCACCCCGGTGCGCGGGGTCCGCAAGCGCACGGCCGCGGCGATGGTCGCGAGCGCGGCGGCGCCGCAGGCGTCGGTGTTCCTCACGGTGGACGTCACCGCGAGCATGGAGCTGCTGGCGCGCCTCAAGACTCACCCGATGGCGGGCGGGCAGCGGATCACCGTGCTCGCCCTCGTGGCGCGGGCCGTGTGCGCGCTGCTGCCGGCGCACCCCGCGCTCACGAGCCGTTGGGTGGACCGCGCGGATGGGGAGGCGGAGATCGTGCGCCCCCCGCATGTGAACCTCGGGATCGCGGTGGCCACCGACCGGGGGCTCGTCGTGCCGCACGTCCCCGCCGCGGACACGCTGTCCCTCACCGGGCTCGCCGCCGCGCTCATGGAGCTCACCACCACGGCGCGGGCCGGGCGCACGACGCCCCAGCGCCTGGTGGGTGGCACGCTGACCATCACGAACATCGGCGTGTTCGGCGTGGATTCCGGCACGCCGATCCTCAACCCGGGCGAGCCCGCCATCCTCGGGCTCGGCCAGGTGGCCCGCCGCCCGTGGGAGCACGACGGCGAGCTGGCGCTGCGCCAGGTGACGACGCTCAGCCTCACGCTCGACCACCGCGTGGTGGACGGCGAGCAGGGCGCCCGGTTCCTCGCCGAGCTGGGGGCGGTGCTCGCCGACCCGGGCCTTGCCCTGCTGCTGCCGTCGGTCGAGCCTGTCGAGTCCACGGGGGCCCGGGTTTCGACCCTTCGACAGGCTCAGGACGACGCAAGCTCAACCGACGGGGTGGCGGGCGCATGACCGTCCTCGCCTCCGCCGTCGACCCCCGCGCCGACGCCGCCCGCACCAACGACGAGGCGCAGCGCGCGCTGGCGGACCGGCTGCGCGACCGCACCGCCGTCGCCGCCGAGGGCGGCACGCAGCGCGCCCGGGACCAGCACACGTCGCGCGGCAAGCTGCTGCCGCGCGACCGGGTGGCGCGGCTGCTCGACGAGGGCAGCCCGTTCCTCGAGGTCGCGCCGCTCGCGGCGTACGGGGTAGACCCTTCGGCAAGCTCAGGGCAGCCCGCCGGCCCGGGCGAGGTCGGAGCGTGGCCGGGTGCCGGCGTCATCGCCGGCATCGGGCAGGTGAGCGGGCGGCAGGTGATGGTGGTCTGCAACGACGCGACCGTCAAGGGCGGCACCTACCACCCGCTCACCGTGAAGAAGCACCTGCGGGCGCAGGAGATCGCGCTCGAGAACCGGCTGCCCTGCGTGTACCTGGTGGACTCGGGCGGCGCGTTCCTACCGCGGCAGGACGAGGTGTTCCCCGACCGGGACCACTTCGGCCGGATCTTCTACCACCAGGCGCGGTTGTCGGCGGAGCGGGTCCCGCAGATCGCGGCGGTGCTGGGCTCGTGCACCGCGGGGGGCGCGTACGTGCCCGCGATGAGCGACGAGACCGTCATCGTGCGCGGCCAGGGCACGATCTTCCTCGGCGGCCCGCCCCTGGTGAAGGCGGCCATCGGCGAGGACGTGACGGCCGAGGAGCTCGGCGGCGGCGAGCTGCACGCGCAGCGGTCCGGCGTCGTCGACCACCTGGCCGAGGACGACGAGCACGCGCTCGACATCGTGCGCGACATCGTCTCCACCCTGCCGCCGGACCCCGACCCGGCGTGGGACGTCGCGCCCGCGGTCGCGCCCGCCGTCGATCCCGCGGGGTTGTACGCCGCTGTACCAGTCGACGTGCAGCAGCAGTACGACCCGCGCGAGGTGATCGCCCGGCTCGTGGACGGCAGCGAGCTGCACGAGTTCAAGGCCGAGTACGGCAGCACGCTCGTCACGGGGTTCGCGCGCATCCACGGCCACCCGGTCGGGATCCTGGCCAACGCGGGCGTGCTGTTCCGGGAGTCGGCGCTCAAGGGCGCGCACTTCATCGAGCTGTGCGACCAGCGCGGCATCCCGCTGCTGTTCCTGCAGAACATCTCGGGGTTCATGGTGGGTCGGGACGCCGAGGCGGGCGGCATCGCCAAGGACGGCGCCAAGATGGTCACCGCCGTCGCGACCACCCGGGTGCCGAAGCTGACCGTGATCGTGGGCGGATCGTTCGGCGCCGGCAACTACGCGATGTGCGGGCGGGCGTACTCGCCGCGGTTCCTGTGGTCGTGGCCCGGCTCGCGGATCTCCGTGATGGGCGGCGCGCAGGCGTCGTCCGTGCTCGCCACCGTGAAGCGCGACCAGCTCGCCCGGCGCGACGAGGAGTGGGACCCGGCCGAGGAGGAGTCCTTCCGCGCCTCGATCCGCGACGACTACGAGGTCGCCGGCGACCCGTACCACGCGACGTCGCGCCTGTGGGACGACGGCATCATCGACCCGCTCGACACGCGTCGCGTGCTCGGGCTCGCCCTCGGCGTGTGCGCCCGCACGCCGCTGCCGGGCGGGTCCTCGACGACCGCCCCGACCGAGCCCCGCTTCGGGCTCTTCCGGATGTGAGGCGCATGTCCACCCGACCGTTCACCGCCGTGCTCGTCGCCAACCGCGGGGAGATCGCGTGCCGCGTGATCGGCACGCTGCGCCGCCTCGGCATCCGGTCCGTCGCCGTGTACTCCGACGTCGACGCGGACGCCCGGCACGTGCGCGAGGCGGACGTCGCCGTGCGCCTCGGCCCGGCGCCCGCCGCAGCAGGTCGAATCCGACTCGGGGGCTACCTGGACGTGGAGGCGGTGGTCGCGGCGGCCGTCGCCACCGGCGCCGACGCGATCCACCCCGGCTACGGCTTCCTGTCCGAGAATCCCGCCCTAGCCCTGGCGTGCGAGCGGGCGGGGATCGTCTTCGTCGGGCCGCCGGTCGGGGCGATGGAGACGATGGCGGACAAGGCCGCCGCCAAGCGGCTCGTCGCCGACCACGGCGTGCCCGTGCTGCCCGGCACGCTCGAGGACGGGCTCGACGACGACGCCCTGGTCGCGGCGGCCGACGGCGTCGGGTTCCCGCTGCTGGTCAAGCCCGTCGCGGGCGGCGGCGGCAAGGGGATGGTCGTCGTGAGCGCGGCGGCCGAGCTCCCGGACGCGCTCGCCTCGGCCCGGCGGGTGGCGGCGTCGTCGTTCGGCGACGACGGGCTGCTGCTGGAGAGGCTGGTGGAGCGGCCGCGGCACGTGGAGGTTCAGGTGCTCGCCGACGCCCACGGCACCGTCGTGCACCTGGGCGAGCGCGAGTGCACGCTGCAGCGCCGGCACCAGAAGGTGGTCGAGGAGGCGCCGTCGCCCGCCGTCGACGACGCGACGCGCGCGCGGATCGGCGAGGCGGCGTGCGCTGTCGCCCGGTCCGTCGGGTACGTCGGGGCGGGCACCGTGGAGCTGCTCGTGCCCGCCGACGACCCGTCGTCGTTCTGGTTCATCGAGATGAACACCCGCCTGCAGGTGGAGCACCCCGTCACCGAGATGGTCACCGGCCTCGACCTCGTCGAGCAGCAGCTGCGCGTCGCGGCGGGGGAGCGGCTCGCGATCCGGCAGGAGGACGTGCGCCTGCGCGGGCACGCCGTCGAGGCTCGGCTGTACGCGGAGTCGCCCGCGCGCGGGTTCCTGCCCGCGGCCGGGCGCGTGCTCGCATACGACGACGCCGGGGCGCTCGCCGGGCCGGGCGCCTCGCCGCTCCGGCTCGACAGCGGGCTGCGCTCGGGCACGGAGGTCACCGGCGACTACGACCCGATGCTGGCCAAGGCTGTCGCGTGGGCGCCGACGCGCGCCGAGGCGATCCGGCGGCTCGACGGGTTGCTGGCCGACGTCGTCGTGCTGGGCGTCGAGACCAACGCCGGGTTCCTGCGCGACCTCCTGGCCGACGACGACGTGCGCGCCGGCCGCCTCGACACCGGCCTCATCGACCGCTTCGTCGCGGCCTCGCCGGTCGAGCCGGTCGAGACCGCTTCGCTGGTCGAGACCGCTTCGCTGGTCGAGACCGCTTCGCTGGTCGAGCCTGTCGAGACCCCTCGAGCGTTCGGGAACCGGGCTTCGATCCTTCGACAGCCTCAGGACGGCGCGAGCTCGACCGTCGGACGGGTGGCCGCCGCGCTGCTGATGCTCCCGACGTCGCGCGACGCGACCCCCGGACCGTGGGCCGCCGCCGACGGGTGGCGACTCAACGCTCCCGCCGCGCAACGCCGCGTGCTGCTCGTCGACGCGGCGGGCGCCGAGCACGCGGTGACCGTCGTCGGGACGCCGGACGACGCCGTCGTCACGACCGACGACGGCGAGCCCACTTCCGCCTCGCTGCGCCCGCTGGGTGACGACCGGTTCCTGCTCACCGTCGGCGGCCTCACCCGGCCCCTGGCCGGTGTCGTGGATGGGCTCGTTGCCCACTCCGGCGGGCGGAACCGGGCCACGAGCCCACCCACGACACCAGCGGTGTGGGTGCACGTCGACGGACGGACGACGTCGTTCACCGTGCTCGACCGGGCCGCGCAGGCCGCGCGACGACGCGCCGCGCGCGAGGTGCCCGCGGCCGACGACGGCGCGGCGCAGGTCGCGCCCGTGCGGGTCTCGATGCCGGGCACGGTGTCGGTGGTGCCCGTCGCGGACGGGGACGTCGTGACCGCCGGCCAGCCCGTCGTCGTCGTCGAGGCGATGAAGATGGAGCACCCGCTGCTCGCACCCGTCGCCGGCGTCGTCCGGCTCGACGTGCGGCCCGGCGACCAGGTGCGGCTCGACCAGGTCGTCGCGGTCGTCGACCCGCCCGCGATCGACCCCGCCACACCAGCCCCCGCCCCGGCACACCCCGCCGCGGCGGCCGCGCCTATCCAGGCTGACCCCGCCACCCGAGGAGCGTCATGATCAGCGAGACCCAGTCCACCGTGCTCACCGACGAGCAGCGCAAGCTCAGCGCCGTGGTGCGCGAGTTCGCCGACGAGGTGGTGGCCCCCGCGGCATACCGGTACGACACCGAGCGTCGCCTGCCCCTGGAGATCATCGCCCAGATGGGCGACCTCGGGCTGTTCGGCCTGCCGTTCCCGGTGGACGTGGGCGGGCAGGGCAAGGACTACGTGTCGCTGTGCCTCGCGGTCGAGGCGCTGGCCCGGGTGGACCAGTCGATCGCGGTGACGCTCGAAGCGGGCGTCGGGCTGGGCATCATGCCGATTTTTCGGCACGGCACGGGCGCGCAGAAGCAGAAGTGGCTGCCCGACCTCATGGCCGGCAGGGCGCTCGCCGCCTTCGGGCTCACCGAGGCGGAGGCCGGGTCCGACGCCGGGGCCACGCGCACCACGGCACGGCTCGAGGAGGGCGCGGGGCCCGACGGCGCGGGCGAGTGGGTGATCGACGGGTCCAAGCAGTTCATCACGAACTCCGGCACGCCCATCACCAGCGTCGTCACCGTCACCGCCGTGACCGGACGCCGGACGGCCTCGGACGGTTCGGACCAGCCGGAGCTGTCGTCGTTCCTGGTGCCCTCGGGCACGCCGGGCTTCGCCGTCGGCCCGGCCTACGACAAGGTCGGCTGGCACACCTCCGACACGCACCCGCTGACGCTCGAGGGCGTGCGCGTCCCGGCCGCCCACCTGCTGGGCGAGCGCGGCCGTGGCTACGCCAACTTCCTGCGCGCGCTGGACGAGGGCCGCATCGCCTTCGCCGCGCTCGCGACGGGCGCCGCGCAGGGCTGCCTGGAGGAGGCGCTGCGCTACTCGCGCGAGCGCCACGTCTTCGGCCGCGCCATCGGCAGCAACCAGCACATCGCGTTCACGCTGGCGCGCATGCAGGCGCGCGTGCACTCGGCACGGCTGTGCTGGATGGACGCCGCGCTGAAGCAGGTGCACGGGAAGCCGTTCAAGGCCGAGGCGTCGGTGGCGAAGCTCGTGGGCGGCGAGGCGGCGATGGCCAACGCCCGGGACGCGTCGCAGATCTTCGGCGGGTACGGCTTCCTCAACGAGAACCCGGTGGCGCGGCACTACCGCGACTCCAAGATCCTCGAGGTGGGCGAGGGCACCACCGAGGTGCAGCTCATGGTCATCGCCCGCGACCTGGGGCTCGCGTCGTGACCCCCGGGCAGGTGCCGAACAGGCGGTTGACACCGTTATCGCGCGCCGACGGCCGTCATAGCGGTGTCAACCGCCTGTTCGGCACGGGGAGGGAAGGGCGCGATGCGTGACGAGGTGCAGCGCGGGCTGTACTCCGACGAGCTGGAGCCGGACGTGCGGTACGTGCACCGGCCGGGGCGCACGATGACGGAGGCGGACGACGTGCTGTTCACGTCCGTCACGATGAACCCGCAGGGGCTGCACCTGGACGCGGCGTGGGCGGCGACGCAGCCGTTCGGCAAACCGCTGGTGAACTCGATGCTCACGCTGGCCACGCTGGTGGGGCTGTCGGTGGCGCACCTGACGCGCGGCACGATCGTGGCGAACCTCGGCTTCACGGACGTGGCGTTCCCGCACCCGATGTTCCACGGCGACACCCTGTACGGCGAGACGACGATGACGGACCGGCGGCCGTCGCGCTCGCGGCCGGGCACCGGCGTCGTCACGTTCGAGCACGTGGGGCGCAACCAGGACGGCGAGGTCGTCGCCCGCGCCGTGCGCACGGTGCTGATGTGGACGCGCGAGGGTCACGAGGCGCACGAGAGCGAGCGCACCAGTGACGGTGCTGGGACCGACGTCCGGAGGGGGACATGAACCCCCTCCCCTTCGCCCTCGGTCCGGCGCTGCTGTTCTGCCCGGCCGACCGGCCCGACCGATATGCCAAGGCCCTGGACCGCGCGGACGCGGCGATCCTGGACCTCGAGGACGCGGTCGCGGCGGGGCGCAAGGACGCGGCCCGCGCGGCCCTGGTGGAACAGTCACTCGATCCCGACCGTGTGATCGTGCGGGTGAACGCCGTCGGCACGCCCGACCACGACGCGGACCTCGCCGCCCTCGCGCACACGCCCTACCGCACGGTGATGCTGCCCAAGGCGGACGGCCGGTTCGTCGGCCCACTGGTGGGGCCCGACGGCCGCCCGTACGCCGTCGTCGCCCTGTGCGAGACGGCGGCGGGTGTGCTCGCCGCACCGGCGCTCGCGGCCCGGCCCGACGTCGTCGCGCTCGCGTGGGGGGCGGAGGACCTGGTCGCGTCGCTGCACGGCACGTCGAGCCGGGGAGCGGACGGCCGGTACCGGGACGTCGCGCGGCACGCCCGGTCCGCGGTGCTGCTGGCGGCGGGCGCGGCCGGCAAGGCGGCGATCGACGCCGTCCACCTCGAGCTGGACGACCTGGCGGGCCTGCGCGACGAGGCCGAGGACGCCGCGGCGAGCGGGTTCGCCGCCTCGCTGTGCGTGCACCCGAGCCACGTGCCGGTGGTGCGCGCGGCCTTCGCGCCGTCGGAGGCCGAGATTGAGCGGGCGCGCGAGGTGCTCGCCGCCGCGGCTGGTCAGGCGGAAGCGTTCGAGTGGCTGCCGGGCGTCGGCGGCGCCGGCGCGTTCACCGGCGCGGGCGTGCTCACGGTGGGCGGGCAGATGGTGGACGCCCCGCTGCTGCGACACGCCGAGGCGGTGCTGCGCCGCGCGGAACGGGTCGGCCAGCACCAAGGTGATCCCGACAGCGCCGCGGTCGGAAGTACTGTCGTCGGAAGTACTGTCGAGGAGAATGGGGGACCACGATGACGACACGGCTGCAGCCCAGCGCCGTGGCCGCGCTGGAGGGCCTGCTGCACGACGGCATGACGATCGCCGTCGGCGGGTTCGGCCTGAGCGGCAATCCGAACGACCTCATCGAGGCGGTGCGCGACTCCGGGGTGAAGGACCTGACGATCGTGTCCAACAACATGGGCGTGGACGGCAAGGGGCTCGGGATCCTGCTGGAGAACGACCAGGTGCGCAGGGTGCTGGCCTCGTACGTGGGGGAGAACAAGCTGTTCGCGCAGCAGTACCTGGACGGCGAGCTCGAGGTCGAGTTCGTGCCGCAGGGCACGCTCGCCGAGCGCCTGCGGGCGGGCGGTGCGGGCATCCCCGCCTTCTACACCCCGACGGGCGTGGGCACACCCGTGGCCGAGGGCAAGCCCGTGGACGAGATCGACGGCCGTCGGTACGTGCTGGAGCGGGCGATCGTGGCCGATCTGTCGCTGGTGCACGCCCGGCGGGCCGACCGGTTCGGCAACCTCGTCTACCGGTACACGGCACGCAACTTCAACCCCGTGATCGCGACGGCGGGGCGCGTGACGGTGGTCGAGGCGGAGGAGATCACCGACGAGCCGATCGACCCGGACGTCGTGGTGACCCCCGGCATCTACACGAACCGCCTGGTGCTGGCGCGCGAGCGGGTCAAGGACATCGAGCAGCGCACGGTGCGCCCGCTGGCTGAGCCTGTCGAGACCACCCCGCCGGTTGAGCCTGTCGAAACCCGGGTTTCGACAGGCTCAACCAGCGAAGGGGTTTCGACCAGCGCAACCGGCGTAGAGCATGGAGGTGCGGCATGACCTGGACGCGCGACCAGATGGCCGCGGTCGCCGCGGCCGAGCTGCGCGACGGCGACTATGTCAACCTGGGCATCGGCATCCCGACGCTGGTGGCGAACCACCTGCCGCCCGGCGTCGGGATCACGCTGCAGAGCGAGAACGGCCTGCTCGGCATCGGGCCGTTCCCGGTGGAGGGCGAGGAGGACGCGGACCTCATCAACGCGGGCAAGCAGACGGTCACCGCGATGCCGGGCGCGAGCTTCTTCGACGCGGCCGACTCGTTCGCGATGATCCGCGGCGGGCACGTGGACATCGCGATCCTGGGGGCGTTGCAGGTGTCTGCCACCGGCGACCTCGCGAGCTGGACCGTGCCCGGCAAGCTCGTCAAGGGGATGGGCGGCGCGATGGACCTCGTGGTCGGCGCCCGGCGCATCGTCGCGCTCATGGACCACGTGGCCCGCGACGGCACGCCCAAGCTGCGCGGCCGCTGCACCCTGCCGCTGACGGGGGAGGGCGTGGTCGACCGGGTCGTCACCGACCGGGCCGTGCTGGACGTGACGGACCACGGGCTCGAGGCCGTGTTCGTGCTCCGGCGGCTCGCGCCCGGCGTCACCGTCGACGAGGTGCGCGAGGCCACCGAGGGGGAGCTGGTCGTGGAGCTGGAGGAGTCCGTCCTGCCGGTCGAGCCTGTCGAGACCAGGGTTTCGACCCTTCGACAGGCCCAGGACGGCGCAAGCTCAACCATCGACCGAGGGGAGCAGCCATCATGAGCGTGATCGTGGGGTACCGCCGCACGCCGTTCGTCCGCTCGAACGGCGCGTTCGCCGCAGTGCCGGCCACCGCGCTGGGCGCGCACGCGCTCGCCGGGGCGCTGGCGGCGGCGGGCGTCGAGCCGGGCGAGGTGGACGTCGTGATCGGCGGTCAGGTGCTGCAGGGCGGCGCCGGGCAGAATCCGGCCCGGCAGGCGGGCGTCGGGGCGGGGGTGCCGATGACGGTGCCGGCCGTGACGCTCAACGCCGTCTGCCTGTCCGGGGCGGAGGCGGTGGTGCAGGCGCACCGGCTGATCGCGGGCGGCGAGGCGCAGGTGGTGGCCGTGGTGGGCATGGAGTCGATGACGCTGGCCCCGCACGCGTGGGTGGGCTCGCGGGCCGGGCAGAAGTTCGGCCCGGTGGAGCTGATCGACACGATGACGCACGACGGCCTCACCGACGCGTTCGAGCGCGACTCGATGGGGCTGAGCACCGAGCGGCACGGGGAGAGCATGGCCGCCGCCGCGTGGAACACGCGCGAGGCGCAGGACGCCCTGGCCGCGGCCTCGCACACGCGGGCGGCGAAGGCGGCCGAGCTGCTGGCCGAGGAGATCGTGCCGTTGGAGGTGCCGGGGCGCCGCGGGTCGGTGACCGTGGACGCCGACGACGGCGTGCGGCCCGACTCGACCCTCGAGGGCCTGGGCCGCCTGCGCCCGGCGTTCCGCCCCGAGGGCACGATCACCGCGGGGAACGCGTCGCAGATCTCGGACGGCGCCGCGGCGCTGGTGCTCGTCGCGGACGACGTGGCCGCCGCGCGCGGCCTGACCGGCGTGCGGGTGCGGGGGCACGCGCTGGTCGCGGGGCCGGACGTGGGCCTGCACGCGCAGCCGGCCAACGCGATCACCGCGGCCTGCGAGCGGGCCGGCCTGGCGCCCCGCGACCTCGCCGCCGTCGAGATCAACGAGGCGTTCGCCGCCGTGGTGCTCGCGTCGGCGGACATGCTCGGGCTCGACCCGGAGCTGGTCAACGCCCATGGCGGGGCCATCGCGCTGGGGCACCCGATCGGGGCGTCCGGAGCACGGGTCGTGGGGCACCTGGCCCGGCGGCTGCAGGAGGTCGGGCCCGGGTCCGTGGGCGTCGCCGCGTTGTGCGGCGGCGGCGGTCAGGGGTCGGCGGTGCTGCTGGAGGCGTGAGCGCGGCCGTCACCGCGCGGCGGCGACGGTCGCCAGCACGAACGCGGCGACGATCAGGGCGAGGCGCACCAGGTGCAGGCGGTCCCACCGGCTCTTCTGCTCCTGGTAGTCGGCAGGCGCGGTCTCGGGCGTCACGTTCTTCGACCGGTTGTTGATCGGGACCAGCAGCGCGACGGACAGCACCACGCTGACGAGCATCAGCCCGACGGCGGTCCAGGCGGGGGCCGCGGCGTCGGGCCTGACGAGCGCGGTGCCGGCGACCAGGAGCGTCGAGCCGATGTACCAGAACGGCATGAGGCGGCCGAGCATCCGGCCACCGTGGGCGCGGGCGAGGATCCCGGCGTCCTCGGGCAGGCCCTCGAAGATCGGGTTCATCACGAACGCGACCGACAGCTCCACCCCCACCATCAGCCCGACGACCACGACCGCGACGATCGGCAACCATTCCATGACCTGCTCCTCCGCTGGCTAGCGCCGCTAGATCTAGCGGCGCTTGAGAACGTATCAGAGATACGCTAGCAGTGCTAGAGTCGATGTCATGCCGACCCCCGCCGCAGCACGCCGAGCCCGTCAGCTCGAGGAACGCCGGGACCGGATCATCGCCGCCGCCCGGCACCTCGCCGAGGAGCAGGGCTGGGAGGCCGTGACGACCCGGCGCCTCGCGGACGCGATCGAGTACAGCCAGCCCGTGCTGTACGGGCACTTCCCGCAGGGCAGGACGGAGATCGTCACCGCCGTCGCGCTCGCCGGCTTCGAGGAGTTCGCGGCGGCGCTGAGCGCGTCGGCGCTCGGCTCCGAGGCGTCCGACGCCGAGCGGGTCCGGGCGCTCGTGACCGCCTACGTCGACTTCGCCGACCGCCACCCGGCCACCTACGACGCCATGTTCCTGCTGCCCGTCGTGGTCCCGTTCGCGTCGGACGAGACCCCGGCGGTCATGCGCGAGGGGTTCGAGGCGATCGCGAGCATGCTGCGCAGCCTCGACCCCCCGGTCGCGGACGTCGGGACGACGGCGGAGGTGCTCTGGGGCGCCGTGCACGGCCTCGTCACGCTGCACCGGGCCGACCGGCTCTCGGCCGGGAACCAGGAGGAACGGGTGGAGACGCTCGTGCGTCTCTTCGCCCGCTGACCGTCGGGCGTGCCGAGATAGAGAAGCTGAACCCGCGAGATAGAGAAGCTCGGACGAGGCCGCACATGTGCGGCCTCGTCCGAGCTTCTCTATCTCGCGGGTTCAGCTTCTCTATCTCGGCCCATCAACCCCGGCGGGTTACTCCGCCGGCAGGTTCGCCAGCAGGGCGCTCAGCCCGCTCGCCTGGGTGCGCCAGTCGAACACGTTGGCCTTCTCCGTGCCGTTGCCGCCGGCCCAGCGCAGGCCGAGGCGGTCCTCGCCGTTGCGGTCGTGCGCCCACACGGACGCCGCCTGACGGTCGACGAACTCCTGGTACGGGTGGTCGTCCACGGCATCGTTGAGGTCACCCAGGTACCGCATGAAGATGCCCTTGAACTGCTTCTGGTTGTCGTCGCACGTGCCCTTGGCGTCGCACGACTCCGTGAGCACCCCGTCGGTCACCAGCTCCGGCGCCGTGGTGCCGGCGTCGGCCAGCCCGCGCACCGTGTCGAGGACGTCTGCGTCGCCGGTGGCCCGGTACAGCTCCAGGCCGCCGCCCAGGAACAGGCCCTGGTTGTAGCTCCAGACCGTCCCGCCGTTGTTCTCGCAGTCGGCGGTGAGGCCGTCGTTCACCAGGCCGTCGGAGTTGATCATGCCGCTGGACGTGAGCCAGTCCCAGCCCTCCTGCGAGCGGTCGAGCCACTGCGTGTCACCGTCGATGCGGTGATGCAGCTCGGCCGTCAGGCGCACCCAGAGCCCGTTGGTGATGGCGTTCTTGTAGGTGCGCTCGTGGTCCCACCACACGCCGCCGCCGCAGGTGCTCGTGTCCCAGTACCCGTGCACGAACTCACCGATGGTCTCGGCCATGTCCAGGTACTTCCGGTCGCCGGTGAGGTCGTACGCCTGGATCCAGGCCAGGCCCCACCACTCCGAGTCGTCGATCGCCCGGCTGGTGAAGTTGCCCCAGAGCTCGTCGCCGGAGAGCTCGCCGGCAGGGAACGCTCCCTTGTTGCGCTCGAAGGTGCGGTCCACCTGCGGCAGGTAGCTGGTGTCGCCGGTGCGCTGCATGTACTCGATGACGGTCTCCGTCGCGACGGCGGAGTTCCACCACGACGACGGCCACCACGCCTTGTCGGTGTCGTAGTCGCTCATGAGCACCTCGGCGGCGCGGGTCGCCCGCACCGCCGACGGCGGCGACTCGATCAGGGCGTCGACGAGTGGCAGCAGCGCCGCCTTCGCGAGCCTGCTCACCTTCTTCTCCTTCGCTGTGTCGATGGCGGACCGCATGTCGGCCAGCGCCTCCGCGAGCGGGGCCGAGTGGCTCCCGTCCGCGGCGTCCTGCGCCTGGTCGACGAGGCCCAGGAGGGTGCGCGAGACGCCCTTGGCGACGTCCCCGCTGCGGGTCAGGTCGCCGACCTGCGCCCGGATCTGGTCGAGGCCCTCGCCGGCCCCGACCCACAGCGACACGACCAGCTCGAGGTCCTCGCGGACCCGGTCGGGGAGCCGCTTGCTCGGCATCGCGTCCATCGCGGCCTTGAGGGCCCGCACCTGGGCGCGCACCCCGTCGGTGTCCCCGGCGTCCTCCGCCTCCTGGGCGGCGTCGAGGATCTCGCCGAGCTCCCGCGCGGTGCGCGCGGGGATCTCGCGGTCGTGCCTGGCCTCGTCGACGACCTCGGAGATCTCCGCGACGAGCGGCTGGTGCGCCAGCAGCTCCAGCTCGGACAGCGAGGTGGCTGCGTCCTGAGACTTCGTCACGACGAGCCGGTAGTGCCCGTAGATCCCCGGGTCCGCCACGGAGAAGGCTCGCGTCTGCTGACGCTCGGCGAACTTCTGCCCGCGACGGGTATCGAGGGTGACCCAGCGCTTGCCGTCGGACGAGCCCTGCAGCTTCCACGCCTTCGGGTCGCCGCCCTTCTCGTCCCCCGACGTGAGCGTGTACATCGTCGCCCGGGCCGTGGGTCCGGACAGCTTGTACGCCACGGTGGGCTTCGGCGACGTGAACGTCGTCGATGTGCCGGACGTGTCGTCGAACAGCCGCTCGGCCTTGGCGACGTCGTCGTCCGTGCTCGCCTTGCCGGCCTTCGGGCCGGTGACGTCGGTGAGCGGGTCGGGCACCTTGTCGCCCTGCGTGATCGACGGCGTCACGTCGTCCTCGCCGGTACCCCAGGCCGACGGCTGGGGGCCCATGGCGAACTCGATGGTGCCGCCCCGGGTGAGCTGCTCGTGCGTGAGCGACGTCGAGCTCTGCGGCTCGCCGTTCACCGTGACGCCCTGGACGTAGACGTTCGTGGCGCTGTTCTCGGGCGCGTCGATCACCAGGTCCTTGCCGTCGGCGAGGTGGATGGTGGCCTTGGTGAACAGCGGTGAGCCGATGGCGTACGTCGGGCTGCCCACCTGCAGCGGGTAGAACCCGAGGGAGCTGAAGACCTGCCAGCCCGACATCTCCCCGTTGTCCTCGTCGCCCGGGTAGCCCTGGCCGATGTCGCTGCCGACGAAGCCACGCGCGAGCGCCTCGCGGACGATCGCCTGCGTCTTCGACGGCTGGCCGGTGGCGTTGTACAGGTACGGGATGTGGTGCGAGACCTGGTTGCTCAGGCCCCACTGGCCCATGCGGACGGCCTTGGCCTCGCGCATCTCGTGGATGACGCCGCCGTAGGCGCCCGGGAACTGCGCCGTCTCGGGCGTCGCGAAGAACTCGTCGAGCTTGTCGGCGAGCTGCCCGCGGCCGCCGTACAGGTTGGCCAGACCCTGGCCGTCCTGGACGGCGTGGAACGCGAAGTTCCAGCCGTCGGTCTCGGTGAACGGGCTGCCCCAGTCGCGCGGGTCGAAGTCCGCCGCCGACTGCTCCCAGCTGCCGTCGGCGTCCTTGGCCCGGAAGAACCCGGTCTCGGGGTCGAAGAGCTTGACGTAGTTCTGTGCGCGGTTGAGGTAGTACTCGTGGTTGTCCGCGTACTCCTGGTGGCGCGGGTCGGACGCGTCGGAGGAGTCCAGCAGCTTCTTCGACATCGTGGCGATGCCGTAGTCGTTGAGGTAGTCCTCCAGCGACCACGACACGCTCTCGTGGGTCTCCGCCGGGGTGTACCCGAGGAACGTCGCCTGCTCCTGGCCCTTGCGGCCCACGTGCTCGTTCGGCGGCGCCACGGACGCGTTCTTCAGCGCCGCGTCGTACGCCCGCTGCACGTCGATGCCGTCACCGTCCGCGCCGACGACCCCCTTGACGTACGCGTCCGCGAACGACACGTCCGAGCTGGTGCCGGTCATGGAGTTCGCGTAGCCCGGGGCGGACCAGCGCGACACCCAGCCGCCGTCGGCGTACTGCTGGGTGAACCCGTCGACCATCTCCGCGGCGTCGCCCGGGTAGAGCAGCGAGTACGCCGGCCACGCGGTGCGATAGGTGTCCCAGAAGCCGTTGTTGACGTAGACCTTGCCGTCGACGATCTCCGCCCCGGTCTTCGTGGCCGTGGTGCCCTCCGGCGCGGGGTCGAGGTCGGAGCCGGACTGGTCGACGTGCTGCCACTCCGGCTCGGCCGCGGTGCCCACGTTCTCGTGCCCGGAGTTCGGGTAGAGGTTCAGGCGGTAGAGGTTGGAGTACAGCGTGGTGAGCTGGTCCTCGCTCGCGCCCTCGACGTCGATCACGCCGAGCTTGGCGTCCCACAGGTCCTGCGCGCGGTCGCGCACGGACTCGAAGGTGTCGTCGCCGGCGATCTCGAGCGCGAGGTTGCGCTTCGCCTGCTCGACGCCGATCAGCGACGTCGCGATCCGCATCTCGACCGTCCTGCTCTGGGACGTGTCGAACTTCAGGTAGCCCGCGACGTCGTCGCGGCTGCCGGGGGAGAGCTTGTCGCCGGCGGTGGCGGGGCGGTCGAACGCGGCGTAGACGTACATCCGCTTGAGGCCGTTGCTCTGGCCGCTCGCGACGTCGGTGTAGCCCGACAGGGTGCCCGCCTCCGGGTCGAGGGTCAGCCCACCCTCGTTGCTGACGTTGTCGAACAGCACGTTCGACTCGTCGCCGGTGAACGTGAACCGGAACATCGCGGCGTGGTCGGTCGGCGTGATCTCGGTCTTCATGCCGTCGTCGAAGGTGACGCCGTAGTAGTGCGCGCGCGCCACCTCGTTGTCGTGGCCGAAGGTCTGCGCCCGGACGTCGCGGGCCGCGTCGGGAACGCCCTGGGCGGCCGACGGCATCACCTGGAACGTCTGCCTGTCGGCGATCCACGGGCTGGGCTCGTGGCTCAGGTTGAACGACTGGATCGTGGGCCGGTTCTGGCCGTCGTTGTTCCGCTGGTACTGGTACAGCCAGTTGCTGGCCCCGGCGTCGGTCGACGGCGTCCAGAAGTTGAAGCCGTGCGGCACCGCCGTGGCGGGGAAGTTGTTGCCGCGCGAGAAGTCCCCGCTGGAGTTGGTGCCGCGCGTCGTGACCACGTGGTCGGACGGGCGCGCGGAGGTGTTGGCCTCGGGGGCCGCGCCGATCTCGACGTCGTCGATCCAGCCGCTGAAGTCGGCCGGGCCGGCGTCCTTGTCGTAGCCGAGCAGGACGCGGTCGACCGTCTTGCCCGCGGCCACCTGGCCCAGGTTCGCGCGGACGGCGTTCCACTGGTTGGTGTACAGCACCTTCGCGTCGCCCTGGCCCTGCGGGCTCAGGCCGAAGCCGTGCTGGTCGGTGGCCCCGAGGTCGCTCAGGTACGTGCCGTCGGTGAACGCGAGGTCGACGGCGACGTGGGTGCTCGCGTACGACTGGTCCTTCTCCGACGCCTCGGGGAAGAGCGCGTACGACAGCTGCGTGTCGTCGCCCACGGGCACGTCGACGTCGAGCACGCGGTTGTCCGCGTACCCGCGGTCCTCGGCGGTCTGGCTCCCCGCGTAGCGCAGGGCGTGCACGCCGGTCCAGCCCGCCTCGGTCTTCGCCGCGTACGCGCTGGACGGCCCGGAGCCGAGCGTCGTCGCCATCGGCGTGGGCTCGACGGCCTCTCCGGACAGCAGCCACTCGGCGAGCTGGGTGCCGTCGGCGCCGGAGTTCTCGGTGATCTTCAGCCGGTAGAAGCGGAGCTCCTGCGGCTCGTCGACGGAGTACTGCCGGGTCTCGAGCCGCTCGGCGAAGCCCTGGTTGCGGCGGGTGTCGAGCGTGGTCCAGCTCTCGCCGTCCTTCGACCCCTCCAGCTTCCAGGCGCGCGGGTCCCGCTCGGGGGCGTCGCCCGCGGAGGCCAGCGCGTAGGTGGCGACGGGCACCGCCTTTTTCATCTCGTACGTCACGGTGGCGGTCGTGTCACCCGCGAGCCACTTGGTGCTGACGTCGCCGTCGGCGAGGTTGGCGGCCGCCTCGTCGGGGGCGTTCTCGGCGCTGGCGCTGACCTTCGTCACGGAGTCGGTGACGTCGCCCGGGAAGGTGATCTCGCCGGGCTGGAGGCGCTGCACCGTGGCGTCGGCGATCATGACGTCGACGGAGCCCGCCGAGTGCGTGCGCACCTGGAACTGGGGTCGGCCGCCGCCGTCGCCCGGGCGGGCGAGGTCGACCGTGACGGTCTGCGGGTCGGCGGTGAGCGCGACCTCCTCCCCGCCGACGTCCTTGCTGCCGCCGTAGACGTTGAGGAAGACCGTGCCGCTGCCGCTCAGCGTCACCTGCGCGCGCAGCGGGGTGCCGCGCACCAGGTCGGGCATCGGCACCTGCACCCACGTCTCGCCGGCGGTCGCCATGCTCCAGTGCATGGCATCGTCGTCGTCCGCCGCGGTCGGCTCCAGGGTGCCTGGCACCTCGCCGACGCCGTTCTGGAACGGCCCCTCCCAGCCGAGCTCGTCGGTGCGGCCCTCCAGCAGGTCGTCGCCGGTCGGGGTGCTGGGGCCGCGCTCCAGCACGGTGGTGCCCGTGACCCCGGACGAGCGCGGGCCGTCGGGCCCCTGCTCGGTCTCGCTGTCCCAGGTGGGCTGCGGGTCGTCGGGCTCGAACGAGGTGGCGAAGGTGCCCCCGGCGGCGGCGTCCGCGGGTGCGGCCGCCGCGGAGCCGATCCCCGTGACGCCGATCCCTGTGACGCCAAGCGCGAGGGCCAGCGTGGAGGAGACGGTGCGCCGGAGGCGGCGGGGCGGGGCGCCGGGTGGCGCGGGCGGTCGGTGGATCGGGCGCGAACGCATCGGACGAGAAGGCATCGTTGACCTCATGGCTCGGGGGCAGGCCGGGGCCCACCAGATCGACTGCATCGTCGTGTGCCGGCTAGCCCATCACAGATTGACAGCGCTGCCAATGGATAGTTCAGATATGTGTTTTCACCCGCTCGGGGCGGCGCCCCTGGGCGGCCGAGGCATGGGCCAGGATGGGGCCGTGAGCTCACCCGACGACGCGCCCGAGCCCGTTCGCATCCTCGTCCTGGCCGGCCGCGGCCGGCACGAGGACCCGTGGCACGACCACGCCGCGACCTCGCACCGCCTCGCGCAGGTGCTGTCCGGCCTCGACCTCGGCGCGGGGGCGCCCGACGTCGTCGTGCGCAGCACCTTCCCCGACGCGCTCGACGGCGCCGACGGCTTGGACGACGTCGACCTGCTGGTCGTCAACGCGGGCAGCGCGTGGCCCGGGTTCCGGGAGGCCGGCATCGGCCCCGACGACGCGGCGTGGGCGCCGTTCCACGACCGCCTCGACGCGTGGGCGCGGGCCGGCGGCCGGATCCTTGCCGTGCACCAGGCGGCGAACGCCTTCGGCGACCGGCCGGCATGGGAGGAGGTGCTCGGCGGGCGCTGGGTGCCGGGAGCCTCGATGCACCCGCCGCTCGGCTCGGCCACCGTGTCCCTCGCCGTCGGCGCACACCCGATCACCGAGGGCCTCGGCGCCGTCGAGGTCGTCGACGAGCGGTACTGCCGCCTGCGCGTGGCGCCGTCGTCGCAGGTGCTGGGCTGGGTGACCGACGACGACGGCGAGCGCCATCCCGCCGTCTGGGTCGCGACCGCGCACGGCGGCCGCACCGTGTACAGCGCGCTGGGTCACGACGGCCGCGCCTACGACTCCCCGTCGCACGCGGACCTGCTGCGCCGGGCCGCGACCTGGCTGCTGGAGGGCTGACGCGTGCGCGTGCTCGGCGTAGGGGCGCTGTTCCTGGTGGCGTTGGTCGCGGCCACGTATGCGATCGAGGGCCTGGCACCGGACATCTCGCCGCTCGGCCAGTACGCCGTGATGCTTCCGATCTTCGTCGGCGGAGGGCTCTCCGTTCGCGCGGCTGCGGAGCGGCGCCGTCGGGAACGGTCCCGAGACAAAGTATCTTGACGTCGAGATACTTCGACGGCGAGGGGGAGCGATGCGGCTGCACCACGTGCAGGTGGCGTGCCCGGCGGGCGGTGAGGACGCGGCGCGCGCGTTCTACGGTGACGGGCTGGGGCTGATGGAGGTGCCGAAGCCGCCGGAGCTGGCCGGCCGCGGCGGCTGCTGGTTCTGCGGGTACGACGACGCCGGCGCGGTGGTCGCGGAGATCCACGTCGGCGTGGAGGACCCGTTTGCCCCGGCCCGCAAGGCGCACCCGGCACTGCTGGTCGACGACGTCGCCGAGCTCGACGCGACGGCCGACCGGCTCCAGGCCACGGGCTTCGCCGTCGACCGGACCGAACGGGAGACGTTCCCCGGGTACCTGCGGTTCCACACCCGTGACGGCGCGGGCAACCGCGTCGAGGTGCTGACCCCGCGTCGCGTGTGAGCGACGAGGGGCGGCCGGGCCGGAGCCCGGCCGCCCCTCGCTGTTCTGACTACTCAGGATGCTCGTCACCCGTTGGCGGACCTCGACGAGAGGGTTCACGAACGCGGCCGCCTCGGGATCCTCGCGATTCTCAACGAGACGAAGGAGGCGGACTTCACACACCTGAAGAGGGCTCTCTGGCTGAGCGATGGGAACCTGGGTCGCCACCTTGAGGTCCTTGTCGAGGCGGGCCACGTGACGTTGCGCATAGGTTCCGACGGGCACCGCATCCGCACCTGGGTGCGCATCACCGCGAAGGGCCGGCGAGAGAGTTGAGGTCAGAAGTGG
The DNA here is from genome assembly GCF_059445465.1 of Isoptericola sp. Y541. Lineage (NCBI taxonomy): Bacteria > Bacillati > Actinomycetota > Actinomycetes > Micrococcales > Promicromonosporaceae > Isoptericola > Isoptericola sp. Y541. The sequence goes on along the minus strand of NZ_JCAIUJ010000002.1, from coordinate 378,628 downwards.
AGTTGCTCCGCCAGCTGATTCGACCGCCGAACGCTAGATGCCCCCACGCACTTGGGACCGGAACGCGAGAGCATCCCGCCGCGTAGCCACGAGGTACTCTCGCGCAAAAAGAATCACGCAGCGCCGTTGGCACCGACCAGGCCCGGCGTGGGGGCGAGACGGGCCCGTCGCGTTGAAATCGCGAACAGGACGGCCGCGACGACGAGGAGCGGACCGAGAACGAACCCGGCGATCTCGGCCGGCAAGAGCCCCGACGTCGGGAGCCCCTCGTCCGCGCGGACGCCCTCGGTATAGCCCGTGTATGCACCGGCGGCGAAGAGTGCTACGCCCGCAACCCCGACAAACCAGTACGTCGCTGTGGTCACGCGGCGGTCGATCGATGTCATCTAGCTCCCTAGAAGTCGCTGCTGTCGTGGCAGTTGCGGTCCCGCCCACCGTATGGCGGCGGCCTGGCCTGGCGGGACGTGAATTGTGGACTCCACAAAGACCACACAAGGGTTGCGCAAAACCTAGAGGTCGGCTTAGCCTTTCCTTGGCGTTTGCTGAACGGCAACGCTCGGCCTTTGTGCCCGCAACCACCCCTGGGAGAGCCGGTGAGTCGCAGTCCCCGAACGGCCGCCGTCATCGCTGCTACCGCCCTCGTCGCCGGCTCCACGGCTACGGGCGCTTCGGCGAGCGAACCTGCACCTCACGAGACCTTTCGATCAGCCCAAGCGACGGCTGTGAACGTCGAATCCTAGTCAGCGGCAGTTGCCGATGTTGCTGGCTACGACGGTGTGCAGGTCCACGCCGAAGTGAACGCAGCCGACGAAGCCGTCACCGCGACGTTCGACCTCCAAGGAGGGCGTTTCATCGATGGCAACGATGGCGGAATCGTTGCCCTCGATGGAAACGAGGATTACCTGTTCGTGGTTCTTCCCGAGGTTGTCGACGCCTCAGGCGAGCCGGTTGATGCTTCGGTGCAGGCAACCGGTGAGACTGTCGCGGTGGATCTGGGTGCGTTGGATGAGGCCGCCTACCCCCTGGATGTGAGCGTGATGGCGGTTTCGGACCTCATCGCGAAGGTCACCAAGGTGAGCACGACGCAGGGTGCAAGGTTCAAGGTCCAGCCCTCTGCGTACGGCCGCGCCGCTCCGACCCTGATTCACAACCAGTGGGGCTGGCCGGAGGCCAAGCGTAAGGGCGTCTGGAACTACGCGAGCATGCAGCAGCAGTACGTCTGCCACCCGATGTCGGCAGTCGCTCGGGTCAAGAGCACCTGGAACCTTGAGAGTTGGCGACCGGTCGTGTCGGCCGCGACGCTCGTGAAGACAGCCTGCAACCCGTAGCAGCAGCCACCGCACGGCGACAGGTACATACGGCAGCACCCCCGCCGCGGAATGCTCCGGGGGTGCTGCTATGCATCTGTGCAGCCCGCCAAGGCGCGACTCCCATGACGGCGCACCTGACGACTTCAGCCGAACTTCTTGCGGAGTTCGGCTTCGTTCACGTTCTCAACCCCGTGCTTGCGCAGCACACGCGCGAAGGCACGGGCCTCGGCCTCAGGCGTTGACTCACGGGCCGCCGACGGTTCGCCTCCGCATCCGCCTTCTTGAGGCCCTGGGTCGATGGCTGGCTCGTCGTCGAGGAACAGCCGGAATCCGTTGTCGCCCACGGCGTAGAACGTGTAGTCGCCCGACGTGGCCGCCGTGAGCGTGCCGGTCCAGCGCGCCGTGGTGTGTTCCGTCTGCCCCGTGAAGGACTCGTAGGCCGGCACCAGGTTCGGCTGGACGATGTCGAGGTCGAGGGCGTCGCCCCCAAGCTCGTGGAAGTCGTGCGCGCCAGGGGCGGACGTCGAGAAGTACTCGCCCTTGAGTCGTGGACCTCGATCGGATCGTCGTTCGCCTGGGCCGCGGGGACGGCAATACGTCCGTAGGCGTTACGGAAGCATGAAGTGCCCGAAGCGACAAGTGGTGCGGCGCGCGATGCCCACGCGCCGCACCCCGCCGGTCACTGCTGGTTCGGCACGGGGTGGCCCTCGGAGGCCTGCACGACGACGATCCCGTCGCCGGTCAGCCCCAGCTGGTACGCCTCGCCGGAGCCGCGGCCGAGGACGGCGCCCATCTTCGCCGTCTTGCGCACGGTGCTGGTGAGCGACGTCGACCAGAGCACCACGCTCTGCATGTCGACGTACGTCGGCTCGTCGACCTGGAGCACCACCGGGGTGCCGTAGGCGGTGACGGCGAGCGCGCCGGAGCCGGTGAACGTGGTGTTGAACAGCCCGCCGCTGAGCATCGAGGCGCCCTGGACCCGGTTGATGTCCCAGGTGAGCGTGCTCTCGAACGCGAGGATGTTGCCGCCCGAGACGGTGACGCTCTCGTTCTCGAGGTACAGCACGAACACCTCGTCGGCGTCCTGGGCCAGGAAGACGTCGCCGCTGCCGGAGACCTTCATCAGCGACATCCCCTCGCCGGTGAACGCCTTCTTGAACAGCTTGGTCATGCCGCCGGCGCCCTCGTAGGCGAAGTCGACGTCGCCCTGGTAGGCGACCATCGAGCCCTGCTTGGCGAAGAAGAACCCGCCGGAGCCGGCGAGGTCCACCTTGACCATCCGGGGGTTGACGAGCTGGAAGCTACCGGGCTCGCCCTGCGGCTCGGTCAGGGTCATCAAGCTGCTGCGCATGGCTCCCATCCTGCCGTCTGCGTGCAGCCCGCGGTATCCGCCGGAAGCATCTGACGTGTCGGCCGGAAGGACGACCTCGGCGACGATCAGTCGCGGCGACGCGAGATGGTGCGGCCGAGCCAGACCAGTGGGTCGTAGCGCCGGTCGGCCACGCGCTCCTTCATCGGGATGAGCGCGTTGTCGGTGATCTTGATGCCCTCCGGGCAGACCTCGGTGCAGCACTTGGTGATGTTGCACAGGCCGAGCCCGTGCTCGTCCTGGGCGGCGGGCACGCGGTCGGCGACGTCGAGCGGGTGCATCTCCAGCTCGGCGACGCGCATGAGGTAGCGCGGGCCGGCGAACGACTCCTTGTTCTCGTCGTGGTCGCGCACCACGTGGCACGTGTCTTGGCACAGGAAGCACTCGATGCACTTGCGGAACTCCTGGGACCGCTCGACGTCGACCTGTGCCATCCGGTACTCGCCGGGGACCAGGTGGGCCGGTGGCGTGAACGACGGGATCTCGCGCGCCTTCTCGTAGTTGAACGACACGTCCGTCACGAGGTCGCGGATCACCGGGAACGTCCGCAGGGGCGTGATGACGATCTCGTCGTAGTGCGTGAACACGGACGTCCGCGTCATGCACAGCAGGCGAGGCCGCCCGTTGATCTCCGCCGAGCACGACCCGCACTTGCCGGCCTTGCAGTTCCAGCGGATCGCGAGGTCGGGCGCCTGGGTGGCCTGGATCCGGTGGAGCACGTCGAGCACCACCTCGCCCTCGTTGACCTCCACCCGGAAGTCGACGAGCTCCCCGTCGTCAGCGTCGCCCCGCCAGACGCGGACGAGACGCGTGTCGGTCATGGCCTGCCCCTTCCCGGTGAGCCCTGCGGGTGGTCCGTCAGCTCTATCGGCGTGTAGTACTTCTCGAGCTCGGTGAGGTCGAACAGCGCGAGCAGGTCGTCGCGCATCGGGTCCCGCTCGGCCACGTCGACCTCGACGCGCGGCACCACGGGGTGTCGGTCCAGATCGGGGTCCCGGCCGTCGCCGTCGCGGCCGGCCGGGACGCAGCGGGTCACCAGCACCCGGTGGCGCCACTGCGGGTCGAGCGTCGGGTAGTCGTCCCGCGTGTGCCCGCCGCGGCTCTCGGTGCGGCGCAGCGCCGAGGACGCCACGGCCTCGCCGACCATGAGCATGTTTCGCAGGTCGAGCGCCAGGTGCCAGCCCGGGTTGTACTGCCGGTGCCCGGTGACGACGACGGTGCGCAGCCGTGTGCGCAGCTCGCCGAGCCGGTCCGTCGCGGCGGTCATCTCGGCCTCCGTCCGGATGATGCCGACGAGGTCGTTCATGGTTCGCTGCAGGTCGGCGTGCAGCGCGTACGGGTTCTCGCCGGCCCCGCCCGACCCGCCCGACCCGCCCCGGCCGTCCGCCTGCCGGGCGAACGGCGCCAGGGCCATCTCCGCGGCCGCGTCGACGTCCTCGTCGTGGACGGCGGGCCGGCCGCCTCCCCGCCCCGCGACGCCGTCGACGTGGTCGGCCGCGCCGATCCCCGCGCGGCGACCGAACACCAGCAGGTCGGACAGCGAGTTGCCGCCGAGCCGGTTCGAGCCGTGCATCCCGCCCGCGCACTCGCCGGCGGCGAACAGGCCCGGCACGCTCGTGGCTCCGGTCTCCGGGTCGACGTCGATCCCGCCCATGACGTAGTGGCAGGTGGGGCCGACCTCCATCGGCTCGGCCGTGATGTCGACGTCGGCCAGCTCCTTGAACTGGTGGTACATCGACGGCAGGCGCCGCTGGATCTCCCCGGCGGGCAGGCGGCTCGCGATGTCGAGGAGGACGCCGCCGTGCTCCGAGCCGCGACCCTCCTTCACCTCGGTGTTGATCGCGCGGGCCACCTCGTCGCGCGGCAGCAGGTCGGGGGTGCGGAGGTTGTTCTCCTGGTCGTCGTACCAGCGGTCCGCCTCGTCCTCGGTCTGCGCGTACTGGCCCTTGAACACGTCCGGGACGTACCCGAACATGAACCGGTCGCCGGCCGAGTTCTTGAGCACCCCGCCGTCGCCGCGCACCCCCTCGGTCACGAGGATGCCCTTGACGCTGGGCGGCCAGACCATGCCGGTCGGGTGGAACTGGACGAACTCCATGTCGACGAGGTCCGCGCCGGCCCGCAGCGCCAGGGCCTGGCCGTCGCCCGTGTATTCCCACGAGTTCGACGTCACCTGGAACGACTTGCCGATTCCGCCCGTGGCCAGCACCACGGCGGGTGCCGAGAACACCACGAACCGGCCCGACTCCCGCCAGTACCCGAACGCCCCGGCGATCTCGCTCGCCTGCCCTGAGCCTGCGGCGTGCCCCGAGCTTGTCGAAGGGTCGGTGAGCAGCTCGGTGACCGTGCACTCGGCGAACACCCGCAGCCGCGCCTCGTAGTCACCGGTCTCGGCGTGGTCGGCCTGCTGCAGGGCCACGATGCGCTGCTGCAGCGTGCGGATGAGCTCGAGCCCGGTCCGGTCGCCGACGTGCGCGAGCCGCGGGTAGGTGTGCCCGCCGAAGTTGCGCTGGTGGATCCGGCCGTCCGCCGTGCGGTCGAAGAGGGCGCCCCAGGCCTCCAGCTCCCAGACGCGGTCGGGCGCCTCCTGCGCGTGCAGCTCCGCCATCCGCCAGCTGTTGAGGAACTTGCCGCCGCGCATGGTGTCGCGGAAGTGCACCTGCCAGGAGTCCTTCTCGGCGACGTTGCCCATCGCCGCCGCGCACCCGCCCTCGGCCATCACGGTGTGCGCCTTGCCGAACAGCGACTTGCAGACGATCGCCACCCGCAGCCCCCGCTCGCGCGCCTCGATGGCGGCGCGCAGCCCGGCACCGCCCGCGCCGATGACGAGGACGTCGTAGTCGTGGCGTTCGGTCTCGGTCAAGGCGGGCTCCTAGTCCTTTGCCGTTCTTCGGTCGAGGCTGCGGTTCCACTGCGGGCGAGCGCCTCGTTCCTCCGCCCTCACCCTGCGTTGCACCTCCGCCTCACCCGAGGAGCCGCAGGTCGGTGATGGTTCCCGCCGCCACGAGGGCGACGTACAGGTCGGTGAGGACCAGGCTGGCGAGCGTGACCCACGCGAAGAGCATGTGTCGCGTGTTGAGCGCGGAGATCTTGGTCCACAGCCAGTACCGCACGGGGTGCTTCGAGAAGTGCGTGAGCCGCCCGCCCATCACGTGCCGGCACGAGTGGCACGACACGGTGTAGCACCACAGCAGCGCGACGTTCACCAGCAGCACGATGTTCCCGACGCCGACGACGAAGCCGTCGGTGGGATGCCGGAACGCGACGATCGCGTCGTAGGTGTTGATCAGCGACACGAGCAGCGCGAAGTAGAAGAAGTACCGGTGGACGTTCTGCATGATCAGCGGGAACCGCGTCTCGCCCGAGTACGTCGCGTGCGGCTCCGGCACGGCGCACGCGGCGGGGGACAGCCAGATCGAGCGGTAGTACGCCTTGCGGTAGTAGTAGCAGGTCAGGCGGAAGCCGAGCAGGAACGGCAGGCTGAGCGCCGCGTACGGGATGAGGGGGTTGTCCGGGAGGAACATCCCGAAGTGCGCGGAGCCCGGCTCCGAGGCGCACCCGAGCGACACGCACGGGGAGTAGAACGGCGTCAGGTACCGCTCGTCCGCGAAGAAGTACTGCTGCTGGAACGCCCGCACCCCGCCGTACACGAGGAAGACCAGCAGGCCCGCGGTGGTCGCCGCCGGCGGCAGCCACCACCGGTCCGCCCGCAGCGTGGGCGCCCCGATGGCGGCACGCCCGGGGGTGGCGACCCCGCGCGTGCCGGCGTCACGCGCGGTCGTCACGTCCGGTCGCCGTGATAGCCGCCGACGCCCTCGTCGTCGGCGTCGGTCCACATGCTCTCGTCGAGTGGGGTGTCCGGGACGACCACGTGCTCCGGGACGCCCGGAGCGCCCTGCGGTGCGGGCGGGGACGAGGCGAGGGCATCGGCGTCGATCTCCAGCCGCTCGAGGTCGTTCGCGAGCCGGCGGACCGCCGGCGCGTCGCCGAAGGCCCGGTGCACCTCGGCGACGCTATGTCGCAGCTGCTCGATCGAGTGTTGGAGCGTCGAAATCTCAAGGCTCGTCACACGCCACCTCCTGGACGCCGCACCTCACATCGTTGTGAGGTGCGTCACCGACGACTCTGCCGTGAATGCCCCGGGACGGCAAGGGCGGCGCGCGGGCTCAGGCGCCGGGAAAGCCCGCCTGCCGCCAGGCCTCGTAGACGACGATCGACGCGGCGTTGGTGAGGTTGAGCGACCGGCGCCCGGGCAGCATGGGGATCTTCACGCGGCCGGTGACGCGCGGGTGCTCGAGCGCCTCGTCCGGCAGGCCGGTGGGCTCGGGGCCGAAGAGCAGCACGTCGCCGGGGCGGTAGGAGACGTCGGTGTACGTCGTCGTCGCGTGCGCGGTGAAGGCGAAGACGCGCGCGTCGGGCAGGGCGTCCAGAGCGGCGTCGAAGGTGGGGTGCACGTCCGTGACGGCGAGGTCGTGATAGTCCAGCCCGGCGCGCTTGAGCTTCGCCTCCGACAGGTCGAAGCCCAGCGGCTCCACCAGGTGCAGGCGCGCCCCCGTCACCGCGGCGAGCCGGATCGCCGAGCCCGTGTTCCCCGGGATACGCGGCTCGTAATAGACGACGTGGACGAACGGGGACGGCCCTTCGACAGGCTCAGGGGAGACCGGTGGCGCGGGCGGGAGCTGTGGCACGGCCTGATTCTCGCACTGCGGGCTCCTACGCCGTGGAGGAAGGATCGGTCGCTCCGTGGTGGAAAAACAGGAAAGTACAGTGCGGAAGAACTGCAACGTCCGCGCGGTGGTGCGCCGCCGGTCCGCACGCCCCTAGGCTCGCCAGATGGCGGAGATTCCCGAGGTGATGAAGGCGGTGCAGCTGGTCGGCCACGGCGGCCTCGACCAGCTGGTCTACCGCGACGACGTGCCCACTCCCGCGCCGGCGCCGGGCGAGGTCCTGATCGACGTGCACGCCTGCGGGATGAACAACACGGACGTGTGGGTACGCGAGGGTGCCTACGGCACCGAGACCGATCCGGGGTCGGTCTCGACCTGGCGTCGGGGCAGATCCACCCTGACGTTCCCGCGCATCCAGGGCGCCGACACGGTCGGCGTGATCGCGGACGTGGGCGAGGGTGTGCCGGCGTCGCGGATCGGCGAGCGCGTGATGGTGGACTTCTCGATCTACCACCGCCCCGAGGGCGACGACAGCCTGGCGGACATCGACTACATCGGCCACGGCCGCGACGGGGGCTACGCCGAGTACGTCACGGTGCCCGCCGAGAACGCCTACGAGATCACGGCCGACATCGACGACGCCGAGCTCGCCACCTTCTGCTGCGCCTACCTGACCGCGGAGCAGATGCTCGACCGCGCCCGCCTCGCCCGCGGCGAGCGGGTGCTGGTGACCGGGGCGTCCGGAGGGGTCGGCTCCGCGATCGTCCAGCTGGCGAGGGTCCGCGGCGCCGTCCCGTACGCCGTCACGAGCGCGGGCAAGGAGGAGGCCCTGCGCGCGATCGGCGCGCAGGACGTCGTCCTGCGCGACGCCCCCGACCTCGTGGCCGAGGTGGAGCGGGTGGTCGACGGACCGGTCGACGTGGTCGCGGACCTGGTCGCGGGCCCGATGTTCAACGACCTGCTGCGGATCCTGCGGCCGGAGGGCCGCTACACCACCGCGGGCGCCATCGGCGGCCCGGTGGTGAACCTCGACCTGCGCACCCTGTACCTCAAGCAGCTCGAGCTGCACGGGTCGTCCCAGGGCACGCGGACGGCGTTCCGCCGCCTCGTACGCTACATCTCCGACGGCGACATCCGGCCGTTGCTCGACCGCACCTACCGGCTCTCCGACCTGCACGAGGCGCAGCGCGCCTTCATGTCCAAGACGTACGTCGGCAAGCTGGTCGTCGTCCCCGACCGGCACTGGGACGTCGTGGGGGCACCGCATGCGGCACCGTGAGCGCACCCTCGAGCTGATCGACACGCAGGCGGGCGGCGACGTCAGCCGGATCGTCATGTCCGGCGTCGAGCCGCTGCCGGGCGCGACCGTGCTGGAGAAGGCCCGCTACCTGGAACGCGCCGGAGACGGGCTGCGCCGGCTGCTGCTGTCGGAGCCGTACGGGGACCCCGCGATGTCGGTGGACCTGATCGTCGAGCCGAGCCACCCGGAGGCGCAGGCCGGCTACATCATCATGGAGGCGATGGGGTACCCGCTGTACTCGGGCTCCAACACGATCTGCACCGCCACCGCTCTCCTGCAGAGCGGGACCATCCCGCTACGCGAGGGCGACGGGCTGCAGGACATCGTGCTCGAGTCGCCCGCGGGCCTCGCCCGCGTCAGCGCACGGATCGTCGACGGCAGGGTCGTGTCGGTCACCACGGAGGGTGAGCCGGCGTACGTGGCCGACGAGGCGCTGAGCGTGGAGGTGCCCCAGCACGGCGACGTGCTGTTCGACCTCGTGTGGAGCGGCGCCTACTACGCCCTGATCGACGCGTCCCGGTACGGGTTCAGCCTCAGCGTGACGGAGCAGATCGCGCTGACCGCGTTCGGGGACGCATTCGTCCGTGCGGCCCGGCCGGGCCTGCGCCAGGAGCACCCCGACCTGGGCGACGTCGGGCCCCTGCCGTTCGCGCACTTCATGGGGCCGCTGCGCGAGATCGCCGACGGCCGGTGGGAGTCGCCGTCGGCCACGTACGTGCACCCCGGCGTGCTCTGCCGCAGCCCCACCGGCACCGGCACCTCCGCGCGCCTGGCGCTGATGGCCCGGCGCGGCGAGATCCGGGAGGGGCAGTCGCTGGAGACCATCTCGCCGCGCGGCAGCCGGTTCGTCGGCACCGTGCTGCAACAGGCCCAGGTGGGCGACTACCCCGCGCTGCGCTCTGCCATCACCGGGGCGGCCCGCACGATGGCGCGCTCCCAGGTGACGGTCGACCTGGACGACCCGCTGGTGGACGCCTCCGACCTGGAGCACGTGCTCTCGGTGCAATCGTCGTGAGCCGGCCCGTCGGCCGCGTGCCCGCCTGCCCCTCGGTCAGCTCGGCCTTGACCGCGGCGTAGGGTGGGCGGCATGTCGATGCGTGCGTCCTGGTGGTGGCTGCCCCCGCAGCCCTGACCTGACGCACCCACGCATCCCGTCCCGAGCTGCCCGTCGCAGCCGGGACGTTTTCGTGTCCGGACCGGGCCGACGGGCGGCGATCCCTGAAGGAGCCGCTCGATGTCTACTGCCACCGTGTCCATGCCCGCCCTGTCCACGCCCACCCTCGCGTCGTCTGCGACCGCGACGGCGAGCGCCGCCGTCGCGCAGGCCCGCTCCGCCGAGATCGAGGCCGAGTTCTCCCGCGACCCTGGCCGCTTCCGCGTCCTCACGGGCGACCGCCCCACGGGTGCGCTGCACCTCGGCCACCTGCTCGCCACGCTCGACAATCGGGTGCGTCTCCAGGACGCCGGCGTCGAGGTCGTCCTCGTCGTCGCCGACTACCAGGTCATCACCGATCGGGACGACGCCGGCGACCTGCCCGCCGTCGTGCGCGAGGTGGTGCTCGACTACCTGGCCGCCGGGATCGACCCGGAGCGCACCACGGTCTTCACGCACTCGGCCGTGCCCGCGCTGAACCAGCTGCTGCTGCCGTTCCTGTCCCTCGTGAGCGTGGCCGAACTGGAGCGCAACCCCACCGTCAAGGCCGAGGCGGCCGACGCCGAGCGCCGCCAGGGCCGCGGCATGTCGGGCCTGCTGTTCACCTACCCGGTGCATCAGGCCGCGGACATCCTGTTCTGCCACGGCAACCTCGTGCCGGGGGGTCTGGACCAGCTGCCGCACCTGGAGACCACCCGCACGGTCGCGCGCCGGTTCAACCAGCGCTACGCGCCCTCCCGCCCGTACTTCCCGGAGCCCGAGGCGCTGGTCACGCCGTCGCTCACCGTGCTCGGCGACGACGGGGCCAAGATGAGCAAGTCGCACGGTAACGCGCTCGAGCTGCGGGCGTCCGAGGACGAGACGGTGCGGTTCTTCCGCGGCGCCCGGACCGACTCCGAGCGGCGGATCACCTACGAGCCCGAGCGGCGCCCGGAGGTCGCGAACCTGCTGCGGATCGGCGCGCACTTCGCGGGGACGACGCCGGACACGCTGGCCGAGTCGGTCGGCGCGGCGGGGGCGGGGCGGCTGAAGGCGGTCGTCACAGAGGCCGTCGTGGAGGGGCTCCGGCCGCTGCGCGAGCGGCGACGGGCCCTGGCCGCCGACGCCCCCGCCGTCGTCCGCGACGTCCTCGCGCGGGGGAACGCGCGCGCGAACGCCGTGGCCGACCGCACCCTGGCCGACGTGCGCGAGCTCATGGGCACGGTGTACGACGCGTGAGGTGACCGCCGCGCCCTGGGTGCCGCCGGCCCCGTCGAGGGACACGCGGACCCCCGCGCCGCCGGTCGACTCCCGGACGCGGTGCTGCCATCCCTCGGCCGAGTAGTCGACCGCCAGGGTCGCGCCGAGCTCCCGCGCCTGCGCCAGCTTGCGCTCGCCTCCCGTGCCGTCCTGGGGTGTGGTCGAGACGCTAGGACCTCAAGATGACGTGAGGTCAAGGCCAGGGCTGAGGTCAAGGTCGATGTGCGAGCCCGCCGGCGCACCCGATCCGGGTGCGGTGGTCAGCGAGGCTTGTTCAGGCGGGACGTGGCCACGCGGTAGCCGTCGGTCGCGCGCTCGAAGTACCGGCCGAGGGCCGCGCGCCCGGCGTCGTCGAGGTCGGCGAGGGCGGGCCCCACCAGCTCGCGGACGTCCGCCAGCTGCTCCTCGAGCCCGGGGGGCGGGGCGTCGGTCGCCGAGACGACGGTGCGGCGGCGGTCGTCGGGGTCGGCCCCGCGGGCAGCCAGGCCGAGGCCGACCAGGCGGTCGACGACGCGCGTCGTCGCGCTCGGCGAGAGCCCGAGATATCCCGCCAGCTCGCCGGTGCTGAGGTGGCCGTGCAGCCCGAGCAGGCTGTGCGCCTGGTAGTCGGTGGCGCCCAGGCCCAGCCGGTTGGCGGCGGCGAGGTGGTAGGTGACGACGGCGGCGAGGTATCGGCGGTACGTCGCCGAAGCGTCCGGTGGCTCAACAGGCACAGGGTTCCTCTCGACAAGTATGTGCATGCGTGCAACTATTGCAGCGTCGCAGTCAATTGTCGCAGGAGGAAGCCATGACCGGAATCACCGCCGTCACCGAGCCCCGGGCCGAGGTCGTCCGCGCCGAGGCGCTCGCCGTCGTCGACCGGCTGGTCGACGCGTGGGACCGCGGCGACGCGGCCGCCTACGCTGCCCAGTTCACGCCGGACGCGCCGTACGTGACCTTCATGGGTACGACGTACCGCGGCCCGGAGGGCATCGAGCGGTCGCACGCCGCACTGTTCCGCAGGTTCCTCAAGGGCACGCACATGTTCGCCCGCGTCGTGTCCGTCTCGGTGCCGCACCCCGACGTGGCGGTGGTCCTCGCCGAGGGCGACGTGGCCACGAAGCCCCCGCGCAGGGCGTCGAAGGTGCAGACCTTCACCATCGTCCGCACGGGGGAGGGCTGGCGCGTCGCGGCCTTCCAGAACACGCAGCGCAAGCGGCTCTACGAGCGCATCGGCATCGCCTTCACGCCGGAGATGCGGCCCTGACGCGAATCGGGTCGGCAGTTCGTGATCGGGACGGCAGTTCGAACTGCCGACCCGATCACGAACTGCCGACCCGATCGAGGGTTGCGGCCCTCAGGCGGTCGTGCCGAGCCGCTCGCGCAGCAGGGCGAGCTGCGACCGGAGCTGCTGGGGCACGCGGTCGCCGAAGGAGTCGAAGAACTCGCCGGTCAGCGCCGCCTCCGCCAGCCACGGCTGGGCCGGGACGTCGAAGAGGGCGGCAAGGTCGGCGTCGGACAGGTCCAGGCCCTCGGTGCGCAGCGCGTCCGGGGCGGGCAGCAGGCCGACGGGGGAGTGCACGGCGCCGGCGTCGGTGCGCAGGCCCCGCGCCCGGTCGAGCTGGGTGACGATCCACTCGACCACGCGCGAGTTCTCGCCGAACCCGGGCCACAGGAAGCCGCCGTCGTCGCCCTTGCGGAACCAGTTCACCTGGAACACCTTGGGTCGCTTGTCGGCGTCGATCGCCTTGCCCACGCGCAGCCAGTGCGCCCAGTGGTCGGCCATGTTGTAGCCGCAGAACGGCATCATCGCGAACGGGTCGCGACGCAGCTCGCCGACAGTGCCCTCGGCTGCCGCCGTGCGCTCGGAGCTGATGGTGGCACCCATGAACACGCCGTGGTCCCAGCTGGTCGCCTGCGCCACGAGCGGCACGTTCGTCGCGCGCCGGCCGCCGAAGATCACCGCGTCGACGGGCACGCCCGCCGGGTCCTCCCACGAGTCCGCGATGGACGGGCACTGGGCGGCGGCCACCGTGAACCGCGAGTTGGGGTGCGCGGCCGGGGTGTCGGACTCCGGCGTCCAGTCGTCGCCCCGCCAGTCGACCAGGTGGGCGGGCGGCTCGGGGGTGAGCCCCTCCCACCACACGTCGCCGTCGTCGGTGAGCGCCACGTTGGTGAAGATGACGTCGTGGGAGAGCGTGTCGATCGCCGTCGGGTTGGTCTCGACGCCGGTGCCGGGCGCGACGCCGAAGAAGCCGGCCTCGGGGTTGATCGCGCGCAGGCGGCCATCGGTGCCGGGGCGCATCCAGACGATGTCGTCGCCGAGGGTCTCGACGGTCCAGCCCGGGATGGTCGGACGCAGCATCGCGAGGTTCGTCTTGCCGCAGGCGCTGGGGAAGGCGGCGGCCAGGTGGTACTGCCGCTTCTCGGGGGACGTCACCCGGATCAGCAGCATGTGCTCGGCCAGCCAGCCCTCGTCGCGGGCCATCGCCGAGGCGATGCGCAGCGCGAAGCACTTCTTGCCCAGCAGCGCGTTGCCGCCGTACCCGGAGCCGTACGACCAGATCTCGCGGGTCTCGGGGTAGTGGACGATGTACTTGGTGTCGTTGCAGGGCCACGGCACGTCCGTCTCGCCGTCCGCAAGCGGGGCGCCCACGGAGTGCACGGCCGGCACCCACTGCTGCCCGCCGTCGATGAGGTCCATGACGCGGGTCGACACGCGCGTCATGACGTGCATGGACGCGACGACGTACGGCGAGTCGGTGACTTCGATGCCCACCTGGGAGATGGGGCCGCCGACGGGGCCCATCGAGAACGGCACCACGTACATCGTGCGGCCGCGCATCGACCCGGCGAAGACGTCATCGAGCTCGGCGCGCATCTCGGCCGGGGCGCGCCAGTTGTTCGTGGGGCCCGCGTCCGCCTCGCGCTCGGCGCAGATGAAGGTGCGCGACTCGACGCGCGCCACGTCGGACGGGTCGGACCGGGCGAGGTAGGAGTTCGGGCGCTTGGCCTCGTCCAGCTTCGTCAGCGTGCCCGCCTCGACCATCCGGTCGAGCAGCCGCTGCTTCTCCGCGACCGAGCCGTCGCACCACACGATCTCGTCGGGCTGCGTCAGCTCCGCGATCCGGCGCACCCAGGCGTGCGCGTCCCGCGGCGCCGGTGCGGCCGACGTCGAGAACGCGGCCGAGGTCGCGCCTCGCGGCGACGCGGCGCCCGCCGGCTCACCGAGAGCCAGAATGTCGGGCGCGAGCTCGGCGATCGCGAGTCGCGTGCGGCGCGGGTTCGCGGTGAAGGTCATCGGGTGCTCCGTCCGTCGGCGTGGCCCTGCATGGCCCTCCGTGTGCGATGCCGGGAGGGCTGCCACCAGCGTGCCCCGCCTCGGCGGCACCTTTCCAGTAACTCACCCGTGAAGATTCGCCGATCTTCACGTACCGTGAATTCATGCCCGACCGCGACCCGCGAGCCCCGTCCGTGAGCCCGGACCTCATCACGCTTGGTCGCCGGATCCGGCACGCGCGGACCTCGCGGGGCCTGACGCTGGAGGCGCTGGGGGAGCGGGTCGGCTCGGCGCCGAGCCTGCTGTCCCTGATCGAGAACGGGCGGCGCGAGCCACGCCTCTCCGTGCTGCGCGGCATCGCCGACGCCCTCGGCGTCGCGGTGCCCGACCTGCTCGCCGACGAGCCGCCGTCCCACCGTGCCGAGCTGGAGATCGCCCTCGAGCGTGCGCAGCGCGGGCCGTTGTTCGGCGCCCTCGGGCTGCCGTCGGTCAAGCCGAGCCAGAAGCTTCCGGTGCCGGTGCTGGAGCAGCTCGTCGGCCTGCACGCCGAGCTCGCTCGGCGGGAGGAGGAGGCTATCGCCACCCCCGAGGAGGCTCGTCGCGCCAACACCGAGCTGCGGAACGAGCGGCAGGAGCGGGACAACTACTTTCCGCAGATCGAGGCCGTCGCAGAGGACCTGATCCGGCGGGCGGGGTACTCGGGCGCCGGCGCGCTGACGCACCGCACGGTGGCGCGCATGGCCGAGCAGCTGGGACTGACCATCCTGCACGTGGACGACCTGCCTCGGTCCGCGCGCTCCGTGATCGACCTGCGAAACGGACGCATCTACCTGCCCCCGGCGTCGATCCCGGGCGGGCACGGGCTGCGCTCGCTGGCGCTGCAGGCCATCGCGCACCGCGTGCTGGGGCACGAGCGGCCGCGCAGCTACGCCGAGTTCCTGCGCCAGCGCGTCGAGATCACGTACTTCGCCGCGAGCTGCCTCATGCCGCAGTCCGTCGCCACGGAGTTCCTGCAGCAGCGCAAGCGCGAGAAGGACCTCGCCGTCGAGGACTTCCGCGACGCGTTCGGCGTCACGCACGAGGCCGCGGCGATGCGCCTGACCAACCTCGCCACCGTGCACCTCGGCATCCCGCTGCACTTCCTGCGCGTCGGGGACGACGGCGCCCTCTTCCGCGGCTACGCGAACGACGGACTCCCCCTGCCGCAGGACGTCACGGGCGCGATCGAGGGCCAGCTCGTGTGCCGGTGGTGGGCCGGGCGGGAGGCGTTCACGCGTCGTGACCGGGCCACGGAGTCGTACCAATACACCGATACCCCGGCGGGCACCTTCTGGGACTCCGTGCAGACGGGCTCCGGCGCCGACGGCCGGCAGTTCTCCATCACGGTGGGCGTGCCGTATGCGCACGCCAAGTGGTTCCGCGGCCGTGACACCCACGTGCGGCACAGCTCCACCTGCCCCGACCCCTCCTGCTGCCAGCGCCCGCCGGCCGACCTGGCCGAGCGCTGGCACGGCGTCGCCTGGCCCAGCGCGCGGATGCACCAGCAGGTGCTGGCGGCGCTGCCGCGCGGAGCGTTCCCCGGCGTCGACGACACGGACGTCTTCGCCTTCCTGCAGCGGCACGCGCCCCGCGACGACGCCGGCACGTGACGTTCAGGACGGGGGTTCCACCCGAACCGTGCGGATCCGACGGTCCTCGACGGACTCCACGGTGAGGGTCCGGCCGCCGACCGTGACCTGGTCGCCCGGCTCGGCCAGCCGCCCGAGCCGGGCGAGCACGTAGCCCGCGACGGTCTCGTACGGGCCGTCGGGCAGCTCGACGGAGGTCAGCCGGGCGAAGCCCTCGGGGGTGAGCCCGGCGTCGTAGGTGCCGAGCGGCGCGCGTGGCGGCCGCGGGGTCCACGTCCTCGCCCGTGACCGGGTAGCGCGAGTACGGCAGGCCGCGGGTGCGGGCGTCCGCCTCGGCCAGGGTGAGCGTCGCGTCGAGGAAGACGACGTCCCCGCGCGGGCGCATCACCTCGCCGAGGGTGCGGTCCGACGCGGTGAACGCGTCGGTCAGGATGCGCCGTTCGTCCTCGTGCAGGCCGGGGTGCGCGGCCACCAGGTCGCGCAGCTCCTGCTCGCTGGTCTCCTCGGAGCGCACGTCCGGGTCGCCGCCGAGCAGGCGCACGACGGTGTCGGTGGAGCGGGACAGGAGCCAGCCGCCGCTCCGGGTCGGGTTCCCTGGGCCGGCCGTCAGCGGAAGCGCTGGGCCGCCAGGGGCGCGTTCTCGGCCAGGTCCCGGACGGCGGGGTGGTCGGCGTCGGCGAGGACGTCGCGCAGCGCGCCGGACGCGACGAACGTCCCCTCCGCCATGACGTGGACGGTGGGGCAGAGCCGGTCGACCAGCTCGACGTCGTGCGAGACGAGCAGCAGGGCGGTGCCCTGCTCGGCGGTGATCTCGGTGAGCCGGCGCACGACCTCGCCGCGCATCGTCGGGTCGACGGCCGTGAGCGGCTCGTCGAGCAGCAGGGCGTCCGGGCGGGTCGCGAGGGCGAGCGCCAGGCCAAGGCGCTGCTTCTCGCCGCCGGACAGCGAGTGCACCGTGCGCGACGTGAACTCCGCGCCGAGTGCGACGTCGTCGAGCAGGTCGGCGACCGTCTGCCCGCCGGTGCGCCCTGCCTTGCGCGCCTCCTTGAGCGCCTCGGTCAGCGCCTTCTCCACTGTCCAGCGGGGATCGACGCCGAGCCCGTTCTGCGCCACGGACCGCACGCTCGCCCGGAACCGCTTCTTGTCGCGGCGGGACAGGCGCGAGACGGTGCGGCCCTCGTACGTCACGTGGCCCTCGCGGATGCGGATCTGCCCCAGCAGCGCCTGGACCAGCGTCGACTTGCCGGCTCCCGACTCGCCCACCACGCCGACGGGCGTGGCGCCCGGCAGCAGCTCGAGGTCCACTCCCTGCAGGATCGCGGGGCCGCCGTAGCCGACCACGAGGTCGGCCGCGCGCAGGATCGGGGTGGGGGAGGTGGTGCTCATGCGGGTGTCACCTTCATGTGTGCGTGCGCCGGACGACGGGGCCGGCCGGTAGTCCGACGAACGACGGTACCGCGCAGTTCCCACGGTGCCCGCACCGGTACCCGCACCGGTCCCCCACGCTGCCGGGGGCGTGGCCCGTGAGCATACTGCGGAGATGGCTCTGGACCGGGAGGCCGTGCGGCGGTGGGTCGCCGGGTACGAGGACGCGTGGCGGGCTGGGGACGCTGACGCCGTCGCGCGGCTCTTCACGCCGGACGCGCGGTACGCGCGCTCGCCGTACGACCCCGAGGAGCTGGTCGGCCACGACGCGATCCGCGGGTTCTGGCTCGTCGACGAGGGCGCCAGCTTCACGATGACGGCCGAGCCGCTCGCCGTCGAGGGCGACCACGCCGTCGTCCGGCTCGAAGTGCATTACACGGAGCCGGACGAGCAGGAGTACCGCGACCTGTGGGTGCTGCGCTTCGCACCCGACGGGCGCGTGGCCGACTTCGAGGAGTGGGCGTACTGGCCGGGGAGGTCGTGGACGGCGTCGTGACGAGTCCATGCCGACGGGCCGAACTACCTCGCCGAGATTCGCACTACCTCGCGGGATTTCGCACTACCTCGCGGGGCGGGCGCCGCCGCGGGCGTCCAGACGGGCGAGGAGCTTGCCGAAGACGTCGCCGAGGCGCAGGCCGTCGTGCTCGAACTCGTTGGTCACCCAGGCGCGGGCGTTCCCGACGTGCGCGGCCGTAGCCAGCGAGAGCTGCGCGTCCACGAACATGTCGTCGTGGTAGACGGCGGCCTCGAGCGGCACCTCGTTGGCGGCGAGCGCGTCGAGGTCGTACAGGTCGTCCCAGTCATTGCGGGCGGCGAGCGCCTCGGCGGCCGCGCGGAAGGGGCGCAGCGCCGCGACCTGCTCGAACATCCAGGGGTAGATCATCTCGCCCGTGAACAGCAGCGGCCGGGCCCCGGCAGCGAACGCCGGGTCCTCGTCGCGCACCCGCTGGGCGGCCCACGCCGTCGCGCCGGTGCCGGACTGGGCGTAGATCGACTCGTGCAGGACGGCGTACATCGGGTTGGTGGCGAAGCCGGTGGCAGCCCCGACCTCGGCGAGGAAGGTGTCGGTGAGCTCCTCGGGGGCGGCCTCGTCGAACGCCTCGTCCATGATCCAGTGCACGCGCTCGAACCCGGGGCCCATCCCGAAGGCCGTGCCGAGGGTCTGGAAGCGCTCGACGGTCAGCAGGTCGCCGCCGGGCAGCCGCGCGTCGCCTGCGGCGATGCGGTCGGCGGCCCGGGCGATGCGGGCCTCGTCGTCGGGGTAGCGCTCGCGGTAGAGGGCGTTCTTCGCGACGACCCGCGGCTGGGTGCGCCGGTACACGTCCTCGGCGCTCGCGCTGAGCCCCGCGAGGCCGCCGGTGACGTACGACGCCGCCACGCCCTCGGGCGCCCGCGACAGGTAGGTGAGCGTGAGGAAGCCGCCGTACGACTGCCCGAGAGTGGACCAGCGCCGACCGCCGTACACGGCCTCGCGCACGTGCTCGGCGTCGGCCACGATCGAGTCGGCGCGGAAGTGGGTGAGGTACTCCGCCTGGGCCTCCGCGGACCCCAGCGCGGTGAGGGCGCCGGCGCGGACGGCCGTCGAGCGCCCGGTGCCGCGCTGGTCCAGCAGCACCACGCGGAACCGCTTCAGCGCCTCGCCCGCCCAGCCCTCCGGGCCGGTGGGCCGCGGCCCCTTGCCGCCGGGGCCGCCCTGGAGGAAGACGAGGAGCGGCAGGTCGTCGGCGCGCTTGGTGGGGTCCACGAGCTCGCGGACGAAGAGCGACAGCGTGCGGCTGTCGTCGGGGCGCGACCAGTCCAGCGGCACCGTAAGGGTGCGGTCGGTGACGTGGACGCCGGGAATCGTGTATTCGTGCGCTGCGATGGTGCCCGTGATGCTCACGGGCCCAGGGTAGGCCCCGGGTTGCATTATTGGAGTGCACGCTCCAATAATTGCGGGGTGCAGACCACCGAGGTGCGCCAGCCCCGTGCCGTCCCCGTCCTCGTCCTCGTGGCGACCGTCGTCGCCGGCGTGGGGCTGGGCTTCCTGCTCCCGCCGCTCGCCCGCTGGCTCCAGGGTCTGCTCGAGCGCAGCCCGCTGCCGAGCCTCGGCCCGGTCGACCTGCTCGCGGGGCTGCCCCTCGCCTGGTCCGTCCCGATCCTCGGCGGGCTCGGCCTGGTGGGCGGGGTGCTCCTGGTGCTGACCACGATCGGGGAGGCGCTGCGGCTGACCGTCGCGGACGACCACCTGGAGCACCGCACGGACGACCGGGAAGGCTGGATCGAGCGCGCCGGGGTCGCCGACGTCTTCCGCGACGGTCGCTACCTGGTCCTCCTCGGCGGGGCCGGAGCCCCGCGGGCGCGGCTCGATGCCGACACGCTGCGCAAGTCCGAGGTGCGGGCCGCGTTCGAGGCGCACCACTGGCCGTGGCGCGACGCCGACCCCGACGAGGCCGACTACGCGCGGTGGATGGACGGCCGGCCCGGGTTCACGGCGACGGAGCACGCCCTGCTGCGGCGGCGGCTCGAGGAGCACAAGGACCCCGCCGTGGCGGAGCTGGACGCCGAGCTCGCCGGGATCGGCCTCGCCGCGCGCCGGCGCGACGACCGCCTGCAGGTGCGGCGGGTCCGCGGGGCAGTAGGCGGCGACGCCGGGACGGCGGCGCGGCGCCCGGACGGTGCGCGTGGCACGCACGGTTGACCCGGAGCGGCACGCCCTCCGGCGCCTGCAGATCGTGGACGCCGGCCTGACGGTGCTGGCCGAGCGGGGCTACGAAGGCGCGACGACGGCCGCGATCTGCCAGCAGGCCGGCATCGGCTCCGGCACGTTCTTCCACTACTTCGCCACCAAGACGGAGCTGGTGCTCGCGATCCTCGAGCTGGGCACCGCCGACATCGTCGAGCGGGCAGCCGTGTACGAGGGGCGCAGCGACCCGCGCGGCGTGCTGCTCGACATCCTGGCCGGGTGGGCCGACGATGCCGCCGACCCCCGCATCCCCGGGTTCGTGCGCGCCGTCGCGGGCGTCATGCACCTGCCCGCGGTGGCCGACACGCTCGCGGCCGACGACCGGGCCCAGCGCGACCTGCTGCTCCCGTGGATCGAGCGCGGGCAGGCGGCGGGGGAGGTGCGCGACGACGTCCCCGCCGCCCGCATCGCCTCCTGGCTCGCCCTGCTCTCGGGCGGCTTCCTCGAGCGCGTCGCGACGGACGACGACTTCACCGTCGCGGGCGAGCGCGCCCTCCTGCTGACCACCGCGGAGACCTTCCTGCGCGGCTGACGGCCCGGCTGCGGATGCGGGGTAGTTCGGTCTCCCGGGGACGCGGAAGCGCGCCGGGGGGGGGCCTCCGAGCGGTGCGCGACGGCCTCGCGTCGAGCGTCGGCATCGCGGTCCAGTACCTCGCCCTGGCGCAGGCAGGGACGGGCTCGGGGATCTGGCCGGTGGCGTCCGGACGCGCGGCGGCGGTCGTCCTCGTCGGCGCGCTCGTGATCCTGGTCCCGGTGGCGTCGGTGCCCGCCCCGGAGCGGGCCGTCCGGGAGGGGACGCCCCGGTCGCCGCCCGGCCGAGCCCGGGAGTGCGGCTCGCGGCGGCCCTCTCCGGCGTCCTCGCCGCAGCCGCCCTCGTCTGCTACCTGCAGGCGACGCGGACCGAGCTCGTCACCGTCGCGGTGGCACTGTCCGCCCTCTATCCGGTGGTCCCGGTGCTGGTGGGCGTCCTCGTCCTGCGCGAGCGCCCGCGCGCGATCCAGGTGCTGGGCCTCGCCCTGACGGCGGTCGCCTCCGGCCTCCTCGTCGTGGCGTAGCCCGGACGCGGAGCCGAGGGGGCACCGCGTTCTCACCACCCGGCAGCCAGCCGAACGCAAAAGCTGAAGGGACGACGTCGCTTCGTCCGGTCGTAGAAGTTCCCGAAGTGGAGCGCCCCTTGGAGCGCGTGAACGCGACCGGACGAAGCGATGTCGTCCCTTCAGCGGCCGGTGGTTTCGACAAGCTCAACCAGCGGCCGGTGGTTTCGACAAGCTCAACCAGCGGCCGGTGGTTTCGACAAGCTCAACCAGCGGATGCTGGTTTCGACAGGCTCAACCACCGAGGTAGGACTACTGCACGTCCTCGTCGACCCAGTCGAACGTCTTCGTCACGGCCTTCTTCCACGACCGGTAGAGCCGCTCACGCTCGTCCTCGGCCATGGCCGGCGACCAGCGCTTGTCCTCGACCCAGTTGGCGGTGACGTCCTCCTCGCCCTTCCAGAAGCCGACGGCGATGCCGGCGGCGTAGGCGGCGCCGAGCGCGGTCGTCTCCGCGACCTTGGGCCGCACGACGTCCACCCCGAGCTGGTCGGCCTGGAACTGCATGAGCAGCTCGTTCTGGACCATGCCGCCGTCGACCTTGAGCTCGGTGAGCTCGACCCCGGAGTCGAGGCGCATGGCGTCGACGACTTCGCGGGACTGGAACGCGACCGCCTCGAGCGCGGCGCGCGCGATGTGGTTGCGAGTGACGTACCGGGTGAGCCCGACGAGCGCGCCGCGGGCGTCCGGACGCCAGTACGGGGCGAAGAGGCCCGAGAACGCGGGCACGAAGTAGGCGCCGCCGTTGTCGTCCACCTTGCGGGCGAGCCACTCGACGTCGGGTGCGTCCTCGAACATGCCCAGGTTGTCGCGCAGCCACTGGATGAGCGAGCCTGTGACGGCGATCGAGCCCTCGAGCGCGTAGCGGGCGGGCTGGTCGCCGATCTTGTAGCAGACGGTGGTGAGCAGGCCGTTCCTGCTCGGCACCTTCTCCGTGCCGGTGTTGAGCAGCATGAAGTTGCCGGTGCCGTAGGTGTTCTTCGCGGTACCGACCTCGAAGCACGCCTGCCCGAAGGTCGCGGCCTGCTGGTCGCCGAGGATGCCGGCGATCGGGACGCCGGGGACCAGGCCGCGGGCGCGGCCTTGCCCGTACACCTCGGAGGAGGAGCGGATCTCGGGCAGCATCGACATCGGGATGCCCATGTCGGCCGCGATGTCCTCGCGCCAGGAGAGGGTGTCGAGGTCCATGAGCATGGTGCGCGACGCGTTGGTGACGTCGGTGACGTGCACGCCGCCGTCGGGCCCGCCCGTCATGTTCCACAGCACCCAGGTGTCGGTGTTGCCGAACAGCAGATCGCCGCGCTCGGCGGCCTCACGCGCCCCGTCGACGTTGTCGAGGATCCACTTGACCTTGGGGCCGGAGAAGTAGGTGGCCAGGGGCAGGCCGACGATCGACTTGTACTTGTCGGGGCCGACGTCGCCGCCGAGCTCGTCGACGATCGCCTGCGTGCGGGTGTCTTGCCACACGATCGCGTTGTAGACGGGCTTGCCGGTGCTCTTCTCCCACACCACCGCGGTCTCGCGCTGGTTGGTGATGCCGATCGCGACGAGGTCGGTGTGCGCCAGGTTGCCGCGGGTGAGCGCGAGGCCGACGACCTCGCGCACGTTGGTCCAGATCTGCTCGGCGTTGTGCTCGACCCACCCGGCTCGGGGGAAGATCTGCTCGTGCTCGAGCTGTCCTGACGAGACGATGCGGCCGGAGTGGTCGAAGACGATGGCACGCGAGCTCGTCGTGCCCTGGTCGATGGCGAGGACGTAGTCAGCCATGGGGGATGCCCTTCACGTCGGTGTGGTGGTGGGAAGCCGGCCGGGCCCGCGAGAGGCCCGGCCGGCGGGGTCGGGTCAGGAGTAGACGGAGCCGAGGAGGCCGGCGAGCACGCCACCCACGAGCGGCCCGGCCACCGGGACCCACGAGTATGCCCAGTCGCTGGAGCCCTTGCCCTTGATGGGCAGGAAGGCGTGCGCGATGCGCGGCCCGAGGTCACGTGCCGGGTTGATGGCGTACCCCGTGGGTCCACCGAGGCTGGCGCCGATCGCGACCACGATGAGCGCGACGGCGAGCGGCCCCAGCTGGTGCGGAGTCTTGCCCGAGACGACGACGAAGAACACCAGCACGAAGGTTGCGAGGACCTCGGTGATGAAGTTCCAGGCGTAGGAGCGAATCTCCGGGCCCGTGGAGAACACGGCGAGCTTGGTGGCTCCCGGGGCGTCCTGGTCGAAGTGCTTCTTGTACGCGATGAACGCGAGCACGGCGCCGATGATCGCGCCGATCATCTCGGCGGCGAAGTAGATGAACATGTTGCTCACGGTCGGCTCGATCGTGGCGGTGATCTGCCCGTCGGGACCGGTGAGCTGGGCGAACGGCTGCTGCGCGGTGTACAGGCCGATCGTCACCGCAGGGTTCAGGTGCGCGCCGGACTTGTACGCGGTGAAGACACCGGCGAACACGCCGAGGCCCCACCCGAAGTTGACCAGCAGCCATCCGCCGTTGAACCCCTTGGTCCTGGGGAGCACCACGTTGGCGACGACGCCGGCGCCCAGCAGGATCAGCGTCGCGGTACCGAGTATCTCGGACCAGAACGCGTTCATGATCAGTGTGTCCATCGTCGGATCTCTTTCTGTTAGGGACCTCGTTGTCCTCTCCGGGACCGGAGAGTACCGCGTCGGGCGATGCCCTGCGGGTGGTGATGTCCCGGCCGTACGCCCGGCCGGGGTGGGTCAGCCCCGCAGGGGCTGCATGGCGGCGACGTCCGGGACGCGGAGGCGCACGGCCTCCGCGCTGGCGTCATCGGGCTCGAGCGCCGCCGCGTCGTCGGCGTCGGCGCGGGCGGTGTAGGCGTCGATCTCGGCCTGCCGGGTGGCGTCGTCCCAGCCGAGCAGCGGCGCGGTGATGTCGGCGATCTCGGCGAGCGCGCCACGGCCCTGGTCGGCCACCTCGTACACGAGGCGCGTGCGATGCAGCAGCAGGTCCTCGAGGTGCAGCGCGCCCTCGTGGCTGACGCCGAAGTGGATCTCGGCGCGCAGGTAGGCGGGGGCGTGCTCCAGCGGGCGGGCCAGCGACGGGTCCTGCTCGCACAGGTCGACGAGCTGGCGCAGCGAGGACCCGTACCGGTGCAGCAGGTGGTCGACCATGGAAGGCGTCCAGCCGTACCGCTGCGCCCAGGTGCGGGCGAGGCGCCGGGTGGCCCGCAGCCCGACGGCGCCGAGCAGCGGGATCTGGTGTGTGATCGACGGCAGAGCCGCGGCGCGCTGGCCGATGGCGAAGTCCACGGCGTCCTTGGCCATGACGCGGTAGGTCGTGAGCTTGCCGCCCGCGATGACGGTGAGGCCGGGCACGGGGCTGGCGACGGTGTGCTCGCGCGAGACCTTGGCCGAGCTGGTGCCCTCCTTGGTGCCGGGCTGCAGCAGCGGTCGCAGGCCGGCGTACGTCCCGACGATGTCGTCGCGCGACAGCGGGTGCGCCAGCACGGCGTTGGCGTGGTCCAGCACGTAGTCGATGTCCTGGGCGGTCGCGACGGGGTGCACCGGGTCCTGCACCCACGGGGTGTCCGTGGTGCCGACCACCCAGTACCGGGACCACGGGATCACGAAGAGGACCGACTTCTCGGTCTGCAGGATCAGGCCCACCGTCCCCTTGATGCGCTCGCGCGGCACCACGATGTGCACGCCCTTGGACGCGAGCACGCGCAGGCCGCCGGCGTCGCCGGCCAGCGCCTCGGTGTCCTCCGTCCACACACCCGTGGCGTTGATGACGTGGCGGGCGCGGACGGCGATCTCCTCGCCGGTCTCGAGGTCGAGGAGGACGGCGCCGTTCACGGCCCCGGTGGCGCCCTTGGTGAGCGCCACCAGCTGGGTGCGGGCCGCCGCGTGGGCGCCGTAGCTCGCGGCCGTGCGCACGAGCGTGGACACGAGGCGGGCGTCGTCCACCGACGCGTCCCAGTACTGGACGGCGCCGATCGCGGCGTCGTGGGCGAGGTCGGGGAACTTGTGCTCCATCTGCCGCCGGCTGAGGTGCCGGTGCAGCGGCATGGCGCGCCGGCCGGGGGCGAGCGAGGCCAGGATGTCGTAGAGCGCGATGCCGGCGCCGACGTACGCGCGCTCCCACAGCCGGTGCTCGAGCGGGTAGAGGAACGGGACGGGCTTCACCAGGTGCGGGGCGATGTCCTTGAGCAGGAGGTCGCGCTCGGTGAGGGCCTCCTTGACCAGGTGGAAGTCGAGCATCTGCAGGTACCGCAGGCCGCCGTGCACCAGCTTGCTGCTGCGGCTCGACGTGCCCGAGGCCCAGTCCTGCGCCTCGACGATCGCGGTGGACAGGCCGCGGGTCGCGGCGTCGAGGGCGACACCGGCGCCGGTGATGCCGCCGCCGATGACCAGGACGTCGAGCTCGCCGCTCGGGGCCTGCGAGGCCTTGAGCGCGGCGAGCGCTTGGGTGCGTGACTCGGCGGTAAGCCGGGTGGAGGCCATCGTGGGTTCCTTCCGATCGGCGAAGACGTACTCAGACCAGCACTCTTGGCACGTCCGCGCAACCTGGGTGCACAAACGTGCAGGGTGAGATGCTGGAGTCATGTCGAACCAGCTGTCGAGCTATCGGGACCGTGACGTCGTCATGGCCGCGACGATGTACTACCTGCAGGACATGAAGATGGAGACGATCGCGCGGCACCTGCGGACGTCGCGCTCCACCGTGTCGCGGCTGATCAAGAGGGCGCGGGACACCGGCGTCGTCGAGATCACGCTGCGCCCGGGCCACTCCCGCGCGCCCGGCCTGGGGCAGAAGATCGTGGAGCGGTACGGCATCGACGCCTACGTGGTGCCCGTCTCCGACGCGGCCACCCACGGCGACCGCCTCCAGCAGGTCGCAGTCACCACCGCGCGCCTGCTGGCCCGCTGGTTCGACTCCGACATGGTGCTGGGGATCGCGTGGGGCACGACGCTCGCCGCGATCGCCGAGCACCTACCCCACAAGCCCACGCGCGGCTCCGCCGTCGTGCAGCTCAACGGCGCCGCCAACACGCGCACCTCGGGCATGAGCTACGCCGGCGACCTGATCGCAGGCTTCGGCGCCGCCTTCGACGCGACGGTGCACCACTTCCCGGTCCCGGCGTTCTTCGACTTCGCCGAGACGCGCGCCGCCATGTGGCGCGAGCGCTCCGTGCGCCGGGTGCTCGACGTCCAAGGCCGTGCCGACATCGCGTTGTTCTCGGTCGGCGCCCTCACCGGAGGGGTGCCCTCGCACGTCTACTCGGCCGGCTACCTGGACCCCGACGACGTCGCCCTGCTCGACGCCGAGGGCGTGGTCGGCGACGTGTGCACCGTCTTCGTGCGGGCGGACGGCACCTACCGCGACATCCAGCTGAACGCCCGTGCCACGGGGCCGTCGCCGGCGGAGCTGCGCCGCGTGCCGCGCCGGCTGTGCGCCGTCGCCGGGGACAACAAGGTCCGGCCTCTGACCGCGGCGCTCGCCGCGGGCGTCGTGACGGACCTGGTGATCGACGAGGTGACCGCCGCGGCCCTCGTGGAGCAGCCCCGCCCCTGACTTCCGCGCACGTGAACGTCCGTGCACCGGACGCCCGTGCCGTCGCGGGGGCCCGACCGTAGAGTGACGGCGTGCTCCCGGACCTGCCTGCGGACCACGGCGCGTCGTTCGCCGTCCGTCCCGCCCTGCCGGCAGACATGCGCACGGTGCGGCGGCTCGTGGAGCCGTACGCCGAGCGCCGGATCCTGCTGGCCAAGGAGATGGTCGGCTACTACGAGGCGGTCCAGGAGTTCCTGGTGGCGGTGGACCCCGACGGCGGCGTGATCGGGTGCGGCGCGCTGCACGTCATGTGGGACGACCTCGCCGAGGTGCGCACGCTCGCGGCCGACCCGGCCTGGCGCGGTCGCGGCGTCGGGCACGCGCTCGTCGAGGGGCTCGTCGGCCGGGCGCGGCAGCTCGGGCTGCGGCGCGTCTTCTGCCTCACCTTCGAGGTCGGGTTCTTCCGCACGCACGGGTTCCGCGAGATCGACGGCACCCCCGTCACCACCGACGTGTACGCCGAGCTGCTGCGCTCCCACGACGACGGCGTCGCCGAGTTCCTCGACCTCGCGCGGGTCAAGCCCAACACCCTCGGCAACTCCCGCCTGCTGCTGGAGCTCTGACCCCGCCGCTGGTTGAGCCTGTCGAAACCATCGCTGGTGAGCCTGTCGAAACCCTCGCTGGTTGAGCCTGTCGAAACCCTCGCTGGTGAGCCTGTCGAAACCCGGGACTCGACAGGCCCAACCCACCGTCAGGCGGGCAGGTGGTACCGGCCGGCGTCGTCCTGCTCGACGAGCCCGTCCTCGATCAGGCCGGCGAGGCACCGGTCCACCTGGAGCGCGTGGGGGCCGGAGTCGACGAGCAGGACTCGGGGCACGGGATCGACGGCGGCGCGCAGGGCCGCCATGACGCGGCCGCGCACCTGCCGGTCCGTGCCGTGCCAGGCCTGCGTGCGACGGCGGTGCGCATCCTCGTCGGGTGGGTGCCCGGCGGCGCGCCATGCGCACAGGTCCGCGACGGGGCACGCGCCGCAGCGCGGAGCACGGGCCGTGCAGACGAGGGCACCGAGCTCCATCGACGCGGCGGCCCAGCGTGCCGCGGTCTGGTCGTCCTCGGGCACGACGCCGGCCGCGTGGGCTCGCTCCGCCGCCGTGGGGGAGGGTGCGCCGAGCGCGCTGCCGCCCAGGGCGCGGGCCAGCACGCGCCGCACGTTGGTGTCGACGACGACGGAGCGGCGTCCGAACGCGAACGCGCGGACCGCCGCGGCGGTGTACTCCCCGACGCCGGGCAACGCGCGCAGGGCGACCTCGTCGACCGGGACCTCGCCGTCGTGCCGCTCGACGATCGCTGCCGCGCACTGGTGGAGTCGCAGCGCGCGGCGCGGATACCCGAGCCGGTCCCAGGCACGCAGCACGTCGGCCGTGGAAGCGGCGGCGAGGTCGGCCGGCGTCGGCCATCGCTCCAGCCACGTCCGCCACACCGGCTCGACGCGCACCACCGGCGTCTGCTGCAGCATCACCTCGCTGACCAGCACGCCCCACGGGGTGCGGTCCGCGCGGCGCCACAACAGGTCGCGGGCGGCGTCGTCGAACCACGCGACCGTGCGCGCGACCAGCTCGTCGCGGGTCGAGGTCGGCGCTTCGGCGGTGGGGGAGGGCACGGTCGCCCATTCTCGCCCACGACCTGTCAGGTTCACAGCCCCGTATACGTCGCCCTGGTCCTGACAGCTCGCGTGCGCGAGCGGGTGGTTCCCGGGACGACGGCGGCGCGGCTCCGCGGAGCGCGCCCGCGCGCGTCGTACGGTGGCGCGGCGGCACGGATCGAGACGGAGGGGTGCCCGTGACACGTGCGGACGACGGGCGTCGAGGTGGGGGCACCTCGCGCGGCGGTGGTGCGCGCTCCGCCGGTGGGCGGACCAGCGCGTCCGGCTCGTCCGCGCGCTCCGGCGGCACGCCCCGGTCGTCACAGGGCGGCGCGTCCAAGCGATCGTCGTCCGCGTCCTCGCGGACGTCCGCCTCGAAGGGCTCGCCCAAGGGTGCCTCGAAGAGCACGCCGAAGAAGGGCGCATCGAAGGGCGGGTCCAAGAGCTCTGCGCCGCGGGCGGGTGCACGCCAGAACGCGTCGTCGAACTCGCGGTCCACGGGTGCGCGGTCGGGCGCACGCGGATCCGCCGGCCGGTCGACGACGGCGCGCGCGTCGGGCGCGCGGCGCGGCGACCGTCGCGTCGCCACGGCGTCCCCGCTCGTCGCGCCGGGAGCCTCCCGCGGGGGCGCCCGCGCGGCGGCGGGTCGGAAGCCGGCACGACGGCAGCCCGCGCGGCGGCCGGCGGCCCGGCGCGGGCGGCGGTCTCCGGTCGTCTCGTTCCTGGTCGTGATCCTGCTGACCGCGCTGGGCGTGGTGGGCGGCTACGGGCTCGGGCAGGCGGTGGACGGGGTGCGCGGGGTGCTGGCCGGAGGCCCGGAAGGGCTGGCGGCGGACAAGGTCGCGGTGCCGGAGCCGCTCGACGTCGGTGGGCCGGCCACGACGTGCCGCCCGGAGAACGTGGAGCTTCGGCTCTCGTCGAGCGCGAACACCGTCACGGCGGGCTCGCCGGTGTCGTTCATGGTGCGGGTGACGAACGTCGGGCGGGTGCCGTGCCTGTTCGACGGCGCGGACGCCAGCCGCGCGGTGACGATCACCGACGAGTCCGGCAAGGAGCGCCTCTGGTCGTCCGCCGACTGCGCCGACGGCACGCGGATGCTGCTGCTCGGCCCGGAGAACATGGACGTCCGCGAGGTGAAGTGGTCCAGCGGTCGCTCGGTAAAGGGTTGCGAGGGCGAGCAGCCCGCCGTCGAGGCCGGCACCTACCAGGCGACCGCGACGCTCGCCGACGTCCCCGGCACCCGCAGCGAGCCCGTGACCTTCACCGTCGCCGAGAAGGCGAAGAGCGACGCGAAGGCCGACGACGCGAAGGACGCGAAGGCCGACGACGCCAAGGCTGACGGTGCCAAAGCTGACGACGCGAAGGGCGTCGAGCCGGCCGAGGAGTCGAAGGGCGACAAGGCCGCTGACGAGAAGACCCGCTGAACGGCGGGACGAGGCCGGCGGAACAGGTCAGACGTAACGTTCCAGGATGCTGGACTCGGCCAGGCGGGACAGGCCCTCGCGCACGGCGCGGGCGCGCTGCTCCCCGACGCCGTCCACGGCCATGAGGTCGTCCACGCTGGCGGCGAGGAGCTTCTGCAGCCCGCCGAAGTGCCGCACCAGCCGCTCGATGATCGCGGCGGGCAGCCGCGGCACCTTGGCCAGCAGCCGGTACCCGTGGGGCGCCACCGCGGCGTCGAGGGCGACGCCCCCGCCCGGCAGCTCGAGCACCCGCCCGATGTGGCCGAGGTCGAGGAGCTGGGCCGAGTCGAGGGCGGCGAGGTCGGCGTGCACGTTCGCGAGCGTGCGGCTGTTGCGATCGAGCTCCACGTAGTCGCGCACCACGAAGTCGCGGTCGGCGCCGACGCCGCCGATGAGCTCGTCGAGCTGCAGGGCGAGCAGCCGGCCGTCGGCGCCGAGCTCGACGACGTACCCGTCGATCTCCTCGGAGATGCGGCGCAGCATCTCGAGGCGCTGCACCACCGAGCACACGTCGCGCACGGTGACGAGGTCCTCGATCTCCAGCGCGGACAGGGTGCCGGACACCTCGTCGAGGCGCGAGCGGTACCGCTCGAGGGTGGCGAGCGCCTGGTTGGCGCGGCCCAGGATCGTGTCCGGGTCCTCGAGGACGTGCCGGAACGAGCCGATGTAGATGGCGATGATCCGCATGGACTGGCTGACCGAGATGACGGGCAGGCCGGTCTGCTTGGCGACGCGCTCCGCGGTGCGGTGCCGGGTGCCGGACTCGCTGGTCTCGATGGACGGGTCCGGCAGCAGCTGGACGGCGGCGCGCCGGATGCGGGTGGCGTCGCGGTCGAGCACGCACGCGCCGTCCATCTTGGACAGCTCGCGCAGGCGGGTGGCGGAGAACTGGACGTCCAGCTCGAAGCCGCCCGAGCACATCTGCTCCACCGTCTTGTCGAGGCCGAGCACGATGAGCGCGCCGGTGCGGCCGCGCAGGATCCGTTCCAGGCCGTCGCGCAGCTCGGTGCCGGGGGCGACCGCGGCAAGCGTCTCCCGGAGCAGGGCATCGGAGTGCACGGAAGAGGGAGCCACGGGGGAATCCTACGACGTGGGAGTGCGCTCGCCCTGGTGATCCGCCGATCGGACACCGACTCCGGCGAGCTCGACCGCCTCGGCGAGGTGCCGGGCCTCCAGCAACTGCATCCCGGCGGGCGCCTTGACGGCGGCGCCGGAGGGCACCACGGCGCGCACGAAGCCGAGGCGCGCGGCCTCCCCGACACGCCGGTCGAGCCCGGTGACGGGCCGGAGGTCGCCGGCGAGGCCGACCTCGCCGAGCGCGATCGTGCCGGTGGGCAGCGGCTCGCCCGTGCGGGCGGAGACGATCGCGAGGGACGTGGCCAGGTCGGCGGCGGGCTCGGTGACGCGGGCGCCGCCGATCGTGGAGACGTACACGTCCTGGTCGGCGAGGCGCAGCCCGGCATGCCGGTGCAGGACGGCGAGGATCATCGCCAGCCGCGACGACTCGACGCCGCTGGTGGTGCGGCGCGGGTTGGCCAGGGGGGACGGCGCGACGAGCGCCTGGAGCTCCAGGGCGAGCGGCCGCCGTCCCTCGAGGGTCACGGTGACGCAGGTGCCGGGCACGCCCGCGCCGAGGTGGGAGAGGAACAGCCCGCTCGGGTCGCTGAGGCCGACGATCCCGGCCTCGGACAGCTCGAAGCAGCCGACCTCGTCCGTGGGGCCGTACCGGTTCTTCACGGCGCGGACCATCCGCAGCCGCGAGTGCCGGTCGCCCTCGAACTGGCACACGACGTCCACCAGGTGCTCCAGCGTGCGCGGCCCGGCCACGGTGCCGTCCTTGGTGACGTGGCCGACCAGCAGCACCGGCACCTGGCGCTCCTTGGCGACGCGGATGAGCGCCGCCGCGACCTCGCGCACCTGGCTGACCCCGCCGGGGGTGCCGTCCACCTCGGCCGAGGCGATGGTCTGCACGGAGTCCACGACCAGCAGGTCCGGCTCGTTGGCCTCGATGTGGCCGAGCACCGTGCCGAGGTCCGTCTCTGCGGCGAGCAGCAGGCTCGGGGCCAGCGCGCCCACCCGCTCGGCGCGCAGCCGGACCTGCCCGGCGGACTCCTCGCCGGTCACGTAGAGCACGGTGCGGGCGTCGCGCCCGTCGCCGCCGCGCGCGTACGTGGCAGCGACGTCGAGCAGCAGGGTCGACTTGCCGACGCCGGGTTCCCCGGCCAGCAGCACGACGGCGCCCGGCACGAGGCCGCCGCCCAGCACCCGGTCCAGCTCGTCCACCCGCGTGGGCTCCGTCTGCGCGGCGGTGATGTCGATGTCCGAGATGGGGCGCGCGGGCGTTCTGCTCGGGCTCACCGCTACCGTGCGCGGCCCGGACGCCGCCGGCCCCTCGTCGGTCACGGTGCCCCACTCCTGGCACTCGCCGCACCGGCCCACCCACTTGGAGGTGGTCCATCCGCACTCCGTGCAGCGGTAGCCGGGGCGCGCCTGCTTGGCGCGGGTGCGGGACGAGGCGGTGGTGCTCACGTCGTCAGACGCTAGAGGTCGGCACCGACAGCGGTGCTCGTGCCGTCGTCGGACCGGCGCCGCGGCGTCGACGCGCGGTCGTCGACACGCGGCCGCCGGACGCGATCGATCGGCGGCGGCGCCCCCTAGGCTGCGGGTGCATCGACGCACCGACCCGCAGGAGGACATCGTGAGCCAGGCACGCACGGGCGGGAACGGGCGCCCGTCGCCGGAGGTGTTCCGCCGCCGTCGGATCGTGGTGGCGTCGGGCGCGGGGCTACTGGTGCTGCTGGTGGTGCTGCTCACGGCGTTCGTCTGGCCCGGGTTCGCCCACGACGAGCCGGAGCCGCAGGCCACGGTGACCGCCCCGGTGCCGACGCCGACGATCTCCCCGAGCGGCCGTCCGAAGGACCAGACGACGTTCCTCAAGGCCACGCCGGACGCGGTGCTGCAGCTCGCGCTGCGCGAGGCGGCGACCTACGAGGCGTGGGAGAAGGACGCGGACGCCGTCGAGGCGTGGCAGCTCACGTACGCCGACGGCGACGGAGACGGCGCCACGTCGGCGCAGGTGCTGGCCGGCCAGTGGGAGGACGACGACACCGCGACCGCCGCCTACGAGGCGCTGGTCAAGGCCGTGGGCGAGCCGACGGGCGAGGGCGACGTGGCGGTGGACGACAAGGCCGTGGGCGCGTACGTCATCACCCCGGGTACCACCGAGGGCACGTCGGTCGTCACCTGGCGCAACGGCACGGCCGTCCTGCAGGCCACCGGCCCGTCGGGTTTGATGGAGGACTTTTACTCCGCCTACCCGCTGTAGTCCCGCCGCCCGCCGGCAACTCGCGGGGACGTACCGTGGTGCCCGTGAGCGAGCAGACTGACGAGCAGGCCCCGACGAGTGCCCAGGTGAGCGGCGTGAAGATGGCGTTCCTCGGCACGGGCAACATGGGCGAGGCGGTGCTGGCCGGGGCGCTGGCCGCCGGTGTCGCCCCCGAGGACGTGGTGGCGACGTCGCGCCGCGCGGAGCGCGGGGCGCACCTCACCGAGCGGTTCGGGGTGCGCGCGACGACGGACAACGTGGCCGCGGTCGAGGGCGCGCACGTCGTGGTGATCGGGGTGAAGCCCAAGGACGTGGGCGCGATGCTCGACCGCGTGGCCGACGCGCTGGACCCCGGCGCCGTCGTCGTGAGCGTGGCCGCCGGCCTGCCGCTGTCGTTCTTCGAGCAGCGCCTGCCCGCCGGCACGCCCGTCGTCCGGGCCATGCCGAACACCCCGGCGCTGGTCGGCGCGGGCGTCACCGCCGTCGTCGGCGGCACCGCCGCCCGCGAGGACGACGTCGCGCTGGTCGAGAAGGTGCTGTCCGGCTCGGGCCACGTGTTCCGCATCGCGGAGAAGGACATGGACGCGTTCGGTGCCCTCGCCGGCTCGGGCCCGGCCTACGTCTTCTACGTCGTCGACGCGATGGCGGAGGCCGGCGTGCTGCTGGGCCTCACGCGCGACGTCGCGCGCCGGCTCGCCGTCGAGACCGTGCTGGGCTCGGCCAAGCTGCTCGACCAGACGGGGGAGCACCCCGTGCTGCTGCGCGAGAAGGTGTCGTCGCCCGGCGGCACCACCGTCGCCGCGCTGCGCAAGCTGGACGACGGCGGCGTGCGGGCCGCCTTCCTCGACGCGCTCGAGGCCGCGCGCGACCGCTCGCGCGAGCTGGCCGCCGAGCACGGCTGACCCGTCGAGGCTTCGTCGGTCGAGCTTGCGCCGTCCTGAGCCTGTCGAAGGGTCGAGACCACGAACCGGGTTTCGACAGGCTCGACCAGCGGGCTCGACCAGCGGGCTCGACCAGCGGGCTCGACCAGCGGGCTCGACCAGCGGGCTCAACCAGCGGGGGCGGCGGTCAACGGGTGATCGCCAGGATCTCGCCGGTCGGGCTCTCCAGCCGGAACGGCCCGCGGCCGGCGCGGTCGGCGGGCAGCACGACGCGGTCGCCGTGCAACCTCCGCCGCCGGCCGTCGACGTCGCCGAGCACCGTCCCGTCGGCCGCGAGCGCGACCAGGTCGTCGCCGAGGCGCACGAGGGCGGGGGCGTCGGGGCCGGGCCGGGTGATCGCGGTACGCCCGGCCCGCACGCCGTCGAGGATCGCCTCGGCGCTGCGGTCCGCGGCGGCGACCCAGGTGACCGGCGTGCCGGGCAGGTAGCCGTGGCGGGGGTGGTGGTAGTCGCTGCCGCCCAGCAGGGTCGCGTCGTCGCGCCACCGGGACAGCAGGGTCCAGGGGGCGGCGGCCCGCGGCTCGCGAAACCACGTGACGTGCCAGAGTTCGAGCGCGTCCGGGAGGGCGGCCAGCGGGTGCTGCCACGCCCACTCCTCCTGCAGCGGGTGGTTGACGCTCAGCACGCCGCCGCGCTCCGCGACGGTCGAGACCCAGCGGTCGGGGTGCTCGCGGAAGTCGACCCAGCCGATGTCGCCGAACGCGTTCGCGTGCCCGCGGGCGGTCGTGACCTCCTGGCCGGGCAGCAGGGTGATGCCGTGCGCGGCGCCGACCCCGGCGAGCAGCGGGTGGTGGGAGACGGTGTTGTGCTCCGTGACCGCGAGGAAGTCGAGCCCGTTGCTGACGGCCAGCGCCGCCAGCTCCCCGAGGGACTGCTCGCCGTCCGAGTGGGTCGAGTGCGCGTGGAAGTCCCCGGCGAACCAGGTGAGGCCGTCGGAAGCGGGCAGCCCGCGCGCGCTCGCCCGGGGCGCGTCCGGTCGCGGCTCGCCCGCGGGCTCGGGCGGCACCGGCGACGACGGCGACGACGCAGGCAGCTCGACCGTGACACGCACCTCGATCGGCTCCACCGGCAGCCGGTACAGCCCGAGCTGCACGCGCCACTCGCCCGGCTCGAGCTCGCCCGGGACGTAGCCCGGGGTCGCGGCGTCGCGCTCGACGACGAAGCTCTGCTTCGAGCCGCCCGACCACCCGCGCCACCCCGCGGGCCCCTCCAGACCGAGGTCGACGACGGCGGCGTCCCGGTCGTAGTCCAGCGTCACCTCGACGCTCGGCTCGCCGCCGACCTCGAACGCGACCGTGCGCAGGTCGTCGGCGAGCAGGTCCTCGAGCCCGAGGCGCAGCGTCCGCTCCAGGCGCGTCACGACGACCACCCGGCGACGAGCTCGACGCCGGCGCGCTCCAGGGCTGCGTGCCAGGCGGGGTCGCGCAGCAGCCGCGCCTCCCAGGCGCGGACGGTGCCGGTGGTGGACGGGTGCAGGAACAGCTCGCTCACTCCTTCGGGAAGGTCGCCCAGGCGGGCGACGAGGTCGGCGCGCAGCGCCTCGTAGCCGCCGAGGGCGACGGCGTCGCGCCGGTTGGTCCAGATCGTCGCGGGCAGGGGCACGCCGAGCCGGTCGGCGAGTGCCACGGCGCGGGCATGCTGGTCGGCGAGCGGCGGGGGCAGGGGGCCGCCGATGTACGGGGCGGGATCGCGGGGCAGCCGGAACGCGAGGCCGTGCCGGGCGCACCAGGTGAGGGCCTCGGCGAGGAACGACCGCCCGTGCAGCCCGTAGAGGGTGCCGGCGTGGGAGTCCGTCGCGACCGGGCTCAGCCCCCGGTCATGCATCCACGCGAGCTGGGCGTCGAGCTCGGCCGCGACGTCGGCGGTCTCGGCGCGGGCGCCGACCTCCCCCGGGTCGTCGGGGAGCGCGCCGTCGGGCCCGACGAGGCTCGCCCCCGGCGAGAGGGGACGCCAGGGCGGCAGCCCGCGCTCGCCGCTGAGCGTGAGGTGCAGGTGCGGGGCGACCCCGGCCTCGCGCGCCCGGCGGGCGGCGGCGTCGGAGCCCGGCGCGACGGGGATCAGCGTGGTCGCGGTGACGTGCCCCGCGGCGGCCAGCTCGAGGACGACGTCGGTGCTGGCGTCGTCCCGGCCGAGGTCGTCCGCCGTGATGACCAGGCCCCTCATCGCGCGCCCTCCTCGGTCGGCACGCGGTCGGCCGGCGGGGCGGGGACGGTGACGAACCGGGACGCGACGGCGCCGATCGTGGTGAGCACGAACGGGTAGACGCACAGGTACATGCGGAACGCGAGGCCGGGATCGTCACCCGGCTGGGCGCCGGAGTTGTAGCCGAAGAACACTCCGAGCGACGTCAGCGCCAGCCCCGTCACGATCCCGTTGAGGCGCCCGAAGAAGCCGAACGCCGAGAGGAACAGGCCCTCGCGGTGCTCGCCGTGCACGGCGGCGTCGGAGTCGAGCACGCGGGCCACGACGAGGTCGTTGGTGGCGAGCATGCCCGACCAGCCGGCGCCGACCACCGCCCCGGCGACCATGGCGGTGACCAGGCTGTCGGCGAAGAACAGCCCGGCGAAGCTCACCGCGAGCACGGCGTAGGCCGCGCGCCACGTCCACAGGGCCCCGCGCCGGGCGACCACCCGGGTCCAGACGGCGAGCCCGCCCGCCGCCACGAGGATGACGACGGCCTGCAGGAAGAGGGCGTTCGTCACCGCGAGCCCCAGCGAGTACCGCACGTACAGCTGCACGCCCGTGAGCACCAGCCCCATCGCCACGGCGTAGCAGGCTCCGACGAGCCCGACCTTCCAGAACAGCGGGTTGCGCAGGATCGCGACGATCCCCGACCAGAGGGCGGGCCTCCGGTCGGTGGCGTATCGCGGGTTCTCGCGGACCCCCAGGGCCATGAACACGATGACGGCGCACGCGACGGCCCCGTACAGCACGGCCGTGGTGGTGAAGCCCTCCGGGCTCTCCTCCGTGCCGAAGACGCCCGTCGTCAGCAGCGGCGTGACGGCGAGCGAGATCACGAGCGCGACGAGCTGGAACCCCTGCCGCAGGCCGTTCGCGACGGCGCGCTTGCGCTCGACGGGGAACAGCTCGGGCAGCAGGGCCCCGTAGTTCGCGTTGAGCACGGAGTCGAACGCCTCGCACAGGATCGCGAAGACGGCGAACCAGAGCACGAGCCGGGCGCCAGCGAGCCCGGTTGGCACGGAGAACAGCGCGATCATGCTGGCGGCGAGCAGCGGGGCGGCGACCAGGAGCCACGGGCGCCGCCGGCCGAACCGGGTGCGGGTGCGGTCCGACAGGTAGCCGAGGACGGGGTTGTCGATCGCGTCGATGACCGCGTAGATCGTCATGACGAGGCCGTAGGCCCGCACGTCCAGGCCGAGGATGTCGACGTAGTAGAGGATCACCGACCCCTTGACGAGGTTGATCGGGATCGACGTGCCGAGCATCCCGATCGCGTACCGCCAGGGCGGGGTGCGCGCCCCCTCGCCCGCGGGCCTGCTCGTGCTCACCATCGCCTCCGTCTCACCATCGCCCCCGTCTCACCATCGCCACCGTGCCGTAGGAGTGACCGCCGCTGTGTGCCGCTGTGTGCCAGGTCACACCGTAGGGCAAGGGGCCGACGGCGCGGCCCCGCCGCGGTCGTGCTGGCACGATGACCCTTGTGCCCCCGACACCAGCCCACCCCGGTCGTCGCGGCCGCCGGCCCGCAGGCCATGACACCCGCGAGCCGGTGCTCGCCGCCGCCCGCGCGGAGTTCGCGGAGCGCGGCTACGAGGCCTCGTCGGTCCGCTCCGTGGCCCGGCGCGCCGGCGTGGACCCGGGCACGGTGCGGCACTGGTTCGGCGACAAGACCCACCTGTTCACGGCCTCGCTCGGGCTCGCGGACATCGACCCGGCGGCGATCGTGCGGACCGTGGTGGAGGGTGGCCCCGCGGAGAGCCTGGGGGAGCGGCTCGTCCGGTCGGTGGTCGAGCTGTGGGACGCGGACTACGGCGAGACCGTGCGCCTCGTGATCCCGGCGGTCATGGCCGACCCGGGGCTGCGCGCGCTGCTGCCGCAGTTTCTCGGCGCGGAGCTGCTCGGCCCCATCGTGCGGCGGCTCGACGTCGCGGACGCGCCACTGCGGACGGGCCTGGTCGCGTCGCAGATGGCCGGGGTGCTCATGACGCGCTACCTGGTGCCGATCGAGCCGCTCGCGTCGCAGCCGCCCGCGCGGGTCGCGGCGCTCGTCGGACCGACGCTGCAGCGCTACCTCACCGGGGCGCTCCCCTCTGACGGGGCGAACTGACGGGACGGACTGAACCGCCGTCCACCATTGCGTTCCTCGCCCGCGGGGAGCAGAATTCTTCATATGGTGAATAACGACGCCGCCGGCGACGCGGTCAGAGCCCGCGGGCTCCGGGTCGAGCGCGGAGGCAGACGGATCATCGACGGGCTCGACGTCGCGGTGCCGGCCGGCCAGGTGGTGGGGCTGCTCGGCCCCTCCGGCTCGGGCAAGACGACGCTGATGCGTGCGGTCGTCGGCGTCCAGTCGCACGTCTCGGGCGAGGTGACGGTGCTCGGCGAGCCCGCCGGCTCGGCGGGGCTGCGGCGTCGCGTGGGCTACGTGACCCAGGCCGCCTCGGTGTACACGGACCTCACGGTGGCGCAGAACCTGCGCTACTTCGCCCGCCTCGCGGGCCTGCCCGGGGCCGGGGCGGAGGCGGCCGCACAGCGCGCCGTCGCCGTCGTCGACCTGGGCGGGCACGAGAGGCAGCGGGTGGGCACCCTGTCCGGCGGGGAGCGGTCGCGGGTGTCGCTGGCCGCCGCGCTCGTCGCCGACCCGGAGCTCCTCGTGCTCGATGAGCCCACCGTCGGCCTCGATCCCGTCCTGCGCCGCGACCTGTGGGCGATGTTCCGCCGCCTCGCCGCCGACGGGCGCACGCTGCTCGTGTCCAGCCACGTCATGGACGAGGCCACCCAGTGCGACCGGCTGCTGCTGCTGCGCGACGGCGCCCTCGTGGCCGACACCACGCCGTCCGACCTCCTCGCCACCACCGGGGCGCCGGACGCCGAGCGCGCGTTCCTCGCGCTCATCGAGCAGCAGAGCTCGCCCTCGACGACGGGGGAGGGATCCCGATGACGCTCACGACCGGCCTCACGATGACCACCGCGAGCCGGGTGCTGGCCCAGCTCCGGTTCGACCGCCGCACCGTGGCCCTCATCCTCGTGCTGCCGTGCCTGCTGCTCGGCCTCATCGCGTGGATGTTCGACGGCACGCCCGTGCTCGACCAGTTCGGCCCCATGCTCGTGGGTCTCTTCCCGCTCATCGTGATGTTTCTGGTGACGAGCGTCGCCACGCTGCGCGAGCGGCAGTCCGGCACGCTCGAGCGGCTCATGACCACCCCGCTGCGCAAGGGCGACTTCGTGGCCGGCTACGCGCTGGCCTTCGCGGCGCTCGCGCTGCTGCAGTCGGTCGTGGTGGTGGGCTTCGCGCTCGCCGTCGGCATGGACGTGCTCGGCCCTCTGTGGCTCGTCGTCGTGGTGGCCATGCTCGACGCCGTGCTGGGCTGCTGCCTGGGGCTGGCGGCGTCCGCGCTGGCCCGCAGCGAGTTCCAGGCCGTGCAGATGATGCCCGCCGTGATCTTCCCGCAGCTCATCACCTGTGGGCTGCTCATGCCGCGCGACCAGATGCCCCAGGTGCTCGAGTGGCTCTCGCGCGTCTTCCCCCTGACGTACGCCGTGGAGGCGATGCAGACTCTCGCCGCCGGCGGCGAGTGGGGGGACGTCGCCGGCGCGGTCGGCGCGATCGCGCTGTTCATCGTCGGCGCCGTCGCCCTCGGCGTCGCCACCCTGCGTCGCCGCACCGCGTGACGTACATCGCTGGGTTGAGCTGGTCGAAACCACCTCAGGGTTTCGCCAGGCTCGACCAGCGGGGTGGCTCAGGGGCGCCCGGAGAACCGCTCCAGCAGGTCGGCGTGACCCGAGCACACGAGGAGGTCGTTGGCGCTCACGCGGGTCTCGGGCGTGGCGTAGGCGAACTCGACCCCGGGCGACTTCACGCCGATCACGGTGACGCCGTACCGCTTGCGGATGTCGGACTGCGCGAGGGTGAAGCCCTGCATCTCCTTGGGCGGGCGCATCTTCACGATGGTGAAGCCGTCCTCCACCTCGATGTAGTCGAGCATCTTGCCGCTCACCAGGTGCGCGACGCGCGAGCCGGCGTCCGCCTCCGGGTACACCACGTGGTGGGCGCCGATGCGGGTGAGGATGCGGCCGTGCTCGGCCGAGACGGCCTTGGCCCAGATCTGCGGGGTGCCGAGGTCCACCAGGTTGGCCGTGATGAGCACGGACGCCTCGAGC
Organism: Isoptericola sp. Y541; assembly: GCF_059445465.1. Classification (NCBI taxonomy): domain Bacteria; kingdom Bacillati; phylum Actinomycetota; class Actinomycetes; order Micrococcales; family Promicromonosporaceae; genus Isoptericola; species Isoptericola sp. Y541. The sequence continues at coordinate 338,231 of NZ_JCAIUJ010000002.1, read as the reverse complement.
TCGGTGCCCACGCCGACCACCGCGACGCCGAAGTCCTTGGCGCCGAGCTGGATCAGCGCCTCGGCCTCCGACGCGTCCGCCTCCACCAGCGGAAGGCGTCCCGACCACTGCGCGACCAGGCGCTCGTCGCGCTCGACGGCGAGCACGTCCTGGCCCAGGCGGTCGAGCGTCGTCGCGAGGGCGGAGCCGAAGCGGCCGAGGCCGACCACGAGCACGCCCGCCTCGCGCGGGGGAGCCTTCTTCTCGGGCACGGCGGGTCCTTCCTGTAGCGGGTCAGCCTGTGGCGGTCAGCCGACGATCGGCCGCTCCTCGGGGAAGCGTACGATGCGCCGCCGGTCGCGCAGGGCCAGGGCACCCATCAGCGAGATGACTCCGACGCGGCCGACGAACATCACCCCGCAGAGCCAGAACTTGGCCGGGTCCGGCAGGTCGGCCGTGATGCCCGTGGACAGTCCGACGGTGGCGAAGGCGGAGATGACCTCGTAGAGCACCGCGGAGAGCGTGAACTCGGTCATCCGCAGCAGCGCCAGGCTCGAGACGAGGACGACTGTCGCGCCCACGAACACGACCGCGATCGACAGCCGCAGGGTGTCACGGGGGATGCGCCGGCCGAACGCCTCGGTGTCCTTGTCACCGCGCGCCTCGGAGAAGATGGCGAGCAGCATGACGGCGAGGGTGGTGACCTTGATGCCGCCGGCGGTGGACGCCGAGCCGCCGCCGACGAACATCAGCGCGTCGGTGACGAGCCAGGTCTCCTGCGACATCTCGTGGACCTCCACGCTGCTGAACCCGCCGGAGCGCGGCATCACGGACGCGAAGATCGACGACAGCACCTTGGTGGTGAAGCTCTGGGAACCGAACGTGCTGGGGTTGTTCCACTCGAGTGCGCCGATGACCAGGGCGCCGCCCACGAGCAGCGCGAGGCTCGTCGTCACGGTCAGCTTGGTGTGCAGCGACAGCGACCGCACCCAGTGCTCGCGACGGCGGCGGTGCGTGATGACGTTGAGGATGACGGGGAAGCCGAGCGAGCCGATGAACACGCCGAGCGCGATCGGCATCAGCACTAACCAGTCGGACGCGAACGGCAGCAGCCCGTGCGCCGTCGGGACGAAGCCGGCGTTGTTGAACGACGACACCCCGTAGAACAGGGCGTGCCACGCCGCCTGGCCCGCCGGGTCGCCCAGCGCGAGGAAGCGCGGGAACAGCAGCAGCGCGATGCACACCTCGATCGAGGTGGCCGTGACGATGATCGTGCGCAGCAGCGCGCCGACCTCGCCGAGCCGCTCGGTCTTGGTCTCCGACGCGGTGAGCAGCTTCTGCGTGAGGCCGAGTCGGCGTGACATGGCCAGGCCGAGCAGCGAGGCGAGCGTCATCACTCCCAGGCCGCCGACCTTGATGCCCACGAGGATGATGACGCGCCCGAACTCGGACCAGTACGTCGCGGTGTCCACCACGACGAGGCCGGTCACGCACACGGCGGACGTCGCGGTGAACAGTGCGTCCACGAAGGATGCGCTCTTGCCGGACGCCGTCGCCCAGGGGGTGAGCAGCAGCAGCCAGATCACCGTGATGACGGCCGCGAACACCGTCATGGCGAGGCGGGCGGGGTACTCGCGTGCAGCCCGGTTCGCCCACCCGCGCAGCGTGAGCGCGCGACCGCCCCACCTCGTCGGCACCCTGTCCCCTCTCGCCCCTCAGTCGCTGGCCACAGCCTGCCACGCCGTGGGCTAACGTGACGGGATGCGTGTCGCCCGGCTGCTGTGGAGCCCTGAGCTCCTGGCCTACGACTTCGGCCCCGGGCACCCTATGGCGCCCGCTCGCCTCGACCTGACGATGCGCCTCGTGACCGAGCTCGGGCTGCTCGACGAGCCCGGCCTCGAGGTGGGCGACGTCGCACCGGCCACCGACGCGGTCATCGAGTCCGTGCACGACCCCGAGTACGTCGCCGCGGTGCGTCGCGCGGCAGCGACGGGCGCCCCAGACCCCGTGCGCGGGCTCGGCACCGAGGACGACCCCGTGTTCCCTGCGATGCACGAGGCCGCGGCCCGGCTGGTGGCGGCGTCGGTGGACGCGGCAGAGTCCGTGTGGTCCGGGCGCGTGGCGCACGGCGTCAACATCGCCGGCGGCATGCACCACGCCCAGCGGGGCGCGGCGTCGGGGTTCTGCATCTACAACGACGCGGCCGCGGCGGTGCAGCGGCTGCTCGACCTCGGCGCCGAGCGCGTCGCGTACGTCGACCTGGACGCGCACCACGGCGACGGCGTCGAGGCGATCTTCTGGAACGACCCGCGGGTGCTCACGGTCTCGGTGCACCAGGACGGCCACACCCTCTTCCCGGGCAGCGGCAATGCCGGGGACACCGGCGGCACGGCGGCGCAGGGCACCGCCGTGAACGTGGCGCTGCCGCCCCGTACCGACGGGCCGCACTGGCTGCGGGCGGTGGACGCCGTCGTCCCGGTGGTAGTGCGCGAGTTCCGGCCGCAGGTGATCGTGTCGCAGCACGGGTGCGACGCGCACGGCAACGACCCGCTCACCGACCTGAACGTGGGCGTCGGCGCGCAGCGCGTCGCCGCCCGGTGGGTCCACGAGCTCGCGCACGAGCTCGCCGACGGGCGGTGGGTGGCGCTCGGCGGCGGCGGGTACGCGGTGGTGGACGTCGTGCCGCTGGTGTGGGCGAGCCTCGTCGCGGAGGCGGCGCACGTGCCGCTGGCGCCCGGCCTTCAGCTTCCCGAGTCCTGGCGCCGGGAGGTCGAGGAGCTGTCCGGCCTCGACCCGGCCGAGCGCCTCGGCAGTGGCGATCCCGACTGGCATCCCTGGGCCGAGGGCTACGACCCCGCCGACGACGTCGACCGCGCGATCCTTGCGACGCGCAAGCACGTCTTCCCTACATGGGGCCTGGACCCGTACCGCGACTAGGGTCTGTTTCAGACCCCCGGCGCCACAGCCCCAAACTGACCGATTCTGAGGCGCGTCAGTATCGGGTCCTGGAGGTTTCGAAACCTCTCTCAGCCTGCAAGTTCCAGGCCGTGCGTGCACCTACGCGCTCTCGCCTGCGATCGTGAGTTCGTTGGAGCGGACAACGGCACCCTCGTTCTCCGTGATCTCGACAGTCAGCACAGCACCATCAGGAACGTCGTCGGGCACCGCTACTTGCATCTGAAACACGCCCGAGTCCGTCGCAACGAGCTCATCAGCAACCTTCGGCGCGGGCCGTGCCTCCCTGTCGACGAAGAGTTGCGCCTCCGTGATTCGCATCGGCCGCTCCGAGTCACCAGTTCCGGTGTCGTCGCAGCCAACCACCATTGCGGTGCCTTGGAGCGTCACAAGCTCACCCGGGGCGGCCGCTTGCTTGGACCATGAGAGCTCGGGTGCAGCGCAGGAGGCGGACCCCGCGGGATCATCGCTCGCGCAGCCGGTCACCGTCGCCAGAACTATCGCACCGACCGCGGCTGCCGTCAGCGAGCCCCCATGCCTCATGGTCGGACAGTCTGCCACCAGCAAAGCACGCTGGCCGAGGGTCTGCCGGGCTTCGTGTCCATCCTTGACCCGGCCTACGGTCAGCGCCATGCGTTGCGACGGCGGGCCGCTTGCCCGGGCTCAGGTAAAGGTCGAAGCGCCGCGCCCAGTCCCTCGCGGCGGCTCGACCGCCACTGCCCGCTGCGCAACAGGCGGCAACCGACGTCGCCTACCACCCGGAGGGAGGCTCGAGCGACGCGGACAAGCTGGCGCTCCTGGCGTCCGCGAACGTGCGCACCCGGGCGCGGCGTCCGGGACCGGGGGAAGCCTCAGTTCCGGACGCAGGTGATCGTGTCGCACCGCCGCCCGGTGGGTGCACGAGTCCCGACCCGGATCAGGCCGGTCCGGCGGCCCCGTGTCATCGGGTACCCTGGGAGACGGACTTTTTCGCGTTGGTCGGCTGCGTCTGGAGACAGGCCCCGTGGGACCAACCGTGCTCCACCTACCGACCAGCATTGTGAGGACCTCATGGGCTCCGTCATCAAGAAGCGCCGTAAGCGCATGGCGAAGAAGAAGCACCGCAAGCTGCTTCGCAAGACGCGTCACCAGCGCCGCAACAAGAAGTGACGTCGCCCCCGCCGGTAGGCGGGGCGGCACGCACCGAGCCCGGACCCTCCTCGAGGGTGCCGGGCTCGTCGCGTCTCATCACCGCCGGTTGAGCCTGTCGAAACCCAGATCGGGGTCTCGACAGGCTCGACCGGCGACCGTGGTCAGCGACCCTGCAGGCGGCGGCTGATGCTGCGCAGCACCAGGCCGACCACCCAGGCGGCGCCGGCCCAGGACGCCGTCTTCATGCCGCGCCCGGCCACCCGCCGTCCGCGGCCGCGGAACTCGCGGATCGGCCAGCCCACCTCCTTGGCGTGCCGGCGCAGCCGCGCGTCGGGGTTGATGGGGCACGGGTTCCCGACGGCGCGCATCATCGGCAGGTCGTTGAGCGAGTCGCCGTACGCGTAGGAGGCGCTGAGGTCGATGCCCTCGCGCTCGGCGAGCTCGCGCACCGCGGCGCCCTTGGCCTCGCCGTGCATGAGGTCGCCGACGAGCCTGCCGGTGTAGAACCCGCCTGAGTGCTCGCCCACGCTGCCGAGGCATCCCGTGGCGCCGAGGCGGCGGGCGATGAGCCCGCCGATCTCCACCGGGGTCGCCGTCACGAGCCACACCTGGTCGCCCGCGGCGAGGTGCTCGTCGAGCAGGCGCTTGGTGCCCGGGAAGATGCGCAGCTCCAGGACGGTGTCGTAGACCTCCTCGCCGACGGCGGTGATCTCGGCGACGGAACGGCCCGCGATGAGCGACAGCGCCCGGCTGCGTACCGACTCGATCTGGGTGCGCGACTCGCCGAAGATCACGTACTTCGCCTGGATGAGCGCGAAGCGCACCAGGTCGCGCGTGCCGAAGAAGCGCCGCTGATACAGGGCGCGGGCCAGGTGGAACGCGCTCGCGCCGCGGATGATCGTGTTGTCGACGTCGAAGAAAGCTGCTGCGCGCACCGGTGGTGACGACTCGGTGGGCGACGACATGCGGCCCACTGTATCGGCGCGGATACGCTGTGCTCGTGAGCAGTCCGCAGGGATCCGTCGACGAACCCCGAGTGCTGCTGTACACACGCGACGGATGCCACCTGTGCGAGGAGGCTCGGGCGGTGGTCGCGGACGTGTGCAGGGCGGCCGGGGAGGCATGGCGCGAGGTCGACATCGACATCGACGTCGACGACGTGTCGGGAGACGGTGACCTGGTGGAGAAATACGGAGACTACGTGCCCGTCGTCAAGGTGGACGGCGTGCAGCAGGGCTTCTGGCGGGTGGACGGCGCGCGGTTGGCGCGGCGTCTCGCGTCCTAGCCCGAGAAGGGAAACGGTGTGATCGAGCTCGGTGAGGCGACGGTGCCGGCGGCAACGGTGGCGCGGCTTCCGTACTACCTGCGCGCCCTGCGTGACCTGGCGGAGGCCGAGGTGACGACGACCTCGTCGTCGGAGCTGGCGGAGCGGTCCGGGGTCGGGTCGGCGCAGCTGCGCAAGGACCTGTCGTATCTGGGGTCGTTCGGCACGCGCGGCGTGGGCTACGACGTGCAGTCCCTGGCGCACTACATCGCGACCGCGCTGGGGTTGGAGTCGGAGCACCGGCTGGCGATCGTCGGCATCGGCAACCTGGGGCACGCCCTCGCGAACTACTCGGGCTACGCGGCCCGCGGGTTCCAGGTGGTCGCGCTGCTCGACGCCGACCCGCGCGTCGTGAGCGGTACCGCGGCGGGGCTGACGATCGAGCACGTGGACGCGCTGGAGGACGTGCTGGCGCGCACCGGCGTGTCGATGGTCGTGCTGGCGACGCCGGGGCCCGTCGCGCAGGGGATCGCGGAGCGGATCGTGGGCTGCGGCGTGCGCGAGATCCTCTCGTTCGCGCCGGTGGCGCTGCAGCTTCCCGACGACGTCGTCGTGCGCTCCGTGGACGTCGCCGGCGAGCTGCAGATCCTCGCCTTCCACGCCGCCGCCCGCGCGGCCACGAACGGAACGCCCAACGCGCCGAGATAGAGAAGGCGGAACCGAGAGGGGGGGGGGAGGGGGGGGGGGGGGGGGGGGGGGGGGGGGGGGGGGGTTNAGCCGGGACGCGACCCCAGCCAGCTGGGGTCGCGTCCCGGCTTCTCTATCTCGCGGGTCCGCCTTCTCTATCTCGGCGGAAGGAGGTCAGTCCTGCTTGATGGCCGACACGTCGAGGGCGATCTTGACCTTGTCGCCCACGAGGACGCCGCCGGTCTCGAGCGTGGCGTTCCAGGTGAGGCCGTAGTCCTTGCGGGAGATCTCGATCTCGGACTCGAAACCGACGCGGGCGTTGCCGTCCGGGTCGGTCGCGGTGCCGGTGAACTCGATGGGCAGCTCGACGGTGTGGGTGACGCCATTGATGGTGAGGTCGCCGGTGATCGCGTAGTCGTCACCGTCGGTGGTGATGGCCTTCGAGGCGAAGGACCAGACCGGCTTCTCCTCGGCGTGCCAGAAGTCGGCGCTCTTCAGGTGGCCGTCGCGGCGCTCGTCGCCGGTGCTGACCGACGCGGCGTCCAGCTCCGCGTTGACGGCCGACGACTCGAGGTCGTCGCCCACGGTGATCGTTCCGGACGAGATCGCGATCGTGCCGCGCACCTTGGCGATCCCCGCGTGGCGTACGGCGAAGGACGCGGAGGAGTGGGCGGAGTCGATGGCGTAGGTGCCGGTGGTCAGGCCTGTGGGCAGCGCGGTCATGGTGTCTCCTCGGGGGTCGGTCGTGCTGGCGATGTCACCAAGATAGTTGAGCGATCAACTATCTGTCACAGGGGGTGAACGCCCTCGTCTCGTAACCTATTCCCGTGAGTGGGACGACGAGAGCGCGGCGGCGCGACGACGCGGACGGGCGCTGGCTGGACGAACAGCAGCAGTGGGAGTGGCGGCGGTTCCTCGAGGGGACGTCGCGATTCTTCGAGGCGCTCGGTGACGCGCACGACGAGGGCATGCCCGTGACCCTCGGCGAGTACCACCTGCTGGTGCAGCTGTCCGAGACGCCGGAGCGCACGCTGCGGATGTCGGCGCTCGCGGACTTCCTCGCACTCTCCCGCAGCCGGCTCACCCACGCCGTCGACCGGATGGAGTCGCGCGGCCTTGTGGTGCGCACCCCCGTGCCCGGCGACCGGCGCGGGGTCAACTGCGGCATGACGGACGCCGGGTACGCGGCGCTCGTCGACGCGGCCCCGGGACACGTCGCCGCGGTCCGGCGGCTGCTCGTCGACGTCCTCGAGCCCGCGGAGATGGAGGTGCTCGGGCGCGCGATGGCGAAGGTCGCGGCCGTCGCCAAGGGGCTCGACCCGGACGAGGTGCTCGCCACCGAACCGGGCGCCGCGGCGCCCGTCGCGGCCTCTTCCGGCGACATGCTCGACGCGGGGGCGTGAGCGCGGTCACGCCTCGCTGGACGGGACCTGAGCACGCCGTCCGTCTGGGACACTGGTGGGCATGGCCATCACCACCGTCCATCTCGTGCGGCACGGCGAGGTTCACAACCCGGACGGGGTCCTCTACGGGCGCATCCCCGGCTATCGGCTGTCCGAGCGCGGTCAGGCGATGGCGCGTCGCGTGGCGGACCACCTGTCGGGCACCGGTCGGGACATCGTCGCCGTCGTCGCCTCCCCGCTGCAGCGCGCGCAGGAGACCGCCACCCCGACCGCCGAGGCCTTCGGCCTCGACCTCGCCACCGACGACCGACTCGTCGAGGCCGGCAACCACTTCGAGGGCACGACGGTCGGCAGCAACCCCGCGCAGCTCGCCCACCCCCGTTACTGGCGGTTCCTGTGGAACCCGGTGCGCCCGTCCTGGGGCGAGCCGTACGCCGACCAGGTCACGCGCATGCGCGCCGCCGTCGACGACGCGCGGCGCGCGCACGAGGGGCACGAGGTGGTGCTGGTCAGCCACCAGCTCCCGGTCTGGCTCACGCGCCGCTCGTACGACGGCCGCTCCCTGGCGCACGACCCGCGCCGCCGCGAGTGCGCCCTGGCGTCGCTGACGTCCCTGCGATTCGACGGCGAGACGTTCGTGGGCCTGCACTACAGCCAGCCGGCGGCCGACCTGCTCGCCGGCGCCGACCCCGTGCCGGGGGCGTGATGCGCAGCACCACGACCCCGCGCTCGCTCCGGCGGGCGGCAGCAGCGGCGGGCGCGCTCGTCGGCCTCACGCTCCTCGCCGGGTGCGGTGCGGAGGGCTCGGGGGCGGGCGACGTCGTCGGGCAGGGCTTCGTCTCGGGCGACGGCTCCGTGAAGCAGTGGGACGCGGGCGACCGCGACGACGCCGTGACCGTGCGGGGCACCACCTTCGAGGGCGACGACGTCAGCACCGACGACTGGCGTGGCGACGTCGTGATCGTGAATACCTGGTACGCCGGGTGCGCGCCGTGCCGGGCCGAGGCGCCCGACCTGGTCGAGCTCGCGAACGAGCGCGAGGCCGACGGCGTGCGGGTGCTCGGCATCAACACCGAGGACGAGGCGGGCGCCGCCACGGCGTTCCAGCGCACCTTCGACGTGCCCTACTCCTCGATCGAGGACCGCAGCGGTCAGGTCGTGGCGAAGCTGTCCGGTGTCGTGCCCCTGCAGGCCGTACCGTCCACCGTCGTGCTGGACGCCGAGGGGCGCGTCGCCGCCCGCGTCATCGGGCAGGCGGACGCCTCGACGCTCGACGCCATCGTCGACGAGGTCCTCTCCGAGGATGGCGAAGCTGCAGCGGAGGGTGCGGGCCGAGGTACGAGGAACGCGCCCGAAGCGGAAGCGCAGGCATCCTCGGCGAACGGCGCAGAGGACGACGAGGACGCCTGATGGGTGACACGTTCGCTGCCACGGCGTTCAGCGGCTCGATGCTGCTGGCGCTGCCGGTGGCGCTGATCGCGGGCCTGGTGTCGTTCGCGTCGCCGTGCGTGCTGCCGCTGGTGCCCGGGTACGTCGGATACGTGAGCGGCATGGCCGCCGCGTCGGCGGGGTCGGGGGCAAAGGGGCGCCCCGGGATGCCGCCGCAGGTCCCGGCGCGCCGCCGCGTCGTCGCCGGAGTCGGCCTGTTCGTGCTCGGCTTCACCGCGGTGTTCGTGGCGCTGATGGGCGCCGCGGGCGCGCTCGGCTCGTACCTGGTGCAGTGGGAGGACACGATCATGCGCGTCCTCGGCGTCGTCGTGATCCTCATGGGCCTGGCGTTCCTCGGCACCGTCCCGTTCCTCCAGCGCGAGCGGCGCATGCACCTCAGCCCCCGCGCGGGCCTGTGGGGCGCGCCGCTGCTCGGGGTCGTCTTCGGCCTCGGGTGGACGCCGTGCATCGGCCCCACCCTGGCGGCCGTGCAGGCGCTCTCGCTCGAGGAGGCGTCGGCCGCGCGTGGCATCGTGCTGGGGATCGCGTACTGCGTCGGGCTGGGCGTGCCGTTCCTGCTCGTGGCTCTCGGCCTCCAGTCCTCGCAGCGCATGCTCGGCTTCCTGCGCGCGCACCGCCGGGGCATCCAGCGCGCGGGCGGCGCTCTGCTGGTGGTGGTCGGTCTCGCGCTCGTGAGCGGCCTGTGGGCCGCGTGGATCAGCCAGCTCCAGGGCTGGATCGGCGGATTCGGGACGGTGGTGTGATGAGCGAGAAGGCGACCTACCGACCCGAGGGCATCCACGACGCGTTCACCGAGGGCCGCGCGGATGAGCCCTCGACCGCCGAGGAGATCCCGACCACCGGCGGCGGCGCGACGAAGCCCGACGGGCGTTCCTCGAGCCTGCCGTCCCTCGGCTGGCGCGGCACGCTGCGCTGGACGTGGCGACAGCTCACGAGCATGCGGGTGGCGCTGATGCTGCTGATGCTGCTCGCGGTCGCGGCGGTGCCGGGCTCGGTGCTGCCGCAGCGCAGCCAGGACGCCGCGGCGGTGCTGGAGTACCTCGGCGACCACCCGACGCTGGGCGAGTGGCTGGACCGGCTCGGCTTCTTCGAGGTCTACAGCTCGGTCTGGTTCTCCGCCATCTACCTGCTGCTGTTCGTGTCGCTGGTGGGCTGCATCGTGCCGCGGACGCTCGCGCACGCCCGCAACTTGCGCCGCCGTCCGCCGAAGACGCCGGCCCGCTTCGGGCGGTTCCCCGCCACGGCCACGGGCACCTCGACCGCGTCGCCGGACGCCGTCGTCGATGCGGCCGCCACCCACCTGCGCGGCCCGCTGCGCCGGCTGCCCACCTTCCGCGTCGACGTCGGCGCCGAGGAGGCGCGCCGCGGCCGACCGGCCACCCGCACCGTCGCCGCCGAGCGCGGGTACCTGCGCGAGTCCGGCAACCTGATGTTCCACCTCGCGCTGGTGGGCCTGCTCGTCTCGGTGGCGCTCGGCCAGCTGCTGCACTACCGCGGCCAGGCGATCGTCACCGAGGACCGTGGCTTCGCGAACGCCGTCGTCGACTACGACACCTTCGACAAGGGCGCGTGGTTCCGCCCGGCCTCGCTGTCGCCGTTCTCGATGACCCTCGACTCGTTCGACTCCGAGTTCGCGTCGGACACGGTCGCGTTCGCCCAGGCGCGCGACTTCACCGCGCACGTCACCGTGACCGAGCCGGAGGGCGCGGAGCACGCCGAGCAGATCAAGGTGAACCACCCCCTCACGGTGGACGGCGCCAAGATCTACCTGCAGGGCAACGGCTTCGCCCCGGAGATCACGGTGAATGACGCCGAGGGCCAGGTCGCGTTCTCCGGCCGGGTGCCGTTCCTGCCCGAGGACACGATGTACACCTCGCGCGGCGTCGTGAAGGTGCCGGACGTCTCGGGTGGCCAGGAGCAGATCGGGCTCATCGGGTACTTCCTGCCCACCGCCGTGGTCGACGAGGACGGCTCCGCCCGGTCGGTCTTCCCGCAGCCGAACGACCCGCTCCTGGTGCTCGAGGTGTACCGCGGTGACCTGGGCCTGGACGCGGGCGTGCCGCAGAACGTGTACCGCCTCGACACCGCCAGCCTCACGCCGTCCGTCGACGAGGACGACCAGACGATCAAGCTGCTCGTGAAGCCGGGGGAGACCATCGATCTCCCGGACGGCCTCGGCACCGTCACCCTCGGCGAGGAGGTGCCCCGCTACGTTGCGCTCGACCTGCGGCACGACCCGTCGCTCGCCTGGGTGCTGACCTTCGCCCTGGCCGCCCTCACCGGGCTGGCCGTCTCCCTGTTCACGCCGCGCCGGCGGGTGTGGGTGCGATCATGGGGGGCCACGGACGACGACGGTCGGCCCGTGACGCACGTCGAGCTCGCCGGGCTCGCGCGTGGGGACGACGCCGGCCTGCAGCGCGAGGTCGACAAGGCCTTGGCCGCGGTGCCCGACCTGGTCGACGAGGCCGGCCCGCAGGGCGACGACCACAGGACCGGCCGGCCCGGACCACACAGCACCACCACCGCCACGGAGGACTGACCATGCAGATCGCCGAACTGAGCGTGCTGCTCGTCTGGGGCGCCGCGACGGCGCTGACCATCGCGCTCGTCGCGTTCGCCATCGATCTGGGCCGCCGCACGGAGCAACGGGCGGACGCCCGCGCCGAGGCGCGCACGCCCGTGGCGGTCGGCGCCGACCGCCCGACGACGTCCGTGCCGGCGGGTACGGGCGACGAGCCCGCTCCCGTGCGCCGTCGCGCGGCCGGGATCGCCATGTCCACCACCTGGCTCGGTACGGCGATGCTGCTCGTCGCGATCGTGCTGCGCGGCCTCGCGGCCGGGCGCACGCCGTGGGCCAACATGTACGAGTTCACGCTGGTGGGCTCGTTCATGGCGCTCGCCGTCTTCCTCGGCATGAACGTGCGCAAGGACTTCAAGTTCCTCGGCCCGTTCGTCACCGGCCTGGCCGTGCTGTTCCTCGTGCTCGGCCTCAACGTCTTCTACGTCGCTGCCACGGGCGTGCAGCCGGCGCTGCAGAACTACTGGCTCGTGATCCACGTGGGCGTGGCGATCAGCGCCACCGGCATCTTCACCGTCGCGTTCGTCTCCTCCGTGCTGCAGCTCGTGCGCGACAGCCGCGACGCCGGCTCCCCGTACCTGCAGCGCCCCGGCTTCCGCTGGCTCGACCGCGTGCCGACGCCCACCTCGCTCGAGGCCCTGTCGTTCCGCCTCAACTCCGTCGGCTTCGTGCTGTGGACGTTCACCATCATCGGCGGCGCCATCTGGGCCGAGCACGCCTGGGGCCGCTACTGGGGCTGGGACCCCAAGGAGGTCTGGAGCTTCGTCATCTGGGTCGTGTATGCGGCCTACCTGCACGCCCGCACCACGCGGGGGTGGGACGGGCGCCGCGCCGCCTGGTTCGTGATCGTGGGCTACCTGTGCGTGCTGTTCAACTTCACCGGCGTGAACCTGATCTTCAACGGCAAGCACTCGTACTCCGGTCTCACCACCGACGCCTGAGCCCGACCGATCAGTGGGCTTCGCCGGTGCCGCCGCCGTCGCGCTCACGTCGGCGCTTCTCCTGCTCGAGGCGCCACATGAACTCCGGGTCGTCGTCCGGCGCGACCGGGCCCGAGGGGCGGCGAGGGCCGGAGGGACGCGGGCGGCCGGGCCGGGACGAGGGCCCACGGCCGCCGGGTGCCTTGCGGCTGCTCTGCTTGACGACGATCCATGCGATCGCGCCGAACACCGGCAGTAGCACGATGATCACGGCCCACAGCCACCGCGGCACGCCTCCGCGCTCCTCTTCGTCAGACCCGGCGAGGTCGAGCAGGGCGTAGAGGGCGAGCCCCACGACGAGCAGGGGCAGAATCACGCGCGCGAACATGCCTCCAGGCTAGTCCCGTGGCGGGGTCACGTCGGAATCGCGCCTACCCTGGAGACGTGCCTCTCGTCCTGTACACCGTCTGGCGGATCCTGCTGTTCGTCGCCGCCCTCGGGCTCGGCGTCCTGCTCGGCATGGGCAGCTGGTTGCTCGTCCTGTTCGCCCTGGTGGTCGCGTTCGCAGTCTCCTACCTTGCGCTGCGCAAGCCGCGCGACGCCGCCGCCCGCTGGCTGGCCGAGAAGGAGCAGCGGCGCAAGGACAGCAAGGGCGGCCGAGCCGCGCACGACGCGGACAGCGACTACGAGGACTCCGTCGTCGACCGGGACAACCCCGCTGGTTGAGCCGGAGCCTGTCGAAGGGTCGAGACCGGGTCTCGACAAGCTCGACCGACGAAACCTCAGGACGAGCTCGACCGACGAAACCTCAGGACGAGCTCGACCGACGAAACCTCAGGACGAGCTCGACCGACGAAGCCTCAGAGCGACAGGCCCAGCGCCAGCAGCACCCCGTAGGCGAGCTCGAACATGCCCGTGCCCGCGAGCACGCGCACGAGCAGCGGCCCCCGCGCCCCCGCGATGACCGGGGCCACGAGCAGGACGCCGGGCAGCAACAGCACGGTGACCAGCAGCGCCCAGGGCGCCCAGGCCGCGCAGACCATGCCCAGCACCACCGGCAGCAGGATGCAGGCGGCGTACCAGCGCCGCGCCTGGTGGTCGCCGAGGCGCACCGCCAGGGTGCGCTTGCCGGCGACGACGTCGGTCGGGATGTCGCGCACGTTGTTGACCATGAGCAACCCGCACGCGATCAGGCCCACGCCGACCGCGCCCAGCACGGACGGCCACGTGAGCCGGTCGGCCTGTGTGTACGTGGTGCCGAGCGTCGCGACGAGGCCGAAGAACACGAAGACGCCGACCTCGCCCAGCCCCGCGTAGCCGTACGGGTGCTTGCCCCCCGTGTAGAACCAGGCGGCGAGCACGCAGAGCACCCCGACGGCGAGCAGCCACCAGTGCCCGCTCACCGCGCACAGCGCGAGCCCCAGCACCCCCGCGACGCCGAACGACGCGAACGCGGCGGCCCTGACCCGGCCCGGGCTCGCGATCCCCGACGCGGTGAGCCGCAGCGGGCCCACCCGGTCGACGTCCGTGCCGCGGACGCCGTCGGAGTAGTCGTTGGCGTAGTTGACGCCCACCTGGAGGGCGAGCGCGACGCCGAGGGCGAGCACGGCAGGGAGCCAGGCGAACGCGTCGACCTGAGCCGCGGCCCCCGAGCCGATCAGGACCGGGGCGGCCGCCGCCGGGAGGGTGCGGGGGCGGGCTCCGGCGATCCACTCGCTGCTCGTGGCCATGGTTCTCCGTGCTTCGGTCGGTGGTGGTCTGTCGGTGATCGGTGCGAGCGGGCTCAGCCGCGCGCCTCGTGCTCGCGGACGAGGGCGACGACGCCGGCCCGGTCCACCTTGCCCGGCCCGCGCAGGGGCAGGGCGGCCGTGCGGTACGCGCGACGGGGGGCGGACGGCGCTCCCAGCCTAGTCGTCGCGGCGGCCCGGACCCGCGCCAGGTGGGATGGCTCCAGCGGGGTCAGTGCGTCCTCCGGCGACTCGGAGGTGACGACGGCGACCAGGGCCTGTCCCCATTCCGGGTCGGGGATGCCGACGACACACGCCTCGCCGCCGAGCAGCTCGCCGAGCAGCGCCTCCACCGGTGCGGGGGCCACGTTCACCCCGCCGGTCACGACCACGTCGTCGGCCCGGCCGAGCACGTGCAGCGTGCCGTCGGGGTCGAGGCGGCCCAGGTCGGAGGTGCGGAACCAGCGGCTGCCGTCGGGGTCCGTCCGGAACGCCGCCGCCGTGGCGGCCTCGTCCCCCAGGTACCCCGCGGCGAGGGTGGGGCCGCCCAGCTCGACGACCCCGGTGCCGCCGGCACCGGCACCTGTAGCGGCCCCGGCGACGCGTACCCGCACGTCGCGCAGGGGCACGCCGTCGTACACGCAGCCGCCTGCCGTCTCCGACATGCCGTAGGTCGTGACGACGCGCACGCCGGCCTCCGCCGCCCGCGCCAGCAGGGCCGGCGTCGTCGCCGCGCCCCCCGCCAGCACGGCCGAGCATCGTGCGAGCGTCGCCAGGCCTCTCGGCGCGCCGCCCCGCGCGGCCTCGAGCACGCGGTGCAGCTGGGTGGGCACCAGCGAGACGTACACGGGCTCGCGGGCCCCCGCACCGACCGGGCCGACCGCCGGCCCGAGCAGGTCCGCGAGGCCGCCCGGCGTGAACCGGGCGTCCGGGTCGGCCACGACGAGCTCGGTGCCGGCCAGCACCGAGCGCACCAGCACCTGCATGCCGGCGACGTGCGTGGGCGGCAGCGTCAGCACCCAGCGCCCCGGCCCGCCGAGGCGTTCGTGCGTCGCCTCCGCGGAGGCCCTCAGCGCGTCGGCGGTCAGCGCGACCTCGCGCGGCGTCCCCGTCGAGCCCGAGGTGCGCACCACGAGCGCCGTGCCGGGGGGCAGCGGGCCCGTCGTCGTGCGGGGGAGGGGGACGACGGCCGGGCCGCCGTCGAGCGCCCGCCGCACGGCGTCGCGGAGCGCGCCGGCGGTCGGGACGAGTTCACGGTCGGGCACCGCACCAGGGTAGGTCCGCGGGGCCGGAGGCCTGTCGTAGGGTGGGGCGGTCTCGGCCCGGGAACGGGGCGTGTCGTTCGTCACGAGGACGTCGAGGAGGACGCCTGGATGCCCACACCACCCGGATCTCCGGCCCGCGGCGCCCGCCGCCGGCCCGCCGCCGTGCTCGTCGCGCTCGCGCTGCTGGTCACCGCCGGCTGCGGGGTCGGCGAGCCCGCCGCCCCGCCGACCGTGACCGCCGCGCCCGACGTCGCCGCCTCGAAGTCGACGCCCCCGGACCCGGTGCTCCCTGAGCCGAAGGCGAAGCCGAAGCCCGTGGTGTGGCCGCTGAACGGCCGGGCGACCGGCACGAAGAAGGTCCCGGCCCGGCCCGCCGTCGCCGTCAAGATCGAGAACTCGGTGCAGGCGCGCCCCCAGAAGGGGCTGCAGCAGGCGGACATCGTGTGGGAGCAGGTGGTCGAGGGCGGCATCACCCGTTACGTGGCCGTCTACCAGTCGAAGCTGCCGACCACCGTGGGGCCCGTCCGGTCCGTGCGGCCCATGGACCCCGCGATCGTGGCACCGATGCGCGGCATCCTCGCGTACTCGGGCGGGCAGCCGCCGTTCATCCGCGCGGTCGGCAAGGCCAAGGTGCAGTCCGTGACGATGGACAGCGGCGACCCGGGGTTCCGGCGCAGCGGCGACCGGGCGGCGCCGCACAACGTCTACGGGTCGGTCAAGACCTTCGCGAAGCAGGCGAGCAAGACCCGGGCCACCCCGCCGCCCGCGCAGTTCTCCTACGGGTCGAAGGTCGGGCGCGGCAGCGCGGCGAAGAACGACCGTCGCGGGCACGTGGCCGACGTGCGGCTCTCACCGGCCCAGCGCACCGTCTGGCGGTGGAAGGCGAAGACGAAGACCTACGCGCGCTACGACGGGTCGACGCCCTCGATCTCGTCGGGCTCGCAGCTCAGGGCCCGCAACGTGCTGGTCCTGTCGGTCGCGATGAAGAACACGAAGTACAAGGACCCGAGCGGCGCCCCGGTCCCCGAGACGCAGATGGTCGGCAGGGGCAAGGGTGTGCTGCTCACGCGCGGCAAGGCCCTCAACGTGGTGTGGTCGAAGGCCAAGTCGGGCAAGAAGCTCGTGCTCGAGACCCGTGGGGGAGACCCCGTGAGCCTCGACCCGGGCAACCTGTGGGTGGAGCTCGTGCCGCGCGGGACCGGGTCGTGGCGGGTGAGTTGACGCCGGATCGGGGCCGGCCCGGCATACGGTGACCGCGTGTGATCGCGTGCACCCGACTCCGGGAGGACCCGCATGACCGCAGTGCCCGGCACGACCCGCGCCCGGACCGTCGCCGCCCTGGTGGTGGCCGCCGCCCTGGCGCTGGGGGCGTGCTCGTCCGGCGGGTCGCCACCGGCGGCCTCGCCCAGCAGCACTGCCGACAAGGGCTCCCCGCCGTCGCCGGCCGTGCCGTCGGCCTGGCCTCTCACGGGGGTGCGCTCGGAGGACGTCGAGGCGCGCCCGGCGCTCGCGGTCAAGGTCGAGAACGCCCCCGAGGCGCGCCCGCAGACCGGCCTCGAGGACGCCGACATGGTGTGGGAGGAGGTCGTCGAGGGCGGCATCACCCGCTTCGTGGCGGTGTACCAGTCGGCGATCCCGAAGGCCGTGGAGCCCGTGCGGTCGGTGCGACCCATGGACCCGGCCATCGTCGCGCCGCTCGACGGGATCCTGGCCTACACGGGCGGGCAGCAACCCTTCATCGACGCGGTCGAGAAGTCCGGGACGCAGTCCGTGGTGATGGACGCCGGCGACCCCGGGTTCAGCCGCGACCCGAACCGGTCGGCGCCGCACAACGTGATCGGCGACCCGCAGGTGTTCCTCGACCAGGCCGACGACGACCGCGCGGCGCCCCCGCCCGCCCAGTTCCGGTACGCGGCCGAGGCCGGCGAGAGCACCGCCGCCGCGGACGGGACGAAGGCGAGCACGGTCGACGTGGCACTCAGCCAGGCGCAGCGCAGCGTCTGGGACTGGTCGGCCAAGGAGAAGAAGTGGTTGCGCAGCGAGGGCTCCAGCGAGTCCGTCTCGACCTCGGGGGCCCGGCACGCCGCCACCAACGTGCTGCTGCTGTCGGTCGAGGTGGTGAACACCAAGTACAAGGACCCGGGCGGCGCCCCGGTGCCGGAGTCCAAGCTGGTCGGCAAGGGCACGGGGGTGCTCGCCTCGAACGGCAAGAGCGTGCCCGTGCGGTGGGCCAAGAAGGACGTCGCCTCCCCGGTCGAGCTGACGCACGACGGCGAGCCCGTCGAACTCGAGCCCGGCAACACCTGGATCGAGCTGGTGCCGAAGGAGACCGGGAGCTGGGAGATCTCCTGAGCGGGTGATGTCACGGCGTCAGCCGAGGCCGCGCGCCGCAGCTCCGTCGGTCCCCAGCAGCACGGGGTGCCCGCCGGCGGAGGCCAGGCTCTCGAGGCCGCCGGTGCCATCCCGCACCCATGCGGTGGCGCCGTCGCGGGCGTCGACTGCGGTCAGGCGGTAGCCGATCTCCTCGATCGACATGGTGCCGATCAGCACCCGGGTGCCGTCCGTCAGGGCGCCGAAGGGGTACTCCGAGAAGTCGTCGCCACCGACCTCCAGGAGGTCGCCGCGGGCCCAGCGTTCGACGCCGGTGGTCGCGTCGAGGCCGATCAGCCGCTCGCCGTCTGCCACGACGAGGATGCCGGCCACCCGCGCCAGGACCTGGGACAGGCCGGCGACCTCGCGGGACCAGAGCTGGTCGCCCTCGGAGGTCACGGCCGCGAGCCGCGCATCGGTCCCGGAGGCGTCGTCGGTCAACGCGATGAACGGGCCGTCCACGTCGTCGTCGACCATGGCGGGCATCACCCAGCCCGGGACGGTCGCGATCTGGGCCCCCGTGGCGTCGAGGATCCTGCTCTCCTTGCCCGCGATCGCCATCCGGCCGTCGGGCAGGGGCATGGGCCATCCTGTCCCGTGGTCACCGAGGTCCACCGTCGTGCCGTCGGGGGTGATCGCGACCATCGTGCCGCAGACCCACATCGTCGTGATCGACGTCGACGCGTCGATCGAGGGTGTGAGCTCCAGGAACGTTCCGGCGCTGCTGTCCTCCCCCGTCACGCACCCCTCGAGGTCCACCTCGTCCAGGGGCACCGTGACGGTGGCTCGCACCTCGCCGGTCAGGGCGTCCTCGAGGCGCAGCGTCGGGTCGGGCGCACCGGCGTCGCGTACGGCACGAAGCCTCTCGGCGGCGGTGGCCTGGTACGGCGCGACGACGGTGCCCTCGGCCGCCTGCTCGGTCACGGCGACCGCACCGCCCGCGACAGGGATCGCCTCGCGTCCGTCGACGGGCCGCCGGGCGAGGAGGCTCCCGGACGGGTCGAGCACGATCACCGTGCGATCGCCCGCCTCGCCGCCCACGCACACCGCGACCTCGGTCTCGGCGTTGACCACGGCGCTCAGGCCGATCCTCCAGAACGACGACGGACCGCACACCGGGTCCGTCCCCACCTCGTACCGCCACAGCTCGTCACCCGTTGCCGGGTCGCCGCCGACGGCGTCGCCGTTGTTGGTCGCGAGGAGGACACCACCCGACAGGAGGGAGGCCCTGCCGCCACCGACACCGAAGGCCCAGCTCTCGGTCAGCGGCTCGGACAGATCCTCGACGGCGCCGGGCAGGCCGCGGACGGCTTCGCCGCGCAGCCGCTGGTCCCGCGCGTCGAGCTGACCCGGCAGCACGACGGCGGTGGCAGCGCTGACCACGACGACGGCAGTTACCGCCGCGACCAGGCCACGCCCTCGCCGGGACAGCCGACGCCAACGCCCCGAGGCGCGGTCCCGGAGGGCGGCGAGGCGTCGTCCGGTGCTACTCCCGCCGTCGCCGCCGTCACCATCAGGGGAGGGGAGCGCGTCGCCGCCGTCCTCCCGCTCGTCGTCCGGCACGAGCTCGAACGTGGCCATCGGCTCGGGGCGGCGGAACCTCGGGGGCATGGCGGGAGGCTACCGGCCCGGCCGGGCGGCCAGGCGACGCTGGGCCGTCAGCCCGTGCCGAGGCCGCGCATCGTGTTCAGCAGGATCACGGGGTGTCCGTCGATCGACTGCAGGGCGTCCAGGCGCCCCTCGCCCGCACGTTCCCACGTGCTCGTGCCGTCCCGGAGGTCGAGGGCGAGCAGCCGGTGTCCGCTCCCGCCACCGCCGATCCCGAGGAGCAAGCGGGTGCCGTCCGTGACGGCTCCCGCGACCCACTCGCCGGAGCCGTCGGACGCACTGTCGAGCACGCCGTCTCGCGCCCAGAGCTCATCGCCGGTTTGCGAGTCGAGCCCGATGACCCGGGCGCCGTCCTGGACGACCACGGTGCCGGTCACTCGCGCCACGACGCCCAAGAACTCGTTGATGGTGACGGCCCACTCCCTGTCGCCGTCGGTCCTGACCGAGGCGAGTCGCGCGACATCCGCGGCTGGGTCGAGGCTCGTGTAGGCCAGGTACGAGCTGCTCGGTTCGTCGTCGACGGTCGGTGGGAGCACCCAGCCCGGGACGGTCGTGACCAGCGAGCCGTCGGCGGCTAGGACGGTGCTCTCCTCGTCCGTGAGCACGAACCCGCCGCCCGGGGCCGGCTGCGACCACCCGGAGCCGGCGGACGTGTCGAACTCCGCGCCGTCGGCAGTCAGGCCGGCGCTCGCGCCGCACACCCGCAGCTCGGTGAACGACGGGGAGGTGCTGACCGAGCTCATCGGCTCGACGCTGACCGCCGTCACGCCGTCCACCGTCTCAAAGGATCGGTTGCACCCGTCGAGGTCCTCGGCCCGCAGATGGGCCGTCACCTCGGCGCGCACCTCGCCGGTCACCGCGTCCTCGAGCCGGAGGGTCGGGTCGACCCATCCATTGGCCCGCAGGGCACGCAACGCCGTATCGGCACCGGTGCCGTCCTCCGTCCAGGGTGCCGATACCCTCCTCGGCAAGTGGTCGACCACGGCGACGGCGCCATTGGCGGCGGGCATCACTACGGGCACGTCGTCGTCGACCGGCTCGCCGACCGACTCGCCGTACAGCCCGCCGTACGGGTCGTCCGTCGCGGGGCCGATCGCGCGCTCGCCCACGACCGTGCCCGACGCGTCGAGGACCGTGACGGTCCGGGAGTCGAACTCGCCGCCCAGACAGACGGCGACGTCGGCGGGCCGGCCGTAGTCGGCCGGGGCAGACGGCCGGGGGCCGCACACGGGGTTCGTCCCGACGTCCTGGCGCCACACCTCGTCTCCCGTTGCGACGTCGACGGCCCACACGTCATCCCTGTCGCTGGTGAGTGCCACGCCGCCCGGGAACGTTGTGAGGATGCCGTTGCTGCTCGGGACGTCCCACGCCTCGGTCAGCGGCTCGGACAGGTCCTCGACTGTGCCGGGCAGGCCGCGTACAGCCTCGGCGCGGACTCGTTCGGTGTGCGCGCCGAGCTGACCCGGCAGCACGACGGCGATCGCGGCGCCGACCACGACGACGGCGGCCGACGTCGCGGCCAGGGCCCGCGCGCGCCGGGACAGCCCACGCCAGCGTTCCGTCGCGCGTTCGCGCAGCGCCGCAAGGCGTCGTCGGACGTCGGCGTCAGCGTCTGCGAGCGGGTACTCGCCATCGTCCCGCGCGTCGTCCCGCTCGTCGTCCGGCACGAGCGCGAACGTGGCCATCGGCTCGGGGCGGCGGAACCTGGGGGGCATGCCCGGAGGGTACCGGTGGGGCGCACGCCGCACGTGCGACGGGGCGAGTGAGAAGGGGTCAGAAGGCGTACGGGAAGCTCGACCAGTCGGGGTCGCGCTTCTCGAGGAAGGCGTCGCGACCTTCGACGGCCTCGTCGGTCAGGTAGGCGAGGCGGGTGGCCTCGCCGGCGAAGACCTGCTGGCCCATGAGGCCGTCGTCGGCCAGGTTGAACGCGAACTTCAGCATCCGGATCGCCTGCGGCGACTTGCCCGCGATGGTGCGCGCGTACTCGATCCCGAGCGCCTCGAGGTCGTCGTGCTCCGCCACCTCGTTGACGGCGCCCCAGCGTTCGGCGTCGTCGGCGGAGTACCCGCGGGCGAGGAAGAAGATCTCCCGCGCGCGCTTCTGGCCCACCTGGCGGGCCAGGTATGCGGAGCCGTAGCCGCCGTCGAAGGAGCCGACGTCCGCGTCGGTCTGCTTGAACTTCCCGTGCTCGCGGCAGGCGATCGACAGGTCCGCCACCACGTGCAGCGAGTGCCCGCCCCCGGCCGCCCAGCCGTCGACGACGGCGATGACGACCTTGGGCATGGTGCGGATCAGCCGCTGCACCTCGAGGATGTGCAGGCGCCCGGCCCGGGCGGGGTCGACCGCGTCGGCGGTCTCGCCCAGGATCTCGCCGTCGCCGGCGGAGTTGTCGACCGACGTCGTGTACTGGTAGCCCGACCGGCCGCGGATGCGCTGGTCGCCGCCGGAGCAGAATGCCCAGCCGCCGTCCTTGGGCGACGGGCCGTTGCCGGTGAGCAGCACGGTGCCGACGTCGGAGGTCATGCGGGCGTGGTCGAGCACGCGGTACAGCTCGTCCACGGTGTGGGGCCGGAAGGCGTTCCGCACCTCGGGGCGGTCGAAGGCGACGCGGACCACGGGCAGGTCCCGCACGACGCCGCCGGCGGCGTCGCGCTCGACGCCCCGGTGGTACGTGAGGTCGGTCAGGCCCTCGAACCCGGACACCTCGCGCCAGCGCGCGGGGTCGAACGTCTCGGACACGGGCCGGGGGACATCGCGGGGGACAGGTGCGCTGCTCACGACCGTCACCCTAGTTCGTCCCGGCGACGCCGGTCCGGCGTCCGGGCGCCGGGCTGGGCACTCGTCCGGGCTCTCGTCCGGGCATCAGTCCGAGCGCGAGGCCGAGCCCGACCACGAGGGAGCCGACGACGGCGTGCGGGGTCGCCGTCTCGGCGCCGAGGGCGAGCGACGCCGCGAGGGCGGCCACGGGCATCAGCCCGGCGAAGAGTCCGGCTCGGGCGGCCCCGACGCGGGCGAGCCCGGAGTACCAGAGCAGGAACGCCACTGCCGTGACGACGACGGACAGGTAGGCCAGGGCGACCAGCTCACCGCCGTCGGGCACGGCGAGGAACGGGCCCGGCACCAGCAGGCCCAACACCGCGAGCTGCGGCACGGCCGCGCAGCAGGCGTACGCGGACACGCGCAGCGGACCGAGGGCGGGCAGCAGCGGCACGGCGAGCAGCGAGAACGCCGCCTCGCAGCCGAGGGCGCCGACGGCGAGGAGCAGGCTGAGGGGGTCGGCGGTGCCGAGCCCCTCGACTCCGGCGACGCCGGCCGTCACGACGGCGGCCGCGACCAGCGTGCGGCGCGCCAGGTGGCGGTCGCGCACCGCCTGCGTCATGGCGAGCACGACGGGCGTGGCCCCCACCACCGCGCCGACCAGGGACGGGTCGGCGTGCTGGGAGGCGAGGACCACGAACGCGCTGAAGCCCGTCAGGCCGGTCGCGGCGAGCGCGGTCAGGCGGCCGGCCTGCCGCAGGGTCGGCAGCACGAACGACACCCGGCGCCACCTCATGACGGCGAGCAGGCAGAGCGCCGCCACGGCGTAGCGGGCCGCCTGGCCGCCGAACAGCGGGTAGTCGGACAGCGCCGCGGAGGCCACGAACGACGCCCCGACGATCGACATCGCGAAGGCGCACCAGGCGTAGGCGGCGGCCGTCGGACCCGCGATACCTGCCGTCGATCCGGTCGAGCGGGGCGCGACGTCGGCGCCGGTCGAGGAACCTGTCGAGGGACCGGTCGAGGAGTGAGCCATGGCGGCGACGCTACGGACGATCTGGATCGGTGAGCAGGGCCAGATCGTTGCTGGTTCACTGGGCCAGTTGATGGTTCACTCTGCCAGATGATGCGACTGCAACCGGACGACCTGCTCCTCGTCCTCGGTCCCCGGCCCGCGGCCGACGTCGGCGCCTGGCTGCGCGACGGGCTGCGGGACGCGATCCGGTCGGGTCGGCTGGCCGGCGGCGCCGTTCTGCCGTCGGCCCGGGCGGCGGGGGCGGGGCTGGGCATCGCCCGCGGCACGGTGTCGGCGGCGGTCGACGAGCTCGTCGGGGAGGGCGTGCTCCTGAGCCGGCCGCGGTCGAGCGTCGTCGTCGCCGACCTCGCCCGGGGTGCGACGGCGGGTATCGGCGACGCGGCGGCCCCCGATGGAGCAGGTGCGGGCGGCGCACCGCCGGCCGCCGTGCGCCGGGTCAGCGTCGGCACCCCGGACCCCGCGCTCTTCCCCCGCGCGGCGTGGGCCCGGTCCGTGCGCGACGCAATGCGCGAGCTGCCCGACGCTGAGCTCGGCTACCCCGACCCGCAGGGCCTGCTCGCGTTGCGCGAGGCGCTCGCCGCGCACCTGCGGACTGCGCGCGCCGCCCCGGTGTCGGCGCAGGACGTCGTGATCGTCAGTGGCGTCGCGCAGGGGCTGGCCCTGCTCGGCGGGGTGCTCGCCGCCGCCAGCGGCGCCACCGCACCCCGGGTCGTCGTCGAGGACCCGGCGTCTCCCGGCGCCGTCGAACAGCTGCGGGGCGCCGGGCTCGACGTGCTGCCCGTGCCCGTCGACGAGGCGGGCCTCCGCACCTGGGAGCTGCCGGACGCCGACGCCGTCCTGGTGACGCCCGCGCACCAGTTCCCGCTCGGCGTCGTCCTGGCTCCCGACCGTCGCCGCGACCTCCTCGCGTGGGCGCGCGCCGGCGACCGGTGGGTGCTCGAGGACGACTACGACGCCGAGCTGCGTTACGACCGGCAGCCGGTCGCCGCCCTGTACGGGCTCGATCCGGAGCGCGTGGTGCTGATGGGCTCGGTGTCCAAGCTGCTGTCGCCGGCCCTACGCCTGGGGTGGGTCGTCGCGCCGGCCGCCGTCCGTGACGCCCTGGTGGAGGCCAAGCGTCGCGCCGACCTCGGCTGCTCCGTGCCCGAGCAGGCCGCCTTCGCCCGCCTGATCGCCACGGGGGCGTACGCGCGGCACCTGCGCCGGGCCCGGCTCGCGTACAAGGGCCGGCGTCAGGCGTTGCTCGACGCGCTGGCCCGCGAGGTGCCGCACCTCCCGGTCGACGGCGTGGCCGCGGGCCTGCACCTCGTCGTGCGGGTGCCGGGCGGCGACGCCGAGGCCCGCGCGGTGGCCGGCCTGCGTCGGTGTGGCGTGCCCGCGGACGCCCTGTCCGAGGCGTCCGTCCGCCCGGGGGCCTGGGGCGTCGTCATGGGCACCGCCCGGGTGCAGGGCAGGGACGTCGCCGGCATCGTCGACATCCTGCGCGGTGCCCTGCTCGATGCCCGCTGACGACGCGCGGCACGCCCGGCGTGTTGCCGGGCGTCGTCGCCGGGCGGGCGCACCATGAATCCATGAGCACGCCGCAGTTCGAGGACGACGTGGTTGACCTGGCCGACGTCGCGCACGAGATCTTCGTGTACGACGCGGAGACGGTCCGCCGCGACGCCCAGCGCATAGGTGGCAGTCCCGCTCCGAGCCCGCTCATGTTCGAGCCGGAGCTGTCGGAGTTCACCGACTGACGGCGGGAGAGTGCCTCCACGTGCAGGGCCCCTGCCGCCCCGGCGTGCCCGCGCCGCGTAACCTGATCGCGTGCAGCTGCCCCGAGATCCGGCCGTCGAACTGGCCCCCGAACTGGTGTACCGCACCCCGCTGACCACGCGGTTCCGCGGCCTCGACGAGCGCGACGGCGTGCTCCTGCGCGGCGCCGCCGGCTGGGGCGAGCTGTCCCCGTTCTGGGACTACGACGACGCCGAGTCGGCCACCTGGCTGCGCGCCGCGCGCGAGGCGGCGGACGTCGGGTTCCCCGACCCGGTGCGCGACCGGGTGCCGGTCAACGTCACCGTGCCGGCGGTCGGGCCGGAGCGGGCGCGCGAGATCGTGCTGGCGTCGGGCGGCTGCCGCACCGCGAAGGTGAAGGTCGCGCAGCGCGGCCCTGCCATCGACGGGCGACCTGGCGCGCTCGAGCCGCTGGCCGGCGAAGAGGCGCGGGTCGCCGCCGTCCGGGCCGCGTTCGACGAGCTGTACGGCCCGGGCGCGGGAGCGATCCGCGTGGACGCCAACGGCGGCTGGTCGCTGGACGAGGCGCTCGCGCGGATCCCGGTGCTCGACGCCGCGGCGCGCGGGCTGGAGTACGTGGAGCAGCCCTGCGCGTCGGTCGCGGACCTGGCCGCCGTGCGCCGCAGCTTGCGGTCCCCGGTGCCGGTCGCCGCCGACGAGTCGATCCGGCGCGCGGCCGACCCGCTGCGCGTGGTGCGCGAGGACGCGGCCGACGTCGTGGTGCTCAAGGTGCAGCCGCTCGGCGGCGTGCGCGCCTGCCTCGACCTCGCGGAGCAGGTCGGGCTGCCGGTCGTCGTCTCGTCGGCGCTGGAGTCCTCGATCGGGCTGGCGGCGGGGGTCGCGCTCGCGGCCGCGCTGCCCGAGCTGCCGTACGCGTGCGGCCTGGCGACGTCGCAGTTGCTGACCCGTGACGTCGTCGCGGAGCCGCTGCTGCCGGTGGACGGCGCGATCGCCGTGCGCCGCCCGGAGCCCGCCGCCGCCGCGTTCGCCCTCGCCGAGGCCGACGACGCGACCCGCGACCGCTGGCTCGCCCGGTATGCCCGGCTGGCCCGGGTGCTGGCCGGCTCCTCGACGGCGGACGGGGTGCGGGCATGAGCGGGCCGCAGGTGCCGTCGTCGGTCCCTCCGTCGGTCCCTCCGTCGGTCGTAGTGGCGCGCGCGATCGTCACCGACCTCGCGCTCCAGGGCGTGCGCGACGTGGTGCTCGCCCCCGGCTCGCGCTCCGCCCCGCTCGCGTACGCGCTGGCCGAGGCGGCGGACGCCGGGCTGCTCACGCTGCACGTGCGCGTCGACGAGCGGGCGGCGGGCTTCCTCGCGCTGGGCCTGTCCCGCGGCAGCACGACCGTCGTCCGCGGAACCGGGGGAGGGGACGGTGGCGGCCAGGTCGGGCTCCCCCGGCCGGTCGCCGTCGTCACGACCTCCGGCACCGCGGTGGCCAACCTGCACCCGGCGGTGCTCGAAGCGCACCACACGGGTGTGCCGCTCGTGCTGCTCACCGCCGACCGGCCGCACGAGCTGCGCGGCACGGGCGCCTCGCAGACCACCGACCAGGTGGGGATCTTCAGCACCGCCGTCCGGTACGCCGTCGACGTCCCCGCCCCCGACGGCCGCGACGGCGAGGTGCGCGACCTGCTCGGCACGCTCGGACGGGCGCACGCGGCCGCGCAGGGGCTGCGCGACGGCCACCCCGGCCCGGTGCACGTGAACCTCGCGTTCCGCGACCCGCTGCACCCGCCTGCGCCGCTGGTTGAGCTCGTCGAAACCCGGTCGGTGGTTGAGCCTGTCGAAACCCGATCGGTGGTTGAGCCTGTCGAAACCCGGTCGGTGGTTGAGCCTGTCGAAACCCGGGTCTCGACAGGCTCGACCGGCGGGGTTTCGACAGGCTCAACCAGCGGGCCGCGCCGCACGACGGTGGTCCCGCCGGCCCCCGCGCCGGGCGACGACCCCGCGCTGTACGGCGACCCGGCGCGCACGCTCGTGGTGGCCGGCGACGGTGCCGGGCCGGGGGCCCGCGCCGTGGCGGAGGCCCAGGGCTGGCCGCTGCTCGCGGAGCCCTCGTCCGGGGCGCGCGGCGGGCCCAACGCTGTGGCCGGCTACCGCTCGGTGCTCGCCGTCGAGGAGCTGGCCCGGGACGTCGAGCACGTCGTGGTCTTCGGGCGGCCGACGCTCTCGCGCCCGGTGCAGCGCCTGCTCGGCCGGCCCGACGTCGTGGTCACCGTCGTCGCCCCCGGGGGAGGCCCGTGGCCGGACGCGGCCCGCAACGCGGAGCGGGTGGTGCCCGCCCTGGCCGACCGCTGGTCGGCGCCCGCGACGCACGACGGAGTGCATGGCGGTGCGCACAGCGGCGGAGACTTCCTCGCCCGCTGGCAGGCGGCGGGCCGGGCCGCGGCCGCCGTCGTGGAGGCCGCGACGTCCGACGACGCCGTCGCGGGCGGCCTGCCGGACGCCCCGCACGCAGGGCTCGCCGTCGCGCGCGCCGTCGCCTCGGTGCTCGGCCCCAACGACGTGCTGGTGGTGGGGTCGTCCAACCCCGTGCGCGACCTCGACCTCGTGCTCGGCCTGGACCACCCGCAGGCCGGCGACCTGCCCGAGGTGTTCGCGAACCGCGGCCTGGCGGGTATCGACGGCACCGTCTCGACGGCGACGGGCGTGGCGCTCGCCGCCGCGCGCGAGGGCCTCCGCACCCGCGCGCTCGTCGGCGACCTCACGTTCCTGCACGACGTCGGCGGCCTGCTGCGCGGCCCGCACGAGCCGCACGTCGACCTTGAGGTCGTGGTGGTGAACGACGACGGCGGGTCGATCTTCGCGACCCTCGAGCACGGCGACCTGGCCGCGTCGTCGCCGGCGGCCGGGGCGACGTTCGAGCGCGTCTTCGGCACCCCGCACGGCGCCAACCTCGCCCAGCTGTGCGCGGGCTACGGCGTGGACCACCAGCTCGTGCTCGACGTCGGGTCGCTGCGGCACGCGCTGAAGTCGCCGACCCGCGGGGTGCAGGTCATCGAGGTGCGCGTGCCGCGCGCCGACCGGCTCGCCGAGACGCGCGACCTCGCGGCGCGTGTGGCCGAGGCCGTGCGCGCCACTCTCTGAGGCGACGACCCGCCGAGCTGCCCGTCGTCGAACCTCCCCGGCGGGCTTGGCGGCCCAGCGTCACGTAGCGTCTCATCGTGGGGTACGTCGGGTGTTCCGGAGGCGACGACGGGACGGTCGTCGCGGCCGACGTCCAGGATTCGCAGGAAGTTCTCAGGTTGGGCCAAGGATGGCACCAGGGTGTGGTGGTGTTCTAGAGCCAACAACGAGAAGGGCACTTCTCCTGGAGCACACAACGAGGAGGGCACCATGAGCACCGACACCCCGGGCGCACCGCAGCCGTCGGGCGCCGACGAGCCGGACCGGAGCACCACCCCGTCCACGGAGCAGCAGTCCGAACAGCCGACCCAGCGGACGGAGGGCGAGCAGGACGTCGAGCGCACTGCAGAGCAGGCTCCCGCGCACCCCGCCACGCAGGACACGCAGCACCTCACCGTGCAGCCCACGCAGCAGATCCCGAGCACGCCCGCGGCGCCGGCACAGGGCCACTCACAGGGACACACTCCCGAGCAGCCCGAGCAGGCCGCCCCGCAGCCGTCCGCCCCGCAGCCGTCCGCCCCGCAGCCGTCCGCCGCGCAGCCGTCCGCCGCGCAGCAGCCGCGGTACGGGCAGATGGCGTCCGGGTCGCCGAACTACGCGCAGCAGCAGCACCCGCAGCAGCCTGCGCCGCAGCAGCCGCAGCAGCCGCAGCAGCCGCAGCCTGCGCCGCAGCACCAGCAGCAGGGCCAGCCGTATGCCCAGGCCTCCCAGGGCCAGGGCGGCGGGCCCGGGAACCCGTACTCCTACCACCAGACGCCGGCCCCGGCCGGCGGCCCAGGCGGGGCGGCCGCCAAGCCGCCGCGTCAGCGGTCGGTGTGGGTCCCGGTGACCAGCGCGGCCGTGATCGCCGCCGTGCTCGCGAGCCTCGGCACCGCCGCGGCCACGGGCGCCTTCGACGCTGACAGCTCGGGGTCCCTGGCGAACCTCGGCTCGTCGGCGAGTGAGGCGGACGAGGCGCCGGTCAAGGCCTCGACGTCCAGCAACCCCGACTGGGAGGCCGTCACCACCGCCGTCGCGCCGTCCGTCGTAGCGATCCAGGTGCAGAGCGAGGCCGGCGGCGCCGAGGGCTCGGGCGTCGTCTACGACGACCAGGGTCACGTCCTCACGAACAACCACGTCGTGTCCGGCGCCCAGGACGACACGGTGCAGGTCACCCTGTCCGACGGCCGGCTCTACGAGGCGACCATCGTCGGGACCGACCCCACCACCGACCTGGCCGTCGTCCAGCTGCAGGACCCGCCGGACGACCTGCAGGCGGCGGCGTTCGGTAACGCCGACGACGTCGTGGTGGGCGACCCCGTACTCGCCGTCGGCAACCCGCTGGGGCTCGCCAACACAGCCACCACGGGCATCGTGTCCGCGCTGGACCGGCCTGTCTCGGCCTCAGGCGAGGACGGCAGCACGCAGGTCGTGACCAACGCGATCCAGATCGACGCCGCGATCAACCCGGGTAACTCCGGCGGCCCGCTGTTCAACGCACAGGGCCAGGTCATCGGCATCACGTCGTCGATCGCCACCCTGTCGAGCGGCGGCCAGTCCGGGTCGATCGGGATCGGCTTCGCCATCCCGGTGAACCTGGCCGAGAGCATCGCGGAGCAGCTCATCGCGGACGGCACCGCCGAGCACGCGTTCCTGGGCGTGACCATGCAGGACGCGACCGCCTCCGCGGACGGTGTCACCCGCCGCGGCGCGGAGGTCCTGGAGGTCTCCTCCGGGTCGCCGGCCGCCGAGACCGGCCTGCAGGCGGGCGACGTCATCGTCGCGATCGACGACGACGCCGTCAACGGCGCCGAGTCCCTCACGGCCTACGTGCGGGAGAAGGCGGCCGACGAGAAGGTCACGCTGACCTTCGTCCGCGACGGCAAGACGCAGACCGCCGACGTCACGCTGGCCGCGAAGGAGGAATCCGCCACCGACCAGGGTGACCAGGGCCAGAACGGCCAGGACGGCCAGGACGGCCAGGGTCAGGATGGTCAGGGCAGCCCGGAAGGCCAGGGCAGCCAGGGCCAGGACGGTGGCTCCGACTCGACCAGCCCGGACAACCTGCCGGGCTGGCTGCAGGACCTGCTCGAGGGCAACGGCTCCCACTGACCCTCGTCTGACCAGCGCCCCGTGGGCTGCGACCGATTCCCCCTCCAGGTCGCGGCCCACGGGGCTCTTCCCGTCCCCGCAAGCTCAACCAGCGGGGGACAGCGCGGCCAGGACGCCGAGGGCGCTGCGCTCGAGGAAGTCCGCGAGGTCGGAAGGCGGGATGTCGGGGTCGGTCGCGGCCTCGATGAGCGCCTGCTCGGCGAACGAGATCCACGCGTGCAGCGCGACCTCGAGCAGGGGGGTCTGTGCGACGCCGATCTCCTGGAAGGCGTCGCGCAGGTGGCCGGCGAGCACGTCGCGCGCGTGCTGGATCGTGGCGCGCACGTGCTCGTCGCCGGACGCGGCGCCGCGCACCAGCGAGTAGAACGTCGCGTCGTGCTCGTGCACGAACTCGACGAACCGGTCCAGCGTGTCGCGCAGGCGCTCGCGGGGCGGCAGCTCGGGGCGCGGCTGGGTAGCGTGCAGCATCGCGTCGCGGGCCGTGCCGACGATCGCCGAGTGCAGCCCCTGTCGGTTGCCGAAGTAGTAGTGCACCAGCCCGGGGGAGACGCCGGCCCGGGCCGCGAGGTCCTCCACCGTCACGGCCTCGAGCGGGCGGTCGGCGAGTGCGGCCACACCCAGAGCGACGAGCTGCTGACGGCGTTTTTCGGGGCTCATGCGGGTGCGTCGCGCGGCTGCCATGTGCTGAGCATATGGGCGTTCGGCGAGGTCGCGGCGCCGCGGGTCGGGCACCGTGCCGCGGGCAACCAGTTCTATTGACGGCGCCTCAGTAAGGCGCGTACCGTCGCCACTCGTCGGCGACACAGGGGTCGCCGCGTCGTCTGTGGAGGGGAAAATGAAGCTCAGCGCACTGACGCGCACGCGTCGTGGCCGTGCCGCGCTCGCCGCGGTCCCGACCATCGCGGTCATCGGTGTCCTCATGGGCGGCGTCGCCCAGGGGGCCGTGCCGGTGTCGATGGCGATCTCGGGGCAGCAGTTCAAGATCTCGGCCGACACCCTCAAGGGGACCGGGTTCTCGCAGTACGCCGGCGAGGCGAAGGACGCGGACGGGAAGTCCCAGCCCATCGCGATCGCCAACATCAAGGACGCGACCCTGGACAACCTCTGCCAGTCGGTCAAGGTCCCGGGCATGCCGCTGGGCCTGCTCATCTCGGCGGGCACCGACCCCAAGAACCCCGTGAAGGCCACTGACCTGCAGATCGGCATGAGCGACCTGCGCGGCACCGCGACGTTCACCACGATCCGCATCGGCGTCGATGCCTCCACGGTGAACACGAAGGCGCACGGCAGCAAGGGCGACTTCGCGATGGACTCCGACGCCGTCGACATCCAGAACCTCAAGCAGGTCTCGTCGAGCACGTCGGCCGCGGTCTTCAAGCTGACGGACCTGCACCTGCAGGTGTCCGACGGCACCGAGTGCTTCTGAGCGGCCCGGGAGACAGATAGGAGGCAGGCGTGAGCGACGAGAGCACCCCGGCTGCCGAGGCTGCCCCCGAGGCGTCTCCCGACGCCCCGGCAACCCGGCGCCGGCGGTTCACCGCATGGCGCCGTGGCCGGCCGTTCTGGGGCGGCGTCCTGACGATCGCGGCGGGTCTGGTGCTGTGGTTCTCGGGCCGGCTGCAGTTCGACAACTTCGAGATCCAGCTCGGCATCGAGGGCATGCAGTCCACGCTGCTGCCGGTGGCGCTCGTCGTCCTCGGCGTCCTGGTGATGACGCAGCCGCAGTTCCGCGTGTTCTACGGCGTCATCGCGCTGGCGGTCTCGGTCTACTCCCTCCTGGGTGTCAACCTCGGCGGGTTCGGGGTCGGCATGATCCTGGGCGTCGTGGGCGGCATCCTCGCGGTGTCGTGGCTGCCACGCGTCGTCGACGACACCACGCCGGCCACCGACAGGGCGACGACGGCGACCGACCCGGGGTCCGAGGGCGCGGAGGTGGACCTCGAGGAGCTCCTGCCGGTGGGCGAGGAAGAGCCGACCCGGAGCGGGCGGCACGTGGCGGTCGCCGCCGCGGTCGTCCTGCTCGCGGTCGGCAGCACGGGCGCCACGGCGGCCGAGACCGCCACCGTCGCGCCCACGCAGGTGCGCGCTGCGTCCGACTGCTGGGACCCGCTCGGGTGGCTCGAGTGGGCCTGCGGCACTGACGACGAGCCCGAGGCCACCCCCAGCCCGTCGCCGTCGGACGAGGCCGGCTCGGACGCCGGTGAGACCGGCGGGGACGACGCGGGTGCGGGCGAGTCCGGCGGTGGCGACGGCGCTGACGGTGCGGCCGATGGTGCGGACGAGCCCGATGACGGCACGGCGGACGCCGCCGGCTCGAAGCAGGGGGACGGCGACAAGGCCGACGGCGACAAGGCGGGCGACGAGAAGCCGCCGTCGGACGAGAAGGCCCAGAAGGCGGTCGAGAAGGAGGCGAAGCTCGAGCTCGGTCCGTGTGCGCGGATCACGTTCGGCGGCGACTTCGACATCAACATCTCGCTGCCGGGTGACTGCGGGGTGCGCGAGGACGCGAACACCTTCTCGCGCGACGGCGCGCTCGAGACCCGTGACCTGCAGCTGCCGCTCACCGGCATCAACGGGATCGACGTCGTGAACGTCCCGGTCACGCACGACGGCCCGCGGCGGGACGCGCTACGGATCTCCGTGGACTCCGTGAAGGTGCCCCGGTTCTGGCTCAAGACGTACGCCGAGAACGGCGGGACGCTCGGGGGCACGCTGACGGACGCCGACTACGTCTCGATGGAGGGCAACGCGCAGATGTACATCTCCTCGATCCACGCGAACCTCCCCGACGGGGAGGACTTCGCGGAGCTGGGGGAGAAGCTCGTCGACGGCGCGTCGCTCGTCGAGATGCTGCTCGGCCTCGTCGATGCGCGGATCGGGCTCATGGGCGCCACCTCCGACGTCCAGGTGTGGTCCGACTTCCGTGAGCAGGTCTGGGAGGACTAGCAAGATCGCTGGTTGAGCCTGTCGAAGCCCGGTTCGTGGTTTCGACAGGCTCAACCAGCGATCGAGGTCATTCCGCGCCCAGCGCCCAGCGCATGGGCACCAGCTTGGCCTCGGACTCCTCGAGCTCGGCCTCGGGGTCGGACGCGGCGACGATGCCGCAGCCGGCGAACAGCCGCACGTGGCGGGGGTCCGTCGAGGACAGCTCGGCCGACCGGAGGGCGATGCCCCACTCCCCGTCGCCGTCCGCGCCCACCCAGCCGACGGGGCCGGCGTAGCGCGACCGGTCCATGCCCTCGATCTCGCGGATCAGGTCGCGCGCGGCCACCGTGGGCGTGCCGCACACGGCGGCCGACGGGTGCAGGGCGGCGGCCAGGGTGAGCGACGACGGGGCGCGCCCGGGCCCGTCCGGCGCGGGCCGTTCGAGCACCCCCGTGACGTCGGACGCGAGGTGCATGACGTTCGGTAGGTGCAGCACGAACGGCGCGTCCGGCACGTTCATCGACGAGCAGAACGGCTCGAGCGCCCGCGCCACCGAGCGCACCGCGTACTCGTGCTCCTCGAGGTCCTTGGAGGAGCGGGCGAGCTGGGCCGCGTGCAGCAGCGCGTCGTCGTCGGACATGCCCGCCTCGCGGCGGATGGTGCCCGCCAGCACGCGGGAGGTGACCAGGCCCTTCTCGCTGCGCACCAGCAGCTCGGGGGTGGCGCCGACCATGCCGGAGACGGAGAAGGTCCAGCACGCCTCGTAGCGGTCCGCGAGGCGGCCGAGCAGCCATCGCGGGTCGACGGGGCGCTCGGCGGTGGCGAGCACGTCGCGTGCCAGCACCACCTTCTCGAGCGCACCCGACTGGATCCGCGCCACGCCCTCGCGTACGACGGCGGGCCAGTCGCCGGCGGCCACGGCGCCGTCGGAGAACCGGACGTTGCCCGGCGCGGGGACCGCGGTGCGCGGCTCGCGGTGCAGCGCCTCGGCGCTCGGCGCCGCACGGAGGCTCGCGCCGGGGGAGATGGTCGTCATCCACGTCACGCCGGCGCGCCTGCCCACGATGACCCGGGGCACCACGAGCGACCCGTCGGGCCGGGCGCGGCCGACGTCGTCGCCGTCCTGGTCGTCGAGCTGCCCGGCGTCGTCGAAGGCGAACGTGCCGAAGGCGACCGGGCCGGTGCCGGGCAGGCGCACGTCGTCGCGCACCACGGCGCGCTGCAGGGTGGCCTGCCACGCGGCCTCGGCGTCGGCGAACCGGCCCGGGCCGAAGGTGTCGAAGCGCAGGGCCTCGCCCCAGCCCACGATGCCGTCCCCGCGCCGCACCCAGCTCAGGGGCCGGGCGTCCGGCAGCAGGTCGATCAGGGCGGTGAGCCCGCCGGGCAGGTCGTCGATCCGGGCGGTGCGGACCAGGAGCGGGAGCGGCTCGGTCGCGGGATCGGTGGCGGCGGGGATGGTCGTGCCCGGGAAGGGGCGCGGCGCCGGCAGAGGCGTGGCGGACATCGGCACAAGAATACGCCCGACGGCCCGCCGCGCCCCGCTCACGTCGTGCAGCTCACAGGGTGCGCTCTGGGGGCTCTCCCGGGGCGATCACTGACGGTGGGGTCGCCGGTGGGGTCGTCGGCCGGCACCGTGCCGTCGTCGCGACGACGCTTGGTCACCCGCCGCCCACGTTGCGCCGGGGGTGGCCGGGGTGCCCCGTGCGACCATGGCGCTCATGCCCCGCGCCAGCCTGGAGAAGAAGCCCGCCGAGGTCGCGTCGATGTTCGACGGCATCGCCGAGCGCTACGACCTCGTCAACGATCTCGTCTCCCTGGGGCAGGACCGGCGGTGGCGCCGCGCCGTGGTCGACGCCGTCGCGGCCGTGCCGGGCGAGCGGGTGCTGGACCTGGCGGCCGGCACCGGCACGTCGAGCGAGCCGTTCGCGGACGACGGCGCGCTCGTCGTGCCGTCCGACTTCAGCCTCGGGATGCTCCGGGTGGGCAAGGACCGCCGTCCGGACCTGCCGTTCGTGGCGGGGGACGCCACCCGGCTGCCCTTCGCCGACGGCAGCTTCGACGCCGTGACCATCAGCTTCGGCCTGCGCAACGTTGTGGACACCGACGCGGCGCTGCTCGAGATGCTGCGCGTGGTGCGGCCGGGCGGCCGCGTGGTGATCTGCGAGTTCTCCGCGCCCACCTGGGCGCCGTTCCGCACGGTGTACCTGGAGTACCTGATGCGTGCGCTGCCGGTGGTCGCCGGGGCCGTGACCCGGGACCGGGGCTCGTACGACTACCTCGCCGAGTCGATCCGCTCCTGGCCCGACCAGACGGCGCTCGCGCGGCTGCTGCTCGCCGCCGGGTGGGAGCGCGTGGCGTACCGCAACCTGACCGGCGGCATCGTCGCGCTGCACCGCGGCCTGCGCCCCGCGTGACACCGGGTGGTGTTCACCATGGGCTCGCGTACGTCGAGCCCTGAGGTGTCCGCCGCGGGCTGACCTCGTCCCCGTCCGCCCGTGGGGCGGTTCGGCCGGGGGGATTCCGTGTCGCGAGGCGCGCCATCCGCGCCCTCGTCCCTCGGGCGCTCACGCCAGGCACGACCAGCCTCGCGACAGGGAATCCCCTCGGCCGAACCTTGTCGGCCGCGGTCAGGCTCCGCCCGTGCGGTCCTTCAGTGCCGAGCCCTGTTCCTTGGCGAACTCGGTCACTGACGCCGTGACGTCGGAGACCTTCTCCTGGACCCGGGGGTCGTTCCACGTCTCGGTGGCCCAGCCCTTGGCCCGGTCGAGCTGCTGGCGGCCCTTCTCGGTGCCGAACAGGTAGCCGAGCGCGGCTCCGACGACGAATGCCGGTCCTGCCTTCATGTGACGCCTCCTTGGTGGTCGAACTGGCCTGCGGTCCAGCCGCGGTCGAGCTGGCGGCCGAACGTGCTCGGTCGAGCCGGCGTGGTCGCGGGCGTGGTCGTGGGGCACGACCGTAGGCACACCCGGGCGGCCCCGCACCTCGCGACATGCGCGGGTGTCCACCCACCGGACCTGCGGCGACGCGACGCGGAGCGGTCGTGCGGCGGCCTGGCCGGGGCCGACGGCAGCAAGGAAGGCAAGCCTTCCTACACAGCGCTGCCACAACGTGACTAGAGTGCTGGCAGGAGTTGTGATTGGGTTCACAAATCGAATCCGGCATCGTCGCCGGGGCACTCGAGGGATCGAGGTGAGCACGTGCGCGTAGGTCGTCGTGACGACGCCGACGTCATCGTCGTGGGCGCCGGCCCGGCCGGTACGTCCACGGCGCACTGGTGCGCCTCGGCGGGCCTCGACGTGCTCCTGCTCGACAAGGCGTCCTTCCCCCGCGACAAGGTCTGCGGCGACGGGCTCACGCCCCGCGCCGTCGCCGAGCTGGCCCGCATGGGCCTCGGCACGCAGGCCGAGGACGGCTGGATCCGCAACGAGGGCCTGCGCGTCGTCGCCGGTGCCCGGTCGTGGGAGCTGCCCTGGCCCGACCTCACCAGCTACCCCGGCTACGGCATGGCCCGCGCCCGCATGTCGCTCGACCACCGTCTCGCGCAGCACGCGCAGGCCAGCGGCGCCAAGCTGCTCGAGCGCACCAAGGTCGCGGGCCCGCTGCTCGACGAGCGGGACGGCCGGGTGGTGGGCGTCCGCGCCCAGCCCCTCGACGCCCGCGGCCGGGCTGACGGCGCGGAGACGGTCTACCGCGCGCCCGTCGTCGTGGCGGCGGACGGCGTCTCCTCCCGGTTCGCGACCGGGCTCGGCATCACACGTCGTGACGACCGGCCGCTCGGCACCGCCGTGCGCACCTACTTCCGCACCGAGTCGTCGGCCGGGGTCACGGCGCGGCACGAGGACCCGTGGATGGAGTCGCACCTCGAGCTGTGGGACGGCGCCCCCGGGGCATCGAACCTGCTGCCCGGCTACGGCTGGATCTTCGCCCTCGGCGACGGCACGGCCAACGTGGGCCTGGGCGCCGTGAGCTCCACGCCCGCACGCCAGTCCGCCGTCGGGCACGACTACCGCGCCCTGCTGGACACCTGGGTGCGGAACACCCCCGAGGAGTGGGGCTTCACCGCCGAGAACCGGGTGGGCCCGGTCCGCGGCGCCGCGCTGCCGATGGGGTTCAACCGCAGCCCGCTCTACGCGGGCGGCGCGGTGCTGGTCGGCGACTCCGCCGGGATGGTCAGCCCGTTCAACGGCGAGGGGATCGCCTACGCACTGCAGGCCGGCCGGGTCGCGGCCGACGCGATCACGCAGGCGCGCACCCGCACCACCGACGACGCACGCGAGCGCACGCTCGCGACCTACGCGGACCGGATGCGCGCGGAGCTGGGCGGCTACTACACGCTGGGCCGCTGGTTCGTGCGGCTCATCGAGCACCCGCAGGTGATGCGGACGTGCGTCAGGTACGGGCTGCCGAGGCCGGTGGTCATGCGGTTCGTGCTCAAGCTGCTGTCCGACTGCTACGAGCCGCGCGGCGGTGACTGGGTGGACCGGGTCATCGCGGGGCTCACCAGGGTGGTCCCGGCGGCATGAGCGCAGAAGAGCACAAGGGAGTGGTCGAGATGCAGGTGGTCGACGGGCGGATCTGGCCGCCGGCACGTACGCCGGGGGCGCGGACGGAGGGGCCGCGATGACGAACCCGTACATCCCGGTCCTCATGCTCATGGGGGTGGCCGCGGTGCTGGCGTTGGGCGGGGTGGCGGCGAGCGCCGTCATCGGCCCCAAGCGGTACAACCGCGCCAAGCTCGATGCCTACGAGTGCGGCATCGAGCCGACGCCGCACGCGGTGGGCGGCGGCCGGCTGCCCGTGAAGTACTACCTGGTCGCGATGACGTTCATCGTCTTCGACATCGAGGTGGTCTTCCTCTACCCGTGGGCGGTGGACTTCGCGGCGCTCGCCGGCTTCGGCCTGGTCGCGATGCTCGCGTTCCTCGCGCTCATCACCGTCCCCTTCGTCTACGAGTGGCGGCGCGGGGGCCTCACCTGGGTCTGACCCGGGCGGCAGCGACAGCACGAGAAGCACGGCACGACCCAGCACGAATCAGCACGACACGGCAAGACGGACGGCAACGGTGCCGGCAGGACCGGCACCGACGCTCACGGAGGGGAGGGAACATGGGCCTGGAGGAGGCGCCGTCAGGATTCCTGCTGACGACGATCGAGGACCTGGCGGGCTACCTGCGCAAGGCGTCGGTGTGGCCGGTGACGTTCGGCCTGGCGTGCTGCGCCATCGAGATGATGGCGGCCGGCGCGTCGCGGTTCGACCTGTCGCGGTTCGGCATGGAGGTGTTCCGCGCGTCGCCGCGGCAGGCGGACCTCATGATCGTCGCGGGCCGGGTGAGCCAGAAGATGGCGCCCGTCGTGCGACAGGTCTACGACCAGATGACCGAGCCCAAGTGGGTGCTGTCCATGGGCGTCTGCGCTTCCAGCGGCGGCATGTTCAACAACTACGCGATCGTGCAGGGCGTCGACCACATCCTGCCCGTCGACATCTACCTGCCGGGCTGCCCGCCGCGACCCGAGATGCTGATCAACGCGATCCTCGCGCTGCACCAGCAGATCCAGGACTCCCCGCTGGGGGTCAACCGCAAGGATGCGGCGGCCGCGGCCGAGGCAGCGGCGCTCGAGGCGACGCCGACCTTCGAGCTCAAGGGGCTGCTGCGATGAGCGACGAGAACGCCTCGTCGATCGAGCCTGTCGAGACCACGGGTTCGTCGGTCGAGCCTGTCGAGACCACGGGCAGGATTTCGACAAGCTCAACCGGCGGTGCCCCGGAGGTGATCGAGGTGCGCCGCGGCATGTTCGGCGTGGAGGGTTCGGGCGACACGTCCGGCTACGGCGGCCTGGTCCAGCCGGTGGCGCTGCCGGGCTCCGCGACCCGCCCGTACGGCGGTTGGTTCGACGAGGCCGTGGACGTGCTCGCCGAGGTGCTGGCGGAGGCGGGCGTCGCGTTCGAGCACGCGATCGAGCGGGTCGTCGTGGACCCGCAGACCGACCCGCCCAGCGCCCGCGCCGAGCTCACGCTGCACGTGGCGCGCGAGCACCTCCTCGCCGTCTGCGAGGCGCTGCGCGACGACCAGGACCTGCGCTTCGAGCTCGGCCTCGGCGTCTCGGGGGTGCACTACCCGCACGACACGGGCCGCGAGCTGCACGCCGTCTACCACCTCACGTCCGTGACCCACGGCCGCCAGGTCCGGCTGGAGGTCGCGGTGCCCGACGCCGACCCGCACGTCCCGTCGACGACTTCCGTGTACCCCACGAACGACTGGCACGAGCGCGAGACGTGGGACTTCTTCGGGATCGTGTTCGACGACCACCCCGGCCTGGCGCGCATCGAGATGCCGGACGACTGGCCGGGGCACCCACAGCGCAAGGAC
Source organism: Isoptericola sp. Y541 (assembly GCF_059445465.1). Classification (NCBI taxonomy): domain Bacteria; kingdom Bacillati; phylum Actinomycetota; class Actinomycetes; order Micrococcales; family Promicromonosporaceae; genus Isoptericola; species Isoptericola sp. Y541. Next base: position 298,818 of record NZ_JCAIUJ010000002.1, on the reverse strand, counting down.
TACCCGCTCGGCGGCATCCCCGTGGAGTACAAGGGCGCCACGGTGCCGCCGCCGGACACGAGGAGGCAGTACTCGTGACAACCACAGGAGCGCCGCGCGCCACCCGCCCGCCCACCGACGACTTCGACCCCGGCATCCCGGGTTTCGAGGCGTCCGGCGGCGACTGGGACGAGATCGCCCGCGAGGCCATCGGCGAGGAGCGGATCGTCGTCAACATGGGCCCGCAGCACCCGTCCACGCACGGGGTGCTGCGACTCATGCTCGAGATCGACGGCGAGACGGTCACCGAGGCCCGGTGCGGCATCGGCTACCTGCACACCGGCATCGAGAAGAACATGGAGTTCCGCACCTGGACGCAGGGCACCACGTTCTGCACCCGCATGGACTACCTGGCGCCGCTGTTCCAGGAGACGGCCTTCTGCCTCGCGACGGAGAAGCTGCTGGGGGTCACGGACGACGTGCCCGAGCGGGCGTCGATCATCCGGGTGCTGATGATGGAGCTCAACCGGGTCGCCTCCCATCTCGTGTGCCTCGGCACGGGCGGCAACGAGATGGGCGCGACGACGGTGATGACGATCGGCTTCACGGCCCGCGAGGAGATCCTGCGGCTCTTCGAGGCCGTGACCGGGCTGCGCATGAACCACGCCTACGTGCGGCCCGGCGGCGTCGCGCAGGACACCCCCGACGGGTTCGAGGACCAGGTGCGCGCGGCGCTGCCGAAGGTGCGGCACTACCTCGGCCAGCTGGGCGACCTCATGCTCGCCAACCCGATCTTCAAGGCGCGGCTCACCGACGTCGGGGTGCTCAACCTCGCGGGGTGCATGGCCCTGGGCATCACCGGACCCGTGCTGCGCTCCACCGGCCTGCCGTACGACGTGCGCAAGGCCTTCCCCTACTCCGGTTACGAGACGTACGACTTCGACGTGCCGACGTCGACCGACGCGGACTGCTACTCCCGCGTCGTGCTGCGGCTCGAGGAGTGCTACCAGTCGCTGCGGATCGTGGAGCAGTGCCTGGTCCGGCTCGAGGACACCGCCGGCGCGCCCGTCATGGTGGCGGACAAGAAGATCGCGTGGCCCGCGCAGCTCGCCGTCGGCGCGGACGGGCAGGGCAACTCCCTGGACCACATCCGCCAGATCATGGGCACCTCGATGGAGGCCCTGATCCACCATTTCAAGCTCGTCACGGAGGGCTTCCGGGTGCCCGCCGGGCAGGTGTGGCAGACCGTGGAGCACCCGCGCGGCGAGCTCGGCGTGCACGCCGTGTCGGACGGTGGCACCAAGCCATACCGGGCGCACTTCCGCGACCCGTCGTTCAACAACCTGCAGGCCGTGTCGATCATGTGCGAGGGCGGCCAGGTGGCCGACGTCGTCGTGGCCGTCGCGTCCCTCGACCCGGTGCTGGGAGGGGTCGACCGATGACGGCAGAACCCACGAGCGCGCGCTCCGCGACCCGCTACGCCCCCGAGACGCTCGCGGCGCTGAACGCCGACGCGGAGACGATCAAGGCGCGCTACCCGGACCCGCGCTCCGGCCTGCTGCCGATGCTCCACCTGGTGCAGTCGGTGGACGGGCACGTCAGCCGCGACGGCGTCCTGTTCTGCGCCGAGCAGCTCGAGCTCACGCCCGCCGAGGTGAGCGCCGTCGTGACCTTCTACACCCAGTACAAGCGCCACCCGAACGGCACCTACACCGTCGGGGTGTGCACCAACACGCTGTGCGCCGTCATGGGCGGCGACGCCATCTTCGACGAGCTGAGCGACCACCTCGGCGTCGGGCACGACGAGACCACCGAGGACGGCGCGATCACCCTCGAGCGCGTCGAGTGCAACGCGGCCTGCGACTACGCGCCCGTCGTGATGGTCAACTGGGAGTTCTTCGACAACCAGACCCCCGACACGGCGACGGCGCTCGCGGACCGGCTGCGGCTGGGGGAGGACGTGGCGCCCACGCGCGGCGCGGCCTCCGTGTGCTCGTTCAAGCAGATGAGCCGCGTGCTCGCGGGGTTCACCGACGGCCGCGCCGACGAGGGCGTGGGGGCGGGGGAGCCGTCGCTGGCTGGTCTTCGGCTCGCGCGTGCTGCGGCAGCCGTCGATGGAGAGGGCCCGCCGGTCGAGCCTGTCGAGACCACTCAGGCGGCTTCGACAAGCTCGACCAACGAGGTGCCGCCCGAGACCGGTGGGAACCAGTCGTCGGCCGAGCGGAAGCCCACGACCGAGGACGACGTGGACCCGAAGGGTGGCAGCGATGACTGACCTGATGCCCGTGCTCACGGACACGTGGGACGCCGACCGGTCGTGGACGCTCGCGGCGTACGAGGCTGCCGGCGGGTACGCGGGGCTGCGCAAGGCCCTGGCGACGGAGCCCGGCGATCTCGTGCAGACCGTCAAGGCCTCCGGACTGCGGGGCCGTGGCGGCGCGGGCTTCCCCACCGGGATGAAGTGGGGCTTCCTGCCCCCGCCGGACGGCGGGCCGCGCTATCTCGTGGTGAACGCGGACGAGTCGGAGCCGGGCACCTGCAAGGACATCCCGCTGATGATGGCGAGCCCGCAGCACCTGGTCGAGGGCATCGCGATCACGAGCTACGCCATCGGCTGCCACCACGCGTTCGTGTACGTGCGCGGCGAGGTGCTGCACGTGTACCGCCGCATGCTGGCCGCCGTCCAGGAGGCCTACGACGCCGGCTACCTGGGCCCGGACGTGCTGGGCACGGGCTACGACCTCGAGGTCACGGTGCACGCCGGCGCGGGCGCGTACATCTGCGGCGAGGAGACGGCGCTGCTCGACTCCCTGGAGGGCAAGCGCGGGCAGCCGCGGCTCAAGCCGCCGTTCCCCGCCGTCGCGGGCCTGTACGCCCGGCCGACGGTGGTGAACAATGTCGAGTCGATCGCGTCGGTCCCGGGCATCGTGGCCCGCGGTGCGGACTGGTTCGCGGGCATGGGCACCGAGAAGTCGCAGGGCCACGGCCTGTTCTCCCTGTCCGGGCACGTGACCCGGCCGGGGCAGTACGAGGCGCCGCTCGGCATCACGCTGCGCGAGCTGCTCGACCTCGCGGGCGGGATGCGGGCGGGGCACGAGCTGAAGTTCTGGACGCCGGGCGGGTCCTCCACCCCGCTGTTCACGGCCGACCACCTGGACACCCCGCTCGACTACGAGTCGGTCGGGGCTGCCGGGTCGATGCTCGGCACGCGCGCCCTGCAGCTCTTCGACGACAGCACGTGCGTGGTGCGCGCCGTGAGCCGATGGACCGACTTCTACGCGCACGAGTCCTGCGGCAAGTGCACGCCCTGCCGCGAGGGCACCTACTGGCTCAAGCAGGTGCTGCACCGCATCGAGGAGGGCCGCGGCGAGGAGCGGGACATCGACCTGCTGCTCGACCTGTGCGACAACATCCTCGGCCGCGCGTTCTGCGCCCTCGGCGACGGGGCCACGTCGCCCGTCACCTCGAGCGTCCAGCTGTTCCGCGACGAGTACCAGGCGCACATCGACGGCCACGGTTGCCCGTACGACCCGCGCGCCAGCGCCCTGTTCGACTACACCCCGAAGAATCACCGGACCCCGGCCCTGGCGGGCCCGGCCGGTGTGGGAGGTCACTGATGACCGCGACCACGGACAAGCCGACCGCGGGCGGCGGCGAGGTGGCGAAGCCGATCGAGACCGTGACGATCACGATCGACGAGATCGAGGTGACCGTGCCCAAGGGCACGCTGATCATCCGCGCGGCCGAGCAGGTGGGCATCCAGATCCCGCGGTTCTGCGACCACCCGCTGCTGGAGCCCGCCGGCGCGTGCCGCCAGTGCCTCGTCGAGGTGGCCATGCCCGACCGCGAGGGCAACGTGCGGCCCATGCCGAAGCCGCAGGCCTCGTGCACGATGACGGTCGCGCCCGGCATGGTCGTCAAGACCCAGCGCACCTCCGCCGTCGCGGACAAGGCACAGCAGGGGGTCATGGAGCTGCTGCTCATGAACCACCCGCTGGACTGCCCGGTGTGCGACAAGGGCGGCGAGTGCCCGCTGCAGAACCAGGCCATGTCGAACGGCCGGGCCGAGACCCGGTTCGAGGACGTCAAGCGCACCTTCCCCAAGCCCATCGCCATCTCCACCGAGATCCTGCTGGACCGGGAGCGCTGCGTGCTGTGCCAGCGCTGCACCCGCTTCAGCGAGGAGATCGCCGGCGACGCGTTCATCGCGCTCCAGGAGCGCGGCGCGGACCAGCAGATCGGCCGCTTCGACGAGACGGTGCTCGACTTCGCCCCCCCGCCGTCGTCCGCCTCGGCCGAGGCCACGCACGGGGCCGCGACGAGCGCGACCACCGGGCAGCCGTTCGCGTCGTACTACTCCGGCAACACGGTGCAGATCTGCCCGGTGGGCGCGCTCACGGGCGCGGCCTACCGCTTCCGGTCCCGGCCCTTCGACCTCGTCTCGACGCCGGGGATCGCGGAGCACGACTCGTGCGGCTCCGCGATCCGCGTCGACCACCGGCGCGGCGTGGTGCTGCGCCGGCTGTCGGGCGAGGACCCGGCGGTCAACGAGGAGTGGGTCACCGACAAGGACCGCTTCGCCTTCACGTGGCAGTCGGCCCCGGACCGGCTCACCACCCCGTTGGTGCGGGACCGGGAGCTGGGCGAGGACGGCGAGGTGCTCTCGCGCGGCGAGCTGCGCCCCGCGTCGTGGGTCGAGGCGTTCGAGCTGGCGGCCGAGGGCCTGGCCGCGGCCCGCGCGGCCGGCGGCGTGGGAGTGCTGCCCGGCGGCCGGCTGACGGTCGAGGACGCTTTCGCGTGGTCGCGCTTCGCGCGCACGGTGCTCGGCACGGACGACGTCGACCAGCGCGCCCGCGTGGGCTCGGCGGAGGAGACGGCGTTCCTCGGGCACACGGTGGCCGGGTCGGGCGTCGGCGTGACGTTCGCCGACCTGGAGGCCGCCCCGTCGGTGCTGCTGGCGGGCCTCGAGGCCGAGGAAGAAGCCGGCGTCACGTTCCTGCGGCTGCGCAAGGGCGTGCGGAGCCACGGGACGAAGGTCTGGTCCGTCGCCCCGTTCGCCAGCCGGGGGCTCTCCCGGCTGGACGGCACCCTGCTGCCCGCGGCCCCCGGCACGGAGGCCGAGTGGCTCGGCATCCTCGCCACCCGCGCCGGCGGCGGGCTCGTGCCCGCGGACACCGACGCGGCGACCCTCGACGGCGTGGCCGACGGGCTCGCGGAGCCCGGAGCGGTGATCCTCGTGGGCGAGCGGCTCGCGTCGTCGCCGGGCGCGTACGCCGCGGCGCTGCGGCTCGCCGAGACCACCGGCGCCCGCCTCGCGTGGATCCCGCGCCGCGCGGGGGAGCGCGGCGGGGTGGAGGCCGGCCTGCTGCCGGGCCTGCTGCCCGGCGGCCGCCCCTTGTCCGACCTGGGCGCGCGCGCCCAGGTGGCCGCCGCCTGGGGGGTCGCCTCCGACACGCTGCCGAAGGCACCCGGCCGCGACGCCGCGGAGATCCTCGACGCCCTGTCCGTCGGACAGCTCGGCGGCGCGTTGATCGGCGGCGTGGAGCTGGCCGACCTGCCCGACCCGGCGCACGCCCGGCGCGCGCTCGCCGCCGCGGGGTTCGTCGTCTCGCTGGAGGTGCGCAGGACCGAGGCGACCGAGCTGGCCGACGTCGTGCTCCCCGTCGCCCCGCCCGCGGAGCGAGCCGGTTCGTACTGGAACTGGGAGGGCCGCGTGCGGTCGTTCGGTGCGGCGCTGGAGACGGCCGCGCTGCCCGACCACCGCGTGCTCGACGCCCTCGCGGCGCAGGCCGGCGTCTCCCTCGGCGCCGCGACGCCGCTCGCGGCGCACCGGGCGATCGCGGCCCTGCCCGCGTGGCGGGGCCCGCGGGGCCCCGAGCCCGAGGGCGGGCCGGTCGAGCCGCCGGAGGTGCCGGCCGGCTCCGCCGTCCTGGCGAGCTGGCACCTGCTGCTCGACGACGGCGCGCTGCAGGACGGCGAGCAGTTCCTCGCCGGCACGGCCAAGCGGCCGGTCGCGCGGATGTCGGCCGCCACGGCCGCCGCCGTCGACGTGTACGACGGCGACCGGGTCACCGTCGCCACCGACCGCGGCGCGGTCACGGTGCCCGTCGCGATCACGGAGATGGTCGACCACGTGGTGTGGCTGCCGCTCGCCTCGCGCGGCTGCCGCGTGCACGACGCGCTCGGCGCCGCCCCCGGCGACCTGGTGCGCATCGGACCGGTGGTTGAGCTCGTCGAGACCACGGGCGAGGTTTCGACCCTTCGACAGGCTCAGGACGGCGCAGGCTCGACCGGCGACGACGACGGAGGAGCCGCATGATCCCGGGAGTTCCCGCCGACTTCAGCAACGACTGGCTGTGGGTCTCGCTGATCAAGGCCGTGCTCATCGTCGTCTTCCTGCTGACGAGCGTGCTCTTCGCCATCTGGTTCGAGCGCAAGGTCGTGGCGCGCATGCAGGTGCGCCCCGGCCCCAACTGGCACGGCCCGTTCGGCCTGCTCCAGTCGCTTGCCGACGCGATGAAGCTGCTGCTCAAGGAGGACGTCAACGTCACCCGCGCCGACAGGGTGATCTACCTGCTGGCGCCGATGATCTCGGTATTCTGCGCGCTGCTGGTCTTCGCCGTCATCCCGTTCGGCCCCGAGGTGACGATCCCGTTCACCGACTTCACGACGCCCGCCCAGCTCACCGACTTCCCCGTCGCGGTGCTGTACGTGCTGGCCTGCGCGTCGATGGGCGTGTACGGCATCGTGCTGGGCGGCTGGTCCTCCGGCTCCACGTACCCGCTGCTCGGCGCGGTGCGGTCCACCGCCCAGGTGATCTCGTACGAGCTGGCGATGGGGCTGTCGCTGGTGAGCGTGTTCATCATGGCCGGCTCGATGTCGACGTCGCAGATCGTCGCGTCGCAGGCGGGCGTCTGGTGGTTCCTGCCGCTGCTGCCCGCGTTCGTGGTCTACGTCATCTCGATGATCGGCGAGACCAACCGACTGCCGTTCGACCTGCCGGAGGCCGAGGGCGAGCTGGTCTCCGGGTACATGACCGAGTACAGCTCGATGAAGTTCGCCTGGTTCTTCCTGGCGGAGTACATCAACATGCTCAACGTCTCGGCCGTGGCCACCACGCTGTTCCTCGGCGGGTGGCGGGCGCCGTGGCCGCTGTCCGCGATCAACGACGGCATGTTCAACGCGGGCTGGTGGCCGCTGCTGTGGTTCCTGGTCAAGCTCTGGCTGGTCATGTTCGTGTTCGTCTGGGTGCGCGGCACGCTGCTGCGGCTGCGGTACGACCAGTTCATGTCCTTCGGCTGGAAGGTGCTGATCCCGGTCGCGCTCGGCTGGGTCGTGGTGCTCAGCGTGTTCCAGTACCTCGGGCTCGCGGGCGTTACCCGTACCCAGCTCATCACCGGGGTCGTCGTGGTCGCCGTGCTCGTCATCGGCCTGCTGTGGCTGTGGCCCGAGCGACGTGCTGTGGGCGCGAGACCGGGGGCCGCGGGCGGGGCGAGAGCCCCCGATCTCGCGCCCACAGCGGCTCGGGACGGGGAGTTCGACGCCTTCGCTGCCGGCTACCCCGTGCCGCCGCTGCCCGGCCAGTCGCTGCCGCCGTCGCCCCGCGCACGCCGGCACGTCCCGCAGGCCGCCGCCGCCCCCGACGCCGCCGTCGACCGATCCGAGGAGACGCGATGACCGACAAGCCGTACGAACCGCTGGGCCCGAGCAAGGGCCCGCTCGGCGAGCTGTTCGCGCCCGTCGCCGGGTTCGGCGTGACGTTCTCCTCCATGTTCCGGCCCACGGTGACGGAGCAGTACCCGCGCACCAAGACGCCGCCGCAGCGCCGGTACCACGGCCGACACCAGCTCAACCGGTACGCGGACGGACTGGAGAAGTGCATCGGCTGCGAGCTGTGCGCGTGGGCGTGCCCGGCCGACGCGATCTACGTGGAGGGCGCGGACAACGCCGAGCTGCCCGACGGCGAGCACATGTCGCCCGGGGAGCGGTACGGCCGCGTCTACCAGATCAACTACCTGCGCTGCATCTTCTGCGGGCTGTGCATCGAGGCGTGCCCCACCCGCGCGCTGACGATGACGAACGACTACGAGCTGGCCGGCCCCGACCGCGCCGGGATGATCTACGAGAAGCAGGACCTGCTCGCCCCGCTCGCCGAGGGCATGCTCGCCGCGCCGCACCCGATGGCCGAGGGCACCACCGACACCGAGTACTACCGCGGCGAGGTCACGGCGCCCACCGCGGAGCAGGTGGCGTGGGTGCGCGAGCACCGGCCCGACGACCCGACGCTCGCCGCCGCCGGGCAGGTGGTGGAGGGCGACGCGCCGGCGCCCACCCAGCGTCGGCACCAGCTGCGGGGCAGCGCTACCAAGGCCGCCGTCGCGACGCAGCAGGCGGCCGAGGGCGGGCACGTCGCGACGCTCCCGACCCCCGACCCGACGGGGGGACGGTCGTGACCGCATCGGGCGGCGAGGCAGCGCTGTTCTGGGTCCTGGCGCCGCTGATCGTGCTGGCTTCCCTCGGGCTGCTGTTCGCCCGCCGGGCCGTGCACGCCGCGATCTGCGTGATGTTCGTGATGGTGGGGCTCGCCATCTTCTACGTGGCCCAGGAGGCGCCGTTCCTCGGCGTCGTGCAGGTGGTCGTGTACACGGGTGCGGTGATGATGCTCTTCCTGTTCGTGCTGATGCTCGTGGGGGTGGACGCCGCGGACTCGCTCACCGAGTCCATCAGGGGGCAGCGCTGGATCGGACTGCTGCTCGGCATCGGACTGGGCGTGGTGCTGCTCGGCGTGATCTCGCAGGCGGCGTTCCCGCCCGCGGTCGGGCTCGAGGGGGCCAACGCCGTCACCAACCCGGTGGCGCTGGCCCGCGTGCTGCTGGGCGACTACGTGCTCGCGATGGAGGCGGTCGGCGTGCTGCTGGTCACCGCGGCGCTGGCCGGGCTGGTCCTGACGCACCGCCGCCGCCTCAGCGTGCGGCCCACCCAGCGCGTGCTCGCCGCCGCGCGGGTCGCCGCCATCGGGCAGGGGAGCATCCTCACGCCCCTGCCGGCCCCCGGCGTCTACGCGCAGAACAACGCGATGGACACCCCGGCGCTCGGCCCCGACGGGTCGCCCCTGCCGCATTCCGTGCCGCGAGTGCTGCGCATCCGTGGGCAGGAGCGGTCGGCCACGTCTGTGCTCGCCGAGGAGGAGACGCTGATCGAGGCCGGCTCCTCGCTGGCCGGGCCTGTCGGGACCACCTCGTCGTCGGTCGAGCCTGTCGAGACCACCTCGCGGGTTTCGACAAGCTCAACCAGCGAAGAAGGGGAGGCGCGCTGATGGAGATCACCAACTACCTGGGGCTGGCCGCGATCCTGTTCGCGATCGGGGCCACGGCCGTGCTGCTGCGCCGCAACGCGATCGTCGTGTTCATGGGCGTGGAGCTCATGCTGAACGCCACCAACCTCGCGTTCGTGACCTTTGCCCGCATCCACGGCGACGTCACCGGCCAGGTGCTCGCCTTCTTCGTCATGGTGGTCGCGGCCGCCGAGGTGGTCGTGGGGCTGGCAATCATCATCACGATCTTCCGCTCCCGCCGGTCGGCCTCGGTCGACGACGTCAACCTGTTGCAGAGCTGAGAGGCGACGACGCGATGATGCAGACTCTCTCCCTCGCCCCCTGGCTGGTCGCGACCCCGATGATCGGCGCGGCCGTGCTGCTGCTCGCCGGCCGGCGCAGCGACCGGTGGGGGCACTGGCTGGGCGTGCTCGCCAGCGCCGCGACGTTCGTCCTCGGGTTGGTGATCCTGCTCGACATGCTCGGCACCCCCGCCGACGACCGGGTCGGGGTGCACACCGTGGGCACGTGGATCGACTCGGGGCCGCTGCACGTGGACCTCGGGTTCCAGGTGGACCCGCTGTCGATGACGTTCGTGATGCTCGTGACGTTCGTCGGCACGCTCATCCACGTGTACTCCGTGGCGTACATGGACCACGACGTGGACCGGCGCCGGTTCTTCGGCTACCTCAACCTGTTCGTGGCGGCGATGCTGCTGCTGGTGCTCGCGAACTCCTACCTGCTGCTCTTCGTCGGCTGGGAGGGCGTGGGCCTGGCGTCGTTCCTGCTCATCGGCTTCTGGGACGGCCGGCGCGAGAACGCGGTGGCGGGCAAGAAGGCGTTCATCATGAACCGCGTGGGCGACATGGGGCTCATCGTCGCGATGATGCTCCTGCTCGCGACGTTCGGCTCGGTCGACTTCGCCGCCGTGCTGCCCGCGGCGGGCGAGGGCGCGACGGCCGCGGGCGAGGGCATGATGACCGCCGTCGGCCTGATGCTGCTGCTCGCGGCGTGCGGCAAGTCGGCGCAGCTCCCGCTGCAGGCGTGGCTCGGGGACGCGATGGCCGGCCCGACGCCGGTCTCCGCGCTCATCCACGCGGCCACCATGGTGACCGCCGGTGTCTACCTGCTGGTGCGCTCCGGCCCGCTGCTCGAGGCCGCGCCGGACGCGCAGCTCGTCATCGCGATCGTCGGCGCGCTGACCCTGCTGTTCGGGGCCGTCGTCGGTACCGCGAAGGACGACATCAAGAAGGCGCTCGCGGCGTCGACCATGTCCCAGATCGGCTACATGATGCTCGCCGCGGGCCTCGGCCCGGTCGGGTACGCGTTCGCGATCTTCCACCTGCTCACCCACGGCTTCTTCAAGGCGGGCCTGTTCCTCGGGGCCGGGTCGGTGATGCACGCGATGGACGACGACGTGAACATGCGGCGCTTCGGCGGCCTGGCCCGGATGCTGCCGGTCACGGCGATCACGATGGGCCTGGGCTGGCTCGCCATCCTGGGCGTCCCACCGTTCTCCGGCTTCTGGTCCAAGGACAAGATCATCGAGGCGGCGTTCGTCGGCGAGGGCTGGCGACCGTGGGTGTTCGGCCTGACCGCGCTGCTCGGCGCGGGGATCACCGCGTACTACATGTCGCGGCTGTTCTTCATGACGTTCCTGGGCCGGCGTCGGTGGCGACCGGACGACGCGGCCGGCGACGACGACGCGCCGGTGCGGCACCCGCACGAGGCCCCGCGGCTCATGACCTGGCCGATGATCGTGCTGGCCGTGGGCTCCGTGGCCCTCGGCGGGCTGCTGGCCGCGGGCGACCGTTTCGTCACCTGGCTGGAGCCGGTCACGGGGCATGCCGAGCACCACGAGCCGGTGCTGCCGGTGTGGCTGCTGGTCACGCTCACGCTGCTGCTCGTCCTCCTCGGCGTGTTCCTCGCGTTCCGGCAGTACGTCGTGGCCGCGGTGCCCGTCGAGCCGCCGCGCGCGACCGCCCTCGTGCGCGCGGCCCGGGCGGACCTGCACCAGGACGACCTGAACGAGGCGGTGGTCATGCGGCCCGGGCAGTACCTGACCCGGTCGCTCGTGTACACGGACCGGGCGGTGGTCGACGGCGGCTGGTTGGGCCTGGCGGGCGGCATCGGCCGGGTCGGCACGGCGCTGCGCCGGCTGCAGAACGGCTACGTGCGCACGTACGCGGCGATGATGCTGGGCGGACTCGGCGTGGTCGCGCTGGTCGTCTGGCTCCTGGCGATCTGAGGACTGGAAAGGGATGACGATGTCCACAGGGTTCCCCTGGCTCACGGTCCTCATCGTGTGGCCACTGGTGGCCGCGGCGGCGACGGCGCTCACCGGGGTCGGCCGCGGCCGGCCCGCCGCCGGCCCGATCACGGGCGGGCGGTTCGGCGCGGGCGCGGCGCGCACGGTCGCGCTGGTCGGCGCGCTGGTCGAGGTCGTGCTGCTGGTCGGCGCGTTCGCCGCCTTCGACACGGGTGCGGCGGGCACCCACCAGCTCGCCGAGACGCACGACTGGATCCCGGCGCTCGGCGCCAGCTACGCCCTCGGCGTCGACGGCGTGGGCCTGCTGCTGGTGGCGCTCTCGGTGGGCCTCGTGCCCCTGGTGATCCTCGCGGCCTGGCGCGAGCAGGGCGGCGACCACGTGCGGCTGCGGCGCTACCTCGCCTGCGTCCTCGTGCTCCAGGCGTTCATGGTGGCCGTCTTCGCGGCCCGCGACGTGTTCCTGTTCTACGTGGTGTTCGAGGCCATGCTGATCCCGGCGTACTTCCTCATCGGCGGGTTCGGCCAGGGGCCGCAGCGCCGGTACGCGGCGGTGAAGTTCCTGCTCTTCTCGCTCGCGGGCGGGCTGATCATGCTCGTGGGTGTCATCGCGCTCTACCTGCAGGTGCCGGTCGCCGACCGGGGCCCGCAGACCTTCCTCACCGAGAACCTCACCGGCATCGCGCTCGACCCGACGGCCGAGAAGCTGATGTTCTGCGCCTTCTTCCTGGCGTTCGCGATCAAGGCGCCGATGTTCCCCGTGCACACCTGGCTGCCGGACGTCGCGCAGAACGCCACACCCGGCACGTCGACCCTGCTCATCTGCGTGCTGGACAAGGTGGGCACCTTCGGGATGCTCACCCTGTGCCTGCCGCTGTTCCCGGAGGCCAGCCGGTGGGCGGCGCCGGTCGTGATCGTGCTGGCGGTGGTCTCGATCCTCTACGGCGCGATCCTCGCGATCGGCCAGCGCGACGTGCTGCGCCTGATCGGCTACACGTCGGTGTCGCACTTCGGCTTCATCATCCTGGGCATCTTCACCTTCACCTCGCTCGGCACCGCGGGCTCCGGCCTGATGATGCTCAACCACGGCATCTCCACGGGGGCGCTGTTCCTGATCGCCGGGTTCGCGATCGCGCGGCACCCGAGGCAGAGCCAGCTGATCGGCGACTACGGCGGGCTGCGCCGGGTCGCGCCGATCCTGGGAGGCACCTTCCTCGTCGCGGGCCTGTCCGCGGCGTCCCTGCCCGGCCTGGCGACCTTCGTCTCCGAGATCATGGTGTTCCTCGGCTCGTACGCGCGGTGGCCCGCGGCGGTGCTCGTGGCCGTGCCCGCGGTCGTCCTGGCCGCCGTGTACGTGCTGCTCACCTACCAGCGCATGTTCACCGGCGCCACCACACCGGACCTCGCGGACGCCCGCGACCTCGACGGCCGCGAGAAGACCGTCGCCGGCGTGCTCGTCGGCGCGCTGCTGGTCCTCGGCCTCGTGCCCGGCCCGGTGCTCGACTACGTGCGCGCGCCAGGGGAGAACGCCGTCGAGCTCGTCGGCGAGACCGACCCGCCGCCGGTGGTTGGGCCCGTCGAAACCCGGGCGATGGTCTCGACCCTTCGACAGGCTCAGGACGACGCACGCTCGACCGACGGAAGCATCACCGAGGGGAGCCTGCTGTGACCGAGTTCGTCGCCCCGCCCATCGACTGGGCGGCCGTCTCTCCGGTGCTGATCGTGCTGGCCGCGGGCGTGCTGGGGGTGCTGCTCGAGGCCTTCGTGCCTGCCCGGGCGCGCCGCGCCACGCAGATCACGCTCACCTTCGCGGCGCTCGCGGGCTCCCTCGTCGCGGTGGGGCTGCTGTGGGACCGCGTGCAGGACGGCGCGGTGTCCGTGGTCGGCGGCTCGTACCTGCTGACGCCGTTCGGGCTCGGCGTGCAGGCCGTGGTCGCGATCTGCGCGCTGCTGGGCGTGCTGGTCGTCGCGGAGCGCACCACCACCGGGCAGGACGCGTTCGCCCCGTCCGCCGCCGCGGTGCCAGGCACCGCCTATGAGGACGAGACCCGCCGGGCCGGGCTGGAGCAGACCGAGGTCTACCCGCTGCTGCTCTTCGCCACCGGCGGCATGCTCCTGTTCCCCGCCACGGACGACCTCATCGTCATGTTCGTGGCGCTCGAGGTGCTGTCGCTGCCGCTGTACGTGCTCTGCGCGACGGCGCGACGCCGGCGGCTGCTCAGCCAGGAAGCGGCGTTCAAGTACTTCGTGCTGGGCGCCTTCGCGTCGGCCCTGTTCGTCTTCGGCATCGCGCTGGTCTACGGGTTCGCGGGCACGGTGCGGCTGGAGGGCGTGGTCGCGGTGCTGGCCGACCCGTCGGTCTCGCCGCTGGGCAGCATGCCGTCGCTGGTCGTGGTCGGGCTGCTGCTGGTGCTGAGCGGACTGCTGTTCAAGGTCGGCGCCGCGCCGTTCCACGCCTGGACCCCCGACGTGTACCAGGGCGCGCCCACGCCCGTCACGGGCTTCATGGCGGCCTGCACCAAGGCGGCCGCGATCGGTGCGCTGGTCCGCGTGGTGTTCACGCTGGCGAACGGGCTGAACCCCGAGATCCGGCACGACGTCGAGGTCGCGCTGTGGGCCGTCGCGATCCTCACGATGCTGATCGGCACCGTCGCCGGTGCCGTGCAGACCGACATCAAGCGCATGCTCGCCTACTCCTCGATCGCGCACGCCGGGTTCCTGGTGGTCGGGCTCGTCGGGATGGACGAGGTCGGCTCGCAGGCCGTGCTGTTCTACCTGCTCGCGTACGGCCTGGCCACGGTCGGCGCGTTCGCGGTGGTCACCCTGGTGCGCGAGCGCACGGTCTCGCCGGTCGAGCCTGTCGAGACGCGGGCCTCGACCCATCGACAGGCTCAGGACGGCGCAGGCTCGACCGGCGAGGTGCCCGACGACGGCGTCGTGCTCGGCGAGGCCACCCGGCTGGCGCAGTGGGCCGGGCTGGGGCGGCGCGCCCCGTGGCTCACCGCCGCCTTCTCGCTGTTCCTGCTGTCCATGGCGGGCATCCCGCTCACGGCCGGGTTCGTCGCCAAGTTCGGGGTCTTCTCCGCCGCGGTCGAGGCGGGGGCGTGGCCGCTCGCGCTGCTCGGCGTGCTCGCCTCCGCGGTGGCGGTCTTCTTCTACGTGCGCGTCATCGTGCTCATGGTGCTCACGCCGCCTGCCGACGCCGCGGAGGAGACCGCGCCGTCGGGCCCCGCGTCGTCCGGCTCCGCGTCCGGTTCCGCGTCCGGCTCGGCGGAGGCAGGTGCTGACCCGACGTCCGCGGCGGCCGGCTCCGGCACGGCCACGCTCACCGGTGCCGCGACGCGGACGCTCGTGTCCCGCACGGTCGTGACGGTGGTCGGGTCTCGGGGCCCGGCAGCGTTCGCGATCGCCGTGTGCGCGGTGGGTGTGCTGCTGCTCGGGATCCTCCCCGCGGGGGCGCTGGACCTCGCCGGTCAGGCGGTGCAGTTCCGCCCGTGAGGGCGGGTCCTCACGGTGACGGCTTCACGCGATCAGGGTGATTCGGCGCGGGGCGCGCGGCGGTATTGATGGAGACCGGCGCGTCCGCACCCGTCGCCCGGACCGGGCGGTCGGCCCTCGCGCGCCGTGACGGAAGGATCGGACATGACTCAGCAACCCGCAGCGAGCCCCCGGGCCGACGTCCCGGTGGAGTCGCGCAGCTCCTGGGCGACCGGCTTCATCGTGTTCGCCGCCGTGATGATGATCCTGGCCGGAGGGTTCCAGATCATCGCCGGGCTCGTCGCCCTCTTCCAGGACGACCTCTACCTCGAGACGCCCAACTACGTGCTGCAGTTCGACACCACCACGTGGGGGTGGATCCACCTCGTCCTCGGCGTGCTCGTCCTGCTCGCGGGCTTCGCCGTCCTCACCGGCAAGATGTGGGGTCGCGCCGTCGGTGTGGTCCTGGCCGCCCTCAGCGCCCTGGCGAACTTCGTCTTCATCCCGTACTACCCGCTGTGGTCCATGGTGGTCATCGCCCTGGACGTGTTCGTCATCTGGGCACTCACCGCGCACGGACGCGACGTCGTCGTCAGGTGACGACGAGCGGTCATCGCGCTCACGGTCCTGGTCAGCGTCGACCTCCAGGGTTCACTGCCGGACCACTGGCGAACAGGTTCCCCGCCTCAGCTCACCACGAGGGGTTGCGTGCCACGAGCGTGCCGACGACGTCGGCGCCGCGCCGGTGCGCGCGCCACAGGGTGACGGCGGACTCGCCGAGGAGGCTCAGCCCGATGCTGAGCGTGATCGGCCGCGCCTCCTCGTGCATGCCCGCGGCCGCCCCGAGGAGGCCGAGCCCGGCGCTCGCGGCGAGCGAGACCACCCACACGACGAGCGTGCGCCAGGTGTAACGCTGCACGAGGGCGTGGGGCGGCCCGGTGAGGCGGGTCGTCGTGGCGCGCACGGCTCCCGACGCGACACCGACCACCCCGGTGATCGTGAGCCACAGGACGTCGACGGACGCCAGCTCGATCTCGACGAGGGTGCGACCGCCCAGGAACAGGAGGATCGCGGGGGCGACGACGGCGTCCTTGGGGTCGAGCGGCTCGCCGCGGAACCTGCGCACGACGACCACCACCACGGCCACGACGACGATCACGGGCCACCAGTTTTCTAGCATGCTCATGCTAAATAAAGTAGCAGGCTTGTGCTAGAAAGGCAGGATGCCGAAGATCGTCGACGCCGACCGCCGCCGCTCCGACGTCGTCGACGCCCTGTTCCGCGTGGTGCGGCGGTCCGGGCTGGACGGCGCGTCGCTGCGGAACGTCGCCGACGAGGCGGGCCTCGCAGTGGGCTCGGTGCGGCACTACTTCGACACCCACGACGCGCTGGTCGCGTTCGCGCTCGACGCGATGGTCGACCGCGTCTCGCAGCGGCTGCTCGCGCGGGTGGGCGCGTTCCTGCCGGCCCTGGAGCGGGGGGAGCTGGACGGGTCCGCCGCGCGGGGGGCCGTCGTCGATGTCCTCGCGGAGCTCCTGCCGCTCGACGACGCACGGCGCGACGAGGCCGCCGTGTGGCTGGCGTTCTCCGACGCCGCGCGTACCCGGCCGCCGCTGCGCGACAGGTCGGCGGCCGCGGCGGCGGGCACGTCAGAGCTCGTGCGGCGCGTCCTCGAGGGGGCAGGCGCTCGCGGTGTGCTGCGCGCCGACCTCGACGTCGAGCTGGAGGAGCACCGGCTGTCCGCTCTGCTCGACGGGCTGACGATGCGCGGCGTCCTGCACCCGGAGCTCCTCACCCCCGCGACGGCGCGGCGAGTGCTGGTGCACCACCTCGACGAGCTACGGGCGTGAGCGACCTGACGCGTCCGGAGCCGCTCTCGGTTCAGTGTTCGGTGCCCCGGCCGGATAGGTTCGGACAGTGACCCGCGCACCCTCGCCGACCTTCAGGTCGGCGCCCACGCAGCCTTCGCCGCCGTCGACGGCGATCCCGCTGTCCGACCCCGCGCTCGCCGAGCGGCTCGCGGAGCGGATGGTGCACGTCGACGCCGCGCTCGACGACGCCGTGACCTCGGCAGATGCCCTGGCCGACGACGCCTCGCGGCATCTGGTCGCCGCCGGGGGCAAGCGGTTCCGGCCGCTGATGACGCTGCTCGCGGGCGAGCTGGGCGACGGGACGCGGGCGGAGCTGATCGACGCCGCCGTCGTCGTGGAGCTCACGCAGGTCGCGTCGCTGTACCACGACGACGTGATGGATTCGGCGCCCGTGCGCCGCGGTGCGCCCGCCGCCCACATCGTGTGGGGCAACTCCGTCGCGATCCTCGTGGGCGACGTGCTGTTCGCGCGGGCGTCGGCGCTCGTGGCCGGGCTGGGCACGGAGGCCGTGGTGCTGCAGTCGCGCACGTTCGAGCGCATGTGCCTGGGCCAGCTGCACGAGACGCTCGGCCCGCGGGACGGCGACGACCCCGTGGAGCACTACCTCCAGGTGCTCAGCGACAAGACCGCCTCCCTGCTCGCGACGTCGACGCGCCTCGGGGCGATGCTCGCCGGCTGCGACGCGGCCGTGGTCGAGGCCGTGGCCGCGTACGGCGAGAAGGTGGGCGTCGCGTTCCAGCTCGCCGACGACGTGCTCGACATCGCCTCCACCGGGACCGAGTCCGGCAAGACGACC
The DNA here is from genome assembly GCF_059445465.1 of Isoptericola sp. Y541. NCBI lineage: Bacteria > Bacillati > Actinomycetota > Actinomycetes > Micrococcales > Promicromonosporaceae > Isoptericola > Isoptericola sp. Y541. Next base: position 281,116 of record NZ_JCAIUJ010000002.1, on the reverse strand, counting down.
GGCACCGACCTGCGGGAGCACGTGCCGACGATGCCGGTGCTGCTGCTGCGCCAGCGGCTCGCCCGCGGGGAGGGCACCGCTCAGGACGCCGCGCTCGTCGACCGGCTCGACGGCGACCTCACGGGCGACGACGCGCTCGCCGCCGTCGTCGCCGACCTGCGCGCGCACGACGTGCTCGCCGAGACCCGCGCCCTCGCCGTCCGCTGGGCGCAGGAGGCCGCCGCCGAGCTCGCGCCGCTGCCCGAAGGCCCCGTGAAGCAGGCGTTCGGCGACTTCGCCGGCCTGCTGGCCGACCGGACGGTATAGGGAGACCGTCGGGCGTCGTCAGCTGGGCAGGATCAGCCGGGCAGGATCAGCCGGGCAGGAGCCGGGCGACGGTGAGGGCGATCCCGGCACCCGCGAGCATGTAGGGGCCGAACGCGAGCGCGGTGGTGCGCGACGCGCGCCGGGTGACGAGCAGGACCACGGCGACGAGGCCACCGAGCAGGAACGGCAGCAGCGCGGTCGCCCAGAGCACCGGCCAGCCGTACCAGGCGGTGACCAGGCCGAGCAGGACGGCGAGCTTCACGTCGCCGCGACCGAGCCCGGACGGGCTGACCAGGTGCAGCAGCAGGTAGGCGCCGCCGAGGACGAGCGCGCCGAGCAGCGCGCGGCCCGCGGTGCCCCACGACCTCTGGGCCAGGGCGGCGACCGCCAGCAGGACGGCGACCACGGCGGTGGTCGGGTACGTGAGGGCGTTCGGCAGGCGATGGGTGCGGGCGTCGACCACGAACAGGGCGGCCGCCGCGACCGCGGCGACGACGAGGGCCGGAGTGGACCAGCCGGGCCCGCTCGCCCAGATGGCCCAGACGGCCGCGGCGGAGCCGCCCCAGGCGACGGAGCGGCGGTACGGCGCGACCTCGCCGCGGGCGCGCTGGAGGATCGTGGGCACGTCCCGGATGCTATGCGCAGGCGTGCCGGCCCGCGGGCCGTGGTCCACAGCCGCAGCTCGCCGGCGGGCTCAGCGCGGGACGGCCACGGCGTCGGCCGCCAGCACGAGCTGCACGACGCACACCGCCGCGACCGCCATGCTCAGCGCGAACGGAGCGCGGCTGCGTGGCCGCGCCAGGCCCACGCCGCCGGCGGCGACGGCCAGCGCGACGGCACCCGCCGTCAGCCCTGCCATCAGCCCCGCGGACGCCGGCGCGGACGGGCCGGACGGGCCAGACAGGCCGGACGGGCCGAGGAGGATCACCACGCTCCCGGCCCCCAGCACCACGGGAGCCAGCACGCTCGACGCCCGGCGGCCCAGGCGGTGGGGCAGGCCGCGGATGCCGGTGGCGCGGTCGTCCTCGAGGTCGGGCAGCACGTTGGCGACGTGCGCGCCGACGCCGAGCAGCGCGGCCGCGGCGACGGTCCAGCCCGCGACGACCCGCCCGTCGTCGGCCGCCGCGACGACGAACGCCGGCAGCAGGCCGAACGAGACCGCATAGGGCAGCCACGACACGGGCGTCGCCTTGAGCCAGGCGTTGTACGACCAGGCGCTCGCGACGGCGGCGAGGTGCAGCAGGCCCGGCACGACCCCGGTCGCGAGGGACAGCACGACGCACACGCCGAGCGCGCCGAGGGCGGCCGTCCGCAGCATCCTGGGCGTGATGGCGCCGGTCACGGTCGGCTTGTCCGCGCGCCCCACGCGCCGGTCGCGCCCTGCGTCCAACCAGTCGTTGCTCCACCCCACGGAGAGCTGCCCGGCCGCGACCGCCGCTGTGACGAGCACGGCTCGGCCCGCCGGGAGCCCGACGCCGACGGCGAACACCAGCGCCAGCACCGTGACGACCGCCGCGGGGGCGGCGTGCGTCGCGACCAGCATCCCGCGCACCCGTGCGTCGTCGCCCATGCCAGGCAACCTACGCCGACACAGCGAGTGCCGAACAGGCGGTTGCTGTCGAAATGACCCCGCATTCACCCCGCAATACGGCGTCAACCGCCTGTTCGGCAGGGTGGCGCCCGCGCGGGGGAGCTCCCGCGGTGCCACGATGCGAAGCATGTCGCGCGTCCTCGCCGTCGCACCCGTCCTGCCAGGCCCGGCGCTTCCGCAAGGGCGGATCGCCGACGTCATCGCGCCCCTGCTCGCGGCCGGCCCGCGGCGCGAGCTGACGCGCAGGCTGCACGCGGCCTCCGGGGTGCGCACGCGGCACCTCGCGCTCCCGCTCGACGACTACGCCCACCTCGCGGGGTTCGCGGACGCCAACGCGCACTTCGCGACCCAGGGAACGGAGCTCGCCGAGCGTGCCTGCCGGGCGGCGCTCGCCGCGGCGGAGGTGGTGCCCGAGGACGTCGACCTCCTCTTCTTCACGTCCGTGACGGGCATCGGGGCGCCGTCGATCGACGCGGTGCTGGTGGGTCGCCTCGGCCTGCGGGCCGACGTGCGTCGGGTCCCGTCGTTCGGGCTCGGCTGCGCGGGCGGGGCCGCCGGTCTGGGGCACCTGCACGAGCACCTCGTCGGGCACCCGGACGGCGTCGCGCTGCTCGTCTCGGTCGAGCTGTGTTCGCTCACGTTCCAGCGGGACGACGACTCGACGGCGAACCTGGTCTCCTCCGGCCTGTTCGGCGACGGGGCGAGCGCCGTGGTCGTCGCCGGGGACGACGTCGCGCCCCCGGTGGGCCGGTCCGCGCCGCAGGTGGTGGGCACGCGCAGCCACCTGTACCCGGGCACGGCGCGGCACCTGGGGTGGGATGTGCGGGACACGGGGTTCGGCATCGTCCTGTCGCCCGAGCTGCCGCGGCTGCTGCGCGCCCACCTCGCCGGTGACGTCAAGGACCTGCTCGCGAGCCACGGGCTCGAGCCGGACGACGTCGGCACGTGGGTGGTGCACGCCGGTGGCCCGAAGATCGTCGACGCCGTCCGCGACGCGCTGGGCCTGCCCGAGGACGCCGTCGCCCGCTCCCGCGCGACCCTCGCCGCCGAGGGCAACCTGTCGTCGTCGTCGGTGCTCCACGTGCTCGCCGCGACGCTCGACGACGGCGCGCCGCCTCCCGGCGGGTGGGCGGTGCTCATGGCCTTCGGGCCGGGCGTCGCCGTCGAGCTGGTGCTGCTGCGGGGCACGCATAGGGGCATGCAAGGCGGCGTGCATGGCGGCATGCACGGGGGCACGCACGGGGGCATGGACGGGGGCGCGGCATGAGCGTGGCGCTCTACGTGGCCCTTGTGCTCGCGACGGGCCTGGAGCGGGTGGCCGAGCTGGTGGTCTCGACGCGCCACGCCCGCTGGTCGTTCGCGCGCGGTGGCGTCGAGTCGGGGCGCGGGCACTTCCCGGCGATGGTCGCGCTGCACACGGGGTTGCTCGTGGCGTGCGTGGTGGAGGTGGTCGCGGCGGACCGGCCGTTCCTGCCGTGGCTCGGATGGCCGATGCTCGCGCTCGTGCTCGCGAGCCAGGCGCTGCGCTGGTGGTGCATCGCCACGCTGGGCGAGCAGTGGAACACGCGCGTCATCGTGGTGCCGGGCCTGTCGCTGGTGCGCCGCGGGCCCTACCGGTGGATCCGGCACCCCAACTACGTGGCCGTCGTCGTGGAGGGCATCGCGCTGCCGCTGGTGCACACGGCCTGGATCACCGCGCTCGCGTTCACGGCGTTGAACGCGTGGCTGCTGCTCGGCTTCCGCATCCCCGCGGAGGAGCGCGCGCTCCGGCTCGCCGACGGCGCCCCCGCGGCCCCGTTGCGACGCCCGTGACGCCCGACGCCGACGTCCTCGTGGTGGGCGGCGGGCCGGTGGGGCTGGCCGCGGCGATCGAGGCGCGGCGCGCGGGCCTCGACGTCGTCGTCCTGGAGCCGCGCGGCGCGCCGATCGACAAGGCCTGCGGCGAGGGCCTCCTGCCCGGCGCGCTGGCGGCGGTGCGCCGCCTCGGCGTCGACCCGCCGGGGCACCCGCTGGCCGGGATCTCGTACCGCCAGGGCGACGTCGTGGCGGACCACCGGTTCGCCCGCGGGCCCGGCCGGGGCGTGCGCCGCACCACGCTGCACGCCGGCCTGCACGACGCCGCGCTGGCGGCCGGGGCGGTCCTGCTGCCTCGCCGCGCGTCGGCGGTCGAGCAGGACGACGAGCAGGTGGTCGCCGGCGGCGTGCGCGCGAGATGGCTCCTGGCCTGCGACGGGCTGCACTCCCGGGTGCGCAGGGAGCTCGGGCTGGAGCGGGGAAGCCGCGACCGACGAACGCGCCGGTTCGGGCTCCGCCGGCACTACCGGGTCGCCCCCTGGACCGACCTGGTCGAGGTGCACTGGGGCCCCCGCGTCGAGGCCTACGTGACCCCGGTGGCGGACGACCTCGTCGGCGTGGCGCTGCTGGGCCCGGCCGGCGCGGACTTCGACGCCGAGCTCGCGACGCTGCCCCGCCTGGCCGAGCGGCTCGCGGGGGCCGCGGCGGACGGCCCGGTGCGCGGGGCCGGGCCGCTGCGGGTGCGCTCCGCGGCCCGCACGGCCGGCCGGGTGCGGCTGGTGGGCGACGCGTCCGGCTACGTCGACGCCCTGACGGGCGAGGGGCTGCGGGTGGGGCTCGCGCAGGCGCGCGCCGCCGTCGAGCACCTGGACGACGCGGCCGCGTACGAGCGGGCGTGGGCGCGCGCGACGCGGGACTACCGGGTGCTGACGACCGGGCTCGTCGCGGCCGCGGCGTCCCCGCTGCGACGGCGGGTGGTCCCGGCCGCCGGCCGCGCTCCGCGCCTGTACGGGGCGGTCGTGGAGCGCCTCGCCCGCTGACGGAGGGGGCAGTCACCGTGCCGACGGGATGCCGACGGGATGCCGACGGGATGCCGACGGGTACCTCTCCCCATGACCCGAGGGGAGAAACCCTTGCCTCGGGCGGGTGTCGTCTCGGTATCCTGTCCGGGCGACCGACGGGGGCCGACGCAGCCCCGTGAGCAGCAGCGCTGCATGTCTCGTCGGTCGAACGAATCGAACTCGGGGGAGTCTTGGGCCTGTTCTCGCGCCTGCGCACCGACCGCCGCACGACCGTCTCGACGACGGTCGTGCTCGCGCTGTCCGCGGGGGTGGTCACCGCAGCCGTGCTCTATGACGGCGAGGCGACGGCCGACGTGGACCTCAACGACTCGGGCGTCTGGGTCACGAAGCAGTCGGCGGGGCTGGTCGGGCGCTTCAACACGGAGGCGAAGGCGCTCGACGGCACGCTGCTCGCGGGCAGCTCCGCGTTCGACGTCGACCAACAGGCCGGCCAGGTGCTCGTCGCGGACGACGGTAGCAGCGGGGCCAGCATGGTCGACGTCGCGCGCCTGAAGTTCGCGTCCACGACCAAGCTGCCGGCCGGCGCCGAGGTCTCCATGGGCGGCGACCGCGTCGCGGTGGTCGACGACGAGACGGGCTCCCTGTGGGTCACGACGGTGGAGAAGCTGCAGGGCCTCGACACGGAGAAGGTCGACCCGACGGCGGAGCTCGACGGGGCCGCGCAGGCGGTGGTGTCGCAGGGCGGCACCACGTACGCCGTCGTCCCCGGCCGGGACGTGCTGTGGACCGTGGAGCCGGGCTCCGAGCCCGAGACGTCCGAGCTGGGTGGGTTCCTCAAGGAGGGCGCCGACGTCGTGCTCACGACCGTCGGCGACGACGTCGTGCTCCTCGACCGCACGAGCGCGAAGCTGCGGCTGCCGGGCGGGGACGTCGTGGACGTCGCCGACGCCCAGGGTGCCCGGCTCCAGCAGCCGGGCGAGTCGAGCGACGCGGTCGCGTACGCGACGTCGTCGGCGCTGGTGCGCCAGCCCCTCGGCGGCGGGACGGCGGTGGAGCGGGAGGCGTCCGGGTCGCCTGCGGCGCCGGTGCAGCTCGGCGACTGCCTCTACGCGGCGTGGTCGGGCACGGGCCAGATCGTGCGCGACTGCGAGGGCACCGACCACGACGTGGACGAGACCCTCGAGGGCATCGACCAGACGACCAAGCTCGAGTACCGGCAGAACCGCAACAACGTGGTGCTCAACGACCTCACGGCCGGCACGCTGTGGATGGCCCTCGACGAGTACGAGAAGGTCGACGACTGGGACGTCCAGCTCCCGGAGCAGACCGAGGGTTCCGACGAGGACGCCGAGGATGCCAAGCCGGAGCTGGTGGACCAGACGGTGCTGGACCGCGAGAAGCAGGACCCGCCGGAGGCGAAGGACGACAAGTTCGGCGTCCGGCCGGGCCGCGCGACGGTGCTCGACGTGCTGGCGAACGACCTGGACCCGGACGGCGACGTCATCACCGCGTCGCTCGACGGCGACCAGCCGTCGCCGGTGCGGATCGAGCGGGTGCTGGGCGGCAAGGCGCTGCAGGCCGTCGTGCCCGCGGACGCCACGGGCTCCGTGACGTTCACGTACGACGTGTCGGACGGCCGCGGCGGCCACGACAAGGCCAAGGTCGACGTGCGGATTGCGCCGCCCGACGAGGAGAACCAGACCCCCGTGCAGTCCGGCGAGCCCGTGCTGCGGTTGGAGCAGGGCAAGAGCGCCCAGACCAGGGTGCTGCCCTACTTCAACGACCCGGACGGGGACGACGTCTACCTCGCGACGGCGGCGGCCACGGTGCAGGGCGACGAGGTGCGCGCCTACCCCGACGGCACGATCGAGTTCCGCGACGGAGGGTCCGCCACGGGGCGCAAGAAGGTCACGCTCACCGTCGGGGACGGCCAGGGCGAGGTCGTCGAGGGCACCCTGTGGGTCCAGGTCCTGGGCGACGGCCCGGAACCGCCGGTCGCGGTGGGGGACCACGTGGTCGTGACGGCGGGGCAGCCGATCACGGTCGAGCCGCTGGAGAACGACACCGACCCGAACGGCGACGACCTGCGCCTGGCCAACGTGGCCGAGGCCGCGCCCGCGGAGATCACGCCCAACCTCGACGCGGGCACCTTCACGTTCCTGGCGCAGGAGCCGAAGTCCTACGACGTGCTGTACCAGGTGACCGACGGGCCGAACGTGACCACGGGCGTGGTGCGGGTCGACGTGCAGGACCCGGAGGACGCGAAGGGAGCCCCGATCGCGGTGGCGGACACCGCGATGCTGCCGGCCGGCGGGTCGACCCTCGTGGACGCGCTCGCGAACGACACCGACCCCACGGGCGGCGTGCTCGTGGTGCAGTCGGTCAAGGTGCCCGACGACGCGGGCGTGAGCGTGGCCGTGCTGGGTCACCAGATGCTGCGCATCACCGAGACGCGCCGGCTGTCCGAGCCGATCGTGCTCGAGTACACCGTCTCGAACGGCAACGACACGTCGGTGGGCGAGGTGCGCGTGCTCCCGGTGCCGCCGCCGGACCGGCTGCAGCCGCCGAACGCCGCCCCGGACGAGGTCACGGTGCGCGTGGGCGACTACGTGAACATCGACGTGCTCGGCAACGACACGCACCCGGACGGGCTCGAGCTGACCCTGGACGAGGAGCTGGAGCAGTCCGTCGACCGCGAGCAGGGCGAGGTCTTCATCTCCGAGGACCGGCTGCGGTTCCGCGCCGGCTCGGAGCAGGGCACCGCGTACGCGATCTACAAGGTGCGCGACCCGAACGGGCAGGAGGACTCGGCCCAGGTGACGATCCACATCCGCGGCGGCAAGGAGAACGCCGCCCCCGTGCCGCACGACGTCGACGCCCGCGTCCTGTCTGGCGGTACCACCCGCATCCCGGTCCCGCTCGACGGCATCGACCCCGACGGCGACTCGGTGCAGCTCACGGGCCTGGCCACCGGGCCGGGGCAGGGGCGCGCCGAGGTCGTGGACGGGTACATCGACTACGAGGCGGCGGAGAGCTCCCGCGGCGTCGACTCCTTCCGGTACTCGGTCCAGGACGCCCGCGGCGAGGTCGCCACCGGGATCGTGCGGGTGGGCATCGCGCAGCCGCCGGAGACGAACCAGCCGCCGGTCGCCGCGGACGACGAGGTGACGGTGCGGCCCGACCGCCGGGTGTCGATCCCGGCCCTGCTCAACGACTCGGACCCCGACGGCGACCAGATCGGGCTCGTGCCCGGCTCGCTCGAGGGGGACGACGACCTCGACGCGAAGGTGGCGGAGGACCGGGTGGTGGTCCAGACCCCGGGCGACGAGGGCACCTACACGTTCTTCTACGCCATCGAGGACACGTTCGCGGCGCGCGCCTCCGCCTCGGTGAGCGTGACCGTGGCCGCGGACGCCCCGCTGCAGCGCCCGATCGCGCGCGACGACTCCGTGCCCGTCGCGGACCTGCTGGGCAAGACGTCGGTGACGGTCCCCGTGCTCGACAACGACGAGGACCCGGACGGTGCGGCCGACGATCTCACGGTCGAGACGTCGTCCGACACCGTGGTGGTGTCCCCGGAGGGGGAGGTCGAGGTGACCCTGACCGAGAACCGGCAGGTCATCACCTACACCGTGACGGACGTGGACGGGCTGGAAGCCAAGGCCTTCCTCGTGGTGCCGGGCCTCACCTCCATCGAACCGATCCTCAAGCCCGGCCAGGCACCGCTCGAGGTGCTGTCCGGGGAGTCGCTCGACGTCGACATCACCGACCACGTGCTGGTGGTCGAGGGCCGCACCCCGCGGCTGACGACCGAGGACCAGGTCACGGCGCTCGAGGGCGACGTCCAGGTCACCGGCGAGACGACCATGACCTACACGCCGCGCGGGGACTACGTCGGCCCCGCCGCCGTGACGTTCGAGGTCACCGACGGCGAGAGCCCGGACGACCCCGAGGGCCACAAGGCCGTGCTGACGCTGCCCGTCACGGTGCTGCCGCCGGACAACCTGCCGCCCGAGCCGGGCTCGCCGTCCGGCAAGGTCGCGGCGGGGGAGGAGAGCGTCGTCGACCTGGGGCGGTTCGCCACGGACCCCGACGAGGACGACCTGCGCTACGAGCTGGGCAGCCTGCCCGAGGGGGTCGGCGCCACGATCTCCGGCTCGAAGGTCGTGCTCGAGGCGTCGCCCGACGTGCCGAAGGGCACGATGCTCACCGTGCCGTTCACGGTCACGGACGACGAGCACCCGCCGGTCGACGGCGAGATGAAGGTCGAGGTCGTCGCCTCGACCCGCCCGCTCGCCCGTGCGGTGGACGACGTCGTCGACGACGCGCACCAGGGCGAGGCGGTGTCCGTGCCGGTGCTGGCCAACGACTCCAACCCGTTCGAGGACCGCGGGCCGCTCGAGCTCGTCGGCGACGCGGTCGTCGAGACGGGCCAGGGCGGCACCACGGTGGACGGCGACAAGGTCGTGGTCACGCCGGAGGCCGACTTCGTCGGCACGATGGTGGTGCGGTACACGATCCAGGACGCGACGCAGGATCCCGACCGCCAGGTCGAGGGCCGCATCACCGTCAACGTGCTGGGCGCGCCCGAGGCGCCGGTGACCCCGGTCGTCGAGGAGGTCCGCTCCGAGACGGTGGTGCTGTCGTGGACGCCGCCGTCCAACAACGGCGCGGAGATCACGGGGTACACCGTGACCTCCAGCCAGGGCGACACCTTCGACTGCAACACCACGACGTGCACCCTCAAGCCCCTCACCAACAACGTGACCTACACGTTCACCGTCGAGGCGATCAACGAGGTCGGCCCGTCGGAGAAGTCCCCGCCGTCGGCCGAGGCCCGGCCGGACGAGAAGCCCGACCCGCCGACGGCCCCGACCCTCGAGTTCGGCGACGGTGAGCTGACGGTGACGTGGAAGAACGCGTCCTACTCGGACCGGTCGGCCATCGAGTCGGTGAACCTCGAGATCTCGCCCGCGCCGGGCAACGGCGAGGTGCAGAAGGTCGGCGTCACGGGCAACCGCGTCGTGTGGGAGGGCCTGACCAACGGCGCGGCCTACAAGGTGCGGGTGCAGGCGATCAACCAGGCGCCCGACCCGTCGGAGTGGGGTGAGTGGTCGGCGAGCGAGATCCCGGCCGGCCCGCCGGCCGCGCCCGCGGCGCCGACTGCGTCCCGCGTCGACACCGCCCTGGGCGGCCAGGTGAACGTCTCGTGGACCCCGCCGGCATCCAACGGCGACGAGGTGAAGACGTACGACGTCGACGTCTTCAAGGGCGGCTCCTTGGTGGACACCCGCACGGCCACGAAGTCCTCGACGGTCATCGAGGGGCTGGACACCAAGTCGAGCTACTCGTTCGCCGTCCGGGGCGAGAACAAGGCCGGCGAGGGGAAGACCAGCCCGAAGTCGAACGCGGTGACCCCGTTCGGCACACCGGGCAAGCCGGGCAGCCCGTCCGCCAAGGTCAACGGCACGAGCGGCCAGGCGGACGTGAGCTGGGGCGCGGCCGACGACAACGGCAACGCCGTCATCTATACCGTCGCGAACGACAAGGGCGGCTCGACCACGGCCACCGGGACGTCGACGGCGTACGGCGGCCTGGCGAACGGGACGGCGTACAAGTTCCGGGTCCAGGCGTGCAACGCGGCGGGCTGCTCCGGCTGGACGTCGTACTCCGGCGCGGTCACGCCCTACGGCCCGGTGCCCGCGCCCAGCGTGACCGCGACCGGGCAGAGCAACGCCGTGAAGTTCGTCTGGTCGACGAAGAGCAACGGTCGGGACATCTCGGTGAAGGTGACGGGAGCGATCACAAAGTCGGCGGGCAGCGGGAACGAGTCGGTCTCCGCCAACCCCGGCGAGAACAAGCAGATCTGCGTGACGGCATCGGACACCGCGGGGCAGTCGAAGCAGACGTGCGACAGCGCGGCGGCGCTCGCCGCCAAGGCGTGGGTGACGCGTGGTTCGCAGAAGAACGTGGCCACCTGTGACACCTCGGACTGTCACCAGTTCAACGTGCACGTGGAGAACTTTAAGAAGGGCTCGCACAAGGTGGAGTGCTGGGGCGACGGGTCGAACGGCTGGGAGCCCGTGCTGAACGACGGCTCCGTGTACACCAAGAGCTTCGGCGGGACGACGTCGGTGGAGCTGCCCTGCGTCTTCGGCTATCCCGGCAAGGACGTGGCGGTCAAGATCGACGGCAAGATGTACGAGAAGCACACGTGGTGACCCACCGCTCGGGATCGGCGTGCTCGTTCTGAGTCCCGTCGGGCATGGGTACCTCTCCCCATGCCCGACGGGCGGGAATCGTTGCCCCGGACGGGCGAACTCTGGCTATCCTGTGCTGGCGATGCGCGGGCCCGACGACGGGCCTCGGCCGGCCGTCGCCATCACATCGGGGGAATCTTGAGCGTGCTCACGCGCCTGCGCGGCGACCGCCGCGCGACCCTTTCGACGGCGGTCGTGCTCGCGCTGTCCGCGGGCGTGGTCGCTGCCGCCGTCCTCTATCCGGGCGAGGCCACGGCCGACGTCGACCTCGACGACTCGGGCGTGTGGGTCACCAAGCAGTCCGCGGGGCTGGTCGGGCGCTTCAACACCGAGGCCAAGGCCCTCGACAGCACGCTGCTGGCGGGTAGCTCGGCCTTCGACGTCGACCAGCAGGCCGGCCAGGTGCTCGTGGCGGACGACGGGAACCACCAGGCCAGTGTCGTGGACGTCGCGATGTCGAAGTTCGAGTCCACCACCAAGCTGCCCGCCGGGGCCCAGGTCGCGATGGGCGGCGGCCGGGTGGCCGTCGTCGACGACGAGACGGGTTCGCTGTGGGTGACCACGGTGGAGAAGCTGCCGGGCCTCGACACCGAGAAGATCGACCCGACGGTGGAGCTCGACGGCTCCGGTGAGGTGGCCGTCTCGTCGGGCGGCACCACGTTCGTCGTCGTCCCGTCGCGCAACGTGCTGTACACCGTCGAGCGGGGCAAGGAGCCTGTCACGACGAAGCTCGAGGGGCTCGCCTCCGAGGACGACGTCGTCCTCACCACCGTGGGCGACGACCTCGTGCTCCTCGACCGCACCAGCGGCGACCTCCGGCTGCCGGGCGGCGACGTTCTGGAGGTGGCCGAGGCCCAGGGCGCCCGGCTGCAGCAGGCCGGCGCCGCGTCGGACGTCGTCGCGTATGCCACGTCGTCGGCGCTGGTGCGCCAGCCGCTCGACGGTGGCGCCGCCACCTCCCGCAAGGTGTCCGGGTCGCCCGCGGCGCCGGTGGAGCTCGGCGGCTGCCTGTACGGGGCATGGTCCGGCACGGGCCAGATCGTCCGCGACTGCGAGGGCACCGACCGGGACGTGGACAAGGTGCTCGAGGGCATCGACCAGACGACCAAGCTCGAGTACCGCCAGAACCGCAACAACGTCGTCCTGAACGACCTCACGGCCGGCATCCTGTGGATGGCGCTCGACGAGTACGAGAAGGTCGACGACTGGGACGTCCAGCTCCCCGAGCAGGAGAAGGGCGACGACGAGGACGCCGAGGACGCCAAGCCGGAGCTCGTCGACCAGACCGTCGTGGACCGCGAGAAGCAGGACCCGCCGGTCGCCGAGGACGACACGTTCGGCGTCCGGCCCGGCCGCACCACCGTGCTCGACGTGCTGGCGAACGACCTCGACCCGGACGGCGACGTCATCACCGCCACCTTCGAGGGCGACCAGCCGGAGGAGGTCGCCATCCAGCGGGTGCTGGGCGGCAAGGCGCTGCAGGCGGTGGTGCCGGCGGACGCGACCGGCACCGTGCGGTTCACGTACGACGTCACCGACGGCCGCGGCGGCCACGACCAGGCGAAGGTCACGGTGAAGGTGGTGCCGCCGGACCAGAACGAGGACCCGGAGCAGTCCGGGGAGCCGGTGCTGCGGGTGGAGCAGGGCAAGAGCGCGCAGATCAAGGTGCTGCCGTTCTTCCGCGACCCGGACGGGGACGACGTCTATCTCGCCACCGCGGCGCCGACCGTCCAGGGCGACGAGGTGCGGGCCTACCCGGACGGCACGGTCGAGTTCCGCGACAGTGGGTCCGGGACCGGGCGCAAGAAGGTCACGCTCACGGTCGGGGACGGCCTTGGCGGCGTCGTCGAGGGCACCCTCTGGGTGGACGTGAGCACCAGCCAGCAGCCGCCCGTGGCGGTCGGCGACCACGTGGTCGTGACCGCCGGGCAGCCGATCACGGTCGAGCCGCTGAAGAACGACTCCGACCCGAACGGCGACGACCTGCGCCTGACGAAGGTGGCCGACGCGGCCCCGGCCGAGATCACCCGGAACTACGACGCGGGCAGCTTCACCTTCCTGGCGCAGGAGCCGAAGTCCTACGACGTGCTGTACCAGGTGACCGACGGCCCGTCGTCCACCACGGGTGTCGTGCGGGTCGACGTGCAGGACCCGGACGCCGTCACCGGAGCGCCGGTCGTCGTCTCCGACACGGCCCTGCTGCCCGCGGGCGGCTCGACCCTCGTGGACGTGCTGGCCAACGACACCGACCCGGCCGGGGGCGTGCTGGTGGTGCAGTCGGTCGACGTGCCGGACGACGCGGGGCTGAGCGTGGCCGTCCTCGGCCACCAGATGCTGCGCCTCACCGAGACGCGCCGCATGGCCGAAGCCGTGGTCCTCGAGTACACCGTCTCCAACGGCACCGAGACCGCCACCGGCGAGGTGCGGGTGCTGCCCGTGCCGCCGCCGGACCGGCTGCAGCCACCGAACGCCGCCGCCGACGAGGTCACGGTGCGCGTGGGCGACTACGTGAACATCGACGTGCTCGGCAACGACACGCACCCGGACGGGCTCGAGCTCACCCTCGACGAGGAGCTCGAGCAGACGGTGGACCCGGCGCAGGGCGACCTGTTCGTCTCCGAGGGCAGGCTGCGGTTCCGCGCCGGCGCGGAGCAGGGCACGGCCTACGCGATCTACAAGGTGCGCGACCCGAACAGGCAGGAGGACTCGGCCCAGGTCACGATCCACATCCGTGGCGGCAAGGAGAACGCGGCGCCCGTCCCGCAGGACGTGGACGCGCGCGTGCTGTCCGGCGGCACGGCCCGCATCCCGATCCCGCTGGACGGCATCGACCCCGACGGCGACTCCGTGCAGCTCACCGGGCTCGCGACCGGCCCCGCCCAGGGCCGCGCGGAGGTCGTGGACGGGTACATCGACTACGAGGCGGGCAAGAACGCCAAGGGCAGCGACACGTTCCGCTACACCGTGCAGGACGCCCGCGGCGAGGTCGCCACGGGGATCGTGCGGGTGGGCATCGCGCAGCCGCCGGAGACGAACCAGCCGCCGGTCGCCGCGGACGACGAGGTCACCGTCCGGCCGGAGCGCCGCGTCGCGGTGCCCGCGCTCGCCAACGACGCAGACCCCGATGGCGACGTCATCGGCCTCGTGCCGGGGGCCACCGAGGGCGGCGAGGAGCTCGACCCGAAGGTCGCCGAGGACCGCATCGTCGTGCAGACCCCGGGCGACGAGGGCACTTACACCTTCTTCTACTCGATCGAGGACACCTACGCCGCACGCGCCTCCGCCTCGGTGAGCGTGACCGTGGCCGCGGACGCCCCGCTGCAGCGCCCGATCGCGCGCGACGACTCCGTGCCCGTGGCCGACATCCTCGGCAAGACGGCGATCACCGTGCCGGTGCTCGCCAACGACGAGGACCCGGACGGTGCGGCGGACGACCTCACGGTCACCGTCGACTCCGAGGCCGTCACCGTCACGGAGGACGGCGAGCTCGAGATCCCGCTGGAGCGCTCACGCCAGGTGCATACCTACACGGTGACCGACGTGGACGGCCTCGCCGGCAAGGCGTTCGTCGTGGTGCCGGGCATGGAGTCCACCAAGCCGATCCTCAAGCCCGGCCAGGCGCCGCTCGAGGTACTGTCCGGCGAGACCCTCGACATCGACATCACCGACCACGTGCTCGTGGTCGAGGGCCGCAGCCCGCGCCTGACCACCGAGGACCAGGTCACGGCGACCGAGGGCACGGCGAAGGTCACGGGCGCGACCACCATGACCTACACCCCCCAGGCGGACTACGACGGACCCGCCGGCGTGACCTTCGAGGTCACCGACGGCACGTCCGTCGACGACCCCGAAGGCGCCGTCGCCCTCCTCACGCTGCCGATCACCGTGCTGCCGCCGGAGAACCTGCCGCCGGAGCCGGGCCGCCCGTCGGGCGAGGTCGCGGCGGGGGAAGAGAGCGTCGTCGACCTGGGCCGCTTCGCCACGGACCCCGACGAGGACGACCTGCGCTTCGAGCTGGGCAGCCTGCCCGGCGGGCTCGGTGCCACCCTCGCCGGCTCCCGGGTGACGCTCGAGGCGTCGCCGGACGTGCCGAAGGGCACGGTCCTCACCGTGCCGTACACCGTGTCGGACGACGAGCACCCGCCGGTGGACGGCGAGCTGACCGTCACCGTCGTGGCGTCCACGCGTCCGCTCGCGCGCGCCGTCGAGGACCGCGTGGACGACGCCCACCAGGGCAAGGCCGTCTCCGTGCCCGTGCTGGCGAACGACTCCAACCCGTTCTCCGACCGTGGACCGCTGAAGATCGTGGGGCAGCCGATCATCGAGACCGGCCAGGGCGGCACCGTCGTCGACGGCGACACCGTCGTGGTGACCCCGAAGGACGACTTCGTGGGCACGATGGTGGTGCGGTACACGATCCAGGACGCGACGCGGGACCCGGACCGCGAGGTCGAGGGCCGCATCACGATCAACGTGCTCGGCGTGCCCGAGGCACCGTCCACGCCGCAGGTCGAGGAGGTCCGCTCGGAGACCGTCGTGCTGTCGTGGACGCCGCCGCAGAACAACGGCGCGGAGATCACGGGCTACACCGTGACCTCCAGCCAGGGCGACACCTTCGACTGTTCCACGACCACCTGCACGCTCGCCCCGCTCACCAACAACGTCACGTACACCTTCACCGTGCAGGCCACGAACGTGGTCGGCGACTCCGAGCCGTCCGCGGCGTCCGAGGAGGCCCGCCCGGACCAGAAGCCGGACCCGCCGGCCGCGCCGACCCTCGAGTTCGGCGACGGTTCGCTGACCGTGACGTGGAAGAACGCGACCTACACGGACCGCTCGCCCATCGATTCGGTGAACCTCGAGATCTCGCCCGCGCCGGCGAACGGTGAGGTGCAGAAGGTGGGGCGCACCGGCAACCGCGTCGTGTGGGAGGGCCTCACCAACGGCGCGGCCTACAAGGTGCGGGTCCAGGCGATCAACCAGGCGCCCGACCCGTCCGAGTGGGGCGCGTGGTCTGCCAGCGAGATCCCGGCCGGCCCGCCGGACGCGCCCGTGTCACCCACGGCGACGCGCGCCAGCTCGGAGATCGCGCCCGACGGCGGACAGGTCGACGTGTCGTGGCCGGCCCCGAAGGACAACGGCGACGCGGTGAAGAAGTACCACGTCGACGTCTTCAAGGGCGGCTCGAATGTCGACGCCACCACGGTGTCGGGCACCTCGACCACCTTCGAGGGCCTCGACACCAAGTCGACGTACACGTTCGCCGTCACGGCGGAGAACAAGGCCGGTAAGGGCGACACCAGCGCCCAGTCCAACGCCGTGAAGCCCTACGGCAAGCCGACGAAGCCCGGCGCCGCGAGCGCGAGCGTGAGCGGTGCGAGCGGGCAGGCGAACGTGTCGTGGGGCGGCTCGGACGACAACGGCGACGCGGTCATGTACACGATCCAGACCGACAAGGGCGGCTCGAAGACCGCGACGGGGACGTCGACCACGTACTCGGGCCTGTCGAACGGGACGGCGTACAAGTTCCGGGTGCAGGCGTGCAACGCCGCGGGCTGCTCCGGCTGGACGTCGTACACCGGCGCGGTCACGCCCTACGGGCCGGTGCCGGCCCCGGCCGTGACCGCGACGGGCGGCGACCAGAAGGTCACGTTCGGGTGGTCCACCAGCGCCAATGGCCGGGACATCTCGGTGAAGGTCTCCGGCGCGATCTCGAGCACCGCCAAGTCCGCGAGCGCGCAGAGCGTGAGTGCGGGCTACTCCCAGTCCAAGGAGATCTGCGTGACGGCGACGGACAGCGAGGGCCAGACCAAGCAGACGTGCAAGAGCGCGACCTCGGCCGCCAAGCCCCAGCCCGTCTTCACGGTCGGCAAGGGCAGCAACGCCAACGGGGAGAAGGGCTGCGCCCACACGTCGTGCGCGTGGCTGACGCTCACCATCCGGGACGCGGCGCCGAACACCAGCTTCACGTACACCTGCCGCGACCAGGACGGTGACTTCTCGACGTACACGCAGACCAACATGCACAACGGCTCCCAGGCCAAGACGGACGGGAACGGCAACCTAGGCCCGGTGGAGGCCTGGTGCTACTACGGCCAGCCGGGCAACCCGGCCTATATCCAGACGAGCATCGGGTCGACCAACCGCATCACCTGGTGACACGCACGCAGAAACGACGACGACCGCGACCCTCGCGGTCAGGACAGGACGAGGACACCACTCATGAGCACGATGACCCCCGAGCAGGCGAGCTGGTTCGCCCAGACCTTCGACCGCATCGTCGGAAACGTCGCGCAGGCCGTGCTCGGCAAGGACGACCAGATCCGGCTGGCGCTGACGTGCATGCTGGCCGAGGGCCACCTGCTGCTGGAGGACGCCCCTGGCACCGGCAAGACGATGCTCGCCCGCGCGATGTCCGCGAGCGTGCAGGGCACGAACCACCGCATCCAGTTCACGCCGGACCTGCTGCCGTCGGACGTCACGGGCGTGACCATCTACGACCAGAAGACCGGGACCTTCGACTTCCACAAGGGCCCGATCTTCGCGAACATCGTCCTCGCCGACGAGATCAACCGTGCGTCGCCCAAGACGCAGTCGGCGCTGCTCGAGGTCATGGAGGAGGGCCGGGTCACGGTCGACGGCGTGTCCCACGAGGTGGGCAACCCGTTCATGGTCGTCGCCACGCAGAACCCCATCGAGCAGGCGGGCACGTACAAGCTCCCCGAGGCGCAGCTCGACCGCTTCCTCATGAAGACGTCGATCGGCTACCCCGACCTCGCGTCGACGGTGGAGATCCTCGCGGGCTCCGCGGTCCGCGACCGCAGCGCGGCGCTGCAGCCGGTCATCACCGGCCAGGCCGTGGTGGACATGGCGGCCCTCGCCGCGTCCACCCACGTGGACCCGGCCGTGCTCGAGTACATCTCCCGCCTGGCGGAGGAGTCGCGCGCGGCCGCGGACGTGCACGTCGGCGTCTCCGTGCGTGGCGCGCTGGCGCTGGTGCGCTGCATGAAGGTGTGGGCGTCGGCGCACGGGCGC
Organism: Isoptericola sp. Y541; assembly: GCF_059445465.1. NCBI lineage: Bacteria > Bacillati > Actinomycetota > Actinomycetes > Micrococcales > Promicromonosporaceae > Isoptericola > Isoptericola sp. Y541. The sequence goes on along the minus strand of NZ_JCAIUJ010000002.1, from coordinate 263,108 downwards.
AACTACGTGCTGCCGGACGACGTCAAGGACCTCGTGCAGCCGGTCTGGGCCCACCGCCTGGTACTGGACGCCGAGGCCGAGTTCGGCGGGGCCACGGCGGAGGGGACGATCGCCCGGCTGCTGACCGACGTCCCGGCGCCGCAGGAACGCCGGACCGCCTGACCGCCTGACCGCGAGACCAGGAGACTCATGACCACGACGACCGAGCGGGAGACCGCGGCCGAGGCCGCGACGCCCGAGCCTGCCCGCGAGCCTGCCCTGGAGCCCGAGGGCGGCCGCCGCCGTAGCGGCGCCACCCGGCGGGTCCGCGCCCGCGCGTCGGCCGCGCTCAGCGGGGTCGGCGGGCGGCTCGCCACGGCCTCGCGGGCGACCGGCCGCGCGACGGGCGGGGTGCTCGCGCGCGCCTGGGCGCGCGTCGCCCCGGTGCTCGGGGTGATCTCACCCTTCGGCTGGGTCGTGCTGGTCCTGGCCGCGGGGGCGTGGGTGGCCGCGCTCGTGCTGCGCTGGGAGGAGTGGGCGGTCCTGGCCGTGACGGTGTCCGTCGCGCTGCTCGCCGCGATCGCCTTCGTCCTGGGCCGGCTGCGCTACGCGGTCACGCTCGACGTCGCCTCGCGCCGCGTGGTCGTCGGGGACCGGGCCGTCGGGCGGCTCCTGGTCCGCAACGACTCGCCGCGGTCCATGCTGCCCGCGGTGATGGAGCTGCAGGTGGGGCAGGGCATCGCCTCGTTCCCTGTGCCGCGCCTGCGCTCCGGGGCGGAGCACGAGGAGATCTTCGCCGTCCCGACGCACCAGCGCGCCGTCATCCCCCTGGGCCCGGTGCGCTCCGTGCGCGCCGACCCGCTGGGTCTGCTGCGCCGCGAGCTGGTCTGGACCGAGCCCGAGGAGCTGTTCGTCCACCCGCGCACGCTGCCGCTGTCGGGCTCCGCCACGGGACTGCTGCACGACCTCGAGGGCCGCGTGACCCCCGACATCTCCGACTCCGACGTGTCGTTCCACGCGCTGCGCGACTACGTGCCCGGCGACGACCGCCGGCACATCCACTGGAAGTCCACGGCGCGCACGGGCCAGCTCATGGTGCGCCAGTTCGAGGAGACGCGCCGCTCCCGGCTCGCCGTGATCCTCTCGACGCGGGCCGAGGACTACGCCGACCCCGAGGAGTTCGAGCTCGCGGTCTCGGCCTGCGGCTCCCTCGGCCTACAGGCGATCCGCGAGGACGGCGGCCTCGCGGTCCTCGTCCCGCAAGGGCGGGTGCGCGGCGACCACCGCACGCGCCTGCTCGACGACCTGACCCGACTCCAGCTCGCCCCCGCCCGCACGAGCCTGTCCGAGATCGCCCGGGTCGCCTCGGCGACGGTCTCCGACGCGTCCGTGGTCGTGCTCGCCGTCGGCACCCGGGTGACGCCGACGGACCTGCGCGGCGCGGCGGTGCGGCTGCCGGTCGACGCGCGCCTCGTCGCGCTGCGGTGCGCCCCCGGCGCGTCCGTGAGCCGTGGGCGGGTCGCGGACATGCAGGTGCTGACCATCGGCGAGCTGGCCGACCTGCCCCACGCGCTGCGGAGGATGCATGACTGACGCGTCGAACCCGGCGCCCGAGGGCCACACGAGCGGCTCCGGCAGCACGGGCCGCACCGGGCGCACCGGCCGGACGGGTGGGACGTCGCGCACGTCGCTGCGCGCCGGCACCACCCGCGCCCGCCGGCGCCCGGGCGACGGCCCGCGCGCGCTGTCCTGGGCGGGCGCCGTCGACGGCGCCGTGCTCGTCGCGCTGCTCGCCGTGGTGGCGCTCGGTTTCGCCCCGGTGTGGGGCACGACGGGGTACCTCGTGCCGGCGCTCGGCGGCGCGGTCGTCGGCCTGGTCATCGCCTGGCTGGGAGCCTGGCGGCGGTGGCCCGTGCTGCTCGTGGCCGGGGCCACCGTGCTCGGCTACTTCCTGTTCGGCGGGGCGCTGGCCCTGCCCGGCGCCTCGATCGGCGGCGTCGTGCCCTCGCTCGAGACGCTGAACGAGCTGGCCGTCGGCGCCGTGCAGGGGTGGAAGGCGTTCGTCACCACCGTGCCGCCGCTGGCCTCGTTCCCGGAGCTGGCCCTCGTGCCGTACCTGCTCCTGCTGGTCGCGGGCGTGCTGGCGGGCACGATCGCCTGGCGTGCGCGCGTCGCCGCCTGGGCGCTGCTGCCGGTCGTGGTGGCGCTGGCCGGGGTCGCGCTCCTCGGGACGATCCTGGCGGCGCTGCCGCTGGTCCAGGGCCTCGTGGTCGCCGTCGTGGGCCTGCTCTGGGCGTCGTGGCGCGCGGCGGAGACCCGCATGGGCGCCAACACGCTGCTCTCCGACGCGAGTCGTTCCGCGACCCGGCGGCTGCGGGCGCAGCGCGTGCGCGGCGGCGCCGTGATGCTCGTGGTCGGCGGGGTCGCCGCCGTGCTCCTTGCCCCGATGATGGTGACGGACGGGCGGGTGGCGCTGCGTGAGATGGTCACGCCGCCCCTGGACCTGCACCAGTACACGAGCCCGCTGGTCGGGTTCCGCACCTACGCCAAGGACGAGACGGACACCGAGCTCTTCACCGTCGACGGGCTGCCCGAGAACGGCCGGGTGCGACTCGCGACGCTCGACACGTACGCGGGCACGGTCTACGACGCGTCGAGCGGCGGCGACGCCGGCGTCTTCAACCGCGCGGGCGAGGTCATCGACACCACGGCGGCGGGCACCCGCGCGCCGGTCGACGTGACCGTCACCGGCTACACGGGCTTCTGGCTGCCCGACGTGGGCCAGCTCGGGGGCGTCCGGTTCACGGGGGAGCGGGCGACCGAGCTCGCGGCGTCCACGTACTACAACGCCACCTCGGGCACGGGCCTGGTCACGTCCGGCCTGCGGCCGGGGGACTCGTACGAGCTGGACGCGATCGTCTCGCCGCGGCCGGACGACGAGGTGCTCGCGAAGACCCCGATCCTCGACGTCGACATGCCCAGCCCGAAGGACGTCGCCGACGCCGTGGACGCCAAGTCCTCGCAGTTCGCGGCCGACGCCACGGAGCCGTTCGAGAAGCTCACGAACATCCAGAACATGCTCATCGCCACGGGCGTCTACTCGAGCGGCCTGGACAACCAGCCCCCGTCGCGGCCCGGGCACTCGGCGGCACGGATCGACGCGCTGCTCGCGCAGGACGAGATGGTGGGCGACGACGAGCAGTTCGCCGTGGCCATGGCGCTCATGGCGCAGCAGGCCGGCGTCCCCGCGCGCGTGGTGATGGGCTTCTACCCGGAGGACGACACCTGGGAGGCCGGCACCCCCTACGTCGTCACCGGGGCGGACGTGCACGCCTGGGTCGAGGTGCCCTTCGAGGAGTACGGCTGGGTGCCGTTCGACGCCATCCCGGACGAGGATAACAAGGTGGAGCCGCTGCCACGCTCCAAGCAGGTGCCGAAGCCGCCGGTGCTCGAGGACCCGGAGTCCCCGGAGGAGCCGCCCCAGGCCGAGGCGGGAGACGTCGAGGACGAGGATGAGGACGACGAGGACGCGTTCGACATCGACTGGCGTCAGGTCGCGATCATCGTCATCACCGTCGTCGTCCCGCTGGCGATCCTCGCCGTGCCGGTGCTGCTCATCCTCGGGTTCAAGTCGCGCCGGCGCGGCCGCCGACGCGCGGCCGCCGAGGCCGTGGACCGGGTCAGCGGCGGCTGGCGCGAGGTCGTCGACGCCGCCACCGACCTCGGGGCCGGGGTGCCCCGCGGCGCGACGCGACGCGAGGGGGCCAAGCTGGTGTCCGAGCAGCTCCCCACGGCGGCGACTCCCGAGACCTCGACGCTCGCGCACCGCGCGGACGCCACCGTCTTCGGGACGGGCGAGCCGACCCTGGAGGAGGTCGACCAGTACTGGTCCGAGGTGGACTCGCTGGTCGGCTCCCTGCGAGAGGGACTGCCGTGGCGTAAGCGCGTGGCGGCCCGGCTCTCGTTGCGCTCGGTGCGCGGCGGCGACGCCCCACCGTTCCGTACGGTGATCCGGCGACGGGTTGCCGCCGTGCCGGCCACCCTGGGCCGGTGGGCGCGCGCCGCGTGGCGCGCGATCAGTGACAGGACGACCCGTGGCCGGCGGCGCGACCGCCGTGCCGGCGGTAGGAGGATCGAGAACCGATGACCACGACGTGCACCGCCTGTGGTGCCCCGCAGCAGTCCGGCGCGTTCTGCGCGGTGTGCGGCACGCCCACCGTGGCGTCCGCCTACGAGGCGCCCGACGGCGTGCGGGAGAGGCTCGAGGTCACGACCGAGCCAGAGATGCGGGAGAGCACCCGCCGCGCGTCCGCGCAGATGCTGCGCGCGGCGGCCGCCTCCGCGCAGTCGAGCGCGCCCGCCGAGCCGCCGCTGGCGGGCGTCGGCCGGCGCGCGGGGGCCTACGTGCTGGACGTGGTGACCGTCGCGCTCCTCGCGGGGGTCGTCGGCGTCGTCGTGGCGCTCGCCTCGGGGGTGCCCGGCAAGCTCGCGGGCGCCGGCGACGCCACGACGACGATGGGGTCGCGGGCGGCGGCCGCCGAGATCGCGGGCGCGCTCGCCACGGTCTACGGCGCGGTCGGGCTCGTGAGCCTGCTCGGCTGGGTCGGGCTCGCGGTCTGGGAGGGCCGGACCGGCCGGACGATCGGAAACAGCCTGCTCGGCATCCGCACGCTGGCCCTCGCGGACGGCGGCGCGATCGGCGTCGGGCGCGGCCTGCTGCGCTGGCTCGTGCTCGCCGCCTGCGGCATCCTGCCGCTGGTGGGCACAATCCTCGTGCTCGTCTCGCCCACCTTCGACGCCTCGGGCCGCCGGCAGGGCTGGCAGGACAAGGCCGCCCGCAGCGTCGTCCACGACGTGCGCGGGCTGCCGCCCCGCACCTTTGCCCCCGCCGGCGGGCCGGCCGGCGTCGCGTCACCCCAGGTCGCCGGTGTGCCGGCGGCGCCGGTCGTGGGCTCGGGCGCGCCGGCGCCCGGCGAGCCCGACCCGTGGGCGTTCCCCGCCGGCCAGCGCGACCGGGGCGGGATCATTACCGGGATCCCGGGCTCGGGTGCGCCCGCGGCGCACCCGTCGCCGACGGAGGAGCCTGCGGGCCCGCCGGTCGCCGACACCCAGCTGTCGGCCCCGCTGCCGCGGGCCACGCCGGCGCCCGCACCTGCGCCCGAGACGACGATGGTGCTGCCCACGCGGCCCACGGCGGTCGCGCCGACCCCGCCGGCGGTGCAGCCGGCGCCGGCGCCGCGGCCCGTGCCGCCATCGCAGCCGGTGAGCCGAGCGCCCGAGCCCGCGCCACAGGCGCCCGCGGGCCCGGGCTCCGACGTCGCGGCGGAGGCCGACGACGACATCGAGGCGACCCGGTTCAGCGTCTCCTCGCGGCGGAGCGCGGGCGACGGCACAGCCCCGTCGCGGATTGTCGTCGAGGTCGCCGCCGGCCGCCGGGTCACCGTCGCGTCGCGCACCCTCGTGGGGCGCAACCCGCAACAGGACGGCGGCGCGCCGGCGGTCCTGCTGAAGATCGACGACCCGAACCGTTCCGTGTCCAAGACGCACCTCGAGCTGTCCCCGTCGGCTGCGGGCCTGCGGGTCACGGACCTCGGCAGCACCAACGGCAGCGCTGCGATCACCCCCGGCGGGGCGGTGCAGGAGCTGACCGCCGGCGCATCGGTGACGGTGACCGCGGGGTGGGTCGTCCAGGCGGGGGCCCAGCGCCTCACGGTGGTCGGGCAGGACGTCAGCGCATGACCGTACCGGTCGCGCTCGGGCTGCTGTGGGGCGCGTCGACGCACCAGGGCGCCAGGCGCACGCTGAACGAGGACTCGTTCCTCGCGGGCGGCTCCGTGTTCTTCGTCGCCGACGGCATGGGCGGGCACGACGCCGGCGAGGTCGCCAGCGCGGCCGCGGTCGAGGCGCTGAGCGCGCTCGCGGTGTCCGACGTCGTCGGGGTGGACGCCGTGCGCTGCCGCGTGCGGGTGGCGCACGACGCGGTGCGGGCGATCGAGACGACGCCCGGCCGCGGCGCGGGCACCACGCTGTCCGGGGTCGCGCTGACGCACCAGGGCGGCGAGCCGTACTGGCTCGTGGTGAACATCGGCGACTCGCGCACGTACCGGCTCGCCGACGGCGAGCTGGAGCAGGTGAGCGTGGACCACTCCGAGGTGCAGGAGCTCGTGGAGGCGGGCGCCATCACGCCCCAGGAGGCGGCGACCCACCCGCGCCGGCACGTGGTGACGCGGGCGCTCGGCGCGCCCGAGGACCCCGAGGCGGACTTCTGGTTCCTGCCCGTGCACGCGGGCGACCGGCTGCTCGTCTGCTCGGACGGCCTGACGAACGAGCTGAAGGACGCCCGCATCGCCGAGGTCCTGCTCGTCGAGCCCGATCCGCAGGTCGCGGCGGACCGGCTGGTACGGGAGGCCCTGGTCGCGGGTGGTCGGGATAACATCACCGTCATCGTGGTGGACGCCACAGGGCTGACGGACGCCCTGGAGAGCACGGCACCCAGGGACGGGCGGTCGGGCCACGATGACAACGAGGACACGGTGCCCCGGCGGTCGCCGTGGAAAGGGGCCCTGACGTGACCGTGCGCTATGTGATCGGACCCGCCTACGCGGTGGTGCGTGGTGGCGCCGTCGTGGTGCTGCCGGAAAGGGTCAGCCCGGAGCTGGTCGACGAGCTGTGGAAGACGCTCGGGGAGCGTGCCGGCGTCGTGCCCGTGCTCGAGGTGCTCACGGGCGCCTTCGGCGCGAGCCTGGCGTCCCTGCCGCCCTTCGCGATGGCCGTCGCCGACGGCCGGCGCGTCCAGATCGCCGCCCGGGGCGCGACCTCGGTGACCGTGGCGCGCGCGGACGGCTGGGACCACGTGTCCGGCGAGGGCGTCACGACCTGGGCCGAGCGGACGTTCGAGGACGTGGTGGACCTCGCGGTGCAGGTCGGCGTGGCCGAGCCCGCCGGCGAGCTCGTGGATGCGCGGGCGCTGCCGCTGGACGCCGGCGTCGTGCTGGTCGCGTCCGTCGGGTCCCGGTTGACCGACGAGGCGGCCCCCGCGGCCCCGACGCACCGGCCCACCCCCGTGCCCGAGCCCTGGATGGCTGACGACGACGCCGACGACGCCGACGCCGACGACGCCGACGCCGACGACGCCGACGACGCGGTGCCTGCCGCCCGGGCCGTCGACCATGCCGTCGACCAGGCGCCCGTGGCATCCGGGATCGGCGTCGCGCGGCTCGGCGGCACCGGGCCGGCGGCCTCCTCCTTCGGGGCGACGTTCGCCCCCGAGGCCACCGTCGCCCCCGAAGCCACCATCGCGCCCGGGTCGACCGTCCTCCCGAGCCTGACGGTCACGGGGGACGACGTGCCGCGGGTCGCGCCGGACGGTGGCGACGACGCCGCGGGCGACGCGACGGGTGACGGTGCCGCGGGCGACGGCGCGGCCGACCTCCCCGTGGAGGAGACCACCGGCTTCGGCCACCTCTGGGGCTCGACCGTGCACCGCGCCGTCGAGGCGGCCGCCGTGCGCCCGCCGGAGGAGGACGAGGAGGACGGGGACGAGCCGGTTGCGGCCGCGCCGCCGCCGTCGTCCGCCCCCGCCCCGACGCCGGTCACCTTGCTTGGCGACCTGCCCGGCGACCTGCCCGGCGACCTGCCCGGCGACCCGCCCGGCGACCTGCCCGGCGACGACGACGGTTCGACGCAGCTGGAGCCGGGCGAACCGGAGGACGCGGCGGACGACGCCGGAGGCTTCGAGGACGAGGTCGAGGGCAGCACCGTGATGTCGTCGGCCATCGCCGACCTGCGTGCGGCCGCCGCGCCCTCGTCCGGCGGCGCGGCCTCCGTCGGTGGCGTCGCGGACGGTCCCGACCTGCCGCCGCCGCCCGGCCCCGCGTTCGCCCCCGGGGCGCTGCCCGGGCGGCCGACGATCCTGGCGCGCTCCTGCACGGCGGGCCACCCGAACCCGCCGCAGCGCGACGACTGCGCGACGTGCGGGCAGGCGCTCCTGGGCGAGGCCCGGCAGGTCCCGCGCCCGGCGCTGGGCGTCATGGCCGTCTCGGGCGGGCCGCGCGTCACGCTCGACCGGCCCGTCGTGGTGGGGCGTCGTCCCCGCTCGCCGCGCGCCGCGAGCGACGACCTGCCGCGGCTGGTGACGGTGCCGAGCCCGCAGCAGGACATCTCCCGCTCGCACGCCGAGGTCCGCCTCGAGGGCTGGCACGTGCTGGTCAGCGACATGAGCACCACGAACGGCACCACCCTGTTGCGCACCGGCCAGCCGCCGTTGCGCCTGCACCCGGGTGAGGCCGTGCTGGTCGTTGCGAAGGACGTCGTCGACCTGGGCGACGGCGTGACGCTCACGTTCGAAGGGATCCTCTGACCATATGAGTCGCAAGCGCCCGCCGTCGCCCCCACCGGAGATCGACGGGTTCGAGTACGTCTCGATCATCGGCTCCGGCGGCTTCTCCGACGTCTTCCTGTACCAGCAGCGCCGACCGCGCCGTCGCGTGGCGGTCAAGGTCCTCCTGCACGAGTGGACCGGCGAGGGCCAGCGCGAGGCCTTCGACGCCGAGGCCGACCTGATGGCGACCCTGTCGACCCACCCGTCGATCGTCACGATGTACGAGGCGGACGTCTCCGCCGACGGCCGCCCGTACCTCGCCATGGAGTTCTGCTCCCGGCCCAACCTCGGTGCCCGGTACCGCGCCGAGCGGCTCAGCGTGCCGGACGTGCTGCGGATCGCCGTCCAGATCGCCGGAGCCGTCGAGACCGCCCACCGGGCCGGCATCCTGCACCGCGACATCAAGCCCGCGAACATCCTCGTCACCGAGTACGGGCACCCGGCGCTGACGGACTTCGGCATCTCCTCCACGCTCGACGACGCGGGCCGGGCCGAGGGCATGTCGATCCCGTGGTCGCCGCCGGAGTCCTTCGCCGAGCCTCCGGGCACGAGCATCGGGACGGACGTGTGGGGGCTGGCCGCCACGACGTACTCGCTGCTCGCCTCCCGCACGCCGTTCGAGGTGCCGGGCGGCACGAACTCGAGCGCCGACCTCGTCGCGCGCATCGAGTCGGCCCCGCTGCAGCAGACCGGGCGCAACGACATCCCAGCCTCGCTCGAGCGCGTGCTGAGCACCGCGATGGCGAAGAACCCCCAGGCGCGGTACTCCACCTCCCTCGAGTTCGCCCGCGCGCTGCAGGCGGTCCAGACGGAGCTGTCGTTCGCCGTCACGCCCATCGACCTGCTCGACGACCGCGGGCAGGTGCGCGACGACGCGCAGGACGCCCCGGACGAGGACGAGGTCGGCACGCGGCTGCGCGAGGTCGTCTCCGTCGACCCGCGCGGCCCCGCCGCGACGGCACCGGCGCTGGCCGGAGCCGCGCCGGCGGCCCCTGCGCGCTCGTGGTCGACGTCCGCGCCGTCGCCCGCGACCACGGGAACGGCGCGACCCTCGACGCTCGCCGAGGACGACCTGGGCGACACGGTGCACCGCTCGCTGCCCGTGGCGGCACCGACGACGACGGCGCCGCCGACCTCGGGGGCCGAGGCGCCCTCGGCCGCGCCGCGCCGCGGGCTCGTCGGCGGGCTCGTGGCCGGGGTCGTGGTGCTCGTGGGGGTGCTGGCCTTCGTGCTCTGGCCCGACGGCGGGACCCCGGAGGACGACCCGACCACCCCGGCCGCGACGGGAGCCGTCAACGAGGGCGCGCCCCCGGCGGACAACCTCAGCGGCCTGGTGCCGTCGGTCACGGAGCTCGCGGGCAAGGCCACGGGCGACAAGGTCGTGTTCACGTGGGAGAACCCCGACCCCGAGGACGGCGACACGTACGGCTGGCGCGCCGCCGCGCAGCTCGAGGAGGGGGCCTACACGCAGGTGGAGCAGCCCTCGGTGACGGTGGACAAGGCCGACGGCGGGCAGACCTGCGTCGAGGTCGTCATCGTCCGCTCGGGCGCGTTCTCCGTCGACTCGAAGGGAGCGTGCGTCGGGTGAGCGAGCTGGCGATGGAGTTCGCGGGGGAGTGGTTCCGCGCCGACCCGGACGGGGTCTTCGAGATCGGGCGCGAGGGCGACCTCGCGCTCGACGACAACCCCTACCTGCACCGGCGCTTCCTGCAGGTCACGCACGCCTCGGGGCTGTGGTGGCTGGGCAACGTCGGCAACCGGCTCTCGGCGACCGTCTGCGACGCGGCGGGCGGGGTGCAGTCCTGGCTGTCGCCGGGCACGTCGCTGCCGATCGTCTTCCCGTCCACCTCGATCGTCTTCACCGCCGGGCCCACCACGTACGAGGTGCTCGCCCGGCTCAGCCCGGCCCCGTACGCGGAGATCCGCTCCGAGGAGCCGGAGGGCGGCGCCACCACGATCGGCCTGATCCCGTTCACGGTGAGCCAGCGGCAGCTCATCGTCGCGCTGTGCGAGCCGATGCTGCGCCGCGACGGCACGGGCCTGTCCGAGCTCCCGTCGTCCGCGGAGGCGGCGGCGCGCCTGGGGTGGACGACGACGCGGTTCAACCGCAAGCTCGACAACGTCTGCGAGAAGCTCGACCGCGTGGGCGTGAAGGGTCTGCGCGGCGGCGGCTCCGGCGGGCTCGCGACCAACCGGCGCGCGCGGCTCGTGGAGTACGCCGTCGCGTCGCGGCTCGTCGCCGCGGAGGACCTGCCGCTGCTCGACCTGACGGCTGCCGACGGGAAGGACGCGGAGTGACTCGTCGCCACCGCCCGGAGCTCTGGCAGCTCGTCGTGGTGGTCGCCGTCGGCGCCGCGGCGATCGCGTTCGTGATCCTCATGGCGGCGGGCGTGCTGCGCGACGGCGTGGGCACCGGGGACCCGCTCGACTACTGGCGGGCGATCGGCCGCGAGCTCACCGACGCCGGCAACTGGCGCGTGATCGCCCTGAGCGCGGCGGCGGGCGCCGCGATCACCGCCGTCGTCGGCGTCCTGGCACGCCGCGGTGCGAAGTAGCGCTACCGACCATCTGACCCAGACGAAACGAACCGAGGAGAGCGATGCGCGTCAAAGTGACGCTCCGACGCCCCGACACCACGCACGACGACGTCGTCGTCACCGCAGACGCGGGGGCGACCATCGGCGAGGTGGCGTCCACCCTGGCCCGCGTGGACCCGGGCGGGGCGGGCGCGGTCGGCGCCGGCAGGCGGACGATCGAGGCGCGGCTGCCCGGCCAGGACCGGCCCACCCGCCTGCCGGTCGACGCCGCGCTCGGCGAGGCGTGGATCGGCTCGGGCGCGGAGGTCGCGCTCGTCGAGCTCGACCGCCCGGGGTTCGACTACCAGCCCTCCCGGGACGTGCGCGCCACCCTCCGGTTCGCGGACGGCAGCGTGATCGACCTGCCCGAGGGCAGCTGGACGCTCGGGCGCGCGCCCGGCTGCGACGTCGTGCTGAGCGACTCGCTCGTGTCGAAGCAGCACCTGCGCCTCGACGTCTCGGACGTCGTCGACGTCATCGACCTGGGCTCGGCCAACGGCCTGCTGGTGGACGGCGACCACGTGCAGCGCCTGCGTGTCGAGGGCAGCCAGCGCGTCACCGTCGGCGACACCGTGATGACGATCGAGCGGCGCAAGCCGCAGACCCTGACGGGCGTGGCGCCCAAGGCGGGGCCCGTGCCGTTCACGCGCTCGCCGCGCGTCGAGGCCCGGTACAAGGGCCAGGAGTTCGAGTCGCCGGACGTCCCCACCGAGACCGAGCCGCAGCCGTTCCCGTTCCTCGCACTCCTGGCGCCGGCGCTCATGGGCGGATTCATGCTCGCCATGGGCCGCGGCCCCATGGGGATGATGTTCATCCTGCTGTCGCCGATCATGCTCGTCGGCAACTTCCTCACCCGCAACATGCAGAACCGCAAGCGCAAGGAGCGCGACATCGCGCGCTTCGAGGAGCGTCTCGACGCGCTGCGCGACGCGCTCGGGGGCGAGGAGGAGACGGAGCGCTCGGTGCGGCTGCGCGAGGCGCCGGCGACGCCGCACGTCTTCGCCGAGGCGATGCGGCACGGGCCGATGCTGTGGACACGCCGCCCGGAGCACTGGAGCTTCCTCAACGTGCGGTTCGGCATCGGCACGATGCCGTCGCGCAACTCGGTCAAGTCAGCGGGCAAGGGACAGCTCATCAAGGAGTACCAGGAGCGTCTGGACGCCGTCGTCGACAAGCACGAGAACATCCCGGGCGTGCCCGTGGTGGAGAACCTGTACGACGCGGGCGCGCTCGGCTTCGCCGGGCCGCCCGCGAAGGTGGCGGGCAGCCTCAACGCCACGCTGCTGCAGCTCACCGGCCTGCACTCGCCGGCGGAGCTGGTCGTCACGGGCATGGTCAGCCCGGTGTGGACCAAGCACCTGCAGTGGCTCACGTGGATCCCGCACACGTCGTCGCCGCAGAGCCCGATCGAGGGCCACCACCTGGCCGACTCGGCGAGCGGCGCGGCGCGTCTGGTCGCCGAGCTCGAGGAGCTCGTCACCACGCGCCTGCGCGTCGCGCGCGGCGGCACCCAGCGGCGCGGCGCGATCGACGACGACGACGCCGCCCTGGAGCGCGGCGGCGACGTCGGCGGCAAGAAGGCGGAGGCCGGGACGAAGTCCGCGGTGCCCGCCGTGGTGGTCGTCGTCTCCGACGACATCGACGTGGAGCGGGCCCGCCTGGTGCAGCTCGCCGAGCAGGGCCCCGACGCGGGCGTCTACGTGCTGTGGATCTCCCCCGACACGGCGTACCTCCCGGCGGCGTGCCGCACGTTCGTGGACCTCGGCGAGCACGGGCCGCGGGTCGGAATGGTGCGGCTGGGTCGCTGGGTGGACGACGTCGAGCTCGAGGAGATCGACGGCACGACGGCGCTCGACTACGGGCGGCGGCTCGCCCCCGTCTTCGACGCCGGCGCGATCGTCGCCGACTCGTCCGACCTGCCGCGCTCGGTGACGATGCCCGCGCTGCTCGGGCACGAGCTGTTCGAGGACCCGCATGCCGTGCTGGAGCGCTGGCGCCAGAACCTGTCGGTCTACGACCGCACGCAGGCGGTGCCGCGCAAGCGCGCCGGGTCCCTGCGCGCCATCGTCGGCTCGGCCGGCCTGGACGCCCAGCACCTCGACCTGCGCAGTCAGGGCCCGCACGCCCTGGTGGGCGGCACCACGGGTGCGGGCAAGTCGGAGTTCCTGCAGGCGTGGGTGCTCGCGATGGCGGCCGAGTACAGCCCGGACCGCGTCACGTTCCTGTTCGTGGACTACAAGGGCGGCTCCGCGTTCGCGGACTGTGTCCAGCTGCCGCACTGCGTCGGCCTGGTCACCGACCTCAGCCAGCACCTGGTGCTGCGCGCCCTCACGTCCCTGCGGGCCGAGCTGCACCACCGCGAGCACCTGTTCAATCGCAAGAAGGCCAAGGACCTGCTTGAGCTGGAGAAGCGCGGGGACCCGGAGACGCCGCCCGCGCTCGTCATCGTCATCGACGAGTTCGCGGCGCTGGTGGGCGACGTGCCCGAGTTCGTGGACGGCGTCGTCGACGTCGCGCAGCGCGGCCGGTCGCTCGGCATCCACCTCATCCTGGCGACCCAGCGCCCGGCGGGCGTCATCAAGGACAACCTGCGCGCCAACACGAACCTTCGCGTCGCGCTGCGGATGGCGGACGAGTCGGACTCCAGCGACGTCGTCGACATCAAGGACGCCGCGCACATCGACCCCGCGATCCCGGGCCGTGGCGTGGTCAAGACGGGTCCGGGCCGGCTGCAGGCCTTCCAGTCCGGGTACGCGGGCGCCTGGAGCACCCGCGCCCCCGAGAACACCGCGATCGAGGTCGCCGGGCTGCACTTCGGCCGCGAGGAGAAGTGGGAGGAGCCGATCGACCCGGCGGCCTCCGTCGACGACGACATGGACCTCGGACCCAACGACCAGCAGCGGCTCGTCGCCCGGGTCGGCGAGGCGTTCCAGGCAGGGCGTCTGCCCACGCCGCGTCGCCCGTGGCTCGACTCCATGGCCGACGCCTACGACCTCACCCGCCTGCACCAGCGCACGGACACCGAGCTGCTGATCGGCGTCGCGGACATCCCCGAGCAGCAGGCGCAGCGCCCGCTGTACTTCAACCCCGACACCGACGGCCACCTGGGCGTGTACGGCACGGGCGGCGCCGGCAAGAGCACCGCGCTGCGCACCATCGCCGCTGCGGCGGGCATCACCCCGCGCGGCGGCCCCGTGCACGTGTACGGCCTGGACTTCGCCGCCGGTGCCCTGCGGATGCTGTCCGCCCTGCCGCACGTGGGCACCATCGCGCGCGGGGACGATGTCGAGCGCGTCGTCGGGCTGATGCGGATGCTGCGCGACGAGCTGCAGCGGCGCGGGGAGGCGTTCGCCGCCGTCTCGGCGTCGAGCGTCAGCGAGTACCGCCAGCTCAGCGGCCGGGCCGACGTGCCGCGCATCCTGCTGCTGGTGGACGGGTTCCCCGGCTTCCGCGACGACTTCGAGGTCGGCGCGGGCCGCTCCGAGTGGTTCGATGTCTTCCGCGACATCCTGGGCGACGGCCGCGCACTCGGCATGCACGTCATCTTCACCGCCGACCGCTCGGGCGCCGTACCGACGTACGTGCGCTCGATGGTGCAGCGCAACCTGCTGCTGCGGATGACCGACGACGGGTACCTGGCGTTCAACGCGCCGCGCGACATCATCACGGCGGACTCGCCTAACGGGCGCGCGATCCTCGACGGGCTCGAGGTCCAGGTCGCCGTCATCGGCGGCACGACCTCCGTCTCGACGCAGGCGGCCGCGACCGAGAAGCTCGGCCAGTCGATGCTGCAGGCCGGGGTGCGTCCTGCGCCTGCGGTGCAGGTGCTGCCCACCGAGTACGGGGTCGACCAGCTCCCGACGCACGTCGACGGGCGGCCCGTGCTCGGCCTCGACGGCATCACCCTGGACGCGGTGCCCTTCGAGGCGTCGGGCACGCTGGTCGTGGCCGGCCCGCCCGGGTCGGGGCGCAGCAATGCGCTCGTCGCGATCGCCCGAGCGGTGCTGCGCGCCAACCCCGACGCGCGGATGTACCTGTTCGCGCAGGGGCGCTCGGCGATCGCCGACAAGCTGCCGTGGACGGAGGTGGCGACCGGGGCGGAGAAGGTCAAGGCGCTCGCGACCGACCTGCTCGCCGCCGTCCAGGACGAGGACGTCGACCCGGGCATCGTGGTCCTGATCGAGGGCATCAACGAGTACCTGCAGTCGCCCGCGGACAAGCCGATCCAGGACCTCACCAAGGCGATCCGCGGCAGCGACCACCTGCTCGTCGCCGAGGCGGAGACGGCGGGCTGGTCGGCGACCTGGCCCCTGCTCGGCGAGGTGAAGAACGGCCGCCGCGGCCTGATCTTGCAGCCGGAGAACCTCGACGGCGACACGATCCTCAAGACGTCGCTGCCGCGCTCGGGCAAGGGCGAGTTCCCCGTCGGCCGCGGCGTGTGGATCGCGCGGGGCAAGCAGGCGCGGGTGCAGCTGCCGCTGGTGCTGGAGGACTGAGCCGGAGCGCAGCGAAGGGTGAGGGCCGAGGAACGAGGCACTCGCCTGGAGCGGAGTGCGGTCTCGGTTCGACCGGGTGACTGGAGGACTGAGCCGGAGCGCAGCGAAGGGTGAGGGCCGAGGAACGAGGCACTCGCCTGGAGCGGAGTGCGGTCTCGGTTCGACCGGGTGACTGGAGGACTGAGCCGAGCGACGAGCCGACCAACCGAGACGGACGCCGATCGATGGGGAGGACTCCCCATCGACGTGTGCTCGGGGCGCCCGCTAGGGTCGTCGCGGACGACGGATCGGCCGCTAGGGGGCCGGCCGGACCACTGATGAGTCGAGGAGCTTTTCATGGCGAACATGAACGTCACGTACGACGAGCTGCGGTCGCAGGCGGGTCAGCTGCGCAACGGTCAGCAGCAGATGCAGGACATCCTGCACAACCTGCAGTCGCAGGTGGACAACCTGGTGTCGTCGGGCTTCGTGACCGATCAGGCGTCGGGTGCGTTCCAGACCTCGTACCAGGAGTTCACGACGGGTACCACGCAGGCCATCGAGGGCCTCGAGGGTATGGCGTCGTTCCTGGAGCAGGCTGCGCAGACGCTGTCCGACGCGGACTCGCAGCTGGCGCAGGGCATCCGCGGCTGACGTCGCACCGATGGGGACTAGTCCCCATCGACGGGTGTCGGCGCGCCCAGTAGGGTCCTCATCGAGGACGACGGATCGGCCGCAAGGGGGCCGGCCGATGGATCGAGAGCTGAGGAGCTTTTCATGGCGAACATGAACGTCACGTACGACGAGCTGCGGTCGCAGGCGGGTCAGCTGCGCAACGGTCAGCAGCAGATGCAGGACATCCTGCACAACCTGCAGTCGCAGGTGGACAACCTGGTGTCGTCGGGCTTCGTGACCGATCAGGCGTCGGGTGCGTTCCAGACCTCGTACCAGGAGTTCACGACGGGTACCACGCAGGCCATCGAGGGCCTCGAGGGTATGGCGTCGTTCCTGGAGCAGGCTGCGCAGACGCTGTCCGAGGCGGACTCGCAGCTGGCGCAGGGCATCCGCGGCTGACGTCGGTCAGCTGTGCCGGCCCTAGGGCTGGTGTCTCGAGGGGCGGTCCGGTTTCCGGGCCGCCCCTCGACGCTGTCGTGCTGTCCCTCCACCCCGACGTCCGGCCGGGAGGCTGACATGGAACCCCGTTCGCGCCGCAGGTTGTACCTCGGCATTCTCGTTGCCTTCTTCGTGATCTCCGTGGCGCGCCTGGTGATCACGGTCCAGCGCGACGGGTTCGAGGACGCCACGCTATGGATCGCGCTCCTGGTGGTCGCGCTGATCGTGGGGGTGACGCTCGCGGTGGTCGTGCGGCGCGCCGGTGCGGTCGCGGCGCACGTCGCGCGTCAGCGGCCCGGTGCCCGCGTCGTCCCGGTGTTCACGACGTCCGAGACGCTCGACGAGGCACGGTCCGTCGGTGCCCACGTGCAGGGGATCGCGGCGATGGGCGGGAGCCCGGCGGCCCTCGCGGTCGCGGGCGGTCAGGTCGAGGTGTGGGTACGCCGCGAGCAGTCTCCGCGCTGGGCGGTGCGCCGGGTGCCGGGCGGGGTGGCCGAGACGCGTGCCGTCTACGGATCCCGCGAGACGGCGGCGCTGCGGGTGGCCGACGACGTCGCGGCCGTCACCGTGGTGCCCGCGTACCGGCCCCTGCGCGCGACCGGTGGCATGGCCGACGAGGACGTCGCGCGCGCCGTGCAGGAGCTCACCCTCGCGCCTTGACCGATAGGCGAGACGGGCCGTTCGTTTGATGAGACGGTTGTGGCATTCTGGGTAAGGCTGGACCCTGAGTAGTGAGGTAACCCTCACCAGTTCGCAGGAGAATTCTCCTAGAATCGAACGCCACGCACCCCCGATCCGGAAGGCGTACCTCGCAGTGAGCAGCATCCGACCTCTGCGCGTCGCGATCGTCGGCGCAGGCCCCGCCGGCACCTACGCCGCGGACATCCTGTCGAAGACCGACCTCGACGTGAGCATCGACCTCTTCGAGCGTCTTCCCGCGCCGTTCGGCCTCGTGCGCTACGGCGTCGCGCCCGACCACCCGCGCATCAAGGGCATCGTCAGCGCCTTGCACAAGGTGCTGTCTCGCGGTGACGTCCGCCTGCTGGCCAACGTCGTCTACGGGATCGACCTCAAGCTCGACGACCTGCGCCAGTTCTACGACGCGGTGGTCTTCTCGACGGGCGCGATCAAGGACTCCGCGCTGACGGTGCCCGGCGTCGACCTGGACGGCTCGTACGGGGCTGCGGACTTCGTGTCTTGGTACGACGGGCACCCCGACGTGCCGCGCACCTGGCCGCTCGAGGCCAAGGAGGTCGCCGTGCTGGGCGCCGGGAACGTCGCCCT
The DNA here is from genome assembly GCF_059445465.1 of Isoptericola sp. Y541. Classification (NCBI taxonomy): domain Bacteria; kingdom Bacillati; phylum Actinomycetota; class Actinomycetes; order Micrococcales; family Promicromonosporaceae; genus Isoptericola; species Isoptericola sp. Y541. The sequence continues at coordinate 245,301 of NZ_JCAIUJ010000002.1, read as the reverse complement.
CGACGTGGCCCGGATCCTCGCCAAGCACGCCGACGACCTGCTGCCCACGGAGATCCCGGCCAACGTCTACGACATCCTCAAGGCCTCGCCGGTCACGGACGTGCACGTGTTCGCCCGCCGCGGCCCGGCGCAGGTGAAGTTCTCCCCGCTCGAGCTGCGCGAGCTCGGGCACGTGCCGGACGTCGACATCGTCGTCTACCCGGAGGACTACGACTTCGACGAGGGCTCGATGGCCGCCGTCGAGTCGTCCAACCAGACCAAGCAGGTCGTCAAGACGCTCACCGACTGGACGCTCGTCGACCCGTCGACGCAGTCCGCGTCCCGGCGCATCCACCTGCACTTCCTGCACTCGCCCGTGGAGATCACGGGCACCGACGGGAAGGTGACCGGGCTGCGCACGGAGCGCACCGCCTTGCAGGGCGACGGCACCGTCAAGGGCACGGGCGAATTCCACGACTGGCCGGTCCAGGCGGTCTACCGCGCGGTCGGCTACTTCGGGTCGCCCCTGTCGGAGATCCCGTTCGACGAGCGCAAGGGCGTCATTGCCAACCGCGAGGGCCGCGTCGTCGACCTGGACGGCGAGCACCTGCCGGGCGTGTACGCCACGGGCTGGATCAAGCGCGGCCCGGTGGGCCTCATCGGGCACACCAAGTCCGACGCCTCCGAGACGATCCGCCACCTGGTGGAGGACGTCACGGGCGTCGGCGACGCCGGTGACGTGTCCACGGGCGACCTCGGCGGCGGCCGCACCGCCCCGCAGGGGGACCCACAGGCCGTGCTCGACTTCCTCGCCGACCGCGGCGTGGACGTCGTCGAGTGGGCCGACTTCGAGGTGCTCGACGCGCACGAGCGCGCGCTCGGCGAGCCGCACGGCCGCGAGCGCATCAAGGTCGTGCCGCGCACCGAGATGCTGGACGTCGCCAAGCGTCGCGCCTCCTCCGCTGGTTGAGCCTGTCGAAACCCTGTCCGCTGGTTGAGCCTGTCGAAACCCTGTCCGACGGTTTCGACAGGCTCAACCAGCGTCGCGCGGGAACCGGGCGGGGCGCCGGTGCGTTCCACCCGTGGGATCCCGTCGGGCGCGCACGCGTCGGGGACGCGCGGAAGGAGACAGCAGGACACATGGGCCATCAGCACTTCAACGGTCTCAAGACGGCGGCACTCTTCGGTGTCATGTGGGCCGTCGTCCTCGGCCTGTGGGCGATCTTCTTCCGCGGCAGCCAGAGCATGCTGTTCATCTTCGTGGCGATCGGTCTGATCACGACGTTCGTCAGCTACTGGAACTCGGACAAGATCGCGATCCGCGCGATGCACGCGTATCCGGTCACTGAGCTCGAGGCGCCGGAGATGTACCGCATCGTGCGCGAGCTCTCCACCGCGGCACGCCAGCCCATGCCCCGGCTGTTCATCTCGCCCACCCAGGCGCCGAACGCCTTCGCGACCGGGCGCAACCCCAAGAACGCGGCCGTCTGCTGCACGGAGGGGATCCTGCGCCTGCTCGACGAGCGGGAACTGCGCGGCGTGCTCGGGCACGAGCTCATGCACGTGTACAACCGCGACATCCTCACGTCGTCGGTCGCCTCGGCGATGGCGGGCGTCATCACGTCGCTGGCCCAGTTCCTGCTGATCTTCGGCGGCGGCGACCGCCGCAACGGTGGCAACCCGCTCGCGGCGCTCGCGCTCGCGATCCTGGCGCCGTTCGCGGCGATGCTCATCCAGATGGCGATCACCCGGACCCGCGAGTACGACGCGGACGAGGACGGCGCCAAGCTCACCGGTGACCCGATGGCCCTCGCCTCGGCGCTGCGGAAGCTGGAGTCCGGCACGGCCAAGGCGCCGCTACCCCAGACCCGCGAGCTCGAGAACGTCTCGCACCTCATGCTCGCCAACCCGTTCCGCGGCGCGGGCATGGCCAAGCTGTTCTCCACCCACCCGCCGATGGCCGAACGCATCGCGCGCCTCGAGAAGATGGCCGGCGGCAGCGGCTTCGGCCCCGGGGGCATCACCCGGTACTGATGGCCCCGCCCGGCACCCGGCTCGGCACCCTTCGTCGGCACCGGTCGCAGCACGCGCGGGCGCGGGGCCGCTCTGGCAGGCTGACCAGCGATGTCCCAGCCGATGCCCGACGGCGCGCCTGCCGCGCCCGAGCGCCCGCCGTCCGCGTCGCCGGACCCGGACGCCGGCAGGGAGCGCCTGCGGCGCTGGCAGGCCGCGACGGAGTGGCCGCTGACCGCGATCGGGGTGCTGTTCCTGGTGGCCTACGGGGTGCCGATCGCCTTCCCCCAGGCGTCCGCGGGCGTGCGGGCGGCGTGCACCGCCGTCCTCGCGGTCACGTGGCTGGTGTTCGTCGTGGACTACGTGGTGCGCGCGCGGCTGGCCCCGCGCACCTGGGACTACGTGCGCCGGCACCCGCTCGAGCTGGCGGTCGTGGTGCTCCCCGTGCTGCGCCCGCTGCTGCTGATCTCGGTGGTGGCGCGCCTCAACCGCCTCAACGCGATGCGGCTGCGTGGCAAGGTGGTGCGCTTCGCCGTCGCGGGCACGGCGCTCCTCGTGCTCGTCGGGGCGCTGACCGTGACCCAGGCCGAGCGGGGGGCGCCCGGGGCGAGCATCGTGAACCTCGGCGACGGGTTCTGGTGGGCGATGGTGACCATCACGACCGTGGGCTACGGGGACATGGCCCCGGTGACGCCCGCGGGCCGGGTCATCGCGGTCGGCCTGATGCTCGGCGGGGTCGCGTTGCTCGGCGTCGTGACGGCGACCCTGGCGTCGGTGCTGGTCGAGCGGGTCACCAGGATCCCGGACGACGCCGATGACCCTGATGGCGCCGAGGACGCGGGCGCCGCGCTCGCGCCCGGGGACGTGCCGCTCGGCACGGTGGCGTCACCGCAGCAGGTGACGCTCCTGACCGCCGAGGTGCAGGCCCTGCGCGCGGAGCTCGTCGCCGCGCGGCGGCGCGAGGAGCGGCGTCAGCGGGGCGGTTCGACGGGCGCCTGAGGGCGCCGCGCGGCATCCTCGACCGCGTCCTCGGACCGGGGCTCGAGCGCGGCCTCGAGCACATGCTCCAGCGCCGCCGCCACGCCGTCCTCGTCGTTGCCGGGGACGACGGCGTCCGCGCACGCGAGCACGTCGGGGTGCGCGTTGGCGACGGCGTGCCCGCGCCCGGCCCAGCGCAGCATCGGCAGGTCGTTCGGCATGTCGCCGAACGTCCACACGTCGCGTGCGTCCACGCCGAGCCGCCCGCACCAGCGGGCGAGCGCGACGTCCTTCGTGACCCCGGGCGGCAGCAGCTCGGCCAGGCCGGCGGCGCCCGAGTAGTGCAGCTCGGCCCGGCCGTCCACGGCGGCGCGCACGCGGTCGAAGAAGGCGTCCTGTGCGGCGTCGCGCACGGCGCCGCGCTGCACGACGCCGAACCCCTGACGCGGGGTGTCCGGGCGTACGGCGAGGAGCTTGGCGGCGCGGTCGGCGGACGTCCGCAGGGACTCCTCGATCGGGGCCGCGCGCAGGTCCCGGCTCAGGTCCGGCTCGCCGTCGGGGAACCAGGGGTCGAAGGCGGGCCCCGCGACGGTCTCGACGGCGAGCGCGACGCCGGGCACCGCAGCGCGCAGGTCGGCGACCATGGCGTGCAGGACGTCGTCGTCGAACCCGCACACCTCCAGCGCTCCGTCGCCGGCGAGGTCCCAGACCGCCGCCCCGCCGAGGCAGATCACGCGCCCGTGCCCGCCGACGAGGTCCGCGAGGGCGTGCAGCCAGCGCGGTGGGCGCGCCGTGACGAACACGACCTCGACGCCGGCGGCCTCGGCGGCGGCCAGCGCGCGCCGGGTCCGGACGGAGACGGACCCGTCCGAGCGCAGCAGCGTGCCGTCGAGGTCCGTCGCCACCACGCGCGGCAGCGCGCCCGACGTGCGCGCCGCGCCGCCGTCGGTCACCGGTCCGTCACCGGCGGTTCGTGAACTGCAGCGCGATGTCGAGGTCCGCGGCCTTGAGGAGAGCCATCACGGCCTGCAGGTCGTCGCGGGACTTGCTCGTCACGCGCACCTCGTCGCCGGTGATCTGGGTCTTGACGCCCTTGGGCCCCTCCTCGCGGATCACCTTGGTGATCTTCTTCGCGTTCTCGCCGGCCAGGCCCTCCTTGACGGTGCCGGCCAGCCGGTAGAGCTTGCCGGACGCCTGCGGCTCGTTCTCGCCCGTGTCGAGGGCCTTGAGCGAGACGCCCCGCTTGATCAGCTTGGTCTGGAACACGTCCAGCGCCGCGAGCACGCGCTCGGCCGAGTTCGCCTGGATGACGACGGTGTCCTGCCCGCTCCAGGCGATCGAGGCGTCCACGCCCTTGAAGTCGTAGCGCTGGGAGATCTCCTTCGCTGCCTGGTTGAGGGCGTTGTCCATCTCCTGGCGGTCCGCCTTGCTCACGATGTCGAACGACGAGTCGGCCATGACGGTCTCCTTCGGCTCGGGTCAGGGTTCGGGAACCACCGTAGTGCGTGCGCGCGCGACGAGACGCGCGGCCCGCGCCTGCCGGGTGCCGTCGGCGGTGAGGATCACGAGGGCGACCCAGACCAGGGCGAAGCCGGCCCAGCGGGTCGGCGACATGTGCTCGCCGAAGACGAGCAGGCCGAGCAGGAACTGCAGCACCGGGGTCAGGTACTGCAGCATCCCTAGCACGGTCAGCGGTAGACGCCGCGCGGCGCCGGAGAAGAGCAGCAGGGGCAGGCCGGTCACCACCCCGCAGGTGGCGAGGAGCAGGGCGTGCCCGACGCCGTCGGTGGTGAACGTCCCGGCCCCGGTGGCGCTCAGCCAGCAGAGGTAGGCGAGCGCGAACGGCGTCGCCACCGCGGTCTCGGCGGCGAGGCCGGGCAGGGCGCCCACACCGCGGCCCACGCGGTTCTTCACCAGCGAGTAGAGGCCGAACGCCCCGGCGAGGACGAGGGCGATCCAGGGCAGCCCACCCACGCCGGTGGAGATCACGACGACGGCCGCGGCGCCGAAGCCGAGCGCGATCCACTGAGCAACGCGCAGCCGCTCGCGCAGCACGAGCACGCCGAGCAGCACGGTGAGCAGCGGGTTGATGAAGTAGCCGAGCGCGGCGTCCAGCACATGGTCGGCGAGCACCGCGTACACGTACGTGGTCCAGTTCACGACGATCAGCACGGATGCGAGGGCGAGGGCCGCCATCGTCCGGGCGTCTCGGAGCACGGCGACGAAGGAGCCGACGGTCCGGGTGACGACGAGCAGCAGCAGGCAGAACAACAGGCTCCACACGACCCGGTGCGCGATGATCTCCACCGGCCCCGCCGGTACGAGCAGCGGGAAGAACAGAGGCATCGCGCCCCACAGGACGAACGCGGAGAGCCCGAGCGGCAGGCCCCAGCGATCGGGAGAGGAAGGGGTCGTCACGGCCTCACTGTAGGTCGGCGGCGGGGCTCGGCTGCGGCGCCCGGCGGCCGTGACCGGGGCCACGCGGACTGGATTTCCCGGGAGGGTGTCCGGGGCGTTATTGTTCTACCCGCGAGCTCGTCCGCGAGCCCGCACGGCAGGTTGCCCGAGCGGCCAAAGGGATCTGACTGTAAATCAGACGGCACAGCCTTCGTGGGTTCGAATCCCTCACCTGCCACATCGACGGTCGGGGCACCATCTTTCGGATGGTGCCCCGCCCGACGTCTGGGGAAGGTCTTCACGACCCCGGTGCATGGCGCGATCGGGCGGGTATCCCGCTGATTTCGCCAGGTGTCGGGAGCCGTGTAGAGTCTTGCCCGCCGCCCCGATAGCTCAGACGGCAGAGCGTCTCCATGGTAAGGAGAAGGTCAAGGGTTCGATTCCCTTTCGGGGCTCTGTGACGCGACGCGGGAACGTTCTTCGTAGTTCGAAAGAACGGTCTCGTGTTCAGTCACGCGCGGCGGGGTAGCTCAGCTGGTCAGAGCGCACGACTCATAATCGTGAGGTCGCGGGTTCGAGCCCCGCCCTCGCTACCGACACCATCACGGTTCGACGGCCGGCGTCGGACCGGCCTGTTCCTTGACGCACGTTGCGCCTTCCGGGGGCGCGAGAGGTGACACACCATGGCTTCCAAGAGCGCGGACGTCCGCCCGAAGATCACGCTCGCCTGCGTGGACTGCAAGGAGCGGAACTACATCACCAAGAAGAACCGCCGCAACGACCCCGATCGGCTCGAGATGGCGAAGTTCTGCCCGCGCTGCGGCAAGCACACGGCGCACCGCGAGACCCGCTGACCGCGGCCGCTCGAGAGCTTCACACCGACGTGGCGAACGCCGACTTCGCGGGCCGGGAGTACCCGGCCACGGCTCCCTACAGCGTGGGCCGGGAGAAGATCCGTGAGTTCGCCGCCGCCGTCGGTGCCATGCACCCCGCCCACCACGACATCGTGGTGGCGCGGGGTTCTGGCTATCCGGACCTCGTCGCGCCCCCCACGTTCGCTGTCGTCGTGGCGCAGCGCGCCGAGGCGCAGTACGTGCAGGACCCGGAGGCCGGCATCGACTTCTCCCGCGTGGTGCACGCGGACGAGAAGTTCACCCACCACCGCCCGATCGTCGCCGGCGACGAGCTGGTCACGGTGCTGCACGTGGACTCGGTGACCGCGCGGGGGGGCATCGCCATGGTGACCACCCGCTGCGAGATCTTCGCGGTGCTCGACGACGGGTCCGACGAGAGTGCCCGCGAGCCGGTGTCCACCGTGACCTCCAGCCTCGTGATCCGCGGGGAGGGCTCCTGATGCCGCACGAGCAGACCCGGCCCGTTCTCGCGGAGCTGTCCGTCGGCGACGTCGTCGCCACGGGCACGGTGGAGCTCGACCGCGCCCGCCTCGTGCGATACGCCGGGGCAAGCGGCGACTTCAACCCGATCCACTGGGACGAGTCCTTCGCCACCGAGGTCGGCCTCCCGGGCGTCATCGCGCACGGCATGCTCACCATGGGTTCCGTCGTCGGCATCGTCGCCGACTGGGCGGGGGACCCGGGCGCGGTGGTGCAGTACCAGGCCCGCTTCACCAAGCCGGTCCCGGTGCCGTCCCGCGGGGCTGCGTCCGTCGAGGTCACGGCCACCGTCGGCGCGATCGACCCCGCCGCCGGCACGGCCCGCGTCGACCTCACGGTGACCCACGAGGGCGTGAAGGTGCTCGGCCGCGCCCAGGCCGTCGTCCGCATCTGACGGAGACTTTCGCTCTTCCACTTCCCCTGAAAGGGGATTTCACGGTTCGATGACGCTGTACGCCATGACGTACACCGTCCTCGAGAGGAGCACTCCCCGTGAGATCCGTACGACGACGCACCACCGGCCTGGCAGCAGCCGGCCTCCTCATCCCCCTGGTCACGGTCCCCGCCATCACCGCGGGCGCCGGGCCTTCCACCGCGCCCACGTCCGAGGTGGCCTGCGACACCGTCGTCGCGGCCCCCGACCGCGAGTCCGCGTTCACGGCCGCGAGCGAGGCCACCGGCGTGCCGGCGGACCTGCTCAAGGCCGTCTCCTACATGGAGTCCCGCTGGGACCAGCACGCCGGCGAGCCCAGCGCGGACGGAGGCTACGGGCTCTTCAACCTGCTCGACCACGCCCCCGAGACGCCCGACGGGGCCGGCAAGGACACCGGGTCGCGCACAGGCGTGAGCGAGCTGGACCGTGCCGCGGCGCTGACCGGGCTCACGGTCGCCGAGCTGAGGTCGGACGCCGCGGCCAACACGTGCGGCGGCGCCGCGCTCCTCGCCTCGTACCAGGAGGCGGCCGGGGGCGGCGCCGACGGCGCCCTCGTGACCTGGAGCACCGCGGTCGCCCGCATGAGCGACGCCCCGACGTTCGCCGACCGGGTGTTCACCACCCTGCGCCAGGGCGAGGCCAGCACCACCGACGACGGCGGGAGCGTCACCCTCGCCGCAAGGCCGGACGCCGTCCTGCCGGAGTCGACGACCCGGGCCGCGGGTGACTCCGCCGGCGACCCAGCGGCCGACTGCCCGCGCGGCCTCGGCTGCGAGTGGCTGCCCGCGCCGTACGAGAAGGCGAGCGCCGACCTGCCGGACGACACCGGCAGCTACGGCAACCACGACCAGGCCGACCGCACGGGCAAGGGCGGGCCGTCGATCGACTACATCGTCATCCACGACACGGAGACGGCGTACGAGCCGACGGTGAACCTGGTGCAGGACCCGACCTACCTGGCGTGGAACTACACGCTGCGCTCGTCCGACGGGCACGTCGCCAACCACCTCGAGCCGGCCGACGTCGGCTGGCACGCGGGCAACTGGTACGTGAACATGCACTCGATCGGCATCGAGCACGAGGGCTGGGCCGGCTCGTCGGGGTGGTTCACGGAGTCGATGTACCAGTCGTCGGCGGAGCTGGTGCGGTACCTGGGAAAGAAGTACGACGTCCCCCTCGACCGCGCCCACGTGATCGGGCACGACCAGGTTCCCGGCATCCTGCCCGGCTACACCAAGAGCGTGCACTGGGACCCGGGGCCCTACTGGGACTGGGAGCACTACTTCGAGCTGCTCGGCGAGCCGATCGGCGACGGCCTGGACCCGACGACGGACGTCGCACCCGGCGACGTCGTCGAGGTCGTGGCGGGCTACGACGGCAACGCCAACCCGGTCACCGGGTGCGAGCAGGCGTCGCCCGGCTCGGGCGAGTGCGTCGCGGGGGCGGGCACCAACTTCACGCTCGCCTACCAGGGGCCGTCGCTCGACGCGTCGTATGCCCGCGACCCCGGCTGGAAGCCCGACGGTGCCGACGGCACGACGTACGCGAGCGACGTCAGCGCACGCGTGCTGTCCGGACACAAGTTCGTCGTGGCGCAGGTCGAGGGCGAGTGGCTCGGCGTGTGGTGGGCCGGTTCCCTGGCCTGGATCCACAACCCGGCCTCGCGACCTGTCGTCGTGCCCAGCACCGGGCAGACGGTGACCGTGAGCGGGGACGAGGCGGCCGGCATCTACGGCCGGGCGTACCCCGAGGCCGCCGCGTACGAGCCCTACCCGGGCATCACCCCGCAGGCCGTCACACCGATCGAGTACACCGTCGGCGCCGACCAGAGCTACGTGGTGTCCGACGACGACGTGCAGGCGGACTACTACTACGCCACGTCGTTCGACGGCTCCGTCGCCGACGACCGGACCGACGTGCGCGGCGAGGACCCGTACTACCAGCTCTGGTACGCCCACCGGCAGGTGTTCGCCCGGGCCGCGGAGCTGACCCTGCACGACCCGGTGGTCACCGACGTCGAGGGGCCGACGATCGAGGGGAAGGCGAAGATCGGCCGCACACTCACCGTCGACCGGGGCGAGTACCTGCCCGACTCGCGCCGCCTCCACGTCGAGGTCCAGTGGCTGCGCGACGGTGAGCCCGTGCGCGGGGCGGACGGGAAGCGGTACCACCTCACCGGCCGCGACCGGGGTGCCGAGGTCTCGGTCGAGGTGACCGTCTCGGCCCGCGGGTACTCGTCGGCGACGTTCGTCTCCGACACCGTCGGCCCGGTGCGCTCGCACTGACGCCGAGGTAGTCCCAAAATCCGCGAGGTAGTTCCGAATTTGCCGAGGTAGTTCGAGAGTCAGCGAGGTAGTCCACTACCTCACCTGGGTCGAACTACCTCGGCAAATTCGGAACTACCTCGCGGATTTTGGGACTACCTCACCAGTTGGGGGTGGCGCCCGGGACGTTGCGGGGCAGCTTCACGTGGTGCGGGTGGACGACGTACGTGAGGCCGTCGGTGGAGGTCTGCCAGACGCGCTCGAAGTTCTCGCGGGTGTAGATGCTTCGCACGTCGGCGTCGGTGGCCTTGTTGGGGTCGTTGATGATCGGGTCGCCGTCGGCGGTGAAGCCCACGATGGTCACGAGGTGGCCGTCGGTGCCGTAGCCCGCCTCCGGCATCTCCTCCTCGGCGAAGTTGATCGACACGACCAGCGGGATGCCCGCCGCGACGAAGCGCTCCGCCTCGGCCAGCGACCGCAGCCGCGTCACGAACGACTCCAGCCCGAACCGGTGGGCGTACGCGGTGTTGAACGGCCAGTTGCCCGCGCCCTCGTACGTGTAGTCCCACGCGTTGATCGCGGCGTAGGCGACCTGCGGGTCGCCGTTCGGCGCCACGATGTCCGACAGCTCGCGCTGCGGCACCTGGAACCGGCGGCCGTAGGAGTACTGGATCATCGTGGTGGACGTCGGCGAGCACCACACCTGCCCGCCCCCGCCGAACTCGGGGTACTCGCCGATGTGGACCAGCTGCGAGTATCCCGGTACGTCGAGCTCCACATGCCGGCCGAGGGTGAAGGCGCTCGTGCCCTGGTATGCCGAGTCGGGCAGGTACTCGTTGGTCATGGTGGTCACGCCCTCGAGCCGCGGGGTCGCCCTTGACCCGGCCGGGCGCAACAGGGTGACGCGGGTCTGGAACGCCTCGGGTTCGTGGCCGGTCTTCGCCACGAAGGTGTCGGTGTACAGGGCGGCGTCGTCGTCGCCCTGGCCGTCCACCGACGTGCGGTGGATGTCGCCGACCGAGCCGTCGGCGGGCGCGAAGTCGTCCCCGGACGCCCACCTGCCCATGACGAACCACTTGGTCCACGCGCCGTCGGCCTTGCGGCCGCGGAACTCGATCTCCGCCCAGGTGCCGGTGGGCGTGGTCGCGTTCCACGACGTGACGGACTCGTCGAGGGCGTACCCGGTCTCGACCACCGGCGACGTCCATGTGCCCGTCTCGTACTCCACCGGGGTGCCGTCGCCGAACGGGTCGGTGTACTCGGTGGTCGGGCCGCCGTGCCCCCGCACGACGAGCGACCCGCCGGCGCCGGGGCGCAAGTTCTGCAGGTCGCCCTTGCGCAGGTCGGAGGCGCCCTCCCAGTGGGTGGCCGTGATCTTGTTGCCCGAGGGCGCCGGGTCGTCCGGGGGCGTGGCCCCCGCCGCGCCCGCGGTCGGGGCGATCACCGCCCCCGCTGCCAGGGCTGCCGTCGTCGCTCGCATCCAGCTCCCTCGCACCATGCCACTCGTCGTGCCTCTCATGGGTCCTCCCCACAGGCGGGGGCGGTGGACGGTCCCACCGCCCTGATGGCGACGACATTCCCAGATCCTGTGGTGCATGTCACGACTTTGCGGCATCTCGGCGCGCTCCGGGATCTCGTTTGAAGTCACGGATCCAGTCGGCGTCGGCCGCAGGCGGCTGCCCTACTCCTGCGGCCCGCTCGGCGGTGCCGGCCGGACGACGTCCGGCACCGCACCGGTGGTGGTGCCGGGCACGAGCTCGACGGGCAGCGTGGTGCGGGTGGGCTCGGCGCCGGCGAGCACGCCCAGCACGGCGCGGCCGAGCGCCGCGCCCTTGGCCTGGAGCGGCTGGTGGACGCTGGTGAGCACGTCGGGGGAGAGCCACGGCAGGTCGATCCCGTCGAACCCGGCGATCGACACGTCGTCGGGTACGCGCAGCCCGAGCTCGCGCGCGGCGATGACCGCGCCCGCGGCGAGCAGGTCGGAGTGGGCGATGATCGCCGTCGGCCGCTCCGTCTCCGGGACCCAGGCGCCGAGGATCTCGGTGGCGGCGTCCCGCCCGTGCTCCACCAGGGAGGCGGGCGTCTCCCACGAGATCACCGGCTCGATCTCGTCGCGCACGCCCTCGAGTCGGTGCCGCGTCGAGGTGCGGTCCGCCTGCGCGAGGCGGGCCGCGTCGATCGGGCCCGACCGCTCGGCCGCGTCGAGGGGGAGCGTGATCTCCGCGATGCGGGTGTGCCCGAGCTCGCGCAGGTGCCGCACGGCCTGCGCGGTGCCGGCCCGGTCGTCGAGCGCCACGAGCGGGGCGCCGTCGACCCGGCCGCCCTCGCCCACGACGACGGGCACGTCGCGCCGCTGCAGCGCGGCGAGGGTCGCGTCGTCGGTGAGCACGCCCCACACGAGGACGGCGACGTCCATGGCGGCCGACTCCAGCAGCGGGTCGACGGCGGGCACGGGCGCGAGGCGGGCGGCGTCGTCGTCGTGGGAGGTGGCGTCGGTCGTGAGGTGGGAGGCGTCGCCGGAGGCGGGCGGGACGGCGGACGCGGGCGGGACGGCGGCCGCCCGGACGCCCGGGATGAGCAGCACCCCGAGCCCCTCGGCGCCGAGCACGTCGACCAGCCCGTCGAGCAGCTTGACCGCCACGGGGTCGCGGAACGCGCGGCCCGGCTGGTCGCCGATGACGACCCCCACGATCCCGGACCGGCCGGAGCGCAGCTGGCGCCCCAGCGGGTTGGGGCCCGAGTAGCCGAGCTCCGCGGCCGCGGCGAGCACCTTGTCGCGGGTCTCGGCGGTGATCGGCCCGGCGCCGGAGAACGCCAGCGACGCGGTGGAGACCGAGACGCCGGCGAGCCCGGCCACCCGCGCGAGGGTCGGTCGGGTGCCGTGGCTGCGACCCATGGGGCTCCTTCCGGCGATGAGGGGCGCCAGCCTACCTGCGGGGCGAGGCGGTCGCCCGAAACGATTTGACCGGTGGGCCGGGAGCGGGAAGCGTCGGACCGTGACCCCCGCCCCGCGCCCGCCCGCGCCGCCGCACGCCGTGCGCGCCGCCTGGGCCGTCTTCCTCGTCTTCGTCGTGGCCGGGGTCGGCATGGCCACCTGGGCGTCGCGTATCCCCGCCGTCCGGGACGGGCTCGGCTACTCCGAGTCGCAGATGGGGGTGCTGCTGCTCACGGGTGCGATCGGGTCGCTGGTCGCGCTGCCGCTGTCCGGGATGATCGCCTCGCGCATCGGGGCGGCCCGCACCTGCGTGTCGTTCGCCGCGCTGGCGGCCGCCGGGTTCGCCGTCACGACCCTCGCCGTCGACGCCGACCACTCGCTGCTGGTGCGCGTCGGGCTGTTCCTCGGCGGCATGGGCGTGGGCATCTGGGACGCCGCGATGAACCTCGAGGGCGCGGTCGTCGAGCAGCGGCTCGGGCGCTCGATCATGCCGCGCTTCCACGCCGGGTTCTCGCTCGGCACGGTGGTGGGTGCAGGCATCGGCGCGCTCGCCGCCCATGCCGGGGCGTCGCTGTCGGGGCACGTCATCACCGTGATGGTGATCGACCTGCTGGTGGTCGTGGTCTGCGTGCGGTTCTTCGAGCCGACGGCGCACGGTGCCGGCGCGCCCGCGGAGGGCGCGCACGGCGCGGACACGCAGGCCGACCCGGCCACGGCGGTCGACGCCGGCACCGGGCACTCGCTGCGCGACACCCTGGCCACCTGGCGCGAGTCGCGGACGCTGCTCGTGGGGCTCGTCGTGCTCGCGGCCGCGCTCACCGAGGGCGCCGCGAACGACTGGGTGAGCCTCGCCGTCGTCGACGGGTTCGGCACCGGCGACGCCATGGGCGCGGTCGCCCTCGCCGTCTTCCTGTGCGCCATGACGCTCACCCGGCTGGCCGGGACCTCCCTGATCGACCGGTACGGGCGGGTGCCGATGCTGCGCGCGTGCGGGGTGGCCGCCCTCGTGGGCGTCGGCCTCTTCGCGCTCGTGCCGTCGTTGTGGGCGGCCCTGGTCGGCGTCGCGATCTGGGGCGCGGGCGCCGCGCTCGGCTTCCCGCTGGGCATGTCCGCCGCGTCGGACGAGCCGCGCAAGGCGGCCCTGCGCGTGTCCGTGGTCGCGACCATCGGCTACTCCGCCTTCTTCGTCGGCCCGGCCCTCATCGGCTTCCTCGCCGAGCACGTGGGCTACCGCGGCGCCCTGCTGGTGCTGGCCGTGCCCGTCGCGGTGGGGCTGCTGGTGGCCGGGGCCGCCCGCCCGCTGCCGGCCGCCCCTGACCCGGCGCGTACGCTGGGCGAGTGAGCCTGTCGACCCTGCCCACCTCGTCCGCCGACGACAACACCTCGTCGCCCCCAGCGTTCTCCGAGCTCACGACGCTGCGCGTCGGCGGCCCTGTCGACGCCTACGTGGAGGCCGAGTCGGAGGCCGAGCTGATCGACGCCGTGCGGGCCGCGGACGACGCCGGGCAGCCGGTGCTGGTGGTCGGCGGCGGCTCCAACCTGCTCGTCGCGGACGAGGGGTTCGCGGGGCTCGTCGTGCGGGACGCGCGCCAGGGTCTGGACGCCGACCTCGAGGACTCCTGCGGCACCGACGGGGCGTGCGGCGGCGCGAGCCTGAAGCTGCCCGCCGGGCAGGACTGGGACGCCTTCGTGGCCGAGGCCGTGGCCAACGAGTGGGTGGGCGTCGAGGCGCTGTCGGGTATCCCCGGCACCGTCGGTGCCGCCCCGGTGCAGAACATCGGCGCGTACGGCCAGGAGGTCGCCGGCGTCGTCGCGGCGGTGCGCACCTGGGACCGGGCCACGGGCGGCCGGCGCACCTTCCCGCTGAGCGAGCTCGGCTTCGGCTACCGCACGTCGTTGCTCAAGCGGACCATGCGGTCGGACGGCGGCGAGGGCGCACCCTGGTACCCGACGCCCCGGTTCGTCGTGCTCGAGGTGCACCTGCAGATGCGCCTCGGCAGCCTGTCGGCGCCCATCGGGTACGGCGAGCTGGCGCGGCGTCTGGGCGTCGAGGTGGGCGAGCGGGCGCCGTCCGCCGCGGTGCGGGAGGCCGTGCTGGAGCTGCGCGGGGGCAAGGGAATGCTGCTCGATGGCGTCGGCGTCGCCCCTGCCGCCGGCCAGGTGCCCGACCACGACCGGTGGTCCGCCGGGTCGTTCTTCACCAACCCGGTGCTGCCCGTCGAGGCGGCCGACGAGCTGCTGCCCCCGGACGCACCGCGCTTCCCCGTGCGCTCGCCCGCGCCCGAGACGACGACCGGCCCGAGCCTCGGCGTGGTCGACCCCGCGCTGGTCAAGACCAGCGCCGCATGGCTGATCGAGCACGCCGGGTTCACCAAGGGCTTCGGCCTCGCGGGCGAGCACAGCCCGGCTCGCCTGTCGACGCGTCACACCCTGGCGCTCACCAACCGCGGCGGCGCGACGGCGGCCGACCTCGTGGCGCTCGCCCGCGCCGTGCGCGACGGCGTGCGCGACACGTTCGGCATCGAGCTGGAGCCCGAGCCCGTGCTGGTCGGCACCGCCCTCTGACCCGTGTGAGCGCGCGGTCTCAGTAGAGGACGACGGGCGTGCCCGTCGGCATACCCCAGGTGTCCCACAGCCAGTCCATCGCTGCGTTGGACACGCGCACGCAGCCGTGCGACGCCGGGTACGGCGGGATCGACCCGGAGCCGTGCACCGCGAAGCCGCCGGTGAAGTACTTGGGCCGCCACATCTCGCCGAGCTCGAGCGTCGAGGAGTGCATGCCGTTGCGCTCCATGTACACGGCGTACGACCCGCGCGGCGTCGACGCGTGGTAGCTGCGGCCCTTCGCCTCGAACGTCTCGCCGTTGCCCGACGAGGCGTTGACGATCCGGGTGACCTTCCCGCCCTCGACCGTCATGAGGAGCTGCTTGTCGAGGTCGATCTCGATCGCCTTGCCCGACGACGACTGCGCCCGGGGCCGGATCCCGTCGTCCAGCGCGGCCTGCGTCTTCGGCCCGACGACGCCGTCGCGGTACTGCCCCGCCACCTTCTGCAGCGCCCACACGGCCTGCTGCGTCGCGGGCCCGAAGCTCCCGTCCGCGTCCTGGAGGAAGTACTCCAGCTCCTGCAGGCGCTCCTGCAGCGCGACGACCCGGTCACCCGCGTCGCCGTACTCGAGCATCTTGTCGCGCTCCTCGGCCGCCTTCTTCTCCGCGGCCTCCTGCTCGGCGGCTTCCTTCTGCGCCGCCTTCGCGGCGGCCTTCTTCTCGGCCTTCTCCTCGGCTTTCTCCTCGGCGGCCTTCTGCTCCGCCGCTTCCTTCTTCGCCTTCTTCGCGGCGGCCTTCTTCTCCGTGGCCTCCTGGTCGGCGCGCGCCTGGGCCTCGGTGTCGGAGTCCTCGGAGTCCGAGGCGGTCGACCCGGGCGAGGCGGTGGCCTCGTCGGACGTGTCCGGGGAGGACGCCGTGGGCGCGGCGCCGGGAGTGGGCTCGGTGTCGTCCGACAGCGGCGCGCACCCGGCGAGCAGCAGCGCGAGCGCCACCGGCACGGCGACGAGCGACGCCGCACGGCGTCGCGACGAGCTGGGAACCGTACGCATCGCGTCCCTTTCGCGCCGGCGGCAGCGTGCGGAGGGGCGCGCTGCGAGGTACCACCGTGCCCCGCTGTCGCCCCGACCGCGACCGCAGCACTCCGGTCGTGTCCTGATCGTCACCGTCTCGTGACCTGTCACGACTCCTGACGTGCGACGGCGCCGAATCGTTGGGTCAGCACCTTCGGGTCAGCACGGTCGAGAACGCGATCCGTCCCGCCAACCCGGAGGATGACGGGACGGATCGCGTTCTCGACGGGGTGCGTCAGCGCCGGTCCGCCTTCAGGACGGCGAGGCGCTGGCGGTACTCGGCCTCGTCGATCTCGCCGCGGGCGAAGCGCTCGCCCAGGACGTCGACGCCGCCGGCGCCCCCGCGAGCCCACGGCGGGCCGTACCGTCGGGCACGGCGGGCGATGAGGAACACGACGGTGGCGAAGAGCGCGAACCACAGGATCGGGAAGACGATCCACCAGCCCGGCCCCCCGCCGCCGGCGTACGGGTGCCCCATGGCGGCTGCAGAGGCGACCGCGGGGACGGCGATCGCGGTGGCGGTGGTGAGCATCGTGGACTCCTCGTGACGGTGGGTCCGCCCGGTGCGGGCCCTCGACCACCACGGTCGCCCGCCGGGGGCAGGCGCGTCGTCAGCCCGCCGTACCGACCTGTGTCGTCCCCTCGTACTGCACTCGTGCGCCTGTGCGGCGGGGTCAGGCGGACCAGCCCGGCCGCACGACGCCGCCCTCGTACGCGGCGACGACGAGCTGCGCCCGGTCGCGGGCGCCGAGCTTCGCCATCACGCGGGACACGTGAGTCTTGACGGTCGACTCCGACAGGTACAGCGTCCGCGCGATGTCGTCGTTGGACAGGCCGCCCGCGACCTCGACGAGCACCTCGCGCTCGCGGGCGGTCAGGTCGTCGAGGCCGGGCGGTGGCGGCACGTCGCGGGTGGCGTCGGCGACCCGGGCCAGCAGGCGCCGGGTGACGCCGGGGGAGAGCAGCGCGTCGCCCGCCGCGGCGACGCGCACAGCCCGGATGAGGTCGGCCGGCTCGGTGTCCTTCACGAGGAAGCCGGTGGCGCCGCCGCGGATGGCCTCGGCCACGTACTCGTCCAGCTCGAAGGTCGTCACGACCACGACGTGCACCCCGGCGGCGCGCGGCTCGGCCACGATGCGCCGCGTCGCCTCGAGCCCGTCGAGCCCGGGCATGCGCACGTCCATGAGCACGACGTCGGGCAGCAGCTCGAGCGCGAGCCGCACCGCCTCGTCCCCGGTCGCGGCCTCGCCCACGACCGTCATGTCGTCCTCGGCGTCCAGCAGTGCGCGGAACCCGCCGCGCACCAGGGCCTGGTCGTCGGCCAGCAGCACGCGGATCATGCGTGGTCTCCCTCGTCGTGGTGGCGGTCCGGTGCGTCGGGTGGGGTGGCAGCAGGCCCCGAGAGCGGGATGGTGGCGTCGACGACGAACCCGGGGGCGCCGGGCCCCACACGCAGCGTGCCGCCCGCTCCCTCGACCCGCTCGCGCATGCCACGCAGCCCGTACCCGGGGCCGTGCTCGTGGACGCCGGCGGCGAGCGTGCCGTCGTCGGTCACCCGCACGCGCAGGGCGGGCCCGTCGCGCCGCACCCGCACGACGACGGTGCGCGCGTCGGGCGCGTGCCGGCCCACGTTGGTCAGCGCCTCCTGCACCACCCGGTACGCGACGCCTGCCAGGTGGGCCGGCACCGCGCCGTCCGGCTCGAGCGCCGGGTCGACATCGAAACGCACGTCGACGTGGCGGGCGCGCAGCGGGTCCGCCAGGCGGGGGAGCGCGGCGAGGTCCCAGGTGGGCGTCCGCGGCTCACCCGTGGGACCGGAGCCGCCGGAGACGTCCTCTCCCCGCACGACGCCGAGCACCGCGCGCACCTCGTCGAGCGCGTCGCGGCTCGTGGTCTTGATCGACGCGAGCGCCGACCGGGCCTGCTCGGTGTCCCGGTCGAGCAGATGCAGCCCCACCCCGGCCTGCACGTTGATGGCGGACAGCGAGTGGGCGAGGACGTCGTGCAGCTCGCGCGCGATGCGCAGCCGCTCGGTCGCGACGGCCGTGCGCTCGCGCTCGGCGCGGGCGGCCCGCCACGCGGCCGAGCGGGCGAGGCGCTCGCGGATCCCGGTGGCGATCTGCAGCGCGACGGCGGTCCACGCTGCGCCGCCGATGAGCCCGGCGGGGCCCGGGGCGTCGTCCCGCAACGCCGCCGAGGCCAGGACGACCCCCCACATGAGGGCGGCGCCGGACCACGCGAGCACCCGCGCGCGCCCGGCGGGCCCGGTGAGCAGCACCATGACGAGCACGCCGCCCGGCCCCGCGAGGGCCGGCCCCCAGGCGTAGCCGAGCAGCAGGTACGTGCCGATCGCCCCGACGGCCAGCAGGACGGCGAGCACGGGGCGGCGCGGGAGGGTCGCGAGCACCACGGGCCCCACGAGGGCCAGGGCCAGCCCGAGGAGGTCGAGGTCGCGGGCGCCGGGCTGCCAGTGCGAGGCGCCGGCGGTGCCTACCAGGACCACGACGGCCAGCGTCGCGGCGAGGAACAGCCGGGGACGCCATCGGTCGAGGGGCCCGCGGTCCATGTCCGGCACGCTACGCCGCGCCGAGCGCGACCGCGTCCGCCCGTGGTGCCGTCGTGGGTGGTCCTGGGGGACCACGGCGCGCCACCGGCGCCGCACGTCCGATCAGCCTGACCCCATCATCCCGCGGGCGGATGAGACGCAGAGGAGAGGGACTCCGCGCCCGGCACCGGGTCCGGTGTCGCGAGCCAGGCCTCGACGTCGGCCAGCGCGCGGGCCTTGGTCGTGTCGGCCGCCCGGCTCGCCAGCACCGAGGAGCGCGCGAGGGAGGCGAGCTCGGGGTCGGTGAACCCGTGCACCTCGCGCGCGGCGACGTACTGGTCGAGCAGCCGTGAGGAGAACAGGAGCGGGTCGTCGGCGCCCAGCGCCACGCGCGCGCCCGCGTCGACCAGCGGGCGCAGCGGCACCGCGGCCGTGTCGGCGTACACGCCGAGCCCCACGTTGGACGCCGGGCACACCTCGAGGGCGACCTCGCGGTCCACGAGCTCGTGCAGCAGCGCCGGGTCCTCTCCGGCGCGCACCCCGTGGCCGAGGCGGTCCGGGTGGAGCGCGTCGACGACCTCCCGCACGTGCGCCGGTCCGAGGAGCTCGCCGCCGTGCGGCACCGACGCGAGGCCCGCGCGCCGCGCGATCCGGAAGGCGGGGGCGAACTCGGCGGTGTCGCCGCGCCGCTCGTCGTTGCTCAGCCCGAAGCCGACCACCTCGCCGGGGCCGTCCCCCGCGTACCGGGCGGCCAGGCGGGCGAGCGTGCGCGCGTCGAGCGGGTGGCGGGTGCGCGACGCGGCGACCACCACCGCCACCTCGACGTCGTGCGCGGCGCTCGCGGCCTTCGCCGCGTCGAGCACGATCTCGACGGCGGGCGTGATGCCGCCCACGAACGGGGCGTACGACGTGGGATCCACCTGGATCTCGAGGCGCCGCGACCCCTCCGCGGCGTCGTCCGCGGCCGCCTCGTCGACCAGGCGGCGCATGTCCGCCTCCGACCGCACGCAGGCGCGGGCCGCGTCGTACAGGCGCTGGAACCGGAACCAGCCCCGCTCGTCCGCGGGCACCCGCAGCGGGTCGCCGTCGGTGAGGGCGGAGGGCAGCCGCAGCCCGTGCTGCGTCGCCAGGTCGCGCAGCGTGGGCACCCGCATCGAGCCCGTGAAGTGCAGGTGCAGGTGTGCCTTGGGGAGCTTCGCCAGATCGCGCACGGCGCCAGTCTGCCCCGCCACGGCCGCCGACACCCCGGCAGCCGCCGAGGTGGTCCCAGATCTCGCGAGGTAGTGCGGATTTCCGCGAGGTAGTTCGGATCTGGCCGAGGTAGTGCCGAGATCGCCGAGGTAGTGCGGATTCTCGCGAGGTAGTTCGGGAGCGGAGGGCGTCAGGTCAGCCAGCCGCGCTCACGGGCGACGGTGACCGCGGCCGTGCGGTCGTCGACCCCCAGCTTGGCGAACGCCCGCAGCAGGTGGGTCTTGACGGTGGCCTCCGCGATGAACAGCTCCCGCCCGACGGCCGCGTTGGACAGCCCGCGGGCCACGAGCGCGAGTACCTGGGCCTCGCGCGCGGTGGGCCGGTCGGACGCCGTGCGCACGCTGCTCACGAGCCGCGTCGCGACGCCCGGGGCCAGCACGGTCTCGCCGCGTGCGGCGGCGCGCACCCCGGCCACGAGCTGGTCGCGCGGCGTGTCCTTGAGCAGGTACCCGGTGGCCCCCGCCTCGACGGCGCGCAGGATGTCCGCGTCGGTGTCATAGGTGGTGAGCACGACGACGGACGGGCCCGTCCCGACGATCCGGGCGGTCGCGCCCACCCCGTCGAGGCGCGGCATGCGCAGGTCCATGAGCACGACGTCGGGCGCGAGCTCCTCGGAGAGCGCCACCGCGGCCTCGCCGTCCGGGGCCTCGCCCACGACCTCGAGGTCCGGCTCGCCGTCGAGCATGCCGATGATCCCCGAGCGCACCACGGGATGGTCGTCGGCGACGAGCACCCGCACAGTGCCGCTCGCCGTGCCGTCCGCCGCCCGACCGGTCACGACGCGCTCCCGGCCGGCAGGTGCACCTCGACGCGGGTGCCGCCGCGATCGCCCGGCACGACGTCCAGGGTGCCGCCCGCCGCGGACACCCGCTCGCGCATGCCGGCCAGGCCGATGCCGTCGGTGTGGTCGGGCGGCAGGCCGCGTCCGTCGTCGGTCACCTCGAGCCGCACGTCCGCGGAACCCGCGCCGGCGCCCGTCCGCTCCAGCCGGATCGTCACCGCGCCGGCCCCCGCGTGCCTCCGCACGTTGGCCAGCGCCTCCTGCGCGGCGCGCAGCAGCACCACGTCGGCGGCCGCGTCGGTGGCCGCGTCGGTGGCCGCGACGCCGGTCGCCGCGGCGCCGGAGTCGGCCGGGTCGGTCACGCCGCTCACGTCGAGCAGCACCCGGGTGCCGGTCTCGGCGGTGAACCGCTGGGCGAGCCGGCGCAACGCCTCGGCCAGGGTCGAGCCCTGCAGCGGCACGGGGGCGAACGCGGCCACCAGGGCGCGCGCCTCGGCGAGGTTGTCCCGCGCCGTCTGCTCCACCAGCAGCAGGCGCTCGCGGGCACGGTCCTGCTCGCCGCGGTCGAGCGCGGCGGTCGCCGCCTGCGCCTGCGTCACGACGCTCGTGAAGCCCTGCGCCAGCGTGTCGTGGATCTCGCGGGCGATGCGCTCGCGCTCCGCGGCGACGCCGCCGGCGTGGTGCGACTCGGCGAGCTCCGCCTGCGCGTCGCGCAGCTCGCGCAGCAGCCGGGCGCGCTCGTCGGAGCGTCGCATCGTCGTGGCGACCCACATACCCAGCACGATCGCGAAGGCCAGCGCGACCGCCATCTGGGGCGCGGCCTCCAGGAGCGTCGGCAGGTCGAAGCCTTCCTGGAAGGCGATGCCGAAGGAGGTCGCGGCGGCGAGGACCACCGAGGCGACGATCGCCCGGCGCGACGGCTCGAGCAGCATCCACAGCTGCGTGAACGCGCCGAACAGCAGCAGCGTCGCGATGCCGTTCTGGGCAACCGTCACCGCGGTGCCCGCGATCAGGACGACCACGTACGCGGCGGCCTTGCGCTGGTCGCGCGACCGCGTCGCCGGGCCGCCCCAGACGGCGTACGCCAGCAGGATCGCCGCCATCGCGGCGTAGGCCACCCACAGCTCGGCGCCGCGCTGGCCCGCGAGCGGGAGGGCGACGGCCGTCAGCAGGACGATCGCGACGAACGTCCGGTCCCACCAGACCACCTGCCGGTCCCACGCGGCGACGTCCTCGGCGTCGTACGGCTCGCCGGGGTCGCCCGGGGCGTCCTCGCGGGCGCCATCAGCCGTCGTCACGGCGCCGCCAGCGGAAGGTCCGCACCCCGACGACCAGCCCGATCAGCAGCCATGCGACCAGTACACCAGCGGTGGCCGCCAGCTGCCACGACCCGCTCGGCTCCAGCACCACCATCTCCTCGGGCAGGAACACCGACCGCATGCCCTGCGCGATCCACTTCAGGGGGAAGACGGACGCGATCGACTGCATCCACGACGGCAGCGCGTAGAACGCGAAGAACACCCCGGAGATGAACTGCAGCACCAGCACCACCGGCGTCACGACGGCGCTCGCGGACCGGCCCGAGCGGGGCAGGGACGAGAACCCGACGCCGCACACCGTCCCGGTGGCGGTGCCGAGCACGAAGACCCAGGCGAACGTGGCCCAGTCCCCGACGTCCGACGGCATCGGCACGTCGAAGGCGAGCGCCGCGACGGCGAGCAGCAGCGCCGTCTGCACCAGGGAGGTAGTGAGCGTGAGCAGCACCTTGCCGCCGAAGTACGAGGTCGCGGGCAAGGGAGTGGCGCGCAGCCGGCGCAGCGTGCCGTCGTCCCGCTCCACCGCGATGGAGATGGCCAGCGACTGGAAGCTGGTGAGCATGATGCCGGTGGCGATCATGCCCGGCAGGAAGTACCGCGCGAAGTCCACCGAGGCGGCGGCGTCGCCCTGGTTCTCGCCGCTGAACACGGAGGAGAAGATCGCCAGCATGAGGATCGGGTAGGCGAAGACGAAGACGACCGCGTCCCGCTCCCGCCAGAACTGGCGCAGCTCCACCCCGGCGCGTACGAGGGCGAGCCGCACGATGCCGGGCAGGCGCCCGCCGGCTGAGCTCGTCCGTGCGCCGGTCGAGCCCGCCCCGCCGGTCGAGCCTGTCGAAACCTGTCCCGCCGTGGTTGCGCCGGTGGTGCTCATGCGTCGGCCCCCGTCCTGACGAGCCCGAGATAGACGTCCTCGAGGCTCGGGCGTGTGATGGTCAGGTCGGCGACCTCGCCGTCGGGCCCGGCGGCCGTCGCCATGAGGTGGGCCGCGAGCACGGTCGGGGCGTCGGTGTGCTCGGCGTGCCCGACGCCGTCCGCCGTCCAGCTCACCAGCGGCGTGCGCGCCTGGGTCCCGCCGAGCGTCTCGGGCGAGCCCTCGGCCACCACCAGCCCGTCGCGCACGACGACGACCCGGTCGGCCAGGTGGGCCGCCTCGGCGAGGTCGTGCGTGGTGAGCAGGATGGTCGTGCCCGCGTCGCGCAGGCCGAGGATCAGGTCCCAGAAGATGCGCCGTGCCTGCGGGTCGAAGCCCGTGGTGGGCTCGTCGAGGAAGAGCAGCTCGGGGTCGCCGACGACGCCGAGGGCGACGTCGAGCCGGCGCCGCTGGCCGCCGGACAGCGAGCGCACCCGGGCCCCGGCCTTGGCGGTCAGGTCCACCGCGGCGACGACCTCGTCCGGGTCGCGCGGGGCGGGGTAGTAGCGCGCGGTGGAGCGCACGGACTCCGCGACCGTGAGCTCGGCCTGGTCGCGCGAGTCCTGCGCGACGACGCCGATGCGCGACCGCCAGGCGCGCCCGCCACGCGCCGGGTCCTCGCCGAGCACGCTCACCTCGCCGCCGTCGCGGTCGCGGAACCCCTCGAGGATCTCGACGGTCGTGGTCTTGCCCGCGCCGTTCGGGCCGAGGACGGCGACGATCTCGCCCGTGGCGAGGTCGAGGTCGAGCCCGTCGACCGCCTGCTTGGGGCCGTACCGCTTGGTCAGTCCGCGCACGCGGACGGCGGCGGCGCCCGCTGTCCTGGTCGTCGTGCCGGTCCGTGCGTCGCCGGCGCGGGCCGCCGCGGGCGCGGACGGTGGGGAGGGGTTCGTCGTCGGGGTCATGCACCGAGCCTCGCCCCGGCGTGGGCGCCCGCGGGAGCCCCGGTCGGCGGGACCCGGGGTCCACCGTTCGGTGGACGGCTCGGCGGATGGCGAGTGCCGTCGGGCCGTCGCCGGCCGCCCGTCGGGGTCGTCTCCGTACGATGTCTGAGGTGGTTCGACCCACGCTTGCTCGTCGCGTACAGTTGTCCCTCGGTGGTTGATGCCCACCATGCTGGAACGCGCCCTTCCGGGCGGTTCGAGTACGGACGAAGCGGGCGTCGGGCACGTAGGGTAGTGGCGCAATTGGTAGCGCAGCGGTCTCCAAAACCGCAGGTTGCAGGTTCGAGTCCTGTCTACCCTGCCAGCGTGATCCCCCGTGGGGCCGCGCGCAGCGGGGCCAACGTCCGCGTGACCTCGGAACGCCAGGAGTCAGTGCCGTGGGTGCGTCGCCGGCAGGTGGCGTGGCCGCGGTGGGAACGCGAAACGGGGTAGAGCGAGTGAGCGAGTCACCGGCCGAGGCCGTGGGTACGCCCGGCGGCGCCAAGCCGGACACCGGCAAGCGCCCGCACCTGTTCGCGCGCATCGTGCAGTTCGTGCGGCAGGTCGTGGCGGAGCTGCGGAAGGTCGTCACCCCGACCCGCTCGGAGCTGGTCAACTACACGATCGTCGTCCTGGTGTTCGTCGTTGTGGTCATGCTGTTCGTGACGGCGCTCGACTACGTCATCGGACTGGGCGTGCTCGCCATCTTCGGCGACTGACCTGGGCCGACCGCCGGACGTCCGACCACCGAAGCAAGAAGATTCCAGAAAGCAGGTTCTTTCGTGTCCCAGGATCCGCTGGACCAGACGGAGAACGTCGACCCCACCCAGCCCGACGCCGACGGCGTCGCGGCGGACCTCGACGTGCCCGCGGACACCGCCACGGACCCGGCGACGGACGTCGAGCCTGAGGGCGACGCCGAGGTCGCCGAGGAAGCTGCTGCCGACGAGCCCGAGGTCGCAGAGGACGTCGCCGACGAGCCCGAGGTCGCAGAGGACGTCGCCGACGAGCCCGAGGTCGTAGAGGACGTCGCCGACGAGGCCGCTGCCGACGAGGCCGAGGCCACCGAGGCCGCTGCCGACGAGGAGCGTCCCTCGGACGCCGATGGCGACGTCGTCGAGGACCCGGCCGAGGAGTTCCGCCGCACCCTACGCACACAGCTCGGCGACTGGTACGTCATCCACTCGTACGCCGGGTACGAGAACCGCGTGAAGGCCAACCTGGAGAACCGCATCCAGAGCCTGAACATGGAGGACTACATCTTCCAGATCGAGGTCCCCATGGAAGAGGTGACCGAGATCAAGAACGCGCAGAAGAAGACCGTCCGCCGCGTGCGCATCCCCGGTTACGTCCTCGTGCGCATGGACCTCACCGACGAGTCGTGGGGCGCGGTGCGTCACACGCCGGGCGTCACCGGCTTCGTCGGCCACACGCACCAGCCCGTGCCGCTCACGCTCGACGAGGTCTACTCGATGTTGGCGCCGGTGTTCGTCGAGGCGACCCCCGAGTCGGGCAAGTCGGGCGCGGGTGCCGGTGGCGCGACGGCCAAGACCCCGGTCGAGGTCGACTTCGAGGTGGGCGAGTCCGTGACCGTCACCGACGGCCCGTTCGACACGCTGCCTGCCACGATCTCCGAGATCAACGCCGAGGCCCAGAAGCTCCAGGTCCTCGTCTCCATCTTCGGCCGGGAGACCCCGGTCGAGCTGTCGTTCAACCAGGTCGCCAAGATCTGATCGTCTTCGCCGGTTGAGCCTGTCGAAACCTCGCAGGCCTCCGCAAGGCACGACGGCACTGCAACCGGGTCATCGCCCACGGCGTCGGCCCACGAACAGAAAGCAAGGAACGCAACATGCCTCCCAAGTCCAAGAAGGTCTCGGGCCTCATCAAGCTCCAGATCAACGCCGGTGCGGCCACCCCCGCCCCGCCGATCGGCCCCGCGCTCGGTCAGCACGGCGTGAACATCATGGAGTTCTGCAAGGCCTACAACGCGGCCACCGAGTCGCAGCGCGGCAACGTCGTGCCGGTGGAGATCACGGTCTACGAGGACCGCTCCTTCACCTTCATCACGAAGACGCCGCCGGCCGCCGAGCTCATCAAGAAGGCCGCCGGTGTGGCCAAGGGTTCCGCGACGCCGCACACGGTCAAGGTCGCGCAGCTCACCCAGGACCAGGTCCGTGAGATCGCCCAGACGAAGCTCCAGGACCTCAACGCGAACGACGTCGACGCCGCGATGAAGATCGTCACCGGCACCGCTCGTTCGATGGGCATCACCGTCTCGGAGTGATCCGAGGACGCACCGCCCGGGCTGTGACCTGATCGCAGTCCGGGTGGTGCGTGCAAGTCCCGGCGATCGGCGTCGGGCACGTGGCAGGGCCCGCGCGGGCCCGCTCACCACGACTGCAGAAGGAGAAGCAGATGGCAACGCGCAGCAAGGCATACCGCGCCGCGGCGGAGAAGATCGACCGCGACGCCCTGTACGCCCCCCTCGAGGCGATCCGCCTCGCCAAGGAGACCGCGACGGTCAAGTACGACGCGACCATCGAGGTCGCGTTCCGCCTGGGCGTCGACCCCCGCAAGGCCGACCAGATGGTCCGCGGCACGGTCAACCTGCCCCACGGCACCGGCAAGACGGCCCGCGTGCTCGTCTTCGCCAACGCGGCCAAGGCCGAGGAGGCCATCGCGGCCGGCGCCGACGAGGTCGGTGGCGACGAGCTCATCGCGAAGGTGGCCGCCGGATACACCGACTTCGACGCCGCCGTCGCGACGCCGGACCTCATGGGCAAGGTCGGTCGACTGGGCAAGGTGCTGGGCCCCCGCGGTCTCATGCCGAACCCGAAGACCGGCACCGTGACGATGGACGTGGCCAAGGCCGTGACCGACATCAAGGGCGGCAAGATCGAGTTCCGGGTGGACAAGCACTCGAACCTGCACTTCATCATCGGCAAGGCGTCGTTCGACGAGAAGGCGCTGGTGGAGAACTACGCCGCTGCGCTCGACGAGGTCCTGCGTCTCAAGCCGACGTCCTCGAAGGGCCGGTACATCACCAAGGCCACGATGGCGACGACGATGGGCCCGGGCATCCCGCTCGACCAGTCGCGCACCACGCGGCTCCTCGAGGACGCGTGATCCACGCCTGATCGAGGCGTGATCCCGGCAGGGACCCGCTGAACCACCGACGACGGCCCGGCACCCGCGAGGGTGCCGGGCCGTCGTCGTCCCCCAGGGCACAGCGGCCCGGGGGCATACGCGATCTCCCTGACCCAGCGGCGCGCAGGTCACGTGGTATCCCTCATGCCGCCGCGCCCCTCGCGGTCCTAGCGTCGAGTGATCCGGACCACTCGACGAGGGAGCACATCGTGAGACCTGTTTCGAGATCTGCCGTGCGGCCGGTCGACCGAGCGGGCGGCGCGCGCAGCCGCCAGCTGCTCGGCGGGCTGGTCGCCGCGGCGAGCGCGGTCGCGATCGCGCTGACCGGCTCCGTGGTGGCGGCGGCGTCGAGCGCGCCAGCGGACGAGGGGGACGCGGCTGCCGGCGGGCCTTGGCTCACCGGCTACTGGCAGAACTTCGACAACGGGTCGGCGACGCTGCCGCTCTCCGAGGTGCCGGAGGCGTACAACCTCGTGGCGATCGCCTTTGCGGAGAACCTGGCCGACACCCCCGGCGGCATCACGTTCGAGCTCGCGAGCGCGGAGCTCGGCGGGTACACCGAGGCCCAGTTCAACGACGACATCGCGGCGATGCACGCCCAGGGCCGCAAGGTGGTGCTGTCGGTCGGGGGAGAGAAGGGCAACGTGGTCGTCTCGAGCCCGGCGGAGGCGGCGGCCTTCGCCGACTCCGCGTACGGGCTGATGCAGGAGTACGGCTTCGACGGCGTGGACATCGACCTCGAGCACGGGATCGACGCCGAGCACATGGGGGACGCCCTGCACCAGCTGTCGGCGAAGGCCGGCGACGACCTCGTCCTGACGATGGCGCCCCAGACGATCGACTACCAGTCGACGAGCTCCGGGTACTACCAGCTGACCCTGGCGATCAAGGACATCCTCACGATCGTCAACACGCAGTACTACAACTCGGGGTCGATGCTCGGGTGCGACCAGCAGGTCTACCAGCAGGGCACGGTCGACTTCCTCACCGCCCTGTCCTGTATCCAGCTGGAGATGGGGCTGCGGCCGGATCAGGTCGGCATCGGCGTCCCCGCCGTCCCGAGCGCGGCCGGGGGCGGCTACCAGCCGCTCGCGAACGTCGTCAGCGCCCTGGACTGCCTGGAGGCCGGCACCGGCTGCGGCGCCTTCAGCCCGGACGAGCCCTACGGCCCGATCGGCGGCGTCATGACCTGGTCGATCAACTGGGACGCGACGAACGGCTACGAGGTCGCGGACGTCATCGGCGGGCGGCTGGCGACCGGAGGGTGAGGTCCGGCTCGACCGAAGCCGCACGAAACCAGCAGGACACTGGCCCGCGCCGCGTGTATCACGCGGCGCGGGCCGCCCTCTCTCCCGGGCGATGACGAGTACGCCGCACCGGCACGCGCGCGGAGGAGGGACTTGCATGGCGATGCAACCCGGTCGTATTGCGCCGAGGGCGCAGGCCGTAGGCTCGGAGGTTCCGGGGCGCAGCGGCCCCGGACACTCGACGAGCCCTCACGAGGTGCGATCTGCCATGACACGAGCCACGGAGGACCCTCTCGGTGGGACCGACGCCGAGGAGAGCCTGGGTGACCGGGCGGCCCGGGCGCTGCTGGAGTATCGCGACGGCCGCGCTGACGCGCTCACGGACCTGGTCCGTGAGGCCACACCGCTGCTGTGGCACACGGTCCGCGCTCAAGGCGTCGACCGCGACGTGGCCGACGACGTGGTGCAGTCCACGTGGGCGGCCCTCGTGCGGCACGCCGACACGATCGCCGAGCCGAAGGCCGTGCTCAAGTGGTTGCTGGTGACGGCCCGGCGGGCGGCGTGGGAGACGGTGCGTAAGGGGCGCGCCGACCTGCGCCGACGCACCGAGCTGCCGGACGACGTGACGGAGGGGGCCGCGGCCCTGCCGGACGCCGGCCCGGGGCCGGAGGCCGAGGTGCTGAACGACGAGCGCGATCGGATCCTCTGGTCGTCGCTCCGTCGGCTCCCGGCGCGCTGCCAGGAGCTGCTGCGACTCGTCTCGCTCGCCGACCGCCCGGACTACAAGGCGATCTCGGCGTCGATCGGCATGCCGGTGGGAAGCATCGGTGCCACACGGGGACGGTGCCTGGCGAAGCTGCGCGCCGTCCTCACCGAGCAGGGGGAGGCCTCGTGGACATGAGCAGGAAGCACGAGAACGCGTGGGGTGCGCCCGTGCCCGGCGAGGACGAGCCGATGGACGAGCGCGACGTCGCCGTCCTGGACCGCCTGGGTCGCGTCGTCCGGGCGGTGGACCCGGTGCCCGACGGCCTCGTGGAGCGGTCGATGTTCGCGATGACCCTCGCGCGGCTCGAGGCCGAGGTGATGGAGCTGCAGGAGATCGAAGCCCCCGTCGGCTCCGTGCGCGGCGACACCACGCCTCTCGAGGCGCGCACCATCACGTTCACGCACGAGCGGCTGACCGTGATGGTCGCCCTCTCGCTGGACGACGACGGCGCCCACGTGCGCGTGGACGGCTGGGTGGCGCCCGCGGACACGCTGGTCGTCGAGCTGCGCCAGCCCGACGGCGAGCGCACCACGACCACCGACGCCGACGGCCGCTTCGCCTTCACCGCCGTCGACCGCGGCCCCACCAGCCTGCTCGTGCGCCTCGCCGACGGTGACGACGTCACCGTCGCCACCCCGGTCATCGAGCTCTGATCTCGCGAGCGCCTCGGGGCGCTCTCCACTGATGACGCGCCGTTGCGGCGCGCCCGTGACAAGGAGGACACGTGACCGAGACGCCCAGCGGCCCAAACCGGCCGTCGCAGCGACCCGTCGACCCACCGATGCGCTACCTCGACCCGAACGCGCTGCGTGCGCGACCGGGTCGCCGGGCGGTCGACCCCACCTGGTACGTCGCCGATCGCGTGATCGTGCACGGGGAACTGCCGAGCGGCCTGCGCGAGCGTGTTCGACGTCCGGGGAGCGAGGATCCCCGGCCACGGCTCCTCGACGTGCAGTACCCGGACGACGATGCCGCGGCGACACGTGTCGAGCGGGAGGCACGTCGCCAGGGCTGCCGGCTCGGCCTTCAGGTGAGGTACCAGCCTGACGCCCAGGCATCCGAGGACGACCTGTTCGGGGCCGTGGACGAGGAGCACGGATTCGTCCTCCGGCTGCTCCCCGAGCGCCAGGACGCGCAGCCGGACGCGTGGGAGGCGCTCGAGGCCGACGGTGACGACGAGTCGACGGCATGGTCGCTCAGCCTGGACCATGTGATGTCGGCGTTGCCGTTCTCGACGCACCCCTTCTCGACGCACCCCTTCTCGACGCATCCGTTCTCGACGCATCCGTTCTCGACGCATCCGTTCTCGACGCATCCGTTCTCGACCCATCCGTTCTCGACGCACACGTCCGAAGGACTCGCCGAGTACGGGGTGGCGGGATCGGGAGGCCGGACGCCGGTCCGTTGGCTCGGGGGGCCACCGGTCCGGCGGGTACGCGACGACGGTGATGTGTGGCGCGTCCCGGACGGTGCCCGGCGTCCGGTCGTGGCGGTTCTTGACACGGGCATCGGCACTCACGACTGGTTCGGTACCTACAGCGCGGACGGCTCATCTGACGGTAACGACATCGTCATCCGCGACGCCCTGCTCGGGGGCGAGCCGATTGGCACCTATCCAGCCCCCCGGTTCCCGGAGGAAGACGCAGAGATCGGCGGGGCGAGCACTTCCCCGTTGACCGGTCCGCTCGATCCGGTCGCGGGTCACGGGACGTTCATCGCGGGCATCGTGCACCAGATCTGCCCGGATGCCTTGATCCTCCCCGTGCGAACGGTCGGTGGGTCCGGTGTCGCTGCCGAGTCCGACGTCATAGAGTCGCTTCGTCGTCTCGCGCGTTTCCACGACCGTGGGTTGGCAGGAGCCGACGGCTACGTGGCGGTGGACGTGGTGGTGCTTTCCATGGGCTACTACCACGAGCGTCCTGAGGACATGCGGTGGGATCACCCGCTCCGATCGGTGCTCGCCCGGCTGCGGGACTCCGGCGTCGCCGTTGTGGTCGCAGCAGGCAACGACGGCGAGACACGACCGGAGTTCCCCGCGGCCTTCGCTCCCGAGGTCGATCGACGATCCGCACCCCCGACGATCACCGACGCGGGTGACACATCACCCGAGCGCCCGCCGATCCTGACGGTGGGTGCGCTGAACCCCGACGGGACGACTGCGCTCTTCAGCAACGACGGACCGTGGGTGACGTGTTTGCGGCCGGGGGCCGGTGTTGTGAGCACCGTACCGACGACGCTCGACGGCCCCATCACGCCCTCGCTGCGCCTGAAGGAGCGGCACTCGGACCAGTACCGGTCGACCATCGATCCCGAGGGCTTCCAGGGTGGGTTCGCAACCTGGAGCGGCACCTCGTTCGCCGCACCTGTCTTGGCCGGAGAGATCGCTCGTGAACTTCTGGCCTTGCGCCAGGACTCCCGCGCGTTGGGTGACGAGACCGACGCCGATACCCTCGTGACGACGAGGGTGCAGCAGATCTGGTCGGCGATCACCGACGCGACCGGTGGACTGTCGGTCGGAGGTGAGCCGGGCATCCAGGGCGACGACATGAGGTGAGGCGTGGACGGGCTCGATGCCGTGCTGGACCAGGTCGAACGGGCTCGGGCGAGCGCACGAACGCACCGACGCTTCGGAATTGCGCTTCGTACCTACCGAGCTGCGCTACGTCGACTCGATCGCCTGGGCTCCGCGGAGAACCCGGAGATCGTCCGCGTCCGCGCCCGCATCCTCGTCGGGATCGCAACCTGCGAATACGAGCGTGGGGCTACGCGTGACACCGTCACAGACCTCCTCGATACCGCTGAAGCGCTCACGCTGACCGCGCACGACGATTCGATGCTCGCGGTCGTGCGCGGCCACCGGGGGCTTCAGCTGATGCGGATGGGCGATCTCCGGGGCGCGCGGCGCGAGCTCGACGCGGCCCTCGAAGGCGTGGCCGACGACCGTGACCTGATCCCGGTGCTGATCAATAGGGGCTGGTTGTGCCTCGAGACCGGCGAGCTCGAGGTCGCAGTGGGGGATCTGACACGGGGGCGCGACCTCGCCCAGGCAGTCGGCGAGACGGCAGTTCGGCTCATGGCCGAGCACAACCTGGGATATGCATGGTTCCTTGGTGGGGACCTGCCCCTGGCGCTCCGATCAATGGACGCGGCAGCGAAGGACGCGCCGCCCGAGCATGCCGGCATCGGCCTGATGGACAAGTCGGCCGTTCTCTATGAGGCCGGTCTTCTCACGGAGGCCGAGGACGCTCTCGGCATGGCGGCGACGCTCCTCGCGGAGACGCACGGCTGGCGCGACCTGATCGATGCCCAGGTCGGGCAGGCCCGGTGCTTGGTGGGCTTGGGACGCTACGACGAGGCGATGACCATCTCCCGACGGGTACAGGGCCGAGCGCGCCGGGCCGGCCACGACCTCCTCGACCTGCGGGCCGGACTGATCACCGTCGATGCTCGGCATGGTCTCCTCGTGGACGGCGGCGCCTCACCCAGTGCGTTCCTCCGCCTCGCTCAGGACGCGGCACAGCTCGGGGAGCGTGCGCGGGCGTTGCCCGGCGCGGATCGGTTGGCGGTCGACCTCGAGCTGGTCACTGCCGAAGCAGCGGTCCGTGGCGGTGATCGTGGCGATGCGGTCGAACGTCTTGACCATCTCCCTCCCGCGCCCGGCCTGTCCCTGGGCACGCAGTTGCGTGCCCAGGTGGTTCGCGCCCTGTGTGCCTACGAGGACGGGGACCGCCGCGCCGGGCTCGCCGCCGTGCGCAAGGGCCACCGGCTGCTCGCCCGGCAGCGGCAGCGACTGGGAGCCGTCGAGGCGGTCACGGCGGCCTCCGCGCACGGCATCCGCCTGCAGGCCGTCGACCTGGACGCGGCGCTTCGTTCGGGTCGTGCGGACGCGGTCTTCGACGCGGTCGAGCGGGGGCGTGCCACGTTTGCGGGTTCGGGACGCGTTCGACCGCCGGAAGACCCCGAGATGGCCGCGATGGTCGGAGCTGCCCGGCGGCTCGCCGAGCGGGCCCGGCAGCTCGAGGGCGACCCGGACTCTGCGGTCGAGCAGGGGCGGCTCCGGAGGAACGCGCGCCGGCTGCAGAGTCAGGCCCGCGAGCGGTCGTGGCATGCCGACGGCCACGCCAGCGTCCCGCGGCCGACCTCGGCTCGCGAGCTCCGTGCGGTTCTCCGGGCCGAGGAGTCGGACCGCACGGTCCTGGAACTCATGATGATCAGGGATCGCGTGTGTGCAGTACGCATTGACCGCCACACCACGCGCTTTCTCGACCTCGCGCCGCTCGAGCCGACGTTGGAGCAGGTGCGGCGCGTGCGTGCGGACCTCCAGGTGCTCTCCAACCCACTGCTCCCGGCGTCGCTGCGAGTGTCGGCGTCCCAGTCTCTTGCCCGCGGGCTCACGTGGCTGGACGACGCTCTGGTCCGGGGTGCCGGGGTCGAGGGGCCCGCCTATGTCGCCGCCAGAGACCGGTTGGTGTCGGTCCCCTGGTCGCTTCTGCCCTCCCGTCGAGGGGTCTCGACGGTCGTCAACTCGTGGGTGACCCGTGGGGACGCGGGATGGGCCGCGGGCCCAGGGCTGGCCGTGGCTGGACCCGGACTGAGGCATGCGAGCGCCGAGGCAGCCGAGGTGGCACGGGTCTGGGGGAGTGGCGCGAGCGCTCTGGTGGGGAACGACGCGACGTGCGCGGCGGTGTCCGACGCCATCGAGCAAGCCCCTGTCGTGCACCTGGCGGCCCACGGCACCCACGAGCCGGACAACCCGGTCTTCTCCAGCGTCCTGCTCGCCGACGGGCCACTGTTCGCCCACGAGCTCGACGGCAGAGATCTCTCGCGCTCGGTGGTCGTCCTCTCGGCCTGTGACGTCGGGTCGGCGAGCATCCGTCGCGGCGGCGAACCGCTCGGCCTGACGAGCGTCCTGCTTCGCATGGGGGCGCGCGCCGTGATCGCGAGCGTCGCACCCTTGCGAGACGACATCGCGGTGCGTGTCATGCCTGCGCTGCACGAGGGCTTGCGCGACGGCCTGCGACCGGGGGAGGCGCTTGCCCGCGCCGTCGCGGACGAGCCTGAGCCGGTCCCGCTCGTCTGCTTCGGGCCGCTCGTCCTGTGATGTGGACCACCCCTTGCGTCCGAGGGGTGACGTCGGTGTGATGAGCGAGCCGTCTCGGCGGCCCACGGTTCACGGGCGACATCCGACGGAAAGGGCGTTCGATGAAGACACGTACCACCCGCATCATCGCTGGTCTGCTGCTCGCCACTACGGCCGTGGTCGGTGCTGCGGCCACGGCCTCGGCCGTGCCCCCCCAGGGCCCGACCGCCCGTTCACGTCGCAGTGACGGCCGACGCCATGCCGTGACAGGTCGGGGCGGGTGGTGGGTCGTCACCAGGAGCGTGCCGACCCACCACCCGCCGTCGTGTACGCTTCTCGGGTAACCCAAGACCGCCGGTCGTCAGACGCTGCCCGGGCTCGCCCAGGAAGCCGAAGACCGAAGTCCCGTGAACGTACGGGGGCCTGCGCAGGCGAACACGACGACGATCACACAGCTTGACTGTGAGCTCCGAGCCCCGTGCGCACCTGCGCCGGGGCTCTTTCTCGTTTGCGGGTACCGGTGGCACCACCACCGGAAGGATTGCCATGGCGAGGCCGGACAAGGCAGCCGCAGTCGCAGAGGTCGCGGGCAAGTTCCGCGAGTCGAACGCGGCCGTGCTGACCGAGTACCGCGGGCTCACCGTCGCGCAGCTCAAGGAGCTGCGTCGGTCGCTCAGCGGCAACGCAACCTACGCCGTGGTGAAGAACACGCTGACGTCCATCGCGGCCAAGGAGGCCGGCATCGACTCGTTCGAGGCCGACCTCAAGGGTCCTTCCGCGATCGCGTTCGTGACCGGGGATCCGGTCGAGGCCGCCAAGGGCCTGCGTGACTTCGCCAAGGCGAACCCTGCTCTGGTCATCAAGGGCGGTGTCCTCGACGGGAACCCGCTGACCGCTGCAGAGATCACCAAGCTCGCGGACCTCGAGTCCCGCGAGGTCCTGCTGGCCAAGACGGTCGGCGCGATGAAGGCCAAGCTCTACCAGGCTGCCTACGCCTTCAGCGCGAAGCCGGCCCAGGCCGCTCGCGTCATCGATGCCCTGCGTCAGAAGCAGGAATCGGAGGCCGCTGCCGCCTGACGGCGGCGCGGCGAGCACCACCCCCCTCTGCTTCTGCCGGGCCCTCGGGCCCCAGGACGCACCAGACGGATCGCGTGGACGGCCAACAGGCACCACGGGCCACTGATTGAAAGGAACGCCATCATGGCGAAGCTCAGCACCGACGAGCTCCTGTCCGCCTTCGAGGAGCTCACCCTCATCGAGCTCAACGAGTTCGTGAAGGCCTTCGAGGAGAAGTTCGACGTCACCGCCGCCGCTCCGGCCGCCGTGGCCGTGGCCGCCCCCGCCGGCGGTGCCGGCGACGCCGACGCCGCCGAGGAGAAGACGGAGTTCGACGTCATCCTCGAGGCCGCCGGCGACAAGAAGATCCAGGTCATCAAGGAGGTGCGCACGCTCACGTCCCTCGGTCTCAAGGAGGCCAAGGACCTGGTCGACGGCGCACCGAAGCCGGTTCTCGAGGCTGCCGACAAGGACGCCGCCGAGAAGGCCAAGGCCGCTCTCGAGGGCGCCGGCGCCACCGTCACCCTCAAGTGATCGTCGCGGCCTAGCCGCGCATCGCTTCTTGCGAGGCCCGCATCCCCAGGGGTGCGGGCCTCGCTGCGTCCGCGCGCGGAAGCCGATGCGGCAGTTTCGGGACGGTGCGGCAGTTCGAACTGCCGCACCGTCCCCGAACTGCCGCATCGATGGGCATGGCGTCACGCGGATGTGGAGGTGTGGTGTCGTGACGGACGTCGCGCGCCGGCACCTGGCCTGGGCTTGCTAGCACGGGTTAGGGTGGTACGACAACCGTTTCTTGGGCGGCATATGGCGGCCACCGAGAGAACGTCCTCAAAGAGCCAGAACCGAGGGCGTCTGCTCGTGTGCCCGCGCGAGTGGACAAACGTCGAAGTTCTGGCTATGCTAGCGCTTTGCGCTCGCTTGTGCCCCGACGCCTCCCCCGCCGACGAAGCCCCGCCCCTGCGGTCACCCCTTCGTGACCCCTCGGACGGTCCTTCTCCGCGGTCCGGCGCCTGCAGCCTCGCTGAGCGTACAGCGTGCCATCGAACTGCAGGGAAGGACCCCTCTTGGCTGCCTCGCGCACCCCTTCTGTTCCGTCCGCCGACGCCATCGCGAATCGCACCGCTTCCCGCCGCGTCTCCTTCGCCAAGATCTACGAGCCGCTCGAGGTCCCCGACCTCCTCGGGCTGCAGACCGAGAGCTTCGACTGGCTGCTCGGCAGCCCGGCCTGGCAGGCCCGGGTCGAGGCCGCCACCACGGCCGGCCGGGCCGACGTCCCGGCGACGTCGGGCCTCGAGGAGATCTTCGAGGAGATCTCCCCGATCGAGGACTTCGGACAGTCGATGTCCCTCTCCTTCTCGAACCACCGGTTCGAGCCGCCGAAGTACACGGCGGAGGAGTGCAAGGAGAAGGACTTCACCTTCGCCGCCCCGTTGTTCGTGACGGCCGAGTTCGTCAACTACACGACCGGTGAGATCAAGAGCCAGACGGTCTTCATGGGCGACTTCCCGCTCATGACCGCGCGCGGCACGTTCATCATCAACGGCACCGAGCGCGTCGTCGTCTCCCAGCTGGTCCGTTCCCCGGGCGTCTACTTCGAGCGCACGCCGGACAAGACGAGCGACAAGGACGTCTTCTCGGCGAAGGTCATCCCGTCGCGCGGCGCGTGGCTCGAGTTCGAGATCGACAAGCGCGACGCCGTCGGCGTGCGCGTCGACCGCAAGCGCAAGCAGCCCGTCACGGTCCTGCTGAAGGCCCTTGGCCTCACTGAGGCGGAGATCCGCGAGGAGTTCGCGAACTACCCGTCGATCCTCGACACCCTCGAGAAGGACCACGTCCACACCCAGGACGAGGCCCTCGTCGACCTGTACCGCAAGATCCGTCCGGGCGAGCCGCCCACGGTCGAGGCCGGTCGCGCGCTGCTCGAGAACTTCTACTTCAACTCCAAGCGCTACGACCTCGCGAAGGTCGGCCGCTACAAGATCAGCAAGAAGCTCGGCGTCGACGCGCCGCTGGCCGACTCCACGCTGTCCGTGACCGACGTCGTCGCGACGATCAAGTACCTCGCCGCGCTGCACGCCGACCACGCCGCCATGCCCGGCACGAAGGACGGCAAGGCGATCGAGGTCCGCGTCGAGACGGACGACATCGACCACTTCGGCAACCGCCGCATCCGTGCGGTCGGCGAACTCATCCAGAACCAGGTGCGCACGGGCCTGTCCCGGATGGAGCGCGTCGTGCGCGAGCGCATGACGACGCAGGACGTCGAGGCGATCACCCCGCAGACGCTGATCAACATCCGCCCCGTGGTGGCGTCGATCCGCGAGTTCTTCGGCACCTCGCAGCTGTCGCAGTTCATGGACCAGAACAACCCGCTGGCGGGCCTGACGCACAAGCGTCGCCTCAACGCCCTCGGCCCGGGTGGTCTGTCCCGCGACCGCGCCGGCATGGAGGTCCGTGACGTCCACCCGTCGCACTACGGCCGCATGTGCCCGATCGAGACCCCTGAGGGCCCGAACATCGGCCTCATCGGCTCGCTCGCGTCGTTCGGTCGGATCAACCCGTTCGGCTTCATCGAGACGCCGTACCGCAAGGTCGTGAACGGCAAGGTCACCGACGAGATCGTCTACCTCACGGCTGACGACGAGGACCGCCACATCATCGCGCAGGCGAACACGGAGCTCTCCGCCGACGGCACGTTCCAGCGCGAGCGCGTGCTGGTGCGCACCAAGGGCGGCGAGACCGACGACCTGCCGCCGGCCGAGATCGACTACATGGACGTCTCGCCGCGCCAGATGGTGTCGGTCGCGACGGCCCTGATCCCGTTCCTCGAGCACGACGACGCCAACCGCGCGCTCATGGGCGCCAACATGCAGCGCCAGGCCGTGCCGCTGGTGC
The DNA here is from genome assembly GCF_059445465.1 of Isoptericola sp. Y541. Lineage (NCBI taxonomy): Bacteria > Bacillati > Actinomycetota > Actinomycetes > Micrococcales > Promicromonosporaceae > Isoptericola > Isoptericola sp. Y541. Next base: position 207,372 of record NZ_JCAIUJ010000002.1, on the reverse strand, counting down.
GCTCCGAGGCGCCGCTGGTCGGCACCGGCATGGAGCGTCGCGCGGCCGTGGACGCGGGCGACGTCATCATGGCCACCAAGCCCGGTGTCGTCACCGAGGTCTCCGCGGACCTGGTCCTGGTCGCGAACGACGACGGCACCACGGGCTCGTACCGCGCTGCGAAGTTCCGCCGCTCGAACCAGGGCACCAGCTACAACCAGCGCGTGCTCGTGGACGAGGGCCAGCGGGTCGAGGTCGGCTCCGTGCTGGCCGACGGCCCGGCGACCGACGAGGGTGACCTCGCGCTCGGCCGCAACCTGCTCGTGGCATTCATGTCGTGGGAGGGCCACAACTACGAGGACGCGATCATCCTGTCGCAGCGCCTCGTGGAGGACGACGTGCTGTCCTCGATCCACATCGAGGAGCACGAGGTCGACGCCCGCGACACGAAGCTCGGGCCCGAGGAGATCACGCGGGACATCCCGAACGTCTCCGAGGACGTCCTGGCGGACCTCGACGAGCGCGGCGTGATCCGCATCGGCGCCGAGGTCGGCGCCGGCGACGTGCTGGTCGGCAAGGTCACCCCGAAGGGCGAGACCGAGCTGACCCCGGAGGAGCGCCTGCTGCGCGCGATCTTCGGCGAGAAGGCGCGCGAGGTGCGCGACACCTCGCTCAAGGTGCCCCACGGTGAGTCCGGCACGGTCATCGGCGTGCGCGAGTTCAACCGGGAGGACGGCGACGAGCTGCCCGCCGGCGTGAACCAGCTGGTGCGCGTCTACATCGCCCAGCGCCGCAAGATCACCGTGGGCGACAAGCTCGCGGGTCGCCACGGCAACAAGGGCGTTATCTCGAAGATCCTGCCGCAGGAGGACATGCCGTTCCTGCCCGACGGCACGCCGGTCGACGTCATCCTGAACCCGCTGGGCGTGCCCGGCCGTATGAACGTCGGTCAGGTGCTCGAGACCCACCTGGGCTGGGTCGCCAGCCGTGGATGGGACATCGACCTGGCGGAGGGCAAGGACCTCTCCTGGAAGGAGACCCTGCCCGAGGTCGCGTCCAAGTCGGAGCCGGGGACGCCGGTGGCGACGCCGGTGTTCGACGGCCTGGAGGAGGTCGCTCTGCGCGGTCTGCTCGGCACGACCCTGCCGAACCGCGACGGTGACCGCATGGTCGCCATGGACGGCAAGGCGCGGATGTTCGACGGCCGCTCCGGCGAGCCGTTCGGCGACCCGGTGGCCGTGGGCTACATGTACATCCTCAAGCTCCACCACCTGGTCGACGACAAGATCCACGCGCGTTCGACCGGTCCGTACTCGATGATCACGCAGCAGCCGCTGGGTGGTAAGGCGCAGTTCGGCGGTCAGCGTTTCGGCGAGATGGAGGTGTGGGCCCTCGAGGCGTACGGCGCGGCCTACACGCTGCAGGAGCTGCTCACCATCAAGTCGGACGACGTCCCGGGCCGCGTCAAGGTCTACGAGGCGATCGTCAAGGGCGAGAACATCCCCGACTCGGGCATCCCGGAGTCGTTCAAGGTGCTCCTCAAGGAGATGCAGTCGCTGTGCCTGAACGTCGAGGTGCTCTCGAGCGACGGGACCTCCATCGAGATGAAGGAGTCCGACGACGAGGTGTACCGCGCCGCGGAGGAGCTGGGCATCGATCTGTCCCGCCGCCCCAACTCTGCCGCCACGGTCGACGAGATCTGATCCAGCGACCAGCTGAACTAGCGGACATTCCACAAGTTTTGAGGAAGTAGGACATCTTGCTCGACGTCAATGTCTTCGACGAGCTGCGTATCGGCCTGGCCACGGCCGACGACATCCGTGCCTGGTCGCACGGTGAGGTCAAGAAGCCCGAGACAATCAACTACCGCACCCTGAAGCCGGAGAAGGACGGGCTCTTCTGCGAGAAGATCTTCGGCCCCACCCGGGACTGGGAGTGCTACTGCGGCAAGTACAAGCGCGTGCGCTTCAAGGGCATCATCTGCGAGCGCTGCGGCGTCGAGGTGACGCGCTCGAAGGTGCGCCGTGAGCGCATGGGCCACATCGAGCTCGCCGCCCCGGTCACGCACATCTGGTTCTTCAAGGGTGTGCCTTCCCGCCTCGGCTACCTGCTCGACCTGGCGCCGAAGGACCTCGAGAAGGTCATCTACTTCGCGGCCTACATGATCACGTGGGTCGACGACGAGGCGCGGCACGAGGACCTCCCGAACCTTCAGAACGAGATCGACCTGGAGAAGAAGGAGATCGGGGACCGCCGCGACAACGACATCAACATCCGTGCCACGAAGCTCGAGGGCGACCTGGCTGAGCTCGAGGCCGAGGGTGCCAAGGCGGACGCGCGCCGCAAGGTCCGCGACTCCGCCGAGCGTGAGATGGCTCAGCTGCGCAAGCGCGCGGACGCCGAGCTGGACCGCCTCGAGCGGGTCTGGGACCGGTTCAAGAACCTGAAGGTCGCCGACCTCGAGGGCGACGAGATGCTGTACCGCACGCTCGTCGACCGCTACGGCACGTACTTCGAGGGCTCGATGGGCGCCGCGGCGATCCAGAAGCGCCTCGAGAGCTTCGACCTGGTGGCCGAGTCCGCGTCGCTGCGCGAGACCATCCGCTCCGGCAAGGGTCAGCGCAAGACGCGCGCGCTCAAGCGCCTGAAGGTCGTCAACGCGTTCCTCACGACGACCAACTCGCCCACGGCGATGGTGCTCAACGCCGTGCCGGTCATCCCGCCGGACCTGCGCCCCATGGTGCAGCTCGACGGTGGCCGCTTCGCCACGAGCGACCTGAACGACCTGTACCGCCGCGTGATCAACCGCAACAACCGGCTCAAGCGCCTGCTCGACCTGGGCGCGCCGGAGATCATCGTCAACAACGAGAAGCGGATGCTCCAGGAGGCCGTCGACTCGCTGTTCGACAACGGCCGCCGCGGCCGTCCGGTCACCGGGCCGGGCAACCGCCCGCTGAAGTCGATCTCCGACATGCTCAAGGGCAAGCAGGGGCGGTTCCGCCAGAACCTGCTCGGCAAGCGCGTCGACTACTCGGGCCGTTCGGTCATCGTGGTCGGCCCGCAGCTCAAGCTGCACCAGTGCGGCCTGCCCAAGCAGATGGCGCTCGAGCTGTTCAAGCCGTTCGTCATGAAGCGGCTCGTGGAGCTCAACCACGCGCAGAACATCAAGAGCGCGAAGCGCATGGTGGAGCGCACCCGCGGCGAGGTGTGGGACGTGCTGGAGGAGGTCATCCAGGAGCACCCCGTGCTGCTGAACCGTGCCCCCACGCTGCACCGTCTCGGCATCCAGGCGTTCGAGCCGCAGCTCGTCGAGGGCAAGGCCATCCACCTGCACCCGCTCGTGTGCGCCGCGTTCAACGCGGACTTCGACGGCGACCAGATGGCGGTCCACCTGCCCCTGAGCGCGGAGGCGCAGGCAGAGGCCCGCATCCTCATGCTCTCGAGCAACAACATCCTCAAGCCGTCGGACGGCCGTCCGGTCACCATGCCCTCGCAGGACATGATCATCGGTCTGCACCACCTCACGTCCGACCGCCCGGAGGCCGACGGCGAGGGCCGCGTGTTCTCGTCGCAGGCCGAGGCGATCATGGCCCTCGACCGCGGGTCGCTCGACCTCAACGCGAAGATCCGGCTGCGGATGGACGACCTCGTGCCGCCGACCAGCGGTTTCGAGGCCCCCGACGGCTGGGAGCCCGGTCAGACGCTCCTGTTCGAGACGACGCTGGGGCGCACGATCTTCAACGAGGCCCTTCCGGTCGACTACCCGTTCCAGAACGGTGTCGTCGGCAAGAAGGAGCTCTCGACGATCGTCAACGACCTGGCGGAGCGCTACCCGAAGGTCGACGTCGCGACGTCGCTCGACGCGCTGAAGGACGCCGGCTACAAGTGGGCCACGCGTTCGGGCGTCACGATCGCGATCTCCGACGTCGCGATGCCGGACGTCAAGAACAAGATCCTGGACGAGCACGAGCAGCGTGCGCTCAAGGTCCAGGACCAGTTCGACAAGGGCCTGATCACCGACGACGAGCGCCGTCAGGAGCTCATCGAGATCTGGACCCAGGCCACCGACAAGATCGCGTCGGTCATGCGCGAGAACCTCGAGAGCGACGCGCGGAACACCCTGTACCGCATGGTGTCCTCGGGTGCTCGTGGTAACTGGATGCAGGTCCGCCAGATCGCCGGTATGCGCGGCCTCGTGGCGAACCCGAAGGGCGAGATCATCCCGCGCCCGATCAAGTCCAACTACCGCGAGGGCCTGTCCGTCCTCGAGTACTTCATCGCCTCGCACGGTGCCCGCAAGGGTCTGGCCGACACGGCGCTGCGTACCGCGGACTCCGGCTACCTGACCCGTCGCCTCGTCGACGTGTCGCAGGACGTCATCATCCGCGAGGAGGACTGCGGTACCGAGCGCGGGCTCGCGCTGCCCGTCGCCGAGCGCATCGGCGACGTGCTGGTGCCGCACCCGCGCGTCGAGACGAGCATCTACTCGCGCACGTTCGCGATGGACGTCGTGGACGCGGACGGCAACGTCGTGGCCGAGGCGGGCTCGGACGCCGGCGACGTGATCATCGACAAGGTGATCGCCGCCGGGATCGAGAGCGTCAAGGTGCGCTCGGTGCTGACCTGCGAGTCGCGCGTCGGGACCTGCGCCAAGTGCTACGGCCGTTCCCTGGCCACCGGCAAGCTGGTGGACATCGGCGAGGCCGTCGGCATCATCGCGGCGCAGTCCATCGGTGAGCCTGGTACCCAGCTGACCATGCGTACCTTCCACACCGGTGGTGTCGCCTCCGCGGAGGACATCACGCAGGGTCTGCCGCGCGTCACGGAGCTCTTCGAGGCCCGCACCCCCAAGGGTGAGGCGCCGATCGCGGAGTACACCGGCACGGTGGCCATCGAGGACTCGGACCGCACGCGGCACCTGGTCCTCACGCCGGCCGACGGTGGCGAGGAGATTCGCTACCCCGTCACCAAGCGCGCGCGTCTGCTGGTGTCGGACGGCGACCAGGTCACGGTGGGCATGCAGCTCGTCGTGGGCGCCGTCGACCCGAAGAAGGTGCTGCGCATCCTCGGGCCCCGCGCGACGCAGAAGCACCTGGTGGACGAGGTCCAGGAGACCTACCGTTCGCAGGGTGTGGACATCCACGACAAGCACATCGAGGTCATCGTGCGGCAGATGCTGCGGCGCGTGACCGTGCTCGACTCGGGTGACTCGCACCTGCTGCCGGGTGAGCTCGCGGAGCGCACCCGCTTCGAGGACGCGAACCGCCGTGCCGTGGCGGAGGGTGGCCAGCCGGCCTCCGGCCGTCCGGAGCTCATGGGCATCACGAAGGCGTCGCTCGCCACCGACTCGTGGCTCTCGGCCGCCTCCTTCCAGGAGACGACCCGCGTGCTCACGGAGGCGTCGATGAGCGGTCGTCGTGACCCGCTGCTGGGCCTCAAGGAGAACGTCATCCTCGGTAAGCTCATCCCCGCCGGAACGGGCCTGCCCCGGTACGGCAACATCAAGGTCGAGCCGACCGAGCAGGCCAAGGCCGAGCTCTACCCGAGCTTCGGCTACGACGAGATCGACTTCCCGACGCTCGGCATGGGCTCGGGCGAGGCGATCCCGCTGGAGGACCTGGACTTCGGCGACTTCCGCTAGACCCCACGGGTTCCTCGCTTCGCTGCGGGGACCCGCGGGGACCCTAGCTCCGCTGATCCGGCCTCGACGTCGTCGCGAGGTAGATGCAAGGTAGGACGGGAGGGGCGCACGTCACAGCGTGCGCCCCTCCCATTCCTTTGACCCCGCTTGCTTCCGCGGGTAATCTTGGGAGCCGTGCCCGTGCCGTCGCGCGCGCGTCCCGCTGTCAGCCCGAGCCTCCCGGTTCGGAACGGCTGCCGGACGCGTCGCCGATCTGAGCGTACGAGTACCCCGGAAGACCGTTCGGACTGCCCGTCAGGGCGGGGGAGCGGAACCGGGCCATCGAGCCGGTGGTAAGTGGCGTTGCGGTCCGCAAGGGCCGCCTGTGCCGCATGCGATCGGCACACAAGCCAGACAGACCACCGTCGAGGGCCAGCCGGCCCTCGTGAGCTCGAGAAGACGACGGAGACGTAGTGCCTACGATCCAGCAGCTCGTCCGCAAGGGCCGGAGCACGAAGGTCACGGCGTCCAAGACGCCGGCCCTCCGCGCATCCCCCCAGCGGCGCGGCGTGTGCACCCGTGTGTACACCACCACCCCCAAGAAGCCGAACTCGGCGCTCCGTAAGGTCGCGCGCGTGAAGCTCTCCTCCGGTACCGAGGTCACGGCGTACATCCCCGGTGTCGGCCACAACCTGCAGGAGCACTCGATCGTGCTCGTGCGCGGCGGCCGTGTGAAGGACCTCCCGGGCGTGCGGTACAAGATCGTGCGCGGCGCGCTCGACACCCAGGGTGTCAAGAACCGCAAGCAGGGTCGCAGCAAGTACGGCGCGAAGAAGGAGAAGGCCTGATGCCTCGCAAGGGTCCGGCCCCCAAGCGGCCGCTCATCGTCGACCCCGTCTACGGGTCGCCCGTCGTGACGCAGCTGATCAACAAGGTCCTGCTCGACGGCAAGAAGTCCACCGCCGAGGCAATCGTCTACGGCGCCCTCGAGGGCGTCCGTGCCAAGACGGATCAGGACCCGGTCGTCGTGCTCAAGCGCGCGCTGGAGAACGTCCGCCCCGCGCTCGAGGTTCGCTCCCGCCGTGTCGGTGGCGCCACCTACCAGGTGCCCGTCGAGGTGCGCCCGGTGCGCTCGACGACGCTCGCGCTGCGCTGGCTCACCGACTTCTCGCGCGCCCGTCGTGAGAAGTCGATGACGGAGCGTCTGATGAACGAGATCCTCGACGCCTCGAACGGCCTCGGTGCCGCGGTCAAGCGCCGCGAGGACATGCACAAGATGGCCGACTCGAACAAGGCCTTCGCGCACTACCGCTGGTGATGCGCACGGACGGCCCCGGGCGACCCCCGGGGCCGTCCGCGGATCCGGAACCGGCCGGCAGCCGGCCCTCCGGCCCGGCTTCCGACCTTCCACCGACAAGGGGTAACGCACCGTGGCACTCGACGTGCTGACCGACCTGAACAAGGTCCGCAACATCGGCATCATGGCCCACATCGATGCCGGCAAGACCACCACCACCGAGCGCATCCTGTTCTACACGGGTGTGAACTACAAGATCGGTGAGACGCACGACGGTGCGTCGACGATGGACTGGATGGAGCAGGAGCAGGAGCGCGGCATCACGATCACGTCCGCCGCGACGACCTGCTACTGGAAGAACAACCAGATCAACATCATCGACACCCCCGGTCACGTGGACTTCACCGTCGAGGTGGAGCGTTCCCTGCGCGTGCTCGACGGCGCGGTCGCGGTGTTCGACGGCAAGGAGGGCGTAGAGCCCCAGTCGGAGACCGTGTGGCGCCAGGCGGACAAGTACGACGTCCCGCGCATCTGCTTCGTCAACAAGATGGACAAGCTCGGCGCCGACTTCTACTTCACGGTCGACACCATCATCAACCGCCTCAAGGCGAAGCCGCTCGTCATCCAGCTGCCGATCGGTGCTGAGAACGACTTCGCGGGCGTCGTGGACCTTCTCGAGATGAAGGCGCTCACGTGGCGCGGCGACACCAAGATGGGCGAGGAGTACGAGGTCGAGGAGATCCCCGCCGACCTCGTCGAGAAGGCCGAGCAGTACCGGGCCGAGCTCGTCGAGGCCGTCGCGGAGGCTGACGACGACCTGCTCGAGAAGTTCCTGAGCGGCGAGGAGCTCACGGTCGCCGAGATCAAGTCCGGTATCCGCAAGCTCGTCATCACCTCGCAGGCCTTCCCGGTGCTGTGCGGTTCGGCGTTCAAGAACAAGGGCGTGCAGCCCATGCTCGACGCCGTCATCGACTACCTGCCGACCCCGCTCGACGTCCCGGCCGTCCAGGGTCACGACGTCAAGGACGCGGAGAAGATCGTCGAGCGTCGTCCTGACGAGGCGGAGCCGTTCTCGGGCCTCGCGTTCAAGGTCGCCACGCACCCGTTCTTCGGCAAGCTCACCTACGTCCGCGTCTACTCGGGCAAGGTGGCGCAGGGCGCGCAGGTCCAGAACTCGACCAAGGGGAAGAAGGAGCGCATCGGGAAGCTCTTCCAGATGCACTCCAACAAGGAGAACCCGGTCGAAGAGGCTCACGCCGGGCACATCTACGCGTTCATCGGGCTCAAGGACGTCACCACCGGTGACACCCTGTGCGACCCGGCGAACCCGGTCATCCTCGAGTCGATGACCTTCCCGGAGCCGGTCATCGACGTGGCCATCGAGCCGAAGACGAAGGCCGACCAGGAGAAGCTCTCGACGGCGATCCAGAAGCTCGCGCAGGAGGACCCCACCTTCCGCGTCAGGCTCGACGAGGAGACCGGTCAGACCGTCATCGGCGGCATGGGCGAGCTCCACCTCGACATCCTCGTCGACCGCATGCGTCGCGAGTTCCGCGTCGAGGCCAACGTCGGCAAGCCGCAGGTGGCGTACCGCGAGACGATCCGCCGCGCCGCGGAGAAGGTCGACTACACGCACAAGAAGCAGACCGGTGGTTCGGGTCAGTTCGCCAAGGTCCAGGTGACCTTCGAGCCGCTCGAGACGACCGAGGGCGAGCTCTACGAGTTCGTCAACGCCGTCACCGGTGGACGCATCCCGCGCGAGTACATCCCGTCCGTCGACGCCGGCATCCAGTCGGCGATGCAGCAGGGCGTGCTGGCAGGGTTCCCCGTGGTCGGGGTGAAGGCCACGCTGCTCGACGGCGCCTACCACGACGTCGACTCCTCGGAGATGGCGTTCAAGATCGCCGGCTCGATGGTCTTCAAGGAGGGCATCAAGCGGGCCGACCCGGTCATCCTCGAGCCCGTCATGGCCGTCGAGGTCCGGACGCCCGAGGAGTACATGGGCGACGTGATCGGCGACATCAACTCGCGTCGTGGGATGATCCAGTCCATGGAGGACGCGACCGGCGTCAAGGTCGTGCGCGCCCAGGTACCGTTGAGCGAGATGTTCGGGTACATCGGTGACCTGCGTTCCAAGACGCAGGGCCGCGCGGTGTACTCGATGCAGTTCGACAGCTACGCCGAGGTTCCTCGGAACGTTGCTGACGAGATCATCAAGAAGACCCGGGGCGAGTGAGTCCCCACAGGTCGACGACCAGCAGAACCATCAACCTGTAGGAAACCCCGTCGCCCCGCGGGATGTAGGCTTCTTGGCCGAGTCTCGCAACGTTCGGGAACATCTACCCAAGTCCCAGGAGGACCCCAGTGGCTAAGGCCAAGTTCGAGCGGACCAAGCCGCACGTCAACATCGGCACGATCGGGCACGTCGACCACGGTAAGACGACGCTGACGGCTGCGATCTCGAAGACGCTTGCGGACACGTACCCCGACCTTCCGGCGAACACGCAGCGCAACTTCGACGAGATCGACGCCGCGCCGGAGGAGAAGCAGCGCGGCATCACGATCAACATCGCGCACATCGAGTACGAGACGCCCAAGCGTCACTACGCGCACGTCGATGCTCCGGGTCACGCCGACTACATCAAGAACATGATCACCGGTGCCGCCCAGATGGACGGCGCGATCCTGGTGGTCGCGGCGACCGACGGTCCGATGGCTCAGACGCGCGAGCACGTGCTCCTGGCCCGTCAGGTGGGCGTGCCCTACCTGCTCGTCGCGCTGAACAAGGCCGACATGGTCGACGACGAGGAGATCCTCGAGCTCGTCGAGATGGAGGTCCGTGAGCTGCTGTCGTCGCAGGAGTTCGACGGCGACAACGCCCCGGTCGTCCGCGTCTCGGGGCTCAAGGCTCTCGAGGGCGACCCGGAGTGGACCAAGAAGGTCCTCGAGCTCATGGAGGCCGTGGACGAGAACGTCCCCGACCCCGTCCGCGAGCTCGACAAGCCGTTCCTCATGCCGATCGAGGACGTCTTCACCATCACCGGCCGCGGCACCGTCGTGACCGGCAAGGTGGAGCGTGGCACGCTCGACGTCAACTCCGAGGTCGAGATCGTCGGTATCCGCCAGCCGCAGAAGACCACGGTCACCGGTATCGAGACGTTCCACAAGCAGATGGACCAGGCCCAGGCCGGCGACAACACCGGTCTGCTCCTGCGCGGCATCAAGCGCGAGGACGTCGAGCGCGGTCAGGTCGTCGTGAAGCCGGGTTCGATCACGCCGCACACCGACTTCGAGGCCCAGGTCTACATCCTGGGCAAGGACGAGGGTGGGCGTCACAACCCGTTCTACTCGAACTACCGTCCGCAGTTCTACTTCCGTACCACGGACGTCACCGGCGTCATCACGCTGCCCGAGGGCACCGAGATGGTCATGCCGGGCGACAACACCGAGATGTCGGTCGAGCTGATCCAGCCGATCGCCATGGAAGAGGGCCTCGGCTTCGCCATCCGTGAGGGTGGCCGCACGGTCGGTTCCGGCCGTGTCACCAAGATCGTCAAGTGATCTGACCGGCTGAGCAGCACCGGAGGCTCGGGCCCCGCACGGGCCCGAGCCTCCGATGCGTCCGGCGTCACACGGATCGGGCAGGCTTCGGCTTGGATTCCCGGGGTTCCGTGTGGCAAGATGTTCAGGTTGCCTGTCAAGGGCGCGTTCTTTCTCGTGTCGAACAGTGTGTAGCACCACGGTGCACGCGTCGGCTCCGAAGTTTCTTCGGAGGCCCGGCCTGTGTCGCCTGGAGCGGTCCCCCTCCGTAGAGAGGGGTTCGCGGGGTTGCCGGCTGTCGACGCGCATGAGCGCCCCGTGAGACACATGTTTCGACAGGCTCGACAAACGTCGTGGTCCGCGCTGCGGACCACATCCAACGGCCCCACGCCGATCAGGTGTGTGCCCGAGTTTGTCGCTGGTTGTGCCAACAACGGCGACACGCCCGAGCGCGGGGGTCGGACAGTAGCGGTTCGAGAGAGAGAGTCAGACGACGCCATGGCGGGACAGAAGATCCGCATCCGGCTCAAGTCCTACGACCACGAGGTCATCGACAGCTCGGCGCGCAAGATCGTCGACACGGTGACGCGCGCTGGTGCGACGGTCGTGGGTCCGGTGCCGCTGCCGACGGAGAAGAACGTCTTCACCGTCATCCGGTCGCCTCACAAGTACAAGGACAGCCGCGAGCACTTCGAGATGCGTACGCACAAGCGGCTCATCGACATCATCGACCCCACGCCGAAGGCCGTCGACTCGCTCATGCGTATCGACCTGCCGGCGGACGTGAACATCGAGATCAAGCTCTGAGGCTGGGGGAGATCATGACCAACCAGCAGAAGAACGTGACCGCGGTGCTCGGCACCAAGCTCGGCATGACCCAGCTGTGGGACGACGCCGGTCGTCTGGTCCCCGTCACGGTCGTGGCTGTGCCCACGAACGTCGTGACGCAGGTCCGCGCCGCGGACGCCGACGGCTATGCCGCCGTGCAGCTCGCCGCCGGGCAGATCGACCCGCGCAAGGTCACCAAGCCGCTCAAGGGCCACTTCGAGAAGGCCGGCGTGACCCCGCGCCGGCACCTCGCCGAGGTGCGCACCGAGGACGCCGCCGAGTTCACGCTCGGCCAGGAGATCACCGCCGCCGCCTTCGAGGCCGGCACCGTGGTCGACGTCGTCGGCACCACCAAGGGCAAGGGCACCGCCGGTGTGATGAAGCGTCACGGCTTCTCCGGCGTCGGTGCCTCGCACGGTGCCCACCGCAACCACCGCAAGCCCGGCTCGATCGGCGGCGCCTCGACGCCGTCGCGCGTCTTCAAGGGCATGCGTATGGCCGGTCGCATGGGCCACGAGCGCCAAACCGTCCAGAACCTGACCGTGCACGCGGTCGACGCCGAGAAGGGTCTGCTGCTCGTCAAGGGCGCGGTCCCCGGGCCCAAGGGTGGCGTCGTCGTCGTGCGTACCGCCGCGAAGGGAGCGTGAACACGATGGCCGCTCTGACCGTCGATGTCCTGGATGCCCAGGGCAAGAAGACCGGCACCGCCGAGCTCCCCGCCGAGGTGTTCGACGTCGCCACGAACGTCCCGCTGATCCACCAGGTGGTCGTCGCCCAGCGCGCCGCCGCCCGGCAGGGCACGGCGTCCACCAAGACCCGCGGCGAGGTCCGCGGCGGTGGCCGCAAGCCGTACAAGCAGAAGGGCACCGGCCGCGCCCGCCAGGGTTCGACGCGCGCCCCGCAGTTCGCCGGTGGTGGCGTCGTCCACGGCCCGCAGCCGCGCTCGTACGACCAGCGCACGCCGAAGAAGATGAAGGCCGCCGCCCTGCGCGGTGCCCTCTCCGACCGCGCCCGCGCCGGTCGCGTGCACGTCGTGGCGGGCTTCGGCCTGGCCGGCGCGCCGTCGACCCGGACCGCGGTGAAGACGCTCGAGTCGCTCACCGAGCGCACGCACGTCCTCGTGGTCACCGAGCGTTCGGACGAGCTGACGCTCATGTCGCTCCGCAACGTGGAGCGGGTCCACATGATCACCGCGGACCAGCTCAACACCTACGACGTGCTCGTCTCTGACGACGTCGTCTTCACCGAGGCCGCACTCGCTGCGTTCCTCGCCGGCCCGCCCACGGGCAAGTCGGTGAAGGCTGTCGCCACCGAGTCGGAGGCGGCCGAGGCCGAGACCACCGAGGAGGCCACGAAGTGACCGCCGTGACGAAGGACCCGCGCGACATCCTGATCGCGCCGGTCGTCTCCGAGAAGTCCTACAACCTCCTCGACGAGGGTAAGTACACCTTCGTCGTGGACCCGCGGGCCAACAAGACCGAGATCAAGATCGCGGTCGAGCAGGTCTTCGGCGTCAAGGTCGACTCGGTGAACACGATCAACCGGAAGGGCAAGGCGCGTCGCACGCGCTTCGGCCTGGGCAAGCGCAAGGACACGAAGCGTGCGATCGTCACCCTCCGCGAGGGCACGATCGACATCTTCGGTGGTCCGGTCGGCTGAGCCGGACGAGAGCAGATCGAGGACATCTTCCATGGGAATCCGTAAGTACAAGCCGACAACGCCCGGACGCCGTGGCGCCAGCGTCGCCGACTTCGTCGAGATCACGCGCTCGCAGCCGGAGAAGTCTCTGGTCCGGCCGCTGTCCAAGACGGGTGGGCGCAACAACTCGGGTCGAATCACTACCCGTCACAAGGGCGGCGGGCACAAGCGTGCCTACCGTGTGATCGACTTCCGTCGACACGACAAGGACGGCGTGCCCGCCAAGGTCGCGCACATCGAGTACGACCCGAACCGCACGGCTCGGATCGCGCTGCTGCACTACGCGGACGGCGCGAAGCGCTACATCCTCGCGCCGAACAAGCTGTCGCAGGGTGACGTCGTCGAGGCCGGTGCCGGTGCCGACATCAAGCCCGGCAACAACCTGCCGATGCGCAACATCCCGACCGGTACGGTCATCCACGCTGTCGAGCTCCGGCCCGGCGGCGGTGCGAAGATCGCGCGTTCGGCGGGTGCGTCGGTGCAGCTCGTCGCGAAGGACGGGCCGTACGCGCAGCTGCGCATGCCGTCCGGCGAGATCCGCAACGTCGACCTGCGCTGCCGCGCGACGGTCGGCGAGGTGGGTAACGCCGAGCAGTCCAACATCAACTGGGGCAAGGCCGGCCGTAAGCGGTGGCTGGGCGTTCGCCCGACCGTCCGTGGCGTGGTCATGAACCCGGTCGACCACCCGCACGGTGGTGGCGAGGGCAAGACGTCCGGTGGTCGTCACCCGGTCAGCCCGTGGGGCCAGCCCGAGGGCCGGACCCGCCGCCCGAACAAGCCGAGCGACAAGCTGATCGTCCGCCGTCGCCGTACCGGCAAGAAGCGCTGATAGGAGCCTGACAGATGCCTCGTAGCCTGAAGAAGGGCCCCTTCGTCGACGACCACCTGCAGAAAAAGGTGGACGCTCAGAACGAGAAGGGGACCAAGAACGTCATCAAGACCTGGTCCCGTCGGTCGGTCATCACGCCCGATTTCCTCGGTCACACCCTCGCCGTGCACGACGGCCGGAAGCACACCCCGGTCTTCGTCACCGAGTCGATGGTCGGCCACAAGCTCGGCGAGTTCGCTCCCACGCGAACCTTCCGCGGCCACGTGAAGGATGACAAGAAGGGTCGCCGCCGCTGACCTCGGTCAGCCAGGTGGAGACCCCGACGGTCTGAGAAAAGGAAGCAGGACAGCAATGGAAGCCAAGGCGCAGGCGCGGTTCGTCCGTGTCACGCCCCAGAAGGCCCGGCGCGTCGTGGATCTCATCCGTGGCAAGCAGGCCGCTGAGGCCGTCGCGGTGCTGAAGTTTGCGCCGCAGGCGGCGAGCGAGCCCATCCGCAAGGTTGTGGAGAGCGCCGTCGCCAACGCCCGGGTGAAGGCAGACCGCGCCAGCGAGCGCTTCGACGAGACGGAGCTTTTCGTCTCGGCGGCGTTCGTGGACGAGGGTCCGACCCTCAAGCGGTTCCGCCCGCGGGCTCAGGGGCGTGCGAGCCAAGTTCTCAAGCGCACCAGCCACATCACCGTGGTCGTCGCACCGCGTGATCAGAAGGAAGGGGCCCGATAGTGGGGCAGAAGGTTCACCCGCACGGGTACCGCCTCGGCATCACCACCGACCACCGGTCGCGTTGGTTCGCCGACAGCACCAAGCCCGGTCAGCGGTACCGCGACTACGTCCGCGAGGACGTGGCGATCCGCAAGCTCATGAGCACCGGTCTCGAGCGGGCCGGCATCTCCAAGGTCGAGGTCGAGCGCACTCGCGACCGCGTCCGCGTGGACATCCACACGGCGCGTCCGGGCATCGTCATCGGTCGCCGGGGAGCCGAGGCCGACCGCATCCGCGGCGAGCTCGAGAAGCTCACGGGCAAGCAGGTCCAGCTCAACATCCTCGAGGTCAAGAACGCGGAGATCGACTCGCAGCTCGTCGCGCAGGGTATCGCCGAGCAGCTCGCGAGCCGCGTCTCGTTCCGCCGTGCCATGCGCAAGGGCATTCAGTCCGCGCAGCGTGCCGGCGCGAAGGGGATCCGCGTGCAGGTCTCCGGCCGCCTCGGCGGCGCGGAGATGAGCCGTTCGGAGTTCTACCGCGAGGGTCGTGTGCCGCTGCACACGCTGCGCGCGTACATCGACTACGGCTTCTATGAGGCCCGCACCACCTTCGGCCGCATCGGCGTGAAGGTGTGGATCTACAAGGGCGACATGTCCGAGAAGGAGTTCGCCGCGCAGCAGGCCACTGCCGGGCCCCGTCAGGGTCGCGGTCGTGGAGGCGAGCGTGGCGGCGAGCGTGGTGGGGACCGCCGTGGTGGCGGTCGTCGCCCCGAGCGTCCGGCGCAGCCGGCCGGTGAGAGCGCCCCCGCGCCCGACGCGGCTCCGGCGCCGGCCGAGCAGGCTGCGGCCCCCGAGTCCGGAACGGAGGCCTGAGTCATGCTGATCCCCCGCAGGCTCAAGCACCGCAAGCAGCACCACCCGTCGCGCTCCGGCGCGGCGAAGGGTGGCACCACGATCGCGTTCGGCGACTACGGCATCCAGGCTCTCGAGCCCGCCTACGTCACCAACCGTCAGATCGAGGCTGCTCGTATCGCGTTGACCCGCCACATCAAGCGTGGCGGCAAGGTCTGGATCAACATCTACCCGGACCGTCCCCTGACCAAGAAGCCCGCCGAGACCCGCATGGGTTCCGGTAAGGGCTCACCCGAGTGGTGGGTCGCCAACGTCAAGCCCGGTCGGATCATCTTCGAGCTGGCCGGTGTCGAGGAGGAGCTGGCTCGCGAGGCCATGCGCCGTGCGATCCACAAGCTCCCGATGAAGTGCCGTTTCGTGGCGCGCGAGGGTGGTGCGAACTGATGGCAGTCGGAACCAAGGGCATGTCCCCCGCTGACCTGGACGGCTTCGACGACGAGAAGCTCGTCGCCGAGGCGAAGAAGGCCAAGGCGGAGCTCTTCAACCTCCGCTTCCAGTCGGCCACCGGCCAGCTGGAGTCCCACGGTCGGATCAAGGCCGTCAAGCGCGACATCGCGCGGATCTACACGGTCCTGCACGAGCGTGAGCTCGGTATCCGCACGGCCCCGAGCGTGAGTGAGTGAGGCATCGATGAGCGAGAACACCAACGCGGTGACCGCCGAGGAGACCGCGCGCGCCACGCGCAAGGTCCGCCGCGGCTACGTCGTCAGCGACAAGATGGATAAGACCATCGTCGTCGAGGTCGAGGACCGCAAGAAGCACCCCCTGTACGGGAAGGTCCTGCGCACCACCACCAAGGCGAAGGCGCACGACGAGCAGAACTCCGCCGGTATCGGCGACCTGGTCGAAATCATGGAGACCCGCCCGCTGTCCGCGTCCAAGCGGTGGCGACTGGTGGAGATCCTCGATAAGGCCAAGTGATCCAGAAGGTCGTCTGACCTTCGGCCGGGGCGGGCCGTGACACACGTATGCGGCCCTCCCTGGCCACCTCAGCAACTATCCGTTCGGCAAGGCTCGCCCGGGACATCCCGGGACGAGAACCAGCTCGACGACAGGAGATCAATCGATGATCCAGCAGGAGTCGCGACTGCGGGTCGCCGACAACACGGGTGCCAAGGAGATTCTCTGCATCCGTGTTCTCGGTGGATCCGGCCGTCGCTACGCCGGTATCGGCGACACGATCGTCGCCACCGTCAAGGACGCGATCCCCGGCGGCAACGTGAAGAAGGGCGACGTGGTCAAGGCCGTCATCGTCCGGACCGCCAAGGAGCGCCGTCGTCCCGACGGTTCCTACATCAAGTTCGACGAGAACGCCGCCGTGATCCTCAAGAGCGACGGCGAGCCCCGTGGCACCCGCATCTTCGGCCCGGTGGGCCGCGAGCTGCGTGACAAGCGGTTCATGAAGATCGTCTCGCTCGCGCCGGAGGTGCTCTGACCATGGCGAAGATCAAGAAGGGCGACCAGGTGATCGTGGTCGCCGGTCGTGACAAGGGCAAGACCGGTCGCGTGCTCGAGGTGCTGACCGAGACCGACCGCCTCGTGGTCGAGGGCGTGCAGCGCGTCACCAAGCACGTCAAGGCCGGCCAGACGGCGCGTGGCACCCGTACGGGTGGCATCGAGACGGTCGAGGCGTCCATCCACGTCTCGAACGTGATGCTCGTCGACCCGGAGACCAAGAAGGGCACGCGCGTCGGGTTCCGCACCGAGCAGGTCGAGCGCGACGGCCGTACCCGCACCGTTCGCGTGCGCGTCGCCAAGCGTTCCGGGAAGGACATCTGATGACCGAGACCACTCTCGAGGCCCCGGCCCTGCCGCGCCTCAAGCAGAAGTACCGCGAGGAGATCATCGCGGCCCTGCTCGAGGAGTTCGGCCACCAGAACACCCAGCAGGTTGCCGGTCTGACCAAGATCGTCGTGAACATGGGTGTCGGTGACGCTGCCAAGGACTCCAAGCTCATCGAGGGCGCGATCCGCGACCTCACCGCGATCACCGGGCAGAAGCCCCAGGTGAACCGGGCCAAGAAGTCCATCGCGCAGTTCAAGCTGCGCGAGGGCATGCCGATCGGCGCGCACGTCACACTGCGCGGCGACCGCATGTGGGAGTTCCTGGACCGCCTGCTCGCGACCGCGCTGCCGCGCATCCGCGACTTCCGCGGCCTGAGCCCGAAGCAGTTCGACGGGCACGGCAACTACACCTTCGGCCTCACGGAGCAGTCGATGTTCCACGAGATCGACCAGGACAAGATCGACCGCGTCCGCGGTATGGACATCACGGTCGTGACCACGGCGACGACCGATGACGAGGGCCGCTCTCTGCTGCGCCGTCTCGGCTTCCCCTTCAAGGAGAACTGACATGGCGAAGAAGGCCCTGATCAACAAGGCGAACGCCAAGCCGAAGTTCGCCGTCCGCGCCTACACCCGGTGCCAGCGCTGCGGCCGTCCGCACTCGGTCTATCGCAAGTTCGGCCTGTGCCGGATCTGCGTGCGGGAGATGGCCCACCGGGGCGAGCTTCCCGGTGTCACCAAGAGCAGCTGGTAAAACCACTACGTCGTAGGTCCGCGAGGCACGCACGTGCCGCCTGGATACCTCGGCGAGGAAGGGCTGGAGCCCAATGACCATGACAGACCCGATCGCAGACATGCTGACGCGTCTGCGGAACGCGAACTCGGCACACCACGAGACGGTGACCATGCCGCACTCGAAGCTGAAGTCGCACATCGCGGAGATCCTGCAGGCGCAGGGTTACATCACCGGCTGGAACGTCGAGGACGCGACGGTGGGCAAGTCCCTCACGCTGTCCCTCAAGTACGGCCCGACCCGTGAGCGCGCCCTGACCGGCGTGCGGCGCGTCTCGAAGCCCGGCCTCCGCGTCTACGCGAAGTCCACCAATCTGCCTCAGGTCCTCGGCGGCCTGGGCGTGGCGATCCTGTCCACGTCCTCCGGCCTGCTGACCGACCGTCAGGCCCAGGCCAAGGGTGTCGGCGGGGAAGTCCTCGCCTTCGTCTGGTAATCCGGAAAGGAGAATCGCCATGTCTCGAATCGGCAAGCTCCCCGTTCCGGTCCCGGCCGGCGTGGACGTCACCATCAGTGGTGCGCTCGTGACCGTCAAGGGCCCGAAGGGGACCCTGGAGCACACGGTGCCCGCACCCATCACCGTCGCCCAGAACGACGGCACCCTCGTGGTGTCGCGCCCGGACGACGAGCGTGAGTCCCGTGCGCTGCACGGCCTCACCCGCACCCTCCTGGCCAACATCGTCACCGGTGTGACCCAGGGCTACGAGAAGAAGCTCGAGATCGTCGGCACGGGTTACCGCGTCGCTGCCAAGGGTCAGATCCTGGAGTTCGCCCTCGGCTTCTCGCACCCGGTCGTCGTCTCGGCGCCGGAGGGCATCGCCTTCGCGGTGGAGAGCCCCACCAAGTTCTCGGTTGCCGGCATCGACAAGCAGCAGGTCGGTGAGGTCGCCGCGAACATCCGCAAGATCCGTAAGCCCGAGCCCTACAAGGGCAAGGGCGTGCGTTACGCCGGCGAGGTCGTCCGCCGCAAGGTCGGAAAGGCTGGTAAGTGATGGCTCTCAAGATTCTGGGCAAGGGCAAGGCCGTTGCTCGCCAGCGCCGTCACCTGCGCCTGCGCAAGAAGATCCGGGGCACCGCGGTGCGCCCGCGCCTCGTCGTGACCCGCTCCTCGCGCCACATGGTGGCGCAGGTCGTGGACGACACGGTCGGCAAGACCGTCGCCTCCGCCTCGACCCTCGAGGCGGACCTGCGTGCTCTCGACGCCGACAAGACGGCGAAGGCGCACAAGATCGGCGAGCTCGTCGCCGCGCGTGCCAAGGCCGCCGGCATCGAGTCCGTGGTCTTCGACCGCGGTGGCAACAAGTACCACGGTCGCGTGGCTGCGGTCGCCGACGGCGCACGGGAAGCAGGGCTGGAGCTGTGATGGCCGACGTCCGCGAGTTCGCACGGAAGATGAGGATCCTCTGATGGCTGCAGGGCAGCGCACCGGCGCCCCCCAGGGCGCCAACGAGTCCAACAAGACTGACGGGCGCCGCGGTGGCAGCGGCGGCGGTCGTCGCGACGACCGCCGCGGCGGTGGCCGTGACCAGGCCGACAAGAACGCCTTCGTCGAGCGCGTGGTGACGATCAACCGCGTCTCGAAGGTCGTCAAGGGTGGCCGCCGCTTCAGCTTCACCGCGCTGGTCGTGGTGGGCGACGGCGACGGCACGGTCGGGGTCGGCTACGGCAAGGCCAAGGAGGTGCCCGCGGCGATCGCCAAGGGTGTCGAGGAGGCGAAGAAGAACTTCTTCCGCGTCCCGCGCATCCAGGGCACCATCCCGCACCCGATCACGGGTGAGGAGGCCGCCGGCGTCGTGTTCCTGCGCCCGGCCTCGCCGGGTACCGGTGTGATCGCTGGTGGTCCGGTCCGCGCCGTGCTGGAGTGCGCAGGCATCCACGACGTGCTGAGCAAGTCGCTCGGCTCGTCGAACTCGATCAACATCGTGCACGCCACCGTCGCGGCCCTCAAGGGCCTCGAGGAGCCGGCCGCCGTGGCCGCCCGCCGTGGTCTGCCGCTGGAGGACGTGGCCCCGGCCGCGCTCCTGCGTGCGCAGGCCGCCGGGCGCGCCGACAAGGCGGAGAAGTCCGGCGCGAAGGTGGGTGCGTGATGCCTCGACTGAAGGTCACACAGGTCAAGTCCGCCATCGGCGGCAAGCAGAACCAGCGTGACACGCTGCGGACCCTCGGCCTCAAGCGGATCGGCGACACCGCCGTGAAGGAGGACCGCCCGGAGATCCGTGGCATGGTCACCACGGTGGCGCACCTCGTCACCGTCGAGGAGGTCGAGTGAACATGGCCGACAAGGCTGAGAAGGCGGCCCAGCCGCTGAAGGTCCACCACCTGCGTCCGGCCCCCGGCGCCAAGACCGCCAAGACCCGCGTGGGTCGTGGCGAGGCGTCGAAGGGCAAGACGGCGGGTCGCGGCACCAAGGGCTCGAAGGCTCGCTACCAGGTGCCCGCCGGCTTCGAGGGTGGGCAGATGCCTCTGCACATGCGCCTCCCGAAGCTGCGCGGGTTCACGAACCCGTTCCGCGTCGAGTACCAGGTCGTCAACCTGGACAAGCTCGCCGCGCTGTACCCCGAGGGTGGCTCCGTCACCGTCGAGGGTCTCGTCGCCAACGGCGCGGTCCGCAAGGGCCAGCCGGTGAAGGTGCTCGGGACGGGCGAGATCACCGTCAAGCTGGACGTCACGGTCGACCGCGTCTCCGGCTCCGCCAAGGACAAGATCCTGGCGGCCGGCGGCACGGTCTCCGAGGACTGACATCCGCATCAGGGCCGGCGGCGCACCATGCGCTGCCGGCCCTGTGTGCTCCCGGCGTGCCTCGGGCGACGACCGCCCCGGCGGCGTGTGGTCTGGATCACGCGTCGCAGGCACGTAGAATCCGTCACGGTCCGCGCCGCGCACCCGATCCGGGTGAGCGGCGAGCCCGGGGCAACCGGCCGGACCGACGACCCAGTCGGCGCGACGGCGACGGGGCCCACGGGCCGCGGCTCCGGGAGCTCGCGCCACACCTCGCCGGCCCCGGCGACACGACAACCCGCCGCGGCGGGTCAGGAGGATAGGTGCTCAGCGCATTCGGCCGGGCTTTCCGGACACCGGACCTGCGGCGCAAGCTGCTGTTCACGATCGCGATCATGGCCCTCTTCCGGGTGGGGTCGCTCGTGCCAACACCCGGCGTCGACTACGGCAACGTGCAGCAGTGCGTGGCGGCCCTCGAGGGCAGCACCTCGTTGCTCGGGCTCGTCAACGTGTTCAGCGGTGGCGCGCTCCTGCAGCTGTCGATCTTCGCGCTCGGCATCATGCCGTACATCACCGCGAGCATCATCGTGCAGCTGCTGCGTGTGGTCATCCCTCGCTTCGAGGCCCTCCACAAGGAGGGGCAGTCGGGGCAGACCAAGCTCACGCAGTACACGCGCTACCTGACGATCGCCCTGGCGATCCTGCAGTCGACGACGATCATCACGACGGCACGCACCGGGATGCTGTTCCCGGGCTGCGGCGTCGACGTCATCGCCGACGACAGCTTCGCGACGGCGGCCCTGATGGTCATCACGATGACCGCGGGCACCGGCCTGGTCATGTGGCTCGGCGAGATGATCACCGAGCGCGGTGTCGGCAACGGCATGTCGCTGCTCATCTTCACGTCGATCGCGGCCAGCTTCCCGTCCGCACTGTGGTCGATCGCCGGCGGCGCCAACGGTCCGCTCAACTTCATCGTGATGATCGCGGTCATCGTGCTCGTCGTCGGGCTGGTCGTCTTCGTCGAGCAGTCGCAACGGCGCATCCCCGTGCAGTACGCGAAGCGGATGGTGGGCCGCCGCATGTACGGCGGCACCAGCACCTACATCCCGATCAAGATCAACATGGCCGGCGTCATCCCGGTCATCTTCGCGGCGTCGATCCTGGCGATCCCCGGCCTGCTCGCCCAGTTCGGCGACCAGTCCGCGGACTGGGTGGTCTGGATCTCCCAGAACCTCGTCCAGCAGTCCGACCCGCTGTACATCGTGCTGTACGTGCTGATGGTCATCTTCTTCGCGTTCTTCTACACCTCGATCACGTTCAACCCGGACGAGGTCGCGGACAACATGAAGAAGTACGGCGGCTTCGTGCCGGGTATCCGTGCCGGGCGGCCCACCGCCGAGTATCTGGACTACGTGATCACGCGGATCACAGCCGCGGGCTCGGTGTACCTGGCGGTCGTCGCGCTCATCCCGACGATCGTGCTCGTCGTGCTGGACGTCTCCACGAACATCCCGTTCGGCGGCACGTCGATCCTCATCATCGTCGGAGTCGGTCTCGAGACCGTGAAGCAGATCGACTCCCAGCTCCAGCAGCGTCATTACGAAGGGTTCCTCCGTTGACCGAGACGAACGGCGGCAGCGCCGCCCCGACCACCCGTCGCGAGCTCCACGGCACGCGCAGCGCGGAGGCGCGAGTCACGCGCCTGGTGATCATGGGTCCGCAGGGCGCGGGCAAGGGCACGCAGGCCGCCCGGCTCGCCGAGCTGTTCGACATCCCCGCGATCTCGACGGGCGACATCTTCCGCGCCAACATCAAGGGCGGTACGGAGCTGGGCAGGCTCGCGCAGGAGTACAGCGCCAAGGGCGAGCTCGTGCCCGACGAGGTCACGGACCAGATGGTGCGCGCGCGCCTCGGCGAGGACGACGTGAAGACCGGCTTCCTGCTCGACGGCTACCCGCGCAACGCGCACCAGGTCGAGGCGCTGGACGACATCCTGGGCGACCTCGGCTGGGAGCTGGACGGCGTCATCGAGCTGACCGCCGCGCGCGACGAGCTGCTGGCCCGGATCGCCAAGCGGGCAGAGACCGAGGGCCGCGAGGACGACACCCCCGACGCGATCGCCCGTCGCCTCGACATCTACGACGAGCAGACGGCCCCCCTGACCGAGGCGTACGCCGAACGCGGCCTGCTGGCCAAGGTCGACGGCATCGGTCAGGTCGACGAGGTCACGGAGCGCATCGTGCAGGCGCTGGCCGCCGAGCTGGGCTGAGGGCTCGGCCGACATGATCTTCGGAACGCGTGAGCGCGTCGAGCTCAAGACTGTCGAGCAGGTGCGCGTCATGCGCCGTGCCGGCCTCGTCGTCGCGTCCGCGCTGGACGCCGTGCGCGCGGCCGCGGCGCCGGGCATGACGACGTCCGACCTCGACGAGGTCGCCGCACGGACGATCGCCGACGCGGGCGCCACGCCCTCGTTCCTGGGCTACCTGGGGTACCCGGCGACGGTGTGCGTGTCCGTGGGTGACGAGGTGATCCACGGGATCCCGGGTGGCCGCGTCCTCGAGGTCGGGGACGTCGTCTCGATCGACTGCGGCGCGATCGTCGACGGCTGGCACGGCGACTCGGCGACGAGCCTCGTGCTCGGCCCGGGGGGCGCCCTGGACGTCGACGTGCCGGGCGCGGAACCCGCGGTGGACCCCGCCGACCTCGCGCTAGTGCGCGCGACGCGGACGGCGATGTGGGCGGGGATCGCGGCGCTGGCCGGCGGCCGGCGCCTGAACGACGTCGGCGCTGCCGTCGAGGCCGCCGTGGAGCTGGCGGGCGGGGCGACAGGGGTCGAGTACGGCATCGTCGAGGACTACGTCGGGCACGGCATCGGCACCGCGATGCACCAGCCGCCCGACGTCGTGAACTTCCGTACCTCCGATCGCGGACCGCGGCTGCGGCCGGGCATGTGCCTGGCCGTCGAGCCGATGGTCACGCGGGGGAGCGGCGCCACCCGCGTGCTCGACGACGACTGGACGGTCGTGACGGAGGACGGGTCACGGGCGGCACACTGGGAGCACACGGTGGCCGTCCTGGAGGACGGCATCAGCGTGCTCACCGCGGTCGACGGCGGGCGGGCCGGCCTCGCTCCGTTCGAGATCGAGCCGGTGATGATCACCACCTGAGCACCCGTTCGCAGCTGATGGTGCGAAGGGGTACGATGTTCTGTCGGGTGTAGTCCGTTCGGCAGTTCCTCGATGCAGTCGCGAGATGGTGGCGCTGCAGACCAGCACGACCTGGCTCGATCGCGGGTCGGCCGGGCCGAGGGTGAGCAGGCGGCACGCACGACATTCGGGCATTCGTCAGTTGCTGACGGGCGCCCGGGGCCAGACGACAGTTAGCGGAGGACATGGCAAAGAAGGACGGCGTCATCGAGATCGAGGGCAGCGTGATCGAGGCCCTGCCGAACGCGATGTTCCGTGTGGAGCTCGCGAACGGCCACAGGGTCCTCGCGCACATCTCGGGCAAGATGCGTCAGCACTACATCCGGATCCTCCCGGAGGACCGTGTCGTGGTCGAGCTCAGCCCGTACGACCTGTCCCGCGGTCGGATCGTCTACCGCTACAAGTAACCACCACCCCATCGAGCGCCGTCGGGGCGCCGGCACCTGCCGGCGTGCGTACGGCGGCGGAGGAACACTGATGAAGGTCAAGCCGAGCGTCAAGAAGATCTGCGACAAGTGCAAGGTGATCCGCCGGCACGGTCGCGTCATGGTGATCTGCGAGAACCTGCGCCACAAGCAGCGCCAGGGCTGATCGCAGCCACCTGCTGACGGCGAGTTCGCCGTCACGCACAAGCGCACCACCACGAACCCGACGTCCCGCGAGGGGCGGCGGGGGAACCCTCGGCCCAGGGGCCGGGGCCCGCGGTCTTCGCGGGAGGGCGGTGCGGCAGACCTCTGGAAGAAGTACAGGAGCCGGACGACACATGGCACGTCTTGTCGGCGTCGACCTCCCCCGCGACAAGCGGCTCGAGGTTGCGCTCACCTACATCTACGGCGTCGGCCGTACCCGCGCCCAGCAGACGCTGGCCGCCACCGGGATCAGCCCGGACCTGCGCGTCAAGGACCTCGGCGACGCCGAGCTCGTCGCGCTCCGTGACCACCTCGAGGGCACCTACCAGCTCGAGGGCGACCTGCGTCGCGAGGTCGCTGCCGATATCCGCCGCAAGGTCGAGATCGGCACCTACCAGGGCCTGCGTCACCGCCGGGGCCTGCCGGTGCGCGGTCAGCGCACCAAGACCAACGCGCGCACCCGCAAGGGCCCGAAGCGCACCGTGGCGGGCAAGAAGAAGACCCGCTGACGCCAGCAGTCCGGCATGCGGGCGCACATCGCTGACGCCCGCACCGGTCCGACGACCTCAGACCAGGAGAGAACGAGCACACATGCCTCCCAAGACTCGCGCCACCGCCGCTGGGCGGAAGCCGCGCCGCAAGGACAAGAAGAACGTCCCGCTCGGCCAGGCGCACATCAAGAGCACCTTCAACAACACGATCGTCTCGATCACCGACCCCTCGGGCGCCGTGATCTCGTGGGCGTCCGCCGGCCACGTCGGCTTCAAGGGCTCCCGCAAGTCCACGCCGTACGCCGCGCAGCTCGCTGCCGAGTCGGCGGCGCGCCGCGCCCAGGAGCACGGTGTCAAGAAGGTCGACGTCTTCGTCAAGGGCCCGGGTTCCGGTCGTGAGACCGCGATCCGCTCCCTCCAGGCGACCGGCCTCGAGGTCGGCTCGATCCAGGACGTGACGCCCCAGGCGCACAACGGCTGCCGCCCCCCGAAGCGTCGCCGCGTCTGACCCTCCCGACGTCGTCGGGCCCGGGTGCCGAGGGATCGGCACCCAGCCCGGTACGACGCCGCAGCCTGCCCGGGCGGGTGGACAGAGTCCCGCCCAGGACCGCGAGAGTTCGCGGATCCGTGATGCGTCATATGGCGGACGCACACTGAAAGGACCAGATCGTGCTGATCGCACAGCGCCCCTCCCTGACCGAAGAGGTCATCTCGGAGTACCGTTCGCGCTTCTCCATCGAGCCGCTCGAGCCTGGCTTCGGCTACACGCTCGGCAACTCGCTGCGCCGGACCCTGCTGTCGTCCATCCCGGGCGCAGCCGTCACCTCCATCCGTATCGACGGTGTGCTCCATGAGTTCTCCACCGTGCCGGGTGTCAAGGAAGACGTCACCGAGATCATCCTCAACATCAAGAACCTCGTCGTCTCCTCGGAGAACGACGAGCCGGTCGTGATGTACCTGCGCAAGACCGGCGCAGGCGTGGTCACCGCCGCGGACATCGTGCCGCCGGCGGGTGTCGAGGTGCACAACCCCGACCTGCACGTCGCCACGCTCAACGACAAGGGCAAGCTCGAGATCGAGCTGACCGTCGAGCGTGGTCGTGGCTACGTGTCGGCCGCGCAGAACAAGTCCGACGAGGCCGAGATCGGCCGTATCCCCATCGACTCGATCTACTCGCCGGTCCTCAAGGTCACCTACAATGTCGAGGCCACCCGAGTCGAGCAGCGTACGGACTTCGACAAGCTGATCGTCGACGTCGAGTCGAAGTCGGCCATGGCGCCGCGCGACGCGCTCGCTTCGGCCGGCAAGACGCTCGTCGAGCTGTTCGGCCTCGCCCGCGAGCTGAACGTCGAGGCCGAGGGCATCGAGATCGGCCCGTCGCCGACGGACTCCGCGCTGGCTGCGGACCTGGCGCTGCCGATCGAGGAGCTCAACCTCACGATCCGGTCGTACAACTGCCTCAAGCGCGAGGGCATCCACCAGGTGGGTGAGCTGGTCGCGCGCAGCGAGGCCGACCTGCTCGACATCCGCAACTTCGGTGCGAAGTCGATCAACGAGGTCAAGGAGAAGCTCGCCGAGCTGGGCCTGTCCCTCAAGGACTCGCCGCTCGACTTCGACCCGTCCAGTGCCGCGTACTTCAGCGGTGGGGACGACGAGGCCACGTACACCGACGAGCAGTCGTACTGACGTCTCCGCGCCCG
The DNA here is from genome assembly GCF_059445465.1 of Isoptericola sp. Y541. NCBI lineage: Bacteria > Bacillati > Actinomycetota > Actinomycetes > Micrococcales > Promicromonosporaceae > Isoptericola > Isoptericola sp. Y541. The sequence goes on along the minus strand of NZ_JCAIUJ010000002.1, from coordinate 180,650 downwards.
CAGCGGCCCGCTCGACCTGACCGGGCCGCGCGGCGTGGAACCACCCTCAAGGAGAACCAGAAATGCCTACCCCCACCAAGGGTCCGCGGCTCGGAGGCGGCCCGGCTCACGAGCGCCTGATCCTCGCGAACCTGTCGACGGCGCTCTTCGAGCACGGCCGCATCACCACCACCGAGACCAAGGCGAAGCGACTGCGCCCCCTGGCGGAGCGCCTCATCACCTTCGCCAAGCGTGGTGACCTGCACGCCCGTCGTCGCGTCCTGACCGTCGTGCGCGACACGTCCGTGGTGCACACGCTGTTCACCGAGATCGCCCCGGCCATGGCCGAGCGCAACGGTGGCTACACGCGTATCACCAAGGTCGGCAACCGCAAGGGCGACAACGCGCCGATGGCGGTCATCGAGCTCGTCACCGAGCCGGTGAGCCCCAAGCAGGCCGTCGTCAAGGAGGCCACGAAGGCCGCCGAGAAGGCTGCCAAGCCGGCCGACGAGAAGCCCGTCAAGGACGAGGCTCCGGAGACCACCGAGGCGCCCGAGGCTCCGGCCGAGGCCGCCGAGGAGAAGGCCACCGCCACCGAGGAGACCAAGGAGGCCTGACCTCCCGCAGCTCCGGCTCACGACGCAGCCCCGTGCCACCCGAGGTGGTGCGGGGCTGTGTCGTCCCCGCGGTGGGCACGTGGCACGGCGGGGGGCATGGTGGGAGCATGGTCGCTCGCACCGTACCGCCCGCCGTATCTGACGCGCCTGACGCGCCTGGCGTGCCTATCGCGCCTGTCGCGCCCGTCGTGCTCGTCCACGGGTCGAGGACGTCGGCCACGATGTGGCGCCGTCAGCTGGCGGCACTGGGCGCCGCGGGGGTCCGGGTGGTCGCCGTGGACCTGCCGGGCCACGGCGGGCGCACCGCCGAGCCGTTCACCCTGGACGGGGCGGTCGCGACGATCCGGGAGGGCGTCGACGAGGTCGGCGGCCGGGGGCTCGTGGCAGGGCTCTCCCTGGGCGGGTACCTCGCCATCGAGCACCGTGCGCGGCACCCCGAGCAGAGCCTGGGTCTCGTCGCGGCCTCGTGCAGCACGCCCACGTCGTCCGGGTTGCGCCCCGCCTGGTTGCGGATCGCCCGCTGGATCGAGGGCTGGCCGGACCAGGGCGCGCGGCTGAACGGTGCCTTCGTCCGGGCGGTGCTCGACGCCGAGAGCGCCCGCGACCTGGGTGCCGGCGGCTTCGCGCTCCGGGTGATGAGCCAGATGCTGCGCGAGCTGGAGCCCACCGACACCCTCGGGGCGTTGGCCGCGGGGCGCAGCCTGGTGTGGGTCGTCAACGGGCGGTACGACCATTTCCGCGCCCAGGAGCGCGCGCTCGTCGCGGCGGCCCGGTCGGGCGGGGCGCCCGCGCGGCTCGTCGTGGTGCCGCACGCCCGGCACCTCGTCAGCCTGGACGCGCCCGTCGCGTTCACGCGGGTGCTGCTGGAGGCCTCGGCCGAGCTGGGGCCGGCCGCGCCGCGACCGGGCGGAGCGCGGTCAGCCGAGCGGCAGGTCCCAGGCCCGGGCACCGCCCACGAGCGCGGCGGAGTTCGGGACGACGACGACGTCGTCGCCCAGGCGGTCGAGCGCGGTCGGGGTGATCCTGCGGGAGTTGCCGCCGCCCAGGTAGAGGCGGTCCCAGCGGAACACCGGTCGCAGGCCGTCGACCATGGCGACCACGCGTCGTGACCACAGCCCGTCCCCGAGCCGGCGCCGCTCGGGCTCCCCGATGTACTGGTCGTACGTCGCGCCGCGACGCAGCGGGGCGTGCGACCACTCGAGGTGCGGCGCGAGCCGGCCGCCGTCGAAGAGGGCCGAGCCCAGCCCGGTGCCGAGCGTGAGCACCAGCTCGACCCCGGAACCCGCCACCACGCCGGCGCCGTGCACCTCCGCGTCGTTGAGCACCATCGCCGGCACGCCGAGCCGGCGGGCGAGCGCGCCACGGACGTCGAAGCTCTCCCAGGCCGCCACGAGCTCGGGCAGCACGCGGGAGCGTGGGCCCGAGCGGGTGATGTAGTGCGGCGTGTGCACCACGACGCCGTGCCGGATCATGCCCGGCATCCCGAGGGTCACTCGGTGCGCGGCCGGGAGGCGGGCCGCGATGTCGGCCACGGTGTCCAGGAGCAGCCTCGGGGGCAGCGGGTAGGGCGTCGGCACCCGGACGGGGGTGGCGTGCGCGGTGCCCGCCGAGTCGAGGACGGCGGCCTTGATGCCGCCGCCACCGCAGTCGACGGCGAGGGTCAGCACGTCCGAGGGGGCGGGGGGCCGGGGGCCCGTCGTCGTCCCGGGGCGGGTTTCTGGGGTGCGCGCGGAGGCGCCTGCGTCGGTCATCAGGGGACATCATCCGGCCACAATGGTGCGGTGAGCACGCCGACACCCCCCGACGCCTTCGTCCCCGGCCCGACCGCAGACACCCTCCGGGTGCGCCTCGACCTCGCCTACAACGGCACGCGCTTCGCCGGATGGGCCACGCAACCCCGGCTGCGCACCGTGCAGGGCGTGCTCGAGGACGCGCTCGCGACGGTGGTGCGCGCCGGCCCGCTGGGGCTGCCGCGGCCGCGCCTCACCGTCGCCGGGCGCACGGATGCGGGGGTGCACGCCCGAGGGCAGGTCGCGCACGTCGACGTCTCGCGCGAGCGCTGGGAGGCGCTGCCGGGGCGGTCCGACCGCGCCCCCGGTGCGGCGCTGACGGACCGGCTCACGGGCCTGCTGCCGCCCGACGTGGTGGTGCACCGCGCCTCCGAGGCGCCTGCCGGCTTCGACGCGCGGTTCTCCGCGCTGCACCGCCGATACGCGTACCGGGTGGCCGACGCCCCGGCGCTGCGCGATCCGTTGCGCCGCGACTGGATGTTGTGGCACCGCCGTACGCTCGACGTGGAGGCGATGCACCGGGCGATGCAGCCGCTGATCGGCCTGCACGACTTCGCCGCGTTCTGCAGGCCCCGCGAGGGTGCCACGACGATCCGCGAGCTCACCCACCTGGTTTGGGAACGGCCCGCCGCGGGACAGGACGCTGGGCTCGCCGTCGCCACCGTGCAGGCGGACGCGTTCTGCCACTCGATGGTGCGGTCGCTCGTCGGGATGTCCCTCGCCGTGGGGGAGGGCCGCCGGGACGAGGACGCGCCGTCCGCCGTCCTGGCCGAGCGTGTCCGGTCGGCCGCCGCCGGCGTGGTCGCGGCGCGCGGGCTCGTCCTGGAGCACGTCGAGTACCCGGACGACGACGAGCTCGCCGCCCGGGCCGAGCGCATCCGCGCCAGGCGTGACCCGGGCGAGGTCGGTGGTTGAGCCGCAGGCTCGACCATCGGAACGCTAGGGCTCGTCGACCCAGTGGACGGCGGCCTCCTCGGCGCTGGCGCCGGCGCCGTCGATGCCCGCGTCCTCGCCGTAGATGTCGTTGTGGCGGTCGCCGTCCTCGCCGGGGTCCGCCTCCGGGTCCTCGGCAAGTCGTCCGGCGCGGGTGGTGTCGGGCCGTTCGAGGGGGTCCCGCTCCCAGACGTCCGGCTGCTCCTCGCGGAGCCGGCGGTCGAGGGGCTCGCCGGCGGACTCCTCCCAGGCGGTCTCGCCCCAGTGGTTGGACCGCGAGCGCTCCAGCGGGGAGTAGCCCTCGTCGAGGAGGTCGTCGAGGTCGGGGTCGGCCAGGGTGTCCTCGTTGGGCAGCTGGTCCGCGTCGCCCTCGGCGCCGGTGAGGGGGTCGGGGGAGGTGCCTGGGGTGTCGGTCATGGTCCTACGGTGCCTCCGTGGGCAGGCTCCCGCATCCCCGCCCGAGGGCCGCGGAGCTGGCCGCCGCAGGAGGGTGACAGGCGCCATTTTGACCGCGGGGGCACTCGGTCGCTAAACTGACCAGTCGTTGTGCTTTGCCTCCGGTGTCCTGCGTCGTCAGCGCGCCCACTCGCCCCCGACGACGCCTCGGCCAGGGACACCAGCATGGAGCCCCGCGCACAACATCCTGACTCATCGGGCGCCGCTTCTCGCCCGACGACACCGAACACGAAAAGGTGACGCAACCGTGCGTACTTACACCCCCAAGCCCGGCGACGTCCAGCGTGACTGGTACGTGGTCGACGCGACCGACGTCGTCCTCGGCCGCCTGGCGAGCCAGGTCGCCACCCTTCTGCGCGGGAAGCACAAGCCGACCTTCGCCCCGCACGTCGACGGTGGTGACTTCGTCATCGTCATCAACGCGGACAAGGTCGCCCTGAGCGGCAACAAGCGGGAGACCAAGCTGGCCTACCGCCACTCCGGTTACCCGGGCGGTCTCCGCTCGGTCAACTACGGGGAGTTCCTCGAGAAGAACCCCGAGCGGGCCGTGGAGAAGGCCGTGCGCGGCATGCTCCCGAAGACCTCCCTCGGGACGCAGCAGCTCGGCAAGCTGAAGGTCTACCGTGGCGCGGAGCACCCGCACGCGGCCCAGCAGCCCAAGCCGTTCGAGATCATTCAGGTTTCGCAGCAGGCCTGAGCCGCTGCCGGATGCAAAGCGAAGGAATCCCAGTGGCCGAGACCACCGTCGACACCGAGCTGGACGAGAACACGCCCAGCTCCTACACCACCGAGACCGCCGCGCCCGTCGCGGACGGCGGCCAGTCCATCACCGCTCCCGGCCAGGCCGTCGGCCGCCGCAAGGAGGCCGTGGCGCGCGTGCGCCTCGTCCCCGGCACCGGGCAGTGGAAGATCAATGGGCGCACCCTCGAGGACTACTTCCCGAACAAGGTGCACCAGCAGCTCGTGAACTCGCCGCTGAAGCTGGTCGAGGTCGAGGGCCGCTTCGACGTCATCGTCCGCCTCACCGGCGGTGGCCCCTCGGGCCAGGCCGGTGCGGTGCGCCTGGGCATTGCCCGCGCGCTCATCGCGATCGACACCGAGGCGAACCGCCCCGCGCTGAAGAAGGCCGGCTACCTCACGCGTGACCCGCGTGCGGTCGAGAGCAAGAAGGCCGGTCTCAAGAAGGCCCGCAAGGCCCCGCAGTACTCGAAGCGCTGATCGAGAGCTCCTGATCGACAAGCATCGACAGGAGCGTGCAGCGCACGGACGGCCCCGTCGGAACACTCCGGCGGGGCCGTCCGCACGTCCGGCTACGATCGGTGCGGCGCCCGTCCGGGGTGGCCGTGGTGGCGCGCAGGCCGAAGGGTGCCGCGTGCTCGGAGGAGGAGACATCGTGCGACTGTTCGGCACGGACGGGGTCCGTGGACTGGCCAACCGGGACGTCACGGCGGAGCTGGCCCTCGGGCTCGGCAGCGCTGCGGCGCACGTCCTGGGCAGCTCCGGCGAGTTCACCGGCCACCGGCCCCGCGCGGTCGTCGGGCGTGACCCGCGGGCGTCCGGCGAGTTCCTCTCCGCCGCCGTCGGTGCGGGGCTGGCCAGCTCCGGCGTCGACGTCGTCAACCTCGGCGTGATCCCGACGCCGGCGCTCGCCCACCTCGTCGGGGCAATGGACATGGACCTCGGCGTGATGATCTCCGCCTCCCACAACGCGATGCCGGACAACGGGATCAAGTTCTTCGCCCGCGGGGGCCACAAGCTCGCCGACACCGCCGAGGACGAGATCGAGGCGCGCCTGGGCCAGGACTGGGAGCGCCCCGTCGGCGCGGACGTCGGGCGCATGCGCTCCGACGCGGGCGTGGCCGCCCAGCAGTACGTGGAGCACCTCGTGGCCAGCGTCGGCACGACGCCGGACTTCCGGCCCCTGGACGGCCTGCGCATCGCCGTCGACGCGGCCAACGGCGCGGCGAGCCAGGTAGGTCCCGACGCGCTGCGGGAGGCCGGCGCGGACGTCGTCGTCATCAACGCCAGCCCGGACGGGCGCAACATCAACGAGAAGGCCGGCTCGACCCACCCCGAGCAGCTGCAGGCCGTGGTCGTGGCGGCCGAGGCGGACTTCGGGGTCGCCTTCGACGGCGACGCGGACCGCTGCCTCGCCGTCGACCACGGTGGCGTACTCGTGGACGGCGACCAGATCCTCGGAATCCTCGCGCGGGGGCTCAAGGACGAGGGGCGGCTCCCGTCCGACACGCTGGTCGTGACGGTGATGAGCAACCTGGGCCTGCTGCTCGCCATGCGCGACGCCGGCATCGCGACGGTGCAGACGGGCGTGGGCGACCGACACGTGCTCGAGGAGATGCGCGCGCACGGGTACGGGCTGGGCGGTGAGCAGTCGGGCCACATCATCCTGGCCGACCACGCCACGACCGGCGACGGCGTGCTCACGGCGCTGCACCTGGCGGCCCGCGTCAAAGCGACCGGCCGCCGTCTGGCCGACCTCGCCGTCGAGGTCCCGCGGCTGCCCCAGACGCTCGTCAACGTCAAGGGCGTGGACAAGGACCGGGCGGGCGACGACGAGGGCGTGCGCGCCGCGATCCAGAAGGCGGAGACGCACCTCGGCGAGACCGGCCGGGTGCTGCTGCGTCCGTCCGGCACCGAGCCGCTCGTCCGCGTCATGGTCGAGGCCGCGACGCAAGCCCAGGCCGACAGCGTGGCGGACCGGCTCGCCGCCGTCGTCCGCGACCGGCTGGCCCTGTGACCGACGGCCTGCCGGCCGCGGACGAGGCCTCGGGTGACGCCGCCCTGCGCGCCGCCGTCGTCGACCTGCTCGACCGCGCCGACGCCGCGGCCGACGGGCCCGGCACGGGCATCCTGCCGATCGTGCAGGCCGGCGCGCCGGTGCTGCGCACCCCGGCCGCGCCGTACGCGGGCGGGCTCGGCGACGTGCTGCCGCGGCTGATCGACGCGATGCGGCGCACGATGCACGCCGCATCCGGCGTCGGCCTCGCCGCGCCCCAGGTCGGCATCGGGCTCGCGATCGCCGTGGTCGAGGACGCCGGAACGGACGTCGACGACCCGCGCGAGCGGACGCCGCTGCCGTTCCGGGTGCTGATCGACCCGCGGTACGAGCCGGTGCCCGGCCCGGACGGCGAGCCCGAGCGGGTCGCGTTCCACGAGGGCTGCCTGTCCGTCAGCGGGTGGCAGGCCGTCGTGGCGCGGCACCGCCGGGTGCGGCTGACTGGCCGCGACGAGACCGGCGCGCCGATCGACGAGGTGCTCACCGGCTGGCCCGCCCGCATCGCGCAGCACGAGACCGACCACCTGGCCGGCGAGCTCTACCTCGACCACGCGCGGCTGCGCACGCTGACCTCGAACGAGAACCTCGTGCGCTACGGCCCGGTCGTGGAACAGGGGTTCGTGGAACTGAGGTGAACATTCGGCGTTCAGGGTGGAACCGGGGGAAATCCCCATGCAGCCTGTGCGGCGACTCTGCCTAGGCTGGAGTCGTGACGCCGTTCGGCGTCGTGCGACCGCCGGAGGCATCCTCCCGGCCGACGAACCGAGGGACCGTGCTGGAGACTCTGTCGACGATGCTGGGTCAGCTGGAGAGTTGGATCCTCGACCTGGGCGCGTCCGTGTGGATCTACCCGGCGATGTACGTCTCCGCGACCGTCGACGGCTTCTTCCCGCCGATCCCCAGCGAGTCCGTCATCATCACGCTGACCGTGCTCTCGCACTCCACGGGCATGCCCTGGCTGCCCGGTGTGCTGGCTCTCGCCATCGCCGGCGCCTGGACGGGCGACCAGATCGCCTATCAGATCGGGCGCGTCGTCGGCACCGACCGGATCCGCATCCTGCGCAGCCCGCGCGGGCGCAAGTCCGTCGCCTGGGCGCGGCACGCGCTCGACCACCGGGGGGCGTCGTTCATCCTGGCGGCCCGCTACGTCCCGATCGGCCGGGTGGCGGTCAACATGACCGCCGGGGCTGTGGGTTACCCCCGGCGCCGCTTCATGGTCTACTCCGCGATCGCCGCCGTCACGTGGGGCATCTACTCGATGCTGATCGGCCTGGCCGCCGCGTCGTGGCTCGGCCACAACACGCTGCTCGCGATGGCCGTCGGGGTGGGAGCGGGCGTGCTGATCGGCGTCCTCGTGGACCAGGTGGTGCAGCGCGTCACCGGGCCGGCGAAGGTCCGGGCGGTGCCTGCCGACCAGCACGACCAGGCGGACGACGAGTCCACGCGCCGGGCCGCCTGAGCGCCCTCACAGCTTGCGCAGCCGCACCCGCTGCACGGAGTGGTCCGGGCCCTTCGTGAGCACCAGCGTGGCGCGGCCGCGCGTGGGCAGCACGTTGTGCTCGAGGTTGGGCGCATTGATCGACTCCCAGATGGACAGCGCCCGCTCCGTCGCCTCGGCGTCGGACAGGTCGGCGTAGCGCCGGAAGTACGACTCGGGCTTGCTGAACGCCGTCTTGCGCAGCTGCAGGAAGCGTTCCACGTACCACTGCCGGATGTTGCGGGTACGGGCGTCGACGTAGATGGAGAAGTCGAAGAAGTCGCTCACCGCGACCGTCGACTCGTCCACCGCCGAGGGACGCGCGGGCTGGAGCACGTTCAGACCCTCGACGATCAACACGTCGGGCTTGCGGACCACGACCTCCTCGCCCGGCACGATGTCGTACGTGACGTGCGAGTAGACGGGGGCCCGCACCTCCGCCTGCCCGGCCTTGATGCGCGACAGGAAGCGGATGAGGGCCCGGCGGTCGTAGGACTCCGGGAAGCCCTTGCGGTCCATGATCCCGCGGCGCTGCAGCTCGGCGTTGGGGTAGAGGAACCCGTCGGTGGTGACCAGCTCGACGTGCGGCGTGTCCGGCCAGCGGGCCATCATCTCGCGCAGCACGCGCGCCGTCGTCGACTTGCCCACGGCGACCGACCCGGCGACGCCGATGACGTACGGGGTGCGCGGGGGGTCCTCGTGCAGGAACGTCGAGGTGGCGCGGTGCAGGCCGGAGCTCGCCGCGACGTACAGGTTGAGCAGCCGGGACAGGGGCCGGAAGACGGCGTCCACCTCGGCCAGGTCGATCGGGTCGCCCAGCCCGCGGAGGCGTACGACGTCGGCGTCGGTGAGCGGGAGCGGGGTCGACGAGGACAGCCGGCTCCACGCCGCACGGTCGAGGTCGACGTACGGCGAGGCCGGCGCGAGCCGGGTCAGATGCTCGCCCAGGGGCGGGATGCCGGGAGCGGTGTCGGAGGACTGCGGTGCCACCCGCACGATTCTGCCCGAGCCACCGGTCGCTCCTGCAACTCGGGCGGGTCAGGGGTGCTCGCACCCTCGTCATCGCGGAGGACGGCGACGACCAGGTGAGCCGGTCCGCGGCGGGGATCTTCTGGATCCCGAAGGCCCCGACGCTGCTGCAGCCGCTGCTCGCCGTCGTGCTCCTGCAGATCTTCGCCATGGCGCTCGCCGGTGCCGAGGGGCTCGACGTCGACCAGCCCCGCAACCCGGCGAAGTCCGTCACCGTCGAGTGAGCCGACCTCCGGGCGCCGACCACCTGGCCGACCGTCGAAGGGGCATGATCGGCGCATGGACCTGGCGGAGCTGAGCGACGAGGTCGAGATCATCTCGCGGGTGTACGAGCGGCGCTTCGGCATCGAGCGCACCGACGACTGGCTGGTGCTCAAGCTGCACGAGGAGGTCGGCGAGCTGACGCAGGCGTACCTCGCCCGATCGGGGCGGTCGCGCGACCGCGGGGACGGGCGTGAGGTCGACGGGGCGTTCCGGGCCGAGCTCGCCGACGTGCTGGCGCAGCTGCTGCTCGTGGCGCGCCGGTTCGACGTCGACCTCGAGGCCGAGGTGGATCGCAAGTGGTTCCGGTACCGGCACCTGGTGGAGCCGCAGGACGAGGCCGGAGTGCGGGCGCCGCGCTGAGCACCCGCCGCTAAGCCGCCTGACCGGCTGCCTCCTCGACGCGGTCTAGCCACTCGCCCACGAGGGCGTCGAACAGCGCCGGCTGCTCGATCTGTAGGTTGTGCCCCGCCCGGTCGAGGACGGCGAACGTGGCGTGCGGGTAGTGCTCGAGGACGCGCCAGGCGTCGCGATAGCCGGTCGAGGAGTCCTGGCGGCCGAGCAGGAAGAGCGTGGGGCTCCCGAAGGGGCGAGGCTCGAGCGGGAACGTCCCGGCGTAGTGCGACCCGACCCGCCGGACCGTGTCCGGGTCGGCCGCGGCGAGACCGGGCGCCACCTCGGCCTCGGTGCGCCGCCACGTCTCGTGCGTCTGCACCACGCCGACGTCGTCCGCGTCGAGGGCGTCGGCGCCGACCTCGCGCAGCAGCTCTGGGTCACGGACCAGCACCCGGTGCTGCGGAACGTCGCGCTGCGCGTGCTCGGGCACGATCACGGGGCACAGCAGCGCGATGCCCCGGACCCGTTCCGGGTCGGCGGCCACCAGCCCGCGCGCGAGGTACCCGCCGTACGACTCGCCGACGACGACGTACGGGCCCGGCGCCAGCTGGTCGATCGCGGACCGGACGACCGCGAGCACGTCGTCGGTGCTCCCCACCCCGGACGGCCGGCTGGCGCCCATCCCCGGCAGGTCGAGGTAGACGCGCCGCCAGCCAGGGCGGGACGCGAGCACACCCTCGAACGCAGTGAGCATGAGCCGGTGGTCCACGGGGAACCCGTGCAGCAGCACGAGCGTGGGCACGTCCTGCCCCGCCGGTGCGCCCCGCTCGACGTAGTGGACCCGGGACCCTGCGGCGTCGACGAACATGGGCGGGACCCTACGGCCGGGCACCGACACCGGCCCTGGGGGCACCTAGGCTGAGCCGCATGATCATCGGCGTGGGCATCGACGTGGTGGACGTCGCCCGGTTCATGGCGACCGTCGAGCGGGTGCCGCGCCTGCGGGAGAAGCTCTTCACCGAGGCCGAGCGCGACCTGCCGGCCTCGTCGTTGGCCGCCCGATTCGCCGCGAAGGAGGCCATCGCGAAGGCGCTGGGGGCCCCGGGGAACATGCACTGGCACGACGCCACCGTGCACCGGGTGGTCGGCGGCCCGCCGGAGGTCGAGCTGCGCGGCACGGTACAGGCGCGCGCCGACGAGCTCGGCGTGAAGGCCTGGCACCTGTCCATCTCCCACGACGCGGGCATCGCGTCCGCCATGGTGGTCGCCGAGGGCTGACGTCGCCCGTCGTGCAGCTCCGCGCCCGTCGCCGGAAGCTGCGCCGGTTGCCGGCGATGGTCGCGAGCGAACGGGTCTGGGTCGAGACCACCGATGTGACCGACGACCTCGACACCCTGTTCCCCATCGTGGGCGCGGAGTTCGAGGCGGGGGGACGACGTCGTCGGTCACCGTGGGCCGGGCGGTCTGCCGTCTCTTCGACGCCGCGGCGAGCTGGTGCAGTTCGCGACCGGCCGTTTCGCCGAGCTGCTCCGCCCCGTGAGCCCGGTCAGTCCTGCAGGGCGGGGATGACCTGGCGCTGGAACAGCTCGATCTGGTCCCGGTCGGCCGCGGCGTTGGGGAAGTAGTTGATGGCGTAGGTCATGCCGCGCGACTGCAGGTCGGTCAGTGCCTCGACGACCTGTTCGGGCGTGCCGACGAGCGGGCTGTTGCGCCAGTTCGCGATCTCCTGCTCGCCCTTCTCGCCGGGGGCGTGCTTGCGGAAGTGCGACTCGATCCACGCGAAGCGGTCGTCCACCTCCGCCTGGTTCTCCCCGATGACGACGTTGTAGTCGGACGAGCGGGTGATCTCGCCGAAGTCACGACCCACGTCGCGGCAGTGCTGCTCGAGGATCGTCGACTTGCGCGAGAAGCCCTCGGGGGAGCCGTCGAAGTTGGTGTACTGCGCGAACCGCGCGGCGATGCGCAGCGTCTTCTTCTCGCCGCCGCCCGCGACCCACAGCGGGATGCTCGGCACCTCGGCGCCGCCGTCGCCGACGGGCAGCCGCTGCAGGGGCTGCGGGTAGCACAGGGCGCCGTCCACCTGGTAGCGCTCGCCGTCGAACTTCCCGGAGCTCCCGGTGCGCCACATCTGCGTGATGATCTGCAGGCCCTCGTCGAGCGCTCGCAGGCGCTCGCCCGCGCGCGGGAAGCCGTAGCCGTACGCGCGCCACTCGTGCTCGTACCAGCCGGCCCCGATGCCCAGCTGCGCACGGCCGCCGGAGATCGCGTCGACCGTCGAGGCGACCTTCGCCAGGTACGCCGGGTTCCGGTACGACATGCACGTGCACATCTGGCCCAGCTTCACGCGCTGCGACGTCGCCGCGAACGCCGCCATCAGCGTCCATGCCTCGTGCGTGGCCTCGGTGCTCGGCACGGGGACGGTGTGGAAGTGATCGAAGACCCACACGGAGTCCCAGGCCCACGGGCCGCCGGGGATCGGCTCCCCGGCCGCGGCATTGTCGGCGTAGTGGAGCAGGGACAGCATCGTCTCCCAATGCTGCTCCGGCGGGATGTCGGTGAGCGAGTGGCGCCAGCCCTGCGGGATGAAGAGTCCGAATCGCATGCCCGGAAGCCTATGCCCCGGCCTGCGGAGACGCTGCGGGACGCGTCGGCGCGCGGCAGGATGCGTCCCATGATCTCCGCCTGGTCCGCAGCCGACGTCCGCGCCGCCGAGGAGCCGCTGCTCGCCGCCGGCGTGCCGCTGATGGAGCGCGCGTCGTTCGCCCTCGCGACGCTGGTGCTGCGCGACGTGGCGGGGCTCCGGCGCGCGGTCCGGGACACCCGTGTCGTGCTGCTGGTGGGCGCCGGCAACAACGGGGGCGACGCCCTGCACGCCGGCGCGGTGCTCTCGCGCCGGGGGATCGCGGTCACGGCCGTGCTGACCTCCGAGCGGTTCCACGCCGGCGGCCGTGCCGCGCTGGAGCGGGCGGGGGGCCGGGTGGTCGAGCTGTTCGCCGCGCCCGAGCGCCTGGGTGTGGCGGCCGACGACGCCGTGCGGGCCGACGTCGTCCTGGACGGCCTCGTCGGCATCGGCGCTCGCGGCGCCCTGCGCGGCCTCGCCGCCGACCTCGTCACCGCCCTGCACGACGCTGTGGGCGCGGGGGGGGGGGGGTGGGAGTGCAGGAAGGAACCCGGGTTGGGGAAGGGACGGTGGAGAGTGGAAGGGTGCGAGATCGGGGACTATCGGCGGCGCGACAGTCCCCGATCTCGCGCCCACAGCGGGCCGGGGGCCGTGGGTGGTGGCGGTGGACGTGCCGTCCGGCATCGGGGTGGACGACGGCGCGGTGGCCGGGCCGGTGCTGGCCGCGGACCGCACGGTGACCTTCGGCGCGGCCAAGCCCGGCCTGCTGCTGCCGCCGGCCGCCGGGCTGGTGGGGGAGCTGAGCGTGGTAGACATCGGCCTCGACCTCGGACCCGAGCCGGGACCTGAGCCGGGACCCGGCCCCGGCGGCGGCCCGGCCGTGCGCAGGCTGACGCCCGACGACGTCGGCCGGTCGTGGCCGGTGCCCGGCGGCGCGGACCAGAAGTACACGCGCGGGGTGGTCGGGATCGTGGCCGGCACCGCCACGTTCCCCGGCGCCGCGGTGCTCACGACCACGGCCGCCGTGCGCGCGGGCGCCGGGATGGTGCGCTACCGCGGCTCGGAGAGCGTCGGGCGGGCGGTGCTCGCCGCGCGCCCGGAGGTCGTCACCGCGCCGGGGAGGGTGCAGTCGTGGGTGGTGGGCGCGGGTGTCCCGGGCGGGCCGGAGACGGTGCACGAGGGCGAGGACGGCGGGCTCGACGACGGGCAGCACGAGCGCGGACGGGCGGGGCTGGCCGCCGCCGCGGGCCGCCTCGCGGGCACCGCCGGCGCGCCCGTGCCCGCCGTCGTCGACGCGGGCGGGCTCGGGCTGCTCGACGACGTCAGCCCGCCGTGGTTCGTCCTCACCCCGCACGCCGGCGAGCTGACGACGCTGCTGTGCTCCCGCGGCGAGGGCGTGCGCCGCGCGGACGTCGAGGCCGAGCCGCTGCGCTGGGCGCGGCGGGCGCACGAGCTCACGGGCGCGACCCTGCTGCTCAAGGGCGGGGTGACCGTCGTCGTCGGGCCCGGGGTGGCGTACGCGCAGGCCGACGGCCCGGGCTGGCTCGCCACGGCCGGCTCCGGCGACGTCCTGGCCGGCGTGCTGGGCGCGATGCTGGCGGCCCGTGCGGAGGAGGTGGTCGGGCGACCGGCGCTCGCGGCCGAGGTGGCCGCCGCCGCGGCGCTCGTGCACGGCCGCGCCGGGCACCGGGCGAACCCCGGCGGACCCGTCGCCGCGCTCGACGTGGCGAACGCCGTGCCAGGTGAGATCGCCGGACTACTGTCGGCGGAAGGCCCGCCGACCCGCCGACCCCAGGGAGCCCCATGACGACCACCGCACGCAGGACCGACGGCTCCGCCGGGGACGTCGACTACGGCGCCATCGGCGGCGGGTACACCGAGTACCGGCGGCCCGAGCCGGAGTTCGCCGCGGCGATCGCGGCGGCGCTCGGCGACGTACGCACCGTGCTGAACGTGGGCGCGGGCGCCGGGTCGTACGAGCCGCGCGACCGCGACGTCACCGCTGCGGAGCCGTCGGCCACGATGCGCGCCCAACGACCCGCGCACCTGCCGGTCGCCGTCGACGCGACGGCCGAGGTACTGCCGTTCCCCGACGGCGCGTTCGACGCGGCCATGACGACGTTCTCCGTGCATCAGTGGCCCGACCTCGACGCCGGGCTGCGCGAGCTGCGCCGGGTCGCGACCGGCCCGGTGGTGGTCATGACGTGCGACCCGGCGCGCCTCGACCGGTTCTGGCTGCACGAGTACGCGCCCGAGCTGATCGAGACCGAGGCGGGTCGCTACCCTGCTGTCGACCGCATCGGGTCCGGGCTCGGAGGGGGCGTCGAGGTCGCGGGGCTGCCGATCCCGCTCGGGTGCGTGGACCGGTTCAGCGAGGCCTACTACGGCCGCCCGGAGGGCCTGCTCGACCCGGGCGCGCGGCAGGCGAATTCGGCGTGGAGCTTCGTGGGGCCGGACGTCGAGGAGCGGTTCGTGGAGCGGCTCGGCGCGGACCTCGCCTCGGGCGAGTGGGACCGCCGGTTCGGGCACCTGCGCACGCAGGCGCACCTCGACGGCTCGCTGGTGCTGGTCGTGAGCCGGCCGATGACAACGAATGACCGCCGCCGGGACGACGCTGCTACGGTCGGCCGGTGACGACGAACCTCCCCGCCGTGCGGATCCTGCGCTCCGACGACCCGGAGGCGGCGTGCCTGCTCGACGCCGGGGCCCGCATCGAGGCGGAGTCGTGGGGCGCGCGGCTGACCGTCACCCCCGCCGTGCTGGCGACGTGCCGCGCCGCGGTGGACGCCGCGCGTGCCGGGGGCTGGACCGTCGGCGAGCTCGCCGTCGAGGACGCGGCGGACGTCGTCGACCTCGACGCCGGCGCGGCGTCCGACTACCCGCGGACCGCGGCGACGTCGCACGACGTGCCCGACGCTGCGAAGTTCGCCGCCGCGCTGGCGGCCGGCGAGCGCTGGGCGTTCGGGGCCCGCGCCGCGGACGGCCGGCTGGACGCGGCAACCGTGCACTACCTGGTCGCGGACCGGGTCGACGTCGACTTCACGGTGACCCGCGCCCGGGCGCGGCGTCGCGGCCTCGCCACGGCGGTCAAGGGCGCGGCGGTGCTCGCCCTCGCCGGCGCCGGGCACACGCGCTTCGGCACCGGAGGGGCAGGCATCAACGCGGGCTCGCGGCTCGCGAACGAGGCCCTGGGCTACGTGGTCACGGAGCGCTGGCTGCACCTGGTCGCGCCGTAACCGGTTGAACTACCTCGAGGGGGGCCCGAACTACGTCGGCGAGACTCGAACTACCTCGGCAGGGACTTCTCGATCAGCCCGACGACGGCGGGGTCGTCCGGCACCGTCTGCGGGGAGAACCGGTGCACTTCGCCGCCGGGCAGGACGACGAACTTCTCGAAGTTCCACCGGACGCGGCCCGAGTGACCGCCGTCGTCCGCGGCCTTCTTCAGCTCGGCGTACAGCGGGTGGGTGTGCCGGCCGTTCACCCGGACCCGGGAGACGACGGGGAACGTCACGCCGTAGGTGGTGGAGCAGAACTCGGCGACCTTCTCGTCGGTGGACAGCTCCTGCAGGAACTGGTTGCTGGGGAATCCCACCACCGTGAACCCGCGGTCGGCGTATGTCTTCTGCAGCTCCTCCAGGGTTGTGTACTGCGGTGCCAGCCCGCAGCGTGACGCGACGTTGACCACGAGCACCACGTCGTCGCGATGCTCGGCCAGCGACGCCGTGGTGCCGTCCATGCGCTCGAACGGGATGTCGTAGAGGCTCATGCCCTCATCATGCCGCGCGGGGCGAGGTGCGCGGGAGAATGGAGGAGTGTCAGACCGCCCGCGCCCGCACCGCCCGCCGCTCCCGGTCCGCGACGGGCTCAACCCGACCCGGCTGGTGCTGCCCCACGACGCGGCGAGCACGGCCCGCTACGCCACCGCGACCCAGTACCTGCTGGACCGGTTCCCGCACGACGCCGGCCGCCTGGCGGAGAAGGTCGCCGCGGGCGAGGTCGTGACGGGGGCGGGCGCCGTCGTCGACCACGACACCCCGTACGAGCCGCGCGGCTTCCTCTACCTGTACCGCGACCCGCCCGCCGACGAGCCCGAGGTGCCCGCCCTCGACGACCTGGAGGTGCTGCACCGCGACGACGACCTGCTCGTGGTGGACAAGCCGCACCTGGTCGCGACGATGCCGCGCGGGCGGTGGGTGACCCGCACGGTGCTGGTGCACCTGCGCGCCACCCTCGACCTGCCGGACCTGGTGCCCGCGCACCGGCTGGACCGGCCCACGGCCGGCGTCCTCGTGCTCACGCTGCGGCCCGAGGTGCGCGGCGCGTACCAGACGGCGTTCCAGGACCGCGCGGTGCGCAAGGTCTACGAGGCGGTGGCGCCGCTGCCGGCGGCGGGCACGGAGGCGGACGCACGGCTCGGGGCGGAGGGCGCGACGACGGTGCGCTCGCGCATCGTCAAGCACCGCGGCGTCGTGCGGGCGCAGGCGGAGCCGGGGGAGCCGAACGCCGAGTCGCGGATCACGCTCGTCGCGCGCGACGACGCCCGCGGCCTGGGCTTCTACCGGCTCGAGCCGCACACCGGCAAGACGCATCAGCTGCGCCTGCACATGGCCTCCCTCGGGCTGCCCCTGCTGCACGACCCGTTCTGGCCCCAGCTGCGCGAGGACGCACCGGACGACCCCGATCGCCCCCTGCAGCTCCTCGCGCGCTCGCTCGCGTTCGCCGACCCGATCAGTGGGACCCGCCGGGAGTTCCGCTCCCGGCGCCGGCTGCGCGAGTGGCCCGGTGCCGAGCGGTGAGAGAATTCTTGACCGTGAGCACCGACCTGAGCTCCGTGGTCCCACCCTTCCCCGACGACCTCCTGGCCCGCGCCGTGATCGACCTGGCGGCCGTGTGCGACAACGTGCGCGCGCTGGCCGGCCAGGCGCCCTCCGCCGCGGTGATGGCGGTGGTCAAGGCCGACGGGTACGGGCACGGGATGTTGCCGGTGGCCCGGGCGGCGCTCGCGGGCGGCGCGACCTGGCTCGGCACGGCCGTGCCGGCCGAGGCGCTCGCGCTCCGCGCCGGCGGGATCGCGGCCGCCGATGCCCGCGTGATGACCTGGCTGTGCGCCCCCGGCGCGCCGTTCGAGCGCCTGGTGACCGCGCGGGTGGACGTCGGTGTCGCCGCACCCTGGGCGCTCGACGAGGTCGCCGCCGGTGCGCGGGCGGCGGGCGCACCGGCGCGGGTGCACCTCAAGGTGGACACCGGGCTCGGGCGCAGCGGGATCATGCCCGCCGACCTGCCCGACGTCGTGCGCCGGGCGGCCGCGCTGGAGGCCGAGGGCGTGTTGCGGGTGGTGGGCGTCATGTCGCACCTGGCGTGCGCGGACGACCCCGGGCACCCGTCGATCGCCCTGCAGGCCCGCGCCTTCGACGACGCAGTCGCCGCCGCCGAGGCCGCCGGCCTGCGCATCGAGGTCCGCCACCTCGCCAACTCCGCGGCCGTGCTCACCGACCCTCGCCTGCACTACGACCTGGTCCGCCCGGGCATCGCCGTCTACGGACACTCGCCCGTGCCGCAGCTCGGCGTGCCCGGCGACTACGGCCTGCGGGGCGCGATGACGCTGCAGGCGCGGCTCGCCACCGTCAAGGACATGCCGGCCGGGCACGGCGTCTCCTACGGGCTCCAGTACACGACGACGCAGGACACGCGGCTCGGCGTGGTGCCGTTGGGGTACGCCGACGGCATCCAGCGGCACGCCTCGGGCGGGGAGCTCGGCGTCGGCGGCCCGGTCGGGGTCGGGCGGGGAGACCCCGCGCGCGGTGGCTCCGCCCGGGTGCTGCGTGTGGCGGGACGCGTCTGCATGGACCAGTTCGTGCTGGACCTCGGGCCGGGGGCGGACGAGCGGGCCGGGGACGTCGTGACGCTCTTCGGGGCGTCGGACGGCGTCGAACGCGGCGCGGTCGTGCCGAACGCGGAGGACTGGGCCCGCGCGGCGGACACCATCAGCTACGAGATCGTCACCGGGATCGGGGCGCGCGCGCCGCGCGTCCACGTCGGGGCCGGCACAGAGATCGGCACAGAGATGGACACGGGGAAGGAAGTGCAGCGGTGAGCGACGTCATGGCGCGGGCGGAGGCCGAGCTGCCGGACGCGGAGCGGACACGGGCGCTGGGGGCGGCGCTGGCGGGTGTGCTCCGGGCGGGCGACCTCGTGATCCTCACGGGAGACCTGGGGGCGGGCAAGACGACGCTCACCCAGGGGCTCGGCGCCGCGCTGGGCGTGCGCGGCCACGTGGCGTCGCCGACGTTCATCGTGGCGCGCGAGCACCCGCCGCTGCCCCGCGTCGACGGCTCGCGCGGACCGGCGCTGGTGCACGTCGACGCCTACCGGCTGGGCGGCCTGGACGAGCTCGACGCGCTCGACCTGGACTCGTCGCTCGACGAGTCGGTGACCGTCGTCGAGTGGGGCCAGGGCCTGGCCGAGGCACTCACCGAGGACCGCCTGGAGATCGACCTCGAGCGCCCGCGCGGCCGCGCCGCGGGCGCCGCCGACGCCACGGAGGACGGTGCCGAAGACCTGGCCGAGGATCTGGCCGAGGATCCGGGCGCGGGCACGCGACACGCGACGCTGCGGGGCGTCGGGCCGCGCTGGGCCGGCGTCGACCTCGCCGCCCTCGTCGCGAGATAGAGAACCCTCGCGGGGAGGGGTTCTCCATCTCGCGTGTTCGCGCTATATCTCGCGGGAAACGTAGGCTGGGGCCGTGGCAGTTCTCGCTCTGGACACCTCTGCAGCCGTCGCCGTCGCCCTCGTCGACGAGACCGGCACCCGGCTCGCCTCCCGCTCGGCCGACGAGCGCCGTCGGCACGCCGAGTCGCTCGGCCCCCTCGTGGCTGAGGCGCTCGACGAGGCCGGGCTCGACCGCACCGCCCTGACGGCCGTGGTCGTCGGCACCGGCCCCGCGCCGTTCACCGGCCTGCGCGTCGGGCTCGTGACGGCGCGCACCCTGGCACTCAGCCTCGGGGTCGAGGTGCTCGGGGTGCCGAGCATCGACGTGGTCGCGGTGCAGGCGGTCGCCGACCTCGGGCTGGCGCCGGGCGACGAGGTGCTCGTCGCGACCGACGCCCGCCGCAAGGAGGTCTACTGGGCGCACTACCGCGTCGTCGCCCACGAGGGGCCGCACGGGGTGCCCGTCGTCGAGACCCTGGCGGGCCCCGGCGTGGACAAGGCCGCCGACCTGGCGGCCCGGCTCGAGGACGCTCCTGCAGACGGGCGGCTCGTCGTCGTGGGGGAGGGCGCCACGCTGTACCCCGAGCACCTGCCGGCCGACGAGGACGCCCCGCTCGTGCCCGACGCAGCCGTGCTGGCGCGCCTCGCGCTCGCTCGGCGCGCCGCCGGCGCGGAGCTGCCCACCGACCCGCTGTACCTGCGTCGTCCCGACGTGCAGGAGCCCGCGCCCGCGCGGCTGGTGCCGGCCACCGGGAGCCCGGCATGAGCGCCGACCTGCCCCGCGTGGTGCAGCAGGTGTACGCGCCGTCGTGCCGGCTGCGCCCGCTGGCGAGCGCGGACTTCGACCGGGTACTGCAGCTGGAGCGCGTGCTCTTCGGCGCGAGCGCCTGGACGTACGGCATGCTCGCCGACGAGCTCGCTGCGCTCGGCCGGTGGTATGTCGTCGCGGAGCCGACCGGCCCCGACGCCGCGGCCGTGTACGGGCCGGGCCGCAAGCCCGTCGTGGGATACGCGGGCCTGTGGTTCGACGGTGACGTCGCGCAGGTCATGACCATCGGCGTCGACCCCCACTACCAGCGGCACGGCGTGGGCCGCGCCCTGCTGGAGGCGCTGATCGACCGGTCGCGGAAGCTGAGGGCGGGCGCGGTGCTGCTCGAGGTGCGGGTGGACAACGGGCCGGCGCTCGCCCTGTACGAGCGTTTCGGCTTCGAGCGGATCGGGCTGCGCAAGCGGTACTACCAGCCCGAGGACAAGGACGCCTTCACGATGCGCCTGGATCTGTCGGCCGCGCGCAATGTACCGGCCCAGGCGGCCGCGGACGGCGGTCCCGGCATCGGTCCCGGCATCGGTCCCGGCACCGACCCCGGCACCGACCCCGGCGACGGGCCCGACACGCCGGTGGGAGACGCCGCATGAACGACGTGAGCCCCGCCCGGTCCCGGATCCTGGCGGACGTCGCCGAGCTCGCCGCGGACCTGCAGGTCGGCACGGGGCCGGACCCGGCCGCCGGGGTGCCCGTGCTGCTGGACGTGCGCTGGGCGCTCGGCATGACCGACGGCCGCGAGCGCTACCTCGAGGGGCACCTGCCGGGTGCCGTGTACGTCGACATGGAGAGCGAGCTGGCCGCGGAGCCGTCTCCGGCCGAGGGGCGGCACCCGCTGCCGTCCGCGTCGTCGTTCCAGCGCAGCGCCCGCGCCTGGGGCGTGCGCGAGGGGTCGCGCGTCGTCGTCTACGACACGGTGGGCGGCCTGTCCGCGGCGCGGGCGTGGTGGCTGCTGCGGTACTTCGGGGTAGCGGACGTGCGGATCCTCGACGGCGGCCTGCCCGCGTGGGTGCGAGCCGGGTTCGCGCTTGAGGGCGGCGACGTGGTGCACGCGCCGGGGGACCTGGTCGTGCACCCGGGGCACCTGCCGGTGCTGGACGCGGACGACGCGGCCGAGCTGGCCGAGAGCGGCACGCTGCTGGACGCCCGCGCGGCCGAGCGCTACCGCGGCGAGACGGAACCGGTGGACCCGCAGGCCGGGCACGTGCCCGGCGCCGTCTCGGCGCCGACCGCGGCGAACCTCCGCGACGACGGGACGTTCCTCGACGACGCAGCGCTCGCCGGGCGGTTCGCCGACCTCGGGCTCGGCGCTGCCGGGTCGGAGCAGGCGGCGGAGCCGGCCGTCGGCGTCTACTGCGGCTCCGGCGTGACGGCGTCGCACGAGGTCGCGGCCCTGGCCTGCGCGGGCATCCCGGCGGCGCTGTACCCGGGCTCCTGGTCGCAGTGGTCGAACGACCCGTCGCGGCCGGTCAGCCCGTCGGGATAGAGAAGGCGAACCGTCAGGCGATGCGGGCGACCTCGTCGAAGGAGAGGCGCGGGCCGCGCGGGTACGGCGAGCCCTCGCCCTCGGCGTGGCCGACGTTGATGACGAGGAACGACTTCCAGCCGGACTCGGCGAAGAACTCGCCGTCCACGCCGTCGAAGTCCATGCCGTTCATCGGGCCGGCGGCGAGGCCGGCGGCCCGCAGGCCGACGATGAGGTAGCCGGCCTGGATGAGCGCGTTGTTGCGGGCCATCAGCTCGCGGACGTCCGCGGCGGGGTCGAGCTGGTCCTTGATCCCCGGGTACGCGGGGTACAGCGTGTCCATGTGCTGGTGGAAGGCCGGGTCGGCGGCGAGCACCAGGGAGACCGGGGCAGCCTCGACCTTGGGCTTGTTGCCGTCGCCCATGTGGGCCACGAGGCGCTGCTTGGCCTCGGGGGAGCGCACGACGAGCACGCGCAGCGGCAGCGCGTTCATCGCGGTGGGGCCGAACTTCGCCAGGTCCCAGGCCGCGGCGAGCTGCGCGTCGGTCACGGGCGCGTCCGTCCACAGCGAGGTGGTGCGGGCGGAGCGGAACAGGAGGTCCGCCACGTCGTCGCCGACGGCGAGCGAGGCGGCGGGGTGCGTCAGAGTCTCGGTCATAGTTGCCTCAACAGATAGATGCAGAATCATGATTCCTGCCTCGGGCGTGACGTGAGGCACAGCGGTGTCCACCCCCGCGTCACGGCCGGTCGCTGTGGTGCGATCATGGGGCCATGGCACGCGCGCACGGGGGTAGCGGCCCCCTCGTCCTCGGAATCGAGACCTCCTGCGACGAGACGGGCGTCGCCCTCGTCCGCGGCGACGAGCTCCTGGTCGACGCGGTCGCGAGCTCGATGGACGAGCACGCGCGCTACGGCGGGATCATCCCCGAGGTCGCCAGCCGCGCCCACCTCGAGGCGATGGTGCCGACGATCACCCGGGCGCTCGGCGAGGCCGACGTCGACCTGTCCGAGGTGGACGCGGTCGCCGTCACCGCCGGCCCCGGCCTGGTGGGCCCCCTGACCATCGGTGCCTCGGCCGCGAAGGCGCTCGCGATCGGCCTGAACAAGCCGCTCTACGGCGTCAACCACGTGATCGGCCACGCCGCGGTGAACCAGCTCGTGGACGGACCGTTCGTCGGCCGCACGATGGCGCTGGTCGTCTCGGGCGGGCACAGCTCGCTCATGCTCGTCGACGACCTCGCGACGAGCGTCACCGAGCTCGGCTCCACCCTCGACGACGCCGCGGGGGAGGCGTTCGACAAGGTCGGCCGGCTGCTCGGCGTGCCGTACCCGGGCGGCCCGCACGTGGACCGGCTCGCGCGCGAGGGCGACCCGGAGGCCATCCGTTTCCCGCGCGGGCTGACTGCCGCCAAGGACCAGGCGAAGCACGCACACGACTTCTCGTTCTCCGGGCTCAAGACGGCCGTCGCGCGCTGGATCGAGGCGTGCGTGGACTCCGGGCGCGAGGTGCCCGCCGCCGACGTCGCCGCGTCGTTCGCCGCGGCGGTGGCCGACGTGCTCACCGCCAAGACGATCGCAGCCTGCCGGCGGCACGACGTCGACACGCTCGTCGTGGGCGGCGGGTTCTCCGCCAACAGCCAGCTGCGCGACCTCGCCGCGAAGCGGTGCGCGGAGGCCGGCATCGACCTGCGCATCCCGCCGATCCGCTACTGCACCGACAACGGGGCGATGATCGCCGCGCTCGGTTCGTCGGTCGTGCGGGCCGGGGTGGCGCCGTCGAGCCTCGACTTCCCTGTCGACTCCTCCATGCCGATGACGACGATCACGGTCTGAGAAAAGTCCTCGGCGCTTGGCCGGGGCGTCGCTAGCGTGCCGGTCGTGAGCTCCGCCGGCCGCAGCATCTACCAGCACCCGCTCGCCTACCTCGTCGGGCTCGAGGGGGTCGCGCTGATGCGTGCGTTCGCCGGCGAGCACGACCGCGCGTTCGTCGAGGCGCGGCTCGCCGACGTGCGTGCGCTGCTCGACGCCGGCGACCGGTTCGGCGACGGCCACGACGTGCCGCCGATCACCACCCAGGACGGTTACCGGCACTGGGCGCCCCGCTACGACGGCCCGAACGGGTTCTGGGGATGGAGGAGCCGCTCGTCCGGCCGCTGCTGGAGCGGGCCGAGCCGTGCGTGGTGATCGACGCCGCGTGCGGCACGGGCCGGCACACCCAGTGGCTCGTCGAGCAGGGGCACGAGGTGCTGGCGTTCGACACCTCGCCGGACATGCTTGCGATCGCCCGCGCCAAGGTGCCGGGTGCCCGGTTCGCGCAGGCCGACCTGTCCGACCTCCCGGTGCCCGACGCCTCTGCCGACCTCGTGCTCGTCACGCTCTCCCTCTGCCACGTGCGGGACCTGGGCCCGGTGTTCGCCGAGCTGGCGCGCGTGCTGCGCCCCGGCGGACGCCTCGTCGTCTCCGACACCCGCGGGTACTTCGTCGGCTCGCCGCTCTACCCGCTCGTCGAGGGGGCGGACGGCGAGTTCGGGTACATCCCGAACTGGCGGCACGAGACGAGCGAGTACCTGCAGGCGGCGCTGCCCGCGGGGCTGGTGCGACCCCACGGGCGACCTGACGTTCGAGGACCCGTCCAGGCCGCCGAACGTCTGGGAGATGATGCCGTGGGTCGAGGCGGCCACCCGCGCGGCGTACGCCGGTGCGCCCGTGCTCATCGTGTGGGACTTCGCGCGGGAGTAGCTAGCCCGCCGCGGGCAGCGGCCTGCCCGCGCGCAGCTCGGCGACCAGCGACGCCACCACGGCCTCGAGGGCGTCCTGCCCGCCGCCGTGGGCCCGGGCCACCTCCCGCTGACGCTGGTACGACGCGCCGCGGCGCACGATCTCGCGCACGCCCTCGAGCTCCACGATGCAGCCGAGGCGTCCCGCCACGGGTTCGAGGGTCGTGAGCAGGCGGGGGAGGGCGTCGGTGACGAGCTCCTCCTCGCCGGCCTGGTCGAGGATGATGATCGCGTCCATCCCGTACCGGGCGGCGCGCCACTTGTTCTCGTGCACGAACCACGGCGGCATCGTCGGCAGCGGCCGGCCGGCGTCGAGCAGGCCCGACAGGTGCTCCACGAGGCAGTGCACCAGCGCGCCGAGCGCGGCCAGCTCGAAGGCGTTCGACGTGCCGTCGCAGATGCGCACCTCGATCGTGCCGAACTGAGGCGCCGGCCGGATGTCCCAGCGCACCTCGGTGAAGTCGTCGATGACCCCGGTGTGGAGCATGTCGTCCACGTACCGCTCGAGCTCGCTCCACGCGGCGAACTGGTACGGCAGCCCGGCCGTGGGCAGCTGCTGGAAGATCATGGTCCGCATCGACGCGTAGCCCGTGTCGTCGCCCCCGAAGAACGGCGACGACGCCGACAGCACCTGCAGGTACGGCAGGTACACCAGCAGGGAGTTGACGATGGGCAGCACCTTGGCACGGTCCTCGATCCCCACGTGCGCGTGCACGCCGTAGACGATCTGCTGGCGCCCGACGACCTGGGCCCGCTCGACGACGGTCGCGTACCGCTCCTTGTCCGTCACCTTCTGCTGGGACCAGAGCGCGAACGGGTGGGTGCCCGCGCCCATGAGGTCCACCCGCATCGGGCCCGTGGCGTCGTGGATGGCAGCGATGCCGCGCTCGAGGTCGGCGATCGCCTCGGGCACGGTGCGCCGCACGTCGCTGATCACCTCGACCGTGTTGCGCAGGAACTCGGGCTTCACGTAGCGGTGCCGCACGTCGTCCGCCACCGCCTCGAGAACCGCGGGCGCCACCTGTCGGAGGTCGCCGGTGTCGGCGTCGACCAGCGCGAGCTCCCACTCGAGCCCGACGCTCGACCGGTCGGAGGCGGCGAATTCCAGCACCATACGGGCCATGCTTCCACGGAGTCCACCGGTCGAGCCTGTCGAGACCACGGGTTTCGACAGGCTCGACCAGCGAGTACTGACGGGCTCGACCAGGGGGTTTCGACAGGCTCGACCAGGGGGTTTCGACAGGCTCGACCAGCGAGTACTGACGGGCTCGACCAGGGGGTTTCGACAGGCTCGACCAGCGGGTTCTGGCACGCTCAACCAGCGAGGCGCTCGACGACGAGCACGTGCTGCGCGCCGGCGACGCGCGTGAGGACGAGCGTCGCCTCGGCGTCCCCCTTCGGCGAGAGCTGTGCGCGCAGCTGCTCGGGCGTGACGGCGGTGCCGCGCTTCTTGATCGTCAGCCGCCCGACGCCGCGCTCGCGCAGGTAGGCCTTGAGCCGCTTGAGGTTGAACGGCATGACGTCGAGCACCCGGTAGCCGGTGGCCAGCGGCGCCCGGCCGGCGGGCGGCGGGGCGGCGGGCTGGTCCGTGGTGACGTACGCGATGGTGCGGTCCACGAGCCGCCCGCCCAGCTCGGCGGCGGCGTGCGCCACGAGCCCTGCCCGGATGACGGCGCCGTCCGGCTCGTACAGGTACGCGCCGACGGACCCCACGGCGGGCACGACGTCAGCCGGGTCGCCGTCGGCGCGCAACGTGCGCGACGTGGTCGTCCCGCCGGCCGAGGAGAGCACGAGGGCGGACCGGCCGGGCCCGTCGGGGGCGAGCGGCCCGAACCACAGGCCGGCCTCCACGACGTCGCCGTCCACCGAGACCCACTGGGTCTCGGCCTCCGCGGGCAGGCCCTGGTGCGGGATGCCGGGCCCGACCTTGATGCCGAGTGCCGGGACCTGCGACCGCAGCGCCCACACGGCGTCGAGCGGGGGAGCGTACGCGGCCGGGTCGAAGACGCGCTTGCCACCGCGCGTGCGGCGGGCGGGGTCGGCGTAGATCCCGTCGACCCCCTCGGCGGCGAGGTCGAGACCGAGCCCGTCGGCGTGCCGCACCTCGGCCTCGGGGAAGTGGCGCAGGTTGACGGTGGCCATCGCGGCGGTCATCTCGTCGACGTCGGCCGCGAGCACCCGGAGCCCGACGCCGGCGAACGCGAGTGCGTCGGCGCCGACGCCGCTGGTGAGGTCGGCGACCTTGGTGACCCCGGCCTCCAGGTAGCGCCGGGCGTGCACCGCCGCGACCACCAGCCGCGTCGCCTGCTCGACACCCTCGGGGGTGAAGAGCATCCCGTCGGCGAAGTCGCCCAGCTTGGCACGGGCCTTGGCCCGCAGGCGGGACTGCGTGAGGGCGGCGGCCGCGAGATCGGGGTCGACGCCGTCGGCGCGCAGCCGCGTGGCGAGGGCCATCGCCGTCTTCTCGTCGTACGGCGGCAGGGCGTTGAGCAGTGCCCAGCCCTCGGGGCTCAGCAGCTTGCTCACGGAGGCGGCGTCCATCGGGCCATCGTCTCAGGCGTCGCCGCCGGGTCGGGGACGAGCACCAGGCGCGACGCTCTCGGTGAATTATTGGCACTCGACTTGTCAGAGTGCTAACGGCTGCCTAGATTTGTCGTCAGCGACCGCAGGCTGTAACCGGCACCCGCGACGACGGCCAGCCGCTGGGCGCGACCTCAGTCCATCCATGCACAGCGAAACAAGGAGGTCCGACGTGTCGGTCCCCATCAAGCCGCTCGAGGACCGGATCGTCGTCAAGGCCATCGAGGCCGAGACCACGACCGCTTCCGGCCTGGTCATCCCGGACACCGCCAAGGAGAAGCCCCAGGAGGGCGAGGTCCTGGCCGTGGGCGAGGGTCGCTTCGACGACAAGGGCAACCGTGTCCCCGTCGACGTGAAGGTCGGTGACAAGGTCATCTACAGCAAGTACGGCGGCACCGAGATCAAGTACGCCGGTGAGGACTACCTCGTCCTCTCCGCGCGCGACGTCCTCGCGGTCGTCGTCGCCTGACGACGAGCCAGCGCGGAAGGCCTCGCATCGAGATCGGTGCGGGGCCTTCGTGCGTCATGACAGGTTCCGGCGGCTCTCAGCCGGTCTTGCGGGAGGTGCCGGCGAGGATGGCGGACCGCTCGTCCTCGCTGAGCCCGCCCCACACGCCGTAGGGTTCGCGCACCTGGAGCGACTGCTCTCGGCACTCCAGCATGACGGGGCAGGAACTGCAGATCGCCTTGGCCGCCTCGGCCCGCCGTCGGCGGGTCGATCCACGCTCACCCTCCGGGTGGAAGAACAGTGTGTCGTCCGTGTCGCGGCACGAACCCTGGTACTGCCACTCCCACAGCTCCATCACAGGGCCGGGAAGTCTTGAGATCTCCGTCATGCCGAACAACCTACAAGTTGTGCAGAAGTTGTTCAAGGTGCAGTTGTGTGACGAGGTTAATGGTTCATTGTTCAACTTCCGCCTCCCGGTGTGAATCGGTTCGGCCGGCATTGACCGGCTTTGACGTGCGTCTGTGAGACGGATCGCGGCGCGCCCGGCTGCGCAGTGGCGACCCCCGGGTCCTCTCGGCAGAATCGAGGCCATGACCTCATCCCGGCCCGCCCCTCGCGGGGGCGGGTCTCGCGCGTCGAGCCCGGGCCTCGCCGTCGCGGCGGTCGCCAGGCGCCTGGGGGTGGCCCCGGCGACCCTCCGCACGTGGGACCGTCGCTACGGACTCGGCCCGTCCGCCCGCACCGCGGGATCGCACCGTCGCTACACGCCCGAGGACGTGGCGCGCCTGCTCGTGATGCGCCGCCTCACGCTCGAGGGCGTGGCGCCCGTGGACGCCGCCCGCGCGGCGCTCGAGGCCGGCGTCGAGGAGCTCGAGGAGGCCACCGAGCAGGCCGCCGCGAAGGCTTCCGACGCCGGTGACACGGCGCGCGAGCCCGACGACGAGCAGCGCCCGGCCCGCCCGGCCGACAGCGACCCCCCGCGGTCAGGTCGTGCCCACCTGCGGGCGCTCCCCGGCGGTGGTGAGCGCTCCCCGGCGACGTCCAGCGCGGCTCCGGGGCGGAGCGCCTCCGGGCTCGTGTCCGCCGTCGTCGACGCCGCCCTGGCCTACGACCAGGCGTCCTGCGACGACCTGCTGGCCCTGTCCGCGCAGGGCGACCCGGCAGTCTGGTGGACGGAGGTCGCCGAGCCCGCCTGGCAGCGCGTGGCGCAGCGGACGGTGCTCGCCGGACCGGGCGCGGTCCCGGAGGTGGTCCTGGCGACGGCGGCCCTGCGCGCGCTGCGCGACTTCACCGAGGCGTTCGAGCGGGCGATGGTCGCGGGCGGCGCGCCGCCCGCGAACCACCCCAGCCGGATGCGCAAGATCGTGCTCATCTTCGCGGCCCCCGACGAGGTGGTCCCGCTGTCGGCGCACGCACTGGCCGCGGCGCTGACGGCCAAGGGGGCGACCGCGCGGATCGTGACCGGGCCGGCGAGCACGCACCGCTCGCTCGAGCTCGTGACGATGGTGCGGCCCGCGGCCCTTGTGCTCGCCACGGCGCAGCGGCGGCCCGACCTCGACCTCGTGCACGCGGTGCACGACGGCTTCTCCGAGCTCCCGATCATCGTCAGCCTGCGTCGCGACGACGCGGCGAGCGAGCTTCCCCTGGCCGCGACGGTGCAGCGCGTGCGGTCCTTCACCGCGATGCTGCACGAGGCGCTCGCCGTCGTGGCGTGAGGTCCGCCACCCCGGCCTCCGACGGCGCCTCGGGCCGGAATATCGGCGACGTCGGGAACGTAGACTCCTGACATGACGGACTCGACCTCGCCCGCGCACGACCCGTTCGGATTCCTCGGCCTCACGTACGACGACGTGCTGCTGCTGCCGGGCTACTCGGACCTGGCCCCCACGGACATCGACACGACCTCGCGCCTCACCCGCGAGATCTCCCTGCGGGTGCCGCTGGTCTCCGCGGCGATGGACACCGTCACCGAGTCCCGGATGGCGATCGCGATGGCGCGCCAGGGCGGCATCGGCGTGCTGCACCGCAACCTGTCGATCGAGGACCAGGCGTACCAGGTCGACCTCGTGAAGCGCACGCAGACCGGCATCATCTCCAACCCGGTGACGATCGGCCCGGACGCGACGCTCGAGGAGCTCGACAAGCGGGCGGGGGAGTACCGCATCTCCGGGTTCCCGGTGGTCGACGCGGGCGGTCGCCTGACCGGGATCGTCACCAACCGCGACCTGCGCTTCACCCCCGTTGCCGAGTGGGCCACGACCAAGGTCTCCGAGGTCATGACCCCCGCCCCGCTCATCACCGGACCGGCGGGGATCGCGCGCGACGACGCGACGCTCCTGCTGCGCAAGCACAAGCTCGAGCGGCTGCCGCTGGTGGACGACGAGGGCCGGCTGGCTGGGCTCATCACCGTCAAGGACTTCGTGAAGTCCGAGCAGTTCCCGAACGCCTCCAAGGACGGGCAGGGGCGCCTGCTCGTGGGCGCGGCGATCGGCTACTTCGGCGACGCGTGGGAGCGGGCGACGACCCTGGTCGACGCGGGCGTCGACGTCCTGGTCGCGGACACCGCGCACGGCAACGTGGCGATGCTCGTCGACATGGTCCGCCGGCTCAAGACCGACCCCGCCACCCGGCACGTGCAGGTGATCGGCGGCAACGTCGCGACCAAGGAGGGCGCGCAGTCCTTCGTCGACGCGGGCGCCGACGGCATCAAGGTCGGCGTGGGCCCGGGCTCGATCTGCACCACCCGCATCGTCACGGGTGTCGGCGTGCCGCAGATCACCGCCGTCTACGAGGCGTCCCTCGCCGCGCGCGAGGCCGGGATCCCGGTGATCGCGGACGGCGGCATGCGGCACTCCGGCGAGATCGGCAAGGCGATCGTCGCGGGGGCCGAGGCGGTCATGCTCGGCTCGATGCTGGCCGGCACCGAGGAGGCGCCGGGCGAGACGATCCTTGTCAACGGCAAGCAGTACAAGGCATACCGCGGGATGGGCTCGATGGGGGCCATGTCCTCGCGCGGCAAGAAGTCGTTCTCCAAGGACCGGTACTTCCAGGCCGAGGTCACCAGCGACGACAAGATCGTGCCCGAGGGCATCGAGGCGCAGGTGCCGTACAAGGGCACGCTCAACGCCGTGGCGCACCAGCTCGTGGGTGGCCTGCACCAGTCGATGTTCTACGTGGGCGCCCGCACCGTGCCGGAGCTGCAGGCCAAGGGCCGGTTCGTGCGGATCACCTCCGCCTCCCTCAAGGAGAGCCACCCCCACGACGTGCAGATGACCGTCGAGGCGCCGAACTACACCGGCTTCTGACGAGTCGCCGGTCGAGCCTGTCGAGGCCCGGGTCTCGACAGGCTCGAATGCCCCGTGAAACCCGCCGTCGATCGTGCTGGTGCACAGCTCGCTCCGGTCGTTCGGACACCTGGGACGCCACCGGCGTGCCCGGGCCGCCGGGGCTCGTGCGGCCGCACAACGCGTACTGGAACGTGCTGCTCGGCGTGGACCACCGCGCGGCCGCCTGGCGCGGCCAGGAGCCGGTGCCCGCTGTCGTCAGCCGGCGCGCAGGGTCGGGCTGATCGACTCGGTGACCGCCGGCGCCGGCTGGGACGGCCAGGCCGTCGACGTCGGCGGGCGGCCGTCGTGCAGCGCGGCGCGCTCGGCGTTGACGCGCTCCGCCCAGTCGTGGTGCACCCCCGCCTGCGCGGCGTGCAGGGCCTCGAGCGCGACGCTCCGCAGGTGCGGGTGCCGGGTGAGCTGCGCGTCGAGCACGTCGAGCGTGGCGAGCGCGTCGACGTCGGCCGTGTGCAGGTTGCCGACGCCCTCGATCTCGTACAGGGCGCACAGGTCGCCGAGCCGCCGCTTGCCCTCCCGCGAGCCGTCGAGCCAGCGGTCGAGCTGGAGCGGGTCGATCACGGGGGAGACGGGGCGGCCGAGCCGCTCGGGCACGGTGGCGAGGTCGTGCCGGGCCAGCTCTGCGTCGAGCAGCGAGAGGTCGAACGAGGCGTTGTACGCCACGAGCGGCGCACCCCGGCGGACGTGCTCGACCAGCGTGGTCGCGATCTGCTCGAGCGCCGTGCCGGGCGCCTGCCCGGCCGCCCGGGCGTGCGCGGTGGTGATGCCGTGGATGGCGGCGGCCTCCGCGGGGATCTCGACGCCGGGGTCGAGGATCCAGGTGCGCACGTCGGTGCGCTGCCCGGGGCTCCGGAGCACGAGGGCCGCGGTGACGATGCGGTCGTGACAGACGTCGAGGCCCGTGGTCTCGGTGTCGAACCCGAGCACGGGGTCGCTCGACCACCCCGTGTGCTGCGCTCCGTGCCTCGTCATGCTCACTGCCCTCCTGGCGGGGCCTCGTTGCCGGCCTCGACCTGGCACGGACTGTGCCACCGGCCACCGACAGCCGCGCCGTGCCGGACGGGCCCGACCGTCCCGGGGCCGCGCCGGTACCCTGGTCCGGTGAGCAACGAGATCGAGATCGGACGTGGCAAGCGCGGCCGCCGCGCATACTCCTTCGACGACATCGCGATCGTGCCCTCGCGGCGCACGCGCGACCCGAAGGACGTCTCCGTGGAGTGGCAGATCGATGCCTACCACTTCGAGCTGCCGATCATGTCGGCGCCGATGGACTCCGTGATGAGCCCGGACACCGCGGTGGCGCTGGGGAATCATGGCGGCCTGGGCGTCCTCGACCTCGAGGGCCTGTGGACGCGCTACGAGTCGCCCGAGCCGCTGCTCGCCGAGATCCGCGACCTGTCGGCCGAGCAGGCGACCCAGCGCATGCAGGAGATCTACGCCGAGCCGATCAAGCCCGAGCTGATCACGCAGCGCCTCAAGGAGATCCGCGCCTCGGGCGTCACGGTCGCCGGGGCCCTGTCCCCGCAGCGCACGCAGGAGCACTATCAGACGGTGGTCGACGCCGGCGTCGACCTGTTCGTCATCCGCGGCACCACGGTCTCCGCCGAGCACGTCTCGGGCAACGCCGAGCCGCTCAACCTCAAGAGGTTCATCTACGAGCTCGACGTGCCCGTCGTCGTCGGCGGCGCGTCCACCTACACCGCGGCGCTGCACCTCATGCGCACGGGCGCGGCCGGCGTGCTCGTCGGCTTCGGCGGCGGGGCCGCGCACACGACGCGCGTCGGCCTCGGCATCCACGCCCCCATGGCGACCGCCGTGTCCGACGTCGCCGCCGCGCGCCGCGACTACCTCGACGAGTCGGGCGGCCGGTACGTGCACGTCATCGCCGACGGCGGCGTGGGCCGCTCGGGCGACGTGGTCAAGGCCGTCGCGTGCGGGGCCGACGCCGTCATGCTCGGCGCCGCGCTCGCCCGTGCGTCGGAGGCGCCGGGTCAGGGCTGGCACTGGGGTCCGGAGGCGCACCACGCGGTGCTGCCGCGCGGCGAGCGGGTCGAGGTCGGCACGGCCGGCTCGCTCGAGCAGATCCTGTTCGGGCCCAGCGGCACCGCCGACGGCACCCTCAACCTGGTCGGCGCCCTGCGCCGGGCCATGGCCACGACCGGCTACTCGGACCTCAAGGAGTTCCAGCGGGTCGAGGTCGTCGTGTCCCCCTACCAGCCGCGATGACCACCGGCGCCACGACCCGGGACGCGCTCGACGTCGCGTTCCGGGAGATCGAGGACGGCGACGTCGAGCAGGTCGTCACGCTGTGGGGGGCCTGCGGGCTGACCCGGCGGTGGAACGACCCGCACCTGGACATCGCCGATGCCCGGACCAACCCGACGTCGACCGTCCTGGTCGCCGCGGGGGAGGACGAGGTGGTGGCGTCCGCCGTGGTCGGCTACGACGGCCACCGGGGGTGGGTCTACTACCTGGCCGTCAGCCCCGGGGTGCAGCGCGGGGGACTGGGTCGAGCTGCGATGGGCGCGGCCGAGGACTGGCTGCGCCGGCGGGGCGTGCGCAAGATGCGCCTCATGGTGCGGCACGGGAACGAGGGCGTGCTGGGGTTCTACGAGGCGCTCGGGTACACCGACTCCGACTGCGTGGTCCTGGGCCGCGACCTGTAGCGGCCGCCCGCCGTCGCGCCCGGGGGCCGGAAACGTTCCCGGTCGCGCTGAGAGCGAACGGCCCGGTGAACCATGGACGACGGTTGCCCTGGTGACACCGGGTCCGCGTATGGTGTCGGCCATGTCCACCGCGCACGAGGGCGAAGGAGCTCTCGAGGGTCTCCTCGACCCCGAGCTGCCAGCCGCCACCTATGTCCTGGAGCCCGACGTCGTGGAGCCGCTGACGCGGCGCATCGTGACCTCGCACGCTGCAGGGACGCACCGCTCGATGCTGCCCTTCACGGGTGCTCCCCTCGCCGCGTTCCCGCTGTCGTCGACGGACGACGTGACGGACGCCGTCCGGCGGGCGCGCGACGCGCAGGAGCGTTGGGCGCGGACTCCCGTGCGGGAGCGCGTGGCGGTGCTCGACCGCCTCGGGGCGATCGTGCTGCGGCGCCAGTCGGAGATCCTCGACCTGATCCAGATGGAGTCCGGCAAGTCGCGGCGCGGCGCCTTCGAGGAGGTCGCGGACATCGCGCTGGTCTGCCGGCACTACACGGTGCGCGGGCCGTCCTACCTGGCCGACCGTCGTGAGCCCGGGATGCTGCCTCTCCTCACCGGCGTCCGCGTGCACCGCCGTCCCGTGGGTGTGGTCGGCGCGATCACGCCCTGGAACTACCCGCTGACCCTCGTGCTCTCCGAGGCGGTGCCCGCCCTGCTGGCCGGGAACGCCGTCGTCGTGAAGCCGGACCCGCAGACCTCGCTCTCGGCCCTGTGGGTGGCAGAGGTGCTCGAGGACGCGGGGCTGCCGGAGGACCTGTTCCTGGTGGTCACGGGCGGGGGCGACGTGGGCGCGGCGCTCGTGGAGCACGTGGACCACGTCGTGTTCACGGGGTCGACAGCGACGGGTCGCAAGGTGGCGGCGCGCGCGGGCGAACGGCTCATCGGGGCGACGCTCGAGCTGGGCGGCAAGAACCCCCTCTACGTGGCGGCCGACGCGGACCTCGACTCGGCGGTGCCGGGCGTGGTGCGGGCCTGCTTCTCCAACGCCGGCCAGCTGTGCATGTCCATCGAGCGGCTGGTGCTGCACGAGGAGATCGCGGACGCATTCCTGGAGCGGTTCACGGCCGCGGTGCGCGAGCTGACGCTCGGGACGGGGCTCGACTACACGGCGGACGTCGGCTCGCTCGTCTCCGCGGCGCAGCTCGACCGCGTCATCGAGCACGTGGACGACGCGCTCGCCAAGGGCGCGCGCGCCCTCGTTGGGGGCGTGCACCGCTCTGACGTCGGGCCGTTCTTCTACGCCCCGACCGTGCTCGACGACGTCCCCGCGGACGCGCTGTGCGCCACGGACGAGACCTTCGGGCCCGTGGTCGCGGTGACGCGCGTGGCGTCCGACGACGAGGCCGTGCGCGTCATGAACGACACCGAGTTCGGGCTCAACGCGAGCATCTGGTCCGCGGACGTCGTGCGGGCGCGGCGCCTGGCGGCGCGCGTGGAGGCCGGCACCGTCGTGATCAACGACGGGTACGCCTCCGCGTGGGCGTCCGCGGCTGCGCCGATGGGTGGGTTCAAGGCCTCCGGGCTGGGCCGCCGGCACGGGCGGGAGGCGATCGAGGCGATGACCGAGGTGCAGACCGTCGCCGCCCAGCGCGGCGCGCGGCTCGGCGTCTCCCTCGACACGCTGTACACCCTCGGGGGCGAGACCCCGAGCCGGGTGCTCACCGTCGCCCTCGGCGCGATGCGGCGGCTGCGCCTGCCCTAGGGGCGGGTCAGGAAAGAGCTCAGGGCAGCCTGCGCCGCGGGCTCGCCCAGCAGGCGGGTGAACACCGCGCCCTCGTCCTCGATCCGGTCGAGCACGGCGGCCTGCGTGCCGGCCCGCAGGAGCCGCTTGGTCTCCACGAGCGCCGCGACGGGCTTGGCGGCCAGCCGGGCCGCCTGCGCGCGGGCGAAGCCGAGCACCTCGGCGTCCGGCAGCACCCGGTTGACCAGCCCGGCGTCGAGCGCCGCGGCGGCGAGGATCGGCTCGCCGAGCATCAGGGCGGCCGCGGCCCGCTGGTGGCCGACGACCCGCGGCAGCAGGAGGCTGGACGCCGCCTCGGGGACCAGGCCGAGGTCTACGAACGGGAACAGGAGCGTTGCGCCCTCGCCGGCGTACACGAGGTCGCAGTGCAGCAGCATCGTGGCGCCGACACCGACGGCCGGGCCGCACACGGCCGCGACGAGGGGCTTCGGGAACCGCGCGATCGTGCGCAGGAAGCGGAACCCTGGGTCGTCGGGGCCGGCCTGCGGGCGGTCGACGAAGTCGCCGATGTCGTTGCCCGCACAGAACACGGTCTCGTCGCCCTGCACCACCACGGCCCGGACGTCCTTGTCCGCCTCCGCGGCGTCGAGCGCATCCGCCAGCGCGGCGTACATCGCGGTGGTGATCGAGTGCTTCTTGGAGGGGCGGTTCAGGGTCACCGTGGCGACGCCCTCAGCGACGCTGGTGAGTACGTCTTCGGTCATGCCGAGACGATATCCGCCGTCAGGGCTCAAGCGCGGCGCGCTCGGCACGCAGGTTCCGACCGGCAGATCCGGCCCAGCGGGTCGCGCCGACGGCGGTCCGGAACAGCGCCGGCAGCCCCGCGAGCTGGTCCAGGACCGCCGCCCGGCCCGTGCGGAACGCGTCGTCGGGCACGTGGCCGTACTCGGCCCGCACCTGGGCCGCGTACCGGGCGTAGCGCGTCGGCTCGGCGCCGAGGATCGCGAGGTCGGCGTCGCTGACGAGCGCCCCGGTGGGGTCTTCGGCCGTGGGCGCGTGGTCGGTCGTGACGAGCACGAGCCGCGCGACCTCGTCGGCGTCCTGCGACGACACCGCCGCCGCCCGCCCGGCCGGCCCCGCGCCGCCGACGAGCGGGCCCAGCAGCGTGCCGACCAGCGCGGCCGAGCGCTCCTCGTCGCTGCCGGCCTCGCCGTCGTGCACCGCGTCGTGGAACCACAGCGCGACGGCCGCGTGCCAGCCCGAGCCGGAGGCGTCGTCGGCGACGAGCTGGCTGAGGGCGTCGAGGGAGTCGGCCAGGTGCAGGCGCGAGTGGTACACGCGGTGCGGCTCGCGCCAGCGGTCCACGAGATCGACGCCGACGGCGTGCACCCGCGGGCCGGCGCGGGGGTCCCACAGGCGGCCCCACCGGTCGAGGAGCGCCGCGCGCGAGGCGCGCCGCCGCTCCCGGCCCGGGACGCGCAGCACCGACGCGCCGAGGCGCCGCGCGAGCGTCCGCCCGTCCAGCGCGACGGCGCCCGCCGCGACGAGCGTGTCGTGCCGCTCGGCGGGCACGTCGTAGTGGTCGAGGTCGAAGGCCCGGTCGCCGAGACCATGCGCACGGGCGAACGCGCGCAGCTCGTGCAGCGACGTGTCGGAGACCAGGTGCGACCACAGCGTGCCGTGCGCGGGCCAGGCGGGCGGGTCGATGAGGAGCGTCATGCGCGGACCTGCTCGGTGTCCCGCTCCTGGTCCCGGCGCGTGAGGGTCCGGCGTACCTCCCCCACGATCGCGGACATGGCCGCCTCCGCGGCCGCGGGGTCGCCGTCCGCGACGGCGCGGGCGACGGCCTCGTGCTGGTCCAGCGCCTCGGGCACCGGCGAGGGGGGCATCAGCCCCAGGTTTGTCCGGCCGGCCAGGACCTCGGCGACGACGTCCGCCAGGGGGCCGAACATCTCGTTGCCGCTGGAGCGCAGCAGCAGCTCGTGCATGCGGACGTCGAAGGCGAGGAACTCGGTGAGGTCGCCGGCCTCGCCGGTGAGCCGCATGCGTCGTGCCAGGTCCAGCAGCTCGCCGCGCACCTGCGGCGAGGCGTGCCGGGCGGCGCCGGCAGCGGCCAGTGGCTCGACGGCGTGGCGCAGCTCGGTGAGGCTGCGCAGCTGGGCGTCGCGCCCGGGACCCTGCAGCCGCCACCGAATGATGCGAGGGTCGAGGACGTTCCAGTCCTCGATGCCGAGGACGACCAGACCGACCCGACGGCGGGAGCGGACCATCCCGAGGCCCTCGAGCAGTCGCATCACCTCGCGCGCGACGGTGCGCGAGACCCCGTGCTCCGCGCCGATCCCGTCCAGCGTCAGGGGCGTGCCCGGGGGCGCCTCGCCGCCGGCGATCGCGAGCCCGAGGGAGTCGAGCACCGCGGCGTGCAGGGAGGGACGGGGCATGGGGCGAGCCTATCCACGCGGCACCGCCCGGTGTCTTTTGGTGTCACCAATCTTGGCAAAGGTGTTACCAGTGGTGCATGCTCTGACGACGTCACGGCCGTTTGCCCCGGCCACAGGCACGAGCACAGGGACAAGGAAGTCGACATGGACACCGTCGTCGCGAACGCACCGCAGGAGGCCCGCGTGACCAGCACGTCGCGGCTGCCGGGCACCGAGCACCTCGTCGTCATGGGCGTGGCCGGCTCCGGCAAGACCACCGTCGCCGGCCTCCTGGCCGACCGTCTCGGCCACGACCTCGCGGAGGCGGACGAGTTCCACCCGCCCGCGAACATCGAGAAGATGAGCGCCGGCACCCCGCTCACCGACACCGACCGGGCGCCCTGGCTCGAGGCCATCCGCGAGTGGCTCGACGCCGAGTCCGACGCCGACCGCGCGGCGGTCGTCACCTGCTCGGCGCTCAAGCGCGCCTACCGCGACGAGCTGCGTCGGGCGCGCGACCGCGTCCGGTTCGTGCACCTCACGGGCAGCCCCGACCTGCTGGCGGAACGCATGGCGAACCGCTCCGGGCACTTCATGCCGACGACGCTGCTGCCGTCCCAGCTCGCCACGCTCGAACCGCTCCGACCGGACGAGGACGGGATCACCCTCGACGTCTCCGCATCCCCGGCCGAGCTCGTCGAGTCCGTCGTCGTGTGGCTCACCGCTTCCGCTTCCTGAGACCGGATGACTCCAGGACCGACGGGCCCAGACCCTCACGGAAGGGCCGCCGCTCACCACCGCCGCCGAACATGCCGCCCGCGCGTCGGCGTCAATCAGCCGGAGGTGACCGCCGACGACGGGTTCCGCCCGTCGACGGCCTCGACGGCCTGCCGCGCGATCGCCAGCTCCTCCATGGTCGGGATGACCATGACCAGCGTGGACGTCCAGTCGGGGGAGACGATGCGCTCCCCGCCACGGCGGGCCTCGTTGCGCTCCGGGTCGACGGCGATGCCCATGCCCGCGAGCCCCTCGCAGACGGCGGCCCGCACCGCCGGGTCGTTCTCGCCCACGCCCGCGGTGAACGCGATGACGTCCACCCGCCCGAGCAGCGCCGCGTACGCGCCCACGTACTTCCTCAGCCGGTGGATGTACACGTCGAACGCGAGGGCGGCGGCCTCGTCGCCGTCGTCGATGAGGCGGCGCAGCTCGCGGAAGTCGTTCACGCCGGACAGCCCCAGCATGCCCGAGCGCTTGTTCAGCAGCGTGTCGAGCTCGTCGATGCTCATGCCCGCGTTGCGGGCGAGGTGGAACACGACGGCCGGGTCGATGTCTCCCGAGCGCGTGCCCATGACCAGCCCCTCCAGCGGCGTGAGCCCCATGGAGGTGTCGATCGGCGCGCCGCCGCGCACGGCCGAGGCCGACGCCCCGTTGCCCAGGTGCAGCACGATGGTGTGCAGGTCCTGCACGCGGCGGCCCAGCACCCGCGCGACCTTGCCCGTCACGTACTGGTGGCTGGTGCCGTGGAACCCGTACCGGCGCACGTCGTGGGCGGCGGCGACCTCGCGGTCGATCGCGTACGTGTAGGCCGCGGCGGGCAGCCCCTGGAAGAACGCGGTGTCGAAGACCGCGACGTGCGGGACGTCGGACAGCAGCTCGCGCGCCACCCGGATGCCCTGCACGTTCGCCGGGTTGTGCAGGGGGGCGAGCGGCACCAGCGCCTCGATGCGGTCCACCACGCCGTCGTCCACGACGACCGGCCCGGAGAACTCCGCCCCGCCGTGCACCACCCGGTGGCCGACGGCGTAGATCCCCGCGTCCTCGAGGTGCGGGCCGATCTCGGCGAACATGCCCAGCGCGAGGCGCAGAGCCTCCCCGTGGTCCGGCACCTCGAGCTCGCGGCGCGTGCGGTTGCCCGCGAACGTGTGCGTGACGATGCCCTTCGAGTCGCCCGAGGTCTCGCCGATCCGCTCCACCGTGCCCGCCGCGATCGCCTCACCGCCCACCGGGTTGACGAGCTGGTACTTCAGCGACGACGAGCCCGAGTTGAGCACGAGCACCGACCCGTGCGCCCCGTACGCGCTGTACGGGTTGGACCGCTCTGCCTCGGGGACGATGCTCATGCGGGAACCTCCTGCGGGTCGGTCGGCGTCTGCGCCTGGATCGCCGTGATCGCCACGGTGTTGACGATGTCGGCGACGAGCGCGCCGCGCGACAGGTCGTTGACGGGTTTGTTGAGCCCCTGCAGGACCGGGCCGACGGCGACCGCGCCCGCCGAGCGCTGCACGGCCTTGTACGTGTTGTTGCCCGTGTTCAGGTCGGGGAAGACGAACACCGTCGCCCGGCCCGCCACGGAGGACTCCGGCAGCTTCGACGCCGCGACGGACGCGTCCACGGCGGCGTCGTACTGGATGGGGCCGTCCACGGACAGGTCGGGACGGCGCTCGCGGACCAGCTCGGTCGCGGAGCGCACCTTGTCCACGTCCGCGCCGGACCCCGAGGTGCCCGTGGAGTACGAGAGCATCGCGACCTTCGGGTCCACGCCGAACTGCGCGGCCGTGGCCGACGACGAGATGGCGATGTCCGCTAGCTCCTCCGCAGTCGGGTCGGGGATGACGGCGCAGTCGCCGTACACCAGCACCCGGTCCTGCAGGCACATGAGGAAGACGGACGACACGACCGAGACGCCGGGCTGCGTCTTCACGATCTCGAACGACGGCCGGATGGTGTGCGCCGTGGTGTGCGCGGCGCCCGAGACCATGCCGTCCGCGAGGCCGAGGTGCACCATCATCGTGCCGAAGTACGACACGTCGGTGACGATCTCGCGCGCTCGCTCCACCGTCATGCCCTTGTGGGCGCGGAGCCGCGCGTACTCGGCGGCGAACTGCTCCACGTGCTCGGGGTCGGTGGGGGAGAGCACGGTGGCCGCCGCGATGTCGAGGCCCAGCTCGGCGGCCCGCGCCCGGATCGGGGTCTCGTCGCCCAGGATCACGAGGTCCGCGATACCGCGCGCCAGCACGGTCGACGCGGCGCGCAGCACGCGGTCGTCGTCGCCCTCCGGCAGCACGACGCGGCGGCGGTCGCCGCGGGCGCGCTCGATGAGCCCGTACTCGAACATCAGGGGCGTGACCACGGGCGTGCGCGGCAGGTCGAGACGGGCCAGCAGCGCCGCGCCGTCGACGTGCTGCTCGAACAGCGCCCGCGCCACGTCGATCTTGCGGGTCGAGGCCACGGTGACGTAGCCGTGCGTCTCGGCCGCGCGTCGTGCCGCCTGGTACGTGTCGAGGGTGGTCGCCACGACCGGGACGCGGGGGCCGAGCGCGGACAGCAGCTGCGCGATCACGCCGCGCGGCACGTAGCCGCCGGTGAGCACGATGCCGGCCAGCGACGGGAACGTGGCGGCCGCGTGCGCGGACAGCAGCCCGAGCAGCACGTCCGAGCGGTCGCCCGGCAGGATGACGACCGCGCCGTCGGACAGGTGGTCGAGCACGTGCTCGAACGACATCGCCCCGACGATCACCTCCAGCGCCTCGCGGCCCATCAGGTCCGGGTCGCCCAGCATGAGCGTGCCCTCGACCGCCTCGGCGAGGCGGCCGACCGTCGGCGCGTGCAGGAACGGCTCCTCGGGGATGGTCCAGACCGGCAGGTCCAGGTCGCCGACGAGCGCCGGCGCGCCCGCGGCGAGCACCGCCGGGCCGCTGCGGTTGACCACGACGCCCACCGGCTGGGCGTGGTTGGCGCGCAGCTCGGAGACGCTGAGCCGCGTCAGGGCGCGCACCTCGTCGGTCGTCCGGTCCCGCCCCGAGGCGACGAGCAGCACCGGCGCGCCCAGGTTGGCCGCCACCCGGGCGTTGAACGCCAGCTCGGTGGCGCCCGTCACGTCCGTGTAGTCGGTGCCGACCACCACGACGGCGTCGCAGGTGTCGGCGACGGCGTGGTAGCGGTCGACGATGCGCGCCAGCGCCCGTTCCGGGTCGGCGTGCACGTCGTCGTACGTGACGCCGACCGCCTCCTCGTAGCCGAGGTCCACGCCGTCGTGCTCCAGGAGCATCTCCAGGACGTGGTCGCGCGGGGCGTCGCCGCCCGCGTCCGACGCCGGCCGCGACGGCACGCGGGAGACCGCCCGGAAGACCCCGACGCGGGAGACCTGCCGCACCAGCAGGTCCAGGACGCCGAGCGCCACCGTGGATTTGCCGGTCTCGCCCTCGGGGGAGGCGATATAGATCGAGCGGGACGTACCGGTCACGCGGCGTCACCTGTCATTCGTCGTCACCTGTCATTCGTTGTCGCCGCCCGTCGCGGCGGAGGCGTCGTACTGCGGCCCACCCTGCTCGGTCGCCGTGTCGCCGGCGTCCGGCCACACCCAGTCGCGCACCTCGGGGAGGTCCTCGCCGTGCTCGCGCGTGTACTGGCGGGCCGTGAGGCGGGCGTCGACCATCTCCTGGCGCAGCCCGGCGGCCTTCGACCGCAGGAACGGCACCCGGTCGATGACGTCGATCACCAGGTGGAAGCGGTCGATGTCGTTGAGCATCGCCATGTCGAAGGGCGTGGTCGTGGTGCCCTCCTCCTTGTAACCGCGCACGTGGATGTTGCCGTGGTTGGTGCGGCGGTAGGTGAGGCGGTGGATCAGCCACGGGTAGCCGTGGTAGTTGAAGATCACCGGCCGGTCGGCCGTGAACAGCGTGTCGAAGTCCTGGTCGGACAGGCCGTGCGGGTGCTCGTGCACGTCCTGCAGGCGCATGAGGTCGACCACGTTGACCACGCGGATCTTCAGCTCCGGCACCCGCCTGCGCAGGATATCGACGGCGGCCAGCACCTCGAGCGTCGGGACGTCGCCGGCGCAGCCGAAAACGACGTCCGGGTCCTCGCCCGGCGTCTCCGTGCCCGCCCACTCCCAGATGCCCAGGCCGCGGGTGCAGTGCGCGATCGCCTGCTCCATCGACAGGAACTGCGGGGCGGGCTGCTTGCCCGCCACCACCACGTTGACGTACTGGCGCGACCGCAGGACGTGGTCGTAGGTGCTGAGCAGCGTGTTCGCGTCCGGCGGCAGGTACACCCGCACGATCTCGGCCTTCTTGTTGACCACGTGGTCGATGAAGCCCGGGTCC
Source organism: Isoptericola sp. Y541 (assembly GCF_059445465.1). Classification (NCBI taxonomy): domain Bacteria; kingdom Bacillati; phylum Actinomycetota; class Actinomycetes; order Micrococcales; family Promicromonosporaceae; genus Isoptericola; species Isoptericola sp. Y541. The sequence continues at coordinate 138,299 of NZ_JCAIUJ010000002.1, read as the reverse complement.
TGGTGGCTGAAGCCGTTGTGGTCCTGGCGCCACACGTGGCTCGACAGCAGGTAGTTGAGGCTCGCGACCGGCCGCCGCCACGGGATGTCGTTGGTGACCTTGAGCCACTTGGCGTGCTGGTTGAACATCGAGTCGACGATGTGGATGAAGGCCTCGTAGCTGGTGAACAGGCCGTGCCGCCCGGTGAGCAGGTAGCCCTCCAGCCAGCCCTGGCACTGGTGCTCGCTCAGCATCTCCATGACGCGCCCGGCGCGGGCCAGGTGTTCGTCGACGTCGGGCCCGAAGAAGTCCGCGTTCCACTGCTTGTCGGTGACCTCGTAGACCGCCTGCAGGCGGTTCGATGCCGTCTCGTCCGGCCCGAAGATGCGGAAGTTGTCGGGGTTGAGGCGCACGACGTCGGTGAGCCACTGCCCGAGCACGCGCGTCGACTCCGCGATGCCGCCGCCGGGGGCCGAGACGTCCACGGCGTAGTCACGGAAGTCGGGCAGGCGAAGGTCCTTGAGCAGCAGCCCGCCGTTCGTGTGCGGGTTGCCGCTCATCCGAAGCTCGCCGACCGGGGCCTGCGCGGCGATCTCGGGCCGCAGGCGGCCGTCGTCTTCGAAGAGCTCGCTCGCCCGGTACGACTCGAGCCAGCCGCGCAGCACCTCGAGGTGCTCCGGCGTGTCCCGGGCGCTCGCGAGCGGTACCTGGTGCGCCCGCCACGAGTCCTCGGTCTTCTTGCCGTCGATGACGGGCGGGCAGGTCCAGCCCTTCGGGCTGCGGAAGACGATCATGGGCCAGGCCGGGCGCTCGTCGTTGCCCTCGTGCGCCTCGCGCTTGATGCGCGCGATGTGGTCGAGAACCTCGTCGAGCAGCGCCGCGAACCGGCGGTGCGCCTCGGCGTGGTCCTCGCCGTCGAACCCGCCGACGAAGAAGTACGGGGTGTGCCCGTAGCCGATCATCAGGTCGCGCAGCTCGTCGTCGCGGATGCGGCCGAGCACGGTCGGGTTGGCGATCTTGTAGCCGTTGAGGTGCAGGATCGGCAGCACGACGCCGTCGTTGACCGGGTTGATGAACTTGTTCGAGTGCCAGCTCGTGGCGAGCGGGCCGGTCTCGGCCTCGCCGTCGCCCACCACCGCCGCGACGAGGAGGTCCGGGTTGTCGAAGGCCGCGCCGTACGCGTGGCTGAGGGCGTAGCCCAGCTCGCCGCCCTCGTGAATGGAGCCGGGGGTCTCGGGCGCGACGTGCGACGGGATGCCGCCCGGGAACGAGAACTGCCGGAACAGGCGGCGCAGGCCCTCGTCATCGGGGGTGATGTCCGTGTAGGTCTCGGAGTACGTGCCCTCGAGGTAGGAGTTCGCGACCAGGCCGGGGCCGCCGTGGCCGGGGCCGGTGACGTAGATCGTGGACTGCTCGCGCGTCTTGATCGCCCGGTTGAGGTGCGCGTACAGGAAGTTGAGCCCGGGCGTCGTGCCCCAGTGGCCCAGCAGGCGCGGCTTCACGTCGTCGCGGGTCAGCGGGGTGCGCAGCAGAGGGTTGTTGAGCAGGTAGATCTGCCCCACGGACAGGTAGTTGGCCGCCCGCCACCACTGGTCGATCCGATCGATGGCTTCCGGCGGGAGATCGGCGACGCCGGTGGCGCGCCACGGCGTGGGGCTGGCGGTCGTGGACGGGATGCTCATCACACGCTCCTGCGAAGCTCGGGGACGGCCGGCGGGGTGCTGCCCGGTCTGCGCCCTCATTCCATCGCACACCGGACCCGAATGCAGCACGACCGGCGGGGTCATCGACGTGACGTCGATCTGGCAGTCCGTCAGGTGCCGCCGGCACCGATTCCGTCGCAGGGCCGCGCGCCGATTACGGTGGTGCCGTGTCCAGCCCCCGCCCCGCCCGCAGGTCGTTCTGGGCGGTGGCCGTCCGACCCCGCATGCTCGGGATCCTGCTCCTCTTCCTGCTGGCCGCGGCCGTGTGCGCGCGGCTGGGCGTGTGGCAGCTCGACCGTGCCTACGAGCGGGCGGAGCTCGCCGCGCAGCAGGAGGCCGCGGAGGCGGTGGCTCATGGCCCCGAGGCGCTGGGCGACCTGCTGCCACCGCAGACGTCGTTCCCCGGCGAGCTCGTCGGGCAGGAGACGTGGGTGACCGGCACCTACGAGACCGACGGCCAGATGCTCGTGGCCGGACGCTCGCTGGAGGGCCGCACCGGGTACCTGGTGCTGACGCCGCTGCGGGTCACGGACGACGGCTCCGGGGGCGAGTCGTGGGCCTCGCTGTCCGGGGCGCCTGTCGTCCCCGTGGTGCGGGGCTGGGTGGACTCGCCGGACCCGGGCGACGCCGCGCTCGACGTGCCGGACGGCGAGGTGCGCGTCACGGGGTGGCTGCAGGCCTCCGAATCCGTCCAGGAAGGCGGCGGATCGCTGCCGGAGAACTCCGACGGCCCGCCGCTCGTGGACTCCATCGCCACCGGTGCGCTCGTCAACTCCTGGGGCGGGCCGATCTACTCCGGGTACGTGGTGCTCACGTCCTCGGAACCCGCGCAGACCCCGGCGGCCGACGGCGGGCCCGTCCCGCTGCCCCGGCCCATCCTCGAGGGCGGCGACGGCGTCAACCTGCAGAACCTGTTCTACGCGCTGCAGTGGTGGGTCTTCGGGCTCTTCGCGGTGCTCCTGTGGGTGCGGCTCTTGCGCGACGAGGCTGCCGGCACCCACCGGGGACGGCAGAAGGCGGACGACGATCCCGTGGGGACCGGCATCGCGGGGCTGCCCGGCTGACCGGCGGCCGTCCGTCCGGGGGCATCTTGTCGGTGGCCGCAGCCATCCTGGGGCGATGGTGAGCATCGACCTGAAGCGTGAGCTCCGCGAGCAGTACGGCGCGACGACGACGCCGGCGCTGCTGGGCGTCCGGCCCCGCCCGTTCCTCATGGTGGACGGCGAGGGCGACCCGAACACCGCGCCCGCGTACCGGGAGGCCGTCGAGACGCTGTATCCGCTCGCGTACGCGCTGCGCGCGGCGATCAAGCAGACCACCGGGGACGCCTACACCGTCATGCCGCTCGAGGGGCTGTGGTGGGCGGACGACATACGCCGCTTCAGCGTGGATGCCAAGGACGAGTGGCGCTGGACCCTGATGATCAGCCTGCCCGACGCCGTCGACCAGGTGGACGCGTCAACCGTCGTGGCCGCCGTGGGCCGCGACAAGGACCTGCCCGCCGCCGACCGGGTCCGCCTCGAGCGCTACGACGAGGGCGACGCCGCCCAGGTGCTGCACCGCGGCCCGTTCGCCACCGAGCCGGAGACCATCGAACGGCTGCACGCGTTCATCGACGCCCAGGGCCTGCGGCTGCGCGGGCTGCACCACGAGGTCTACCTGTCCGACCTGCGCCGTGCGGCGCCTGACAAGTGGCGCACGATCATCCGCCAGCCCGTCGCCCCGCCGAGGTAGTCCCAAAATCGCCGAGGTAGTTCGAAAATCGCCGAGGTAGTTCGAAAATCGCCGAGGTAGTTCGAACTACCTCGGCGATTTTGGGACTACCTCGGCGTCACTCGTGCTGCCAGCTGTGCCAGAGCCTGGCGTAGTCGCCGCCGGCGGCGACGAGCTCGTCGTGCGGGCCGATCTCGGTGATCCGCCCGCCGTCGACGACGGCCACGCGGTCGGCGTCGTGGGCGGTGTGCAGGCGGTGCGCGATGGCGACCACGGTGCGGCCGGTGAGCACCGCGTTGAGCGACCGCTCCAGGTGCCGGGCGGCTCGCGGGTCGAGCAGCGACGTGGCCTCGTCGAGGACGAGCGTGTGCGGGTCGAGCAGCACGAGCCGCGCGAGCGCGATCTGCTGCGCCTGGGCCGGGGTGAGCGTGTACCCGCCCGATCCGACCGCGGTCTCCAGACCGTCGTCCAGCGCCGCCGCCCAGCCGCGGGCGTCGACGGCGCCCAGCGCCTCCCACAGCGCGTCGTCCGACGCCGACGTGTCGGCGAGGCGCAGGTTCTCGGCGAGCGAGCCCACGAAGACGTGATGCTCCTGGGTGACCAGCGCGACGTGGTGGCGCAGGTCCTCCAGGGGCAGCTCGACGAGCGGCACGTCGCCCACGGTGACCGACCCGCCGGTGGGCGGGTGGATGCCTGCGAGCATGCGACCCAGGGTCGACTTGCCGGCCCCCGACGGCCCGACCACCGCGAGCCGCTCGCCCGGGCCGAGGTCGAGGTCGATGCCGTGCAGGACGTCGTGACCCTCGCGGTAGGCGTACCGCACCGCGCGGGCCCGCACGTCCTCCGACGTGGGCACCGCCGTGCCCGCGACGCGGTCCGGGCCGACGAGCCCGACGCCGACGACGCGCGCCAGCGCCACCGCGGCGACCTGCAGCTCGTCGAGCCAGAACACCAGGTCGAACACCGAGCCGCCCATCTGGTGGCCGTACATGGCGATGGTCGCCACGGTGCCGATGGTCACCATGTCCTGCGAGACGAGCCAGCCGCCCCACAGGATGACGACGATCGGCGCGATCGCGACCGCCGCGTCGAGCGCCGGGATGAGGCGCAGCCGCAGCCCCAGCGTGTACGACTCGGCGTCGAAGGCCTCGCGCAGGTCCCGGTCGATCCGCCGGCGGAGGCGCGCGCCGAGGTGCAGGGCGTCGGTGGTGCGGGCGCCCTCGACGGCCTCGGTGATGGAGCCGTTGATCGTGGCGTACGCGGCCGACTCGCGCAGGTACCCGGGCGTGGCCCGCTTGAGGTACCAGCGTGTCGCCACGGCGATCAGGGGGGCGCCGGTCAGCAGCCCCAGCGCGACGAGCGGCGAGGCGAGGAACGACGCCACGAGCGTCAGCGCGATCGTCACGACGCACACGAGCACGCGCGGGACGCCGAAGCGCACGGCGTGCTGCAGCTTGTTGACGTCGTTCGTGGTGCGCGCGACGAGGTCGCCCGTGCCGGCCTTCTCCACCGCGGACAGCGGCAGGCGGGTCACGGCGTCCATGAACTCCTCGCGCAGGTCCGCGAAGACCCGCTCGCCGAACACCATGGACAGCCGCTGGGCGTACCGGGTGATCACGGCCTGCGCCACGACGGCGATCAGGAGCGCGAGGGCGAGCCCGTCCACCGCGGCGATCGTGGTGCCGTCCGCGATCTGGTCGATGATCCGACCGAGCACGAACGGGCCGACCAGGCCGGCGAGCGCCGCGAGCGTGTGCAGCACGCCGACGCCGCCGAGCTGGCCGCGGTGCCGGCGGAACAGCCGGCCCACGGTGCGGTTGACCTCCGCCCGGTCGGCGATCGGGAGCAGGTTCGGGTTGGCGGTGCCGCTCATCGCGCCGCTCCTTCCAGGTCGGAATCTTCTGCCATGCTGCGGCCGACGACGGCCCGGTAGGAGGCGCCGTGCGCGTCCCGGCGGGCGAGCAGCTCGGCGTGCGTGCCGCCCGCAGCCACCCGGCCGTCGTCGTCGAGGAGCAGCACGTCGTCGAGGTGGTCGAGGACGAGCGGGCTCGCGGTGACCACCAGTGTCGTGCGGCCGCGGCGGGCCTCGGCAACGCGCTCGGCGATCCGCGCCTCGGTGTGCGCGTCGACGGCGCTGGTCGGCTCGACAAGCACGAGGACCTCCGGCTCGGTGAGCAGCGCCCGCGCCAGGGTGACGCGCTGGCGCTGACCGCCCGAGAGCGAGCGGCCCTTCTCCGGCAGCTCGCCGGCGATTCCGTCCGGCACGCTGTCGAGCACGTCGTGCGCGTCCGCAGTCATCATGGCCGCCATCAGGTCCGCCTCGGTGGCGCGGCCGCGGGCGTCGATCTCCTCGCCGAGCACGCCGGAGAACAGGTGCGGCGTGGCCTCGGAGACCACGACGCGGTGCCGGAGGGCGTCCTTGTCGAGGTCGGCGAGCAGCACGCCGCCGAGCCGGACGGGCGTGGCCGCCTCGGCCTCGTCGTCGAGCCGGCCCAGCCGCGTCGCGACGGCCGCCGAGGCGTCCGGGTCGGCGCTGACCAGCCCGGTCACGCGGCCCGGGCGCAGCACGAGCCCGCTCGCCTCGTCGACGAGGTCGGACCCGGCCGGGGGCGCGTCGGCGGGGTCGGTGGACGACGGCGTCGCCTCCGTGACCCGCAGCACGTCGAGGATCTTGCGCGACGAGATGACCGCGCGGATCACCATCTGCAGCATCTGCGTGGCCATCTGCACGGGCCAGGCGAGGAACGCCGCATACCCGTAGAAGGTGACGAGCTGGCCGCCCGTGATCTCCCCGCGCACGGCCGCCCGGGCGCCGAGCCACAGCACCAGGGCCGCGAGCAGGCCAGGCAACAGCACCTGCAGCCCGTCGAGGACCGACTGCAGCACGGCCACGCGTACGCCCTGGCGGCGCACCTCCTGGGACTGCCGCGCGTACCGGGCGGCGAACTCGTCCTCGCCGCCGATGCCGCGCAGGATCCGCAGGCCGGACACGGTGTCCGAGCCGAGCGACGTGAGCCGGCCCGTCGCCTCGCGCTGCGTCGTCTGGCGCGACTGCAGCGGCTTGACCAGCAGGCCGAGCACCAGCGCGACGACCGGGATGCCGAGCGCCAGGACGAGCCCGAGCTGCACGTGCTGGGACAGCATGATCGCCACCACGACGACGTACGCGAGCACGCCGCCGGTGAACCGGCCGGCCATGGAGAACATGTCGCCCACGCGCAGCGCGTCGTTCGCCACGGCGGCCACGACCTCGCCCGTGGGCAGCTTGCGCGTGATCGCGTGCCCGCTGCGCGACGCCTGATAGCCGATGAGCTGGGAGAACGACAGGGAGGCGCGCACCCAGTTCTCCACGTCCCAGATGTGGTTGAAGATGCCCGAGACCACGATGATCGCGGCCGCCGCGAGCATCGCCCCGCACCACAGGAACAGCTCGGGGCCGAAGCCCCGGCTCAGGCCCTCGTCGATGGCACGGCCGATCAGCAGCGGCGCCGCGGCCGACGCGAGCATCGCCACCACGCCCGCCACCAGGGACTTCGCGAGCACGTCGCGCTGGCGCCACCCCTGCCAGGCCAGGAGCCGGGCGGGGGACGCGAGGGGAGGCCGGCCGACGTCGGCCAGAGGGAGGGGGCGCACGATCGTCCAGCCTACGAACGCCCTCCGACACGGGCCACGGATTAACCGGACGGGTTCCGCACCTACGATGCAGAGGTGAGCACGCCGCAGCAGACCCCAGCAGCCAGCCAGGCCCAGGCCGAGACCGCCATCCGCAAGGCGCGCGGAGCACTGTCGCGCTACCGGTTCATGGCGATCCTCACCGGTGTGATGCTGCTGATCCTGTGCGGGGAGATGTTCTTCAAGTACGTGGTCCCGGTCGACGTCGTGGTCGACTACATGGGCTGGGTGCCGTTCGCTCACGGCTGGATCTACGTCGTCTACCTCGTCACGGTGCTCGACCTGTGGTCCAAGATGCGCTGGGGCTTCGGCCGCCTGGCGACGATGGTCTTCGCGGGCGTCGTGCCCGTCATGTCCTTCATCCTGGAGAAGCGTGTGCACGCCGACGCCGACGCCAAGCTCCAGGCCCTGGAACAGCGGTACGCGGCATGACCGACACGAGCGCACCCGCCGTCCCGGACCTGGCGCCGCTCGTCGCGCCCGGCCCGGAGCTCGACCCCGCCCGCCTCGCGCGGTACGCCCGGCACCTGCCCCTGCCGGGGATCGGCCCGGAGGGGCAGCGGCGGCTCACGGCGGCGCGTGTGCTCGTGGTGGGGGCGGGCGGCCTCGGCAGCCCGGCCCTGCAGTACCTCGCCGCCGCCGGGGTGGGGACGCTGGGCGTCGTCGACGACGACGTCGTGGACGTCAGCAACCTGCAGCGCCAGGTGGTGCACGGCACCGCGGACCTCGGCCGGCCCAAGGTGGAGTCCGCCCGGGACCGGCTGGCCGACCTCGCGCCTGACGTGCGCGTCGTGCCGCACCCGGTACGCCTCAGCCCCGAGAACGCGCTCGAGATCCTGCGCGGCTACGACCTCGTCCTGGACGGAGCCGACAACTTCCCCACGCGGTACCTCGTCTCCGACGCGGCCGAGATCCTCGGCGTGCCCGTCGTCTGGGGCGCCATCCACCAGTTCGACGGCCAGGTGAGCGTCTTCTGGGGCGCGCCGCGGTCCGCCGAGCCCCCGGCCGATGGCGGCCGCGAGCGCGGCGCCACCTACCGCGACGTCTTCCCCGTGCCCCCGCCACCCGGCACCGTGCCGGACTGCGCCACCGGCGGCGTGCTCGGCGCCCTGTGCGGCACCGTCGGGTCGGTGATGGCCACGGAGGCGGTCAAGCTGATCACCGGCGCCGGCACCACGCTGCTGGGCCGCATCGCCGTCTACGACGCCCTCGACCTCACGTGGCGCCAGCTCGCCGTCCGCCCGGACCCCACGCGCGCGCCCGTCGCCGCGCTGCTGGCCGACGACGCCGCGTACGCCGCGTTCTGCGGCCTGCCCACGCCGTCGGGCACCGCGTCGGAGCCGGCCGCCGAGCTCGGCCCCGCCAGCGTGACCGCGCGCGAGGCCGCTGACCTGCTCGCCGGCGCCGGGCCGGTCGCGCTCGTCGACGTGCGCGAGGAGTGGGAGGCCCAGATGCTGCCGGTCGCCGGGTCCCGCCTGGTGCCGAGCGGTGAGTTCCTGGGCCCCGACGACGTCGCCGCGGCGGCGATCGCGGAGCTGCCCACCGACCGCCCGGTGCTGTTGGTCTGCGCGGCCGGGGCGCGCTCCGCCCGCGTGGCCGACGTCGTGCGCGGGGCCGGCGTCGACGCCCGCTCCGTCGAGGGCGGCGCCTCCGCCCTCCTCCTCGCCGTCTGACTGCTTCACCGTCAGATTCACCGTCAGATTCACCGTCAGATTCACCGTCAGATTCACCGTCAGATTCACCGTCAGATTCACCGTCAGAGCGCGAGGTCCAGACGCCCGTCGGGGGAGGAGCTCGCCAGCGCGCCCTCGCGGCGGGGGATGCGGCCCGCCCCGGCGGCGAGGCGACCTGACTCCACGGCGAGGCGCATCGCGTGGGCCATGCGCACCGTGTCGGCGGCGCGGGTGACGGCCGTGGCCAGCAGCACGCCGTCGCAGCCCACTCCATCGCCTGCGCTGCGTCGGACGCCGTGCCCGCCCCGGCGTCGAGGATGACGGGCACCCGCGCCGCCGCGGCGATGGCCTCGATGTTGCGCGGGTTCAGCACGCCCAGCCCGGTGCCGATGGGGGCGCCCAGCGGCATGACGGCGGCGCGCCCGACGTCCTCCAGGCGGCGGGCGAGGATGGGGTCGTCGTTGGTGTACGGCAGCACGACGAAGCCCTCGCGCACGAGCTGCTCGGCCGCCTCGACGAGCCCGATCGGGTCGGGCAGCAGCGTGACGTCGTCGGCGATCACCTCGAGCTTGACCCAGTCGGTGCCGCACGCCTCGCGCGCGAGCCGCGCGGTGAGCACGGCCTCCTTGACCGAGAAGCAGCCGGCGGTGTTGGGCAGCGCGCGGATGCCGAGCCGGTCGTCGTGCGGGCGATCACGCAGGCCCCCGACCCCGAGCGCGCGGCGCGCGAGCTGCGTGAACGGCTGGCCTGACCTGACCTGGCATCAGGAGGGCCGGGATGGGGTGTTCTCCCCATCGGGTGCGGTACCGCCCCGGGGTGTCGTGTGTCACAGTGGGCTCGGCCCCCTTCGCGACGCCCGGGGCACCCCCCAGCTCCGGAGATGCCCATGTCTGCACGTCCTCGTACGTCCACCCTGCTGCTGGCCGGCGTGCTGCTCGTCCTGTCCGGGTGCACGGGCGGCGGCGACGGCGACGCGGACAAGGCCTCCGCGGACAAGGTCACCGGCGGCGAGTCCGCGGCGGCAGCCGAGAACGCCGCCGCCGGCCCGGGCACGGCCACCGTGGCCGACCAGGTGATGGCGGAGCAGAAGATCGCTACCCCGCACAGCTCGGACTCCGCCCCGGGCGGCGAAGTGACCACGACGCTGCGCGCGGTCGAGGTCGCCGACGGCACGATGACGGTCCGCTGGGCGCTGCGCTGGGACGACGAGGCGTCGCCGGCCGACGCGGGCGTGAGCTGGTACGACATGTCCCTCGAACCCTCGACCACCGTGACGGACCGCGAGGCCCTCAAGGCCTATCGGCCGTTCTGCACCGAGGGCGCGTGGCAGGCGGACACGGAGAGCGCGTCGGACGCCGCGAACGAGCAGCGGAGCTGCCGGGAGTCGATGCTCGTGTCCCCGCTCGACCAGCACTTCTTCAAGTTCCCCAACCACGGCACGATCGAGGTGTCCGCCGTGCTGCCCGCTCCGGAGGGCAAGCCCGCGACGGTCGACGTCCTGGCCGCCGAGGGGCTGCCGCTGTTCACCGGCGCGACGGTGACGTACGCGGACGGCGGCGCCGAGTGAACGCTCGACGGGCCCTCGTCCCGCTCGCCGCGGCACTGGCCCTCGCGGCGGCCGGCACCACCCCCGCGCTCGCGGCGACGGACCCGACACCGACGTCGTCTCAGTCCGGTGCCACGGCCGCCGACCCGGAGCTGATGCAGGAGTCCGAGGACGGGCTCGCCGAGGACGCGACGCGGATCGAGGCGGCGGACGTGTCCGCGGAGAGGGCGTCCGACGCGACGTTCGACCTGCGGGCCGACGACTCGACGTTCCCGCTCCGCCCGGAGGACTCGACCACCGTGCTCGAGAAGCAGCGCGAGGAGAAGGACGACACGGTCGTCACACTGACCTCCGACCTGCTGTTCGACTTCGGCAAGGCCACGCTCACCCCCGCCGCGAAGGACGCGGTGGCGGCCCTGGCAGGCGACGTCCCGCAGGACGCGACGGTCCGCGTGGACGGGCACACGGACTCGATCGGCGGGGACGCGCGCAACCAGAAGCTCTCGGAGCAGCGCGCGAAGGCCGTCGCGGACGTGCTGGGTACCGAGCGCCCGGACCTGACGCTGAAGGTCAAGGGTCACGGCGAGTCGGACCCGGTGGCCGAGAACGAGGTGTCCGGCGAGGACAACCCGGCCGGCCGCGCCCTCAACCGCCGGGTCGAGGTGACCTACCCCACCGGCTGAGGCGCCCGGGGGCGGGGTCCGCCGGCGGATAGGATGGGCCGGTGACGACCCCCGCCACCGCCCAGCCCACCCCGCCCACGCCTCGGCCCGTCCTCGTCGTCGACTTCGGCGCCCAGTACGCGCAGCTCATCGCGCGCCGCGTACGCGAGGCCAAGGTCTACTCCGAGATCGTGCCGCACACCGCGACGGTGGAGCAGATGCTCGCCAAGGACCCGGCCGCGATCATCCTGTCCGGTGGCCCGTCGTCCGTGTACGCCACGGGTGCCCCGTTCGTGGACCCGAAGCTCTTCGACGCCGGCGTGCCGGTGCTCGGCATCTGCTACGGGTTCCAGGCGATGGCGCAGGCCCTGGGCGGCACGGTGGCGCAGACCGGGACCCGCGAGTACGGCGGCACCGAGGTCGAGGTGTGCGAGGCCGGCGTGCTGCTGTCGGGCACGCCCGACCACCAGACCACATGGATGAGCCACGGCGACTCCGTGCACACGGCCCCCGAGGGCTTCGAGGTGCTGGCGACGTCGTCCGGCTCCCCGGTCGCGGCGTTCGAGGACCAGGGGCGGCGCCTGTACGGCGTGCAGTGGCACCCCGAGGTGAGGCATTCCGCGCACGGTCAGACGGTGCTGGAGCACTTCCTCTACGAGGGCGCCGGCCTCGAGCCCGACTGGACGCCGGGCAACGTCATCGCCGACCAGGTCGCCGCGATCCGCGCGCAGGTCGGCGACGCGCGCGTCATCTGCGCGCTGTCCGGCGGTGTGGACTCCGCGGTCGCCGCGGCGCTGGTCCAGGAGGCCGTGGGCGACCAGCTCACCTGCGTGCACGTGGACCACGGTCTGATGCGCGCGGGCGAGGTGGAGCAGATCGAGAACGACTTCGTCGCCTCCACCGGCGTGCGCCTCATCGTCCGCGACGAGAAGGAGCGCTTCCTGACGGCGCTGGCCGGAGTCAGCGACCCGGAGACCAAGCGCAAGATCATCGGCCGCGAGTTCATCCGCGTCTTCGAGGACGCCCAGCGCGCCATCATCGAGGAAGCGGGGGAGGCCGGCGAGGACGTCCGCTTCCTCGTGCAGGGCACCCTGTACCCCGACGTGGTGGAGTCCGGCGGCGGCGAGGGCGCGGCGAACATCAAGAGCCACCACAACGTGGGCGGGCTGCCCGAGGACCTGACGTTCGAGCTTGTCGAGCCGCTGCGCACCCTGTTCAAGGACGAGGTCCGCGCGGTCGGCCGCGAGCTCGGCGTGCCGGAGGAGATCGTCTCCCGCCAGCCGTTCCCGGGCCCCGGCCTGGGCATCCGCATCGTCGGCGAGGTCACGGCCGAGCGGCTGGAGACGCTGCGCAAGGCGGACGCCATCGCCCGCGCGGAGCTGACGAAGGCCGGCCTGGACGGCGAGATCTGGCAGTGCCCCGTGGTGTTGCTGGCCGACGTGCGCTCCGTCGGGGTGCAGGGCGACGGCCGCACCTACGGCCACCCGATCGTGCTGCGGCCGGTGTCGTCCGAGGACGCCATGACGGCCGACTGGACGCGCCTGCCCTACGACGTGCTGTCCGTGATCTCCACCCGCATCACCAACGAGGTGAGCGAGGTCAACCGCGTGGTGCTCGACGTGACGAGCAAGCCCCCGGGCACCATCGAGTGGGAGTGACGTCCCGAAGTCGCTCTGCGGGTCAGGAGATCCGGTAGGAGTTGGCGCGGGCGTGCTGGCCCCGGTCTTGTTGTCGCCGTTGTCGAGGCGCACGTCGCAGTGGTTGGTTGTAGGTCTCCACCGGGCTGATGGCGCTCGCGTGGCCCAGGTTGGCGCCGCCCTCGTTGTCCGAGGTGCCGGCGGTGCCGGCGGTGCCGCCGACGCGGTACTTCGGGTTGAAGACACGATCCCCTCGTCGCCGGTCATGGTGTGACGAGGCATCCATCCGGGCCCTTGATACGCCGAGGTATCGATCCGGCCGTCACCAGGGGCGACGCTCAGCCGACGAGCGCGGCTGCCCTGCCGTAGGCGGCGTCGACGTCGGCGAGCACCCGCGGCCAGGAGGTCGCGGGCTCGGCCGAGCGGTTGTGCGCGATGATCGCGTCGAGCAGCGCGGGGTCGTCGGCGAGGCGCACGAGAGCGGCCGCCATCGCGGCGTCGTCGTCCACCAGCAGCGCGTCGCGGCCGTCGACGAGCCGCTCCGCCACACCGGACTGCGACCGGCTGACGAGGGCGAGCCCCGCGGCCTGCGCCTCGAGGGCGGCGATGCCGAACGCGTCCTGCACGGCGGGGGCCACGAACACGTCGGCGCGCATGTACAGGCGCTTCAGCTCGGTGGGGCTCAGCCGCCCGACCAGGCGGACGACGTCGGCCAGCCCGTGCTCGCGGACCCATCGCCGGGCCTCGTCGAGCTGCGGCCCGTCGCCACCGATCGTCGCGACGATCCGCCCCGGCGCCCGCTCGACCGCGGCCGCGATCGCGTCCAGCATCGGCAGCACGCGCTTGCGCGGCGCGAACCTGGTGGCGGACACGACGTGCACCTCGCGCCCCTCGGCGCGCTCGCCACGCTCCACCCGGGGAAGCCGCCACGCCCCGACGTCGATGCCGTTGCCGAGCACCGACACCCGGTCCGCCGCTGCCTGCGGTCCGAGGCGGCGACCCACGACGCGACGCAGCGGGGCCGCCGTCAGCTCGCTGACCGCCGACCACTGCACGGGCCAGGCCGACCAGCCCGCCACCCGGTCCAGCCCGGCGAACGCCCGCTCCCAGCCGCCCCACACGCTGTGCACGGTGAGCAGGGCGGGGAGGCCCAGGCGCGTCACCGGCCGCAGGGTGGCCTCGACGGTGGGGGCGAGCACACCCATGTGCAGGTGCACGACGTCGGGGCGGCGTCCCTCGGCCTCCAACGCGCGCAGCCGGGCGACGACGTGCCGCGAGGAGCGGGGGTGGATCGGGTAGCCGCCCGGCACACGGGCGGCGATGCGGTGCACGACGACGCCGGCGCCGTCGCCGTGGGTGGAGAGGTCGGTGTCGGTGGTGGTCGTGATGCCGTGGGCGCCGGGAGCGGCCGGGGTGGTCGTGACGACCTCGACCTGGTGCCCGGCGGCGGCCTGCCGGCGGGCCAGCCGGGCGACCTGCGTCTCGATGCCCCCGAGCAGGGGCAGGTAGGAGTCGGAGACGTGGGTGATGCGCACCCGGCCATCCTGCCATCGCCGGCGCGACGACCTGCGGGTTCACCGCGCCGACCCCGAGACCCGGCGCTACCGTTCGAGAAGCGGCACCCGAGCGCACGCAGCGCCGCCGACTCCAGAGAGGTGCGACATGTCGAGCACGGTCACGGTCCATCCGGCCAAGGGCGTCCGCGGGATCGGCCTGGTCACCATCATCGCCGGGATCATCATGATCCTGGCCGGGCTCGGTGTGTGGGTCGTGGTGTCCCAGACCCTCTCCGACGAGCAGATCACCGTGTCCGACGACTCCACGCTGCTGGGCGGGAGGTTCGCCGGTCAGCACGTCTCCGGCCCGTTCACCGCCTACGCGCAGGCCGACGTCATCGACATGCACGCCACTGCGATGGCGGACGGGCAGACCTACGCCGAGCTCGACCAGGACGACCCGACCCGCGACACCGTGATGAACGCGTCCTTCTTGCGGGCCTCGCTGTTCACCTCGGTCGTCGCGTTCGGCGTGTCCGCGCTGGTGATCGGGCTGGGGATCCTCGCCATCCTCATCGGGGGCGCCCTGCGCAAGCTGGCCGGCGGGCCGCAGGTCGTGGTCGACACGCCCGCGTACTCGTCGTCCGGCGACCTGTCGCACGCCGCGCACCGCGCGGAGCCGGTGCGTCCGGCGTCTCCGACCACCCCGGCCCCGCCGCCCGAGCGGCCGAGCACGCGGACCGCGCCGCCGCCGAGCGCGCCACCGTCGACGCCCCCGCAGGGCGGGGGCGGAGCCGACGGTGGGACGACGCAGCTCCCGCCGACGCCGCCCCGCGAGGCGCCGCCGGCGGGGGGAACCCCGCCGTCAGCCGACCGATGACCGCCGACGGCGTCGCACCGCGCTGACCATCGAGCCGATGACGAGCAGCGCGCCCGCCGCGGCGAGCAGCAGGATGGCGCCGAGCTCGACGTCGATGTGCGCGCCCGCACCGTTGGCCACCAGGCCGATGCCGAACGCGGCCACGAGGAAGCCCCACACGATCGTGCTCGCGCGCGGCCCGGCGCTGACCGGTTCCTGCTCGGGCACGCTCGGCGTCGGGACCGGTGCCGGCGCGGCGGCGTCCGGCGAGGGGAGCGGCGCCAGGACCGGCTCCGGCAGCGGCTCGGCGGGCAGGTCGGGCCGGTCGAAGACGGACAGCGGGTCGTCCGGACCGGCGGCGGGGAACGCGCGGGTCTCGTCCGCCGGGGGCAGCGCCTGGGTCTCGTCCGCCGGGGGCAGCGCCTGGGTCTCGTCCGCCGGGGGCAGCGCCTGGGTCTCGTCCGCCGGGGGCAGCGCCTGGGTCTCGTCCGGCCGGTCGTCGGGCACCTGGGGGGTGGGCTTGTCGTCGCTCATCGGGACTCCTCGATGGTCAGGTCGCCGGCGCGCACGTCGACGTCGAGCAGCAGGCGTGCGCCGTCGGAGTCGCTCACCTCGTCGGTGGTGAACCGCGCCGGGCCGTTGGTGTACGTGTTGACGGACCGGTTCTCGCCGTCGGCACGCCAGGTGGCGTTGCCGGCGATCACCTCGACCGCGGCCTCCACGGCCTGGTCGGCGGGGATGACCACCAGGGTGCTGCCCGCGGTCATGGAGATCGGCACGACGACGGGGTCGCCGGGAGTCACGGAGGTGAGGTCCAGCTCGGTGAGGTCCACCACGGCGGAGCCGAAGCGCACCCGCACGCCGTCCTCCGCCTCGGTGATCGACCGGGGCGTGAGGGTGCCGTCGCTGACGACGGCGGCGGCGCCCATGCCCGGCGAGTTGTCGTCCCAGAAGTCCCACGAGTCCCTGCCACCGGCGAACGGCCAGGTGAAGATGCCCGCGATCAGGGCGAGGGTCGCGACGAAGGTGAGGGTTCCGCCGCGGCGCCCGCGGAGGCCGGTGACGACGAGCCCGACGCCCAGGATGACGATCGACGCGCCCAGCCACGTGGGACCGAGGGGGAAGGGGAGCTCGCCCACGCGGTCGGCGACGAGGAGCAGCGCACCGGCGAGCAGCACGAGCCCGAGCACGATGCCGATGGCGCCCGCGCCCGGGCCGCGGCGTACCGGGCGGGCGGGACGCGGGGGACGCGGCGGCTGCACGGGCGCTGCCGGGGGAGTGGGCGGCGACACAGGGGCGGAAGCCGCCGTGTAGGGAGCGGTGTAAGGAGCGGTGGAGGGCGCGGCGGCCTCGTACGAGGACGACGCGGAGGGGTCGGTGGCGGGCGTGGCCGGCGCCGCCAGGTACGGCGGCGGGGGCGCCGGGGCGAAGGGCTCGGCCGGTCCCGTGCCGCTGGTCGCGGTGGGGGCGCCGGGAGCGGGCGCGGCGGGATAGGGCGGGGTCGGCGGCACGCCGGGCGCACCGGACCGCGGCTTGCGGTCGCGGATCAGCTTGACCACCAGCCAGACGATCGCGACCCAGACGCCCACCCAGACGACGCCGCCGACCCAGTTGAAGAAGCCGCCGGCGCCCCACGACCAGAAGCCGTCGTCCCAGGCGAAGCCCACGACCATGGCGACGACCGCCCCGACGAGGGCGACGTCGAAGTCGCCGCGGAACGCCTGCTGCAGGTGGATCCGCCCGTCCTTGCGCTCCGGCAGCAGCGCCCACGCGATCGCGTAGATGACGATGCCGGCGCCGGTGAGGAAGAAGCTGAGGACCAGCAGCCCCCGCACCAGCAGGGGGTCGAGGCCGAACCGGTCGGCCACGCCGCCCGCCACGCCGCCGAGCCAGCGGTCGTCGGACCGGCTGATGCCCAGGCGGCGGATGGAGTCGAAGAAGCCGTCGCCGTTGCGGCGGGGAGGTGCTTCACCGGCGCCGGGCTGCGGCCCTGGCGTCTGGGGGAGGTCGTCGGTGCTCATGGCTCCATCGTGGCAAGCCTGCGGGCGCCACGGCATCGGGTGCTGCCCTGACAGGACCCTGAATCGCCCCGCCCCGGGACCCTGAAACCTCGGGAAACGGCGTCCGGGGGTGTCCCCGACGTGCCAGGATCGGGAGGGTGACCACCGACCGACCTCCGCGCCTCCCGCTGCGCCGGCCCCCGCAGGGCCGGTTGCTCGGTGGCGTCGCGGCGGGCCTCTCCGCGCACCTGGGCCTGCCCGTGGTGGTCGTGCGTCTCGCCTTCCTGCTGTTCACGTTCGCGGGCGGGGCGGGCGCGGTGGCGTACGTCTTCTGGTGGGTGACGGTGCCGTCCGGCGACCCGCGGCTGGCGGCGGACACGACGCCGACGTCGCTGCAGCGGCTCGCGCCGCGGCTGCGGATGCGCGGGCCGGTGGCGGCGCTGCCCGTGCGGGACGTCATGATCGGGGCCGCGCTCATCGCGGGCGCGTTCATCCTGGTGGCCATGCGGGCGGGCTGGGACGTGGGTGCCTCGTGGGTGCTCCCGGTCCTCGTCGCCCTCGGCGGCCTGGCGCTCGCCTGGAGCCAGCTCGACGCCGCGCAGCGCGGCCGCCTCGGTGGGGCGCCGGGGACCGGGCGCTCGACGCTCGTGCTGCGCCTGGTCGGCGGCGTGATCCTCGTGATGGCCGGCATCCTCATGCTCATCGGCCAGGACGCCCCGGTGCCGGTGCTGCTGCAGGCCGCCGCCGCGTCGCTGGCGGTGCTCGCCGGGGCGGCGCTCATGCTGGCGCCCTGGTGGCTGCGCCTGGTGCGCGAGCTCGGCGACGAGCGCGCCGCCCGCGCGCGCGAGGCCGAGCGGGCCGACATCGCCGCGCACCTGCACGACTCCGTGCTGCAGACCCTGGCGCTCATCCGCTCGCGCGCCGACGACCCCGAGGCGGTGGCGCGCATGGCGCGTGCCCAGGAGCGCGAGCTGCGCGAGTGGCTGTACACGGATCGCACCGAGCCGGGCACGTCCCTCGCCGCCGAGCTGCGCACCCTCGTGGGCGAGGTCGAGGACGGGCGCGCCGTCGAGGTCGAGACGGTCGTGGTGGGCGACTGCGTCCCCACCGAGGCGACGTCGGCGCTGCTGCAGGCGGCGCGCGAGGCGCTCGTCAACGCCGTCGTGCACGGCCGCCCGCCCGTGACCATCTACGTCGAGGTGACGGACGCCGCGGTCGAGGTGTTCGTCCGCGACCGCGGCGACGGCTTCGAGATGGACGACATCGCGCCCGACCGGTTCGGCGTGCGCGAGTCCATCCTGGGGCGGGTACACCGCCGCGGGGGCACCGCCGACGTCTCCAGCCGCGCCGGCTGGGGCACCGAGGTGCGGCTGCGCATGCCGCGCGACGGCGACGAGGCCACCGAGCCCACCCCGCCGGTCGAGCCCACCGCCTCCGGCACTGACACCGACATCGATGAAGGAGCACGCACGTGACCACTCCCACCGCCGCGACGCCGCCCACCGGGCCGGTGCCGGTCGTCCTCGTCGACGACCATCACATGTTCCGCACCGGGGTGCGGGCCAGCCTGGACGGCCGCGTGGACGTGGTGGGCGAGGCGGCAGACGTCGACCAGGCCGTCGCCGTCGTGCACGAGCACCGCCCGCCCGTGGTGCTGCTCGACGTGCACCTGCCCGGCGGCAACGGCGGCGGCGGCGCGGAGGTCGTGCGGCGTTGCGCGGACCTCCTGGCCGAGACGAAGTTCCTCGCGCTGTCCGTGTCGGATGCCGCGGAGGACGTGGTCGCCGTGATCCGCGCGGGCGCGCGGGGGTACGTCACGAAGAACATCTCCGCGTCCGATCTGTCCGGCGCCGTGGTACGCGTGGCCGGGGGAGACGCGGTCTTCTCGCCGCGGCTCGCGGGCTTCGTGCTGGACGCGTTCGGCACCGCGGCGGGCGACGTCGCCGTCGCGGACGACGAGCTGGATCGCCTGTCCAAGCGCGAGCAGGAGGTGATGCGGCTGATCGCGCGCGGCTACTCCTACCGCGAGGTGGCAAGCGAGCTGTTCATCTCCATCAAGACGGTGGAGACCCACGTGTCGGCCGTGCTGCGGAAGCTGCAGCTCTCCAGCCGCTACGAGCTCACGCGCTGGGCGGCGGCGCGCCGGCTGCTCTGACGACTTCGCCGGTGCAAGCCCAACCAGCGGTGCGGTAGCGGTCGACGACGACGTCGACCAGCCCCGAAGGCGCCTCGTCATGGGCGACCAGCAGTGGCGGCGTCGTGACGTCACCGCCGGCCTTCGCCGCCAGGTCGGCGAAGGACCCGGGGGCCAGCAGGTACGACGCGACCACCACCCGTCGTCCGGGGTGCCCCCCGCGCGCGGCGTCGACGACCTCGTGCACCCGCGGCGTGGCGTTGGCGATGTACCCGACGGGCACCGGGCGCCGGATGCGCCCGGCGAGGCGGGCCGCGGTGGCCTCGCAGTCGGCGACGGCACGGGCGTCGCTCGACCCGGCGGCCGCCAGCACCACGACGTCGTCCTCCCGGTGCCCGCCCCCGACGAGGCGCTGCTCGAGCACGTCCACGAGCCGCTCGTCCGGCCCGAGCGCGCCGCCGAGCGTCACGTCCTCGCCCTGCGCGACGGCGGCATCGACGTCCTCGCGCAGGTCCACGTGCACGTGGTAGCCCGCCGAGAGCAGCAGCGGCACGACGACGACCGTGCCGACCGCGGGATCGCCGGCGAGACCGGACAGGCAGGTGGGCACGTCGGGCTGCTGCACGTCGACGAAGCCGCCGTGCACGGCGGCCTCGCCGTCGAGCCGGTGCGCGACGGCGTCGACGAGCGCCGCGACGGCCCACGCGCCGGTGGCCGACGCGGTGCCGTGCGAGATGGCGAGCAGCGCGGGCGAGATCATGCCCGCGACCCTAGGGCGCGCGTCGACCGGCCCGGTTTCGCGTGTGCGAACCGTCGTCACGACGACCTCACGGCGGGTGTGACGACCGCGTGAGCGGCGGCAACGTCAGCGGTCGCGGGCCCCGCCCAGGCCGGGCTGCGGCGTACCACGTCGCCCACCACGGTCACGGCGGGGGCCCGCACGCCGACCGCGCGCGCCCGCTCGGCGATGTCCGCGAGCGTACCCACCGTGGTGCGCTGCCGTGCGCGGAACCCGTCCTCGACGACGGCGACGGGCGTGGACGCCGGCCGACCCGCCTCGACGAGCGCGCGGGCGGTGTCCGCGAGGCGGGTGACGCCCATCAGCAGCACCAGCGTGTGGTCGGTACCGCCCGGCACATGACCCACGTCGTCGTGCCCGGTGAGCACGCTGAACCCGCGGGCGAGCCCGCGGTGGGTCACGGGGATCCCGGCGGCGGCGGGCACCGACACGGCGGACGTCACCCCCGGGACGACCTCGACCTCGATGCCGTGGGCGCGGCAGGCGTCGAGCTCCTCGCCGCCGCGCCCGAAGACGTACGGGTCGCCGCCCTTGAGGCGCACCACGTCCCGCCCGGCGAGCGCGCGCTCCACCAGCAGCGCCGAGATCTCCTCCTGCGGCACGGGATGGTGGCCGGCCGTCTTGCCGACGTCGACCACCTCGACGTCGTCGCCGAGCGTGGCCAGCAGGCCCCGGGGGGCGAGGCGGTCCACGACGACGACGTGCGCTGCGGCGAGCAGGCGGCGGCCCCGCACGGTGATCAGCCCTGCCGCCCCCGGCCCGCCGCCGACGAGGGCCACCCGGCCCGGCCGGGGCGCCACGCCGCCGGTGGGCGCCTCGGTGGAGTGGGCCGGGCCGGGACGCACCGCGCGCAGCGGCAGGCTGCCGTCGTCGAGCCCGGCCGCGACGGCGTCGCGCACGCGGACCGCGCGGCGCGGGTCGCGGCCGGCGGTGACGGCCACGGTGACATGCCCGCCCGGTCGTCCGGCGGCGTCGGTGACGGGGGTGCGCGCCACGGCGGGCACCCACGCGGTGCCGAGCGCCGCGTCTCCGGCGGTGATGCAGAAGGTGCGCAGCAGCTCGGCGTCGGCTGCCACACGGGCGTCCACCTGGGCGTCGCCGGTGGCGGTGTGCACCAGCCAGGCGCCGTCGAGGTCGTTGTCGCAGTAGCCGCGCGTGACGCGCTCGATCGTGCCCGCGGAACCGAGCGCGGCGAGCTCGGGCACGACGTCGGGCGCGATGATCCGCACGCGCGCCCCGGCCGCGAGCAGGCTGCGCGCCCGGCGCAGTGCGACCTGGCCCCCGCCCACCACGATCACCAGGCGGCCGGCGACCCGCAGGCCCAGGGGATACGTGTCGTGCGCTGCCGCCGACGCTCTGCGGACGCTCATCCGTGCAGGCCGCACTCGGTCTTGTCCCGGCCCGCCCAGCGGCCTGCCCGGGAGTCCTCGCCGTGCGCGACGCGCTGCGTGCAGGGCTCGCAGCCCACCGACGGGTACCCGTCGCCGAGCAGGGGGTTGACGACGACGCCGTGCCGGCGCGCATACTCCTCGACCTCCTCGTCGGTCCACGCCGCGAGGGGGTTGATCTTGACGACGCCGTTGCGCCCGTCCCAGGACACCAGCGGCGCGTTGGCGCGGGCCGCGGTCTCGCTGCGTCGGACGCCCGTGGACCACGCCTCGTAGCCCTCGAGCGTCCTGCGCATGGGCGCGACCTTCCGCATCGCGCAGCAGGCCTCCGGGTCGCGGTCGTGCAGGCGCGGGCCGTGCGCGGCGTCCTGTTCGGCCACCGTGAGCTCGGGCCGCACGTCCACGACGTCCACGTCCATCTCGATCTCGACGGCGCCGCGCGTGCCGAGCGTCTCGGCGAAGTGGTAGCCGGTGTCGCCGAAGAGCACGTCCACGAACGGGAGCTGCCGGGAGACCAGGTGCGCGAGCACCAGGTCCTGCATCGACGACGCGACCGCGAGGAACGGGCCGAACTCGGGGACCGCCCACGCCACGACCTCCTCGGCCGTGGCCTCCGGCCGGTCGCCGTCGGCGTGCAGCTGGGCCTGGCCGCGTTCCACCACGTGGCGCAGCTCCTCGGCGGAACGGCGACCCCGGGCGGAGCGGGCCTGCCGTCGGGCTGCGCGGGACTCCTCGCGCGCGGCCGCCCGCGCGCGCACCTGGGCGACCCGGTCGTTGCCGGTGAGGGAGGCGGGCTGCAACGTCAGCGGGGTGGACAGCTCGACGGCCGTCATCGCAGCGCCTCCTCGTCAGCCCGGTGCGCCCACTGCGCGAACGTCTCGTCGCCCTCGTGCTCGGCGTCGTACCGGCGCACCACGCGCTCGACGTATCCGCCGACGTCTGCGGCCGGCACCTTGAGGCCGCGCACCGTGCGCCCGAGCTCCCCGGCGTCGCGCCCCGCGCCGACGAGGCCGCCGCCCAGGTGCACCTGGAAGCCCGGCATCTGCTCGCCGTCCACGGTGATGATCTGGCCCTTGAGCCCGATGTCCGCCGTCTGGATGCGGGCGCAGGAGTTGGGGCAGCCGTTGACGTTGAGGTCGATTGGGCGGTCGATCCGGGAGGTGACGTCCCCGAGTCGCTCCTCCAGCTCGCCGATCACCCGCGCGGCCGTGTCCTTGGTGTCGACGATCGCGAGCTTGCAGTACTCGATGCCCGTGCAGGCGATCGTCGAGCGGCGGAACAGGCTGGGGCGGGCGGTGAGGCCGAGCGGCTCGAGGCCGCCCAGCAGCTCGTCGACGCGGTCACCGGGAACGCCGAGGACCACGACCTTCTGGTGCGCGGTGAGCCGGGCGGAGTCCGCGCCGACCTGCTCGATGAGGTCGGCCAGCCCGGAGAGCGTGTCGCCCCCGACGCGGCCTACGACGGGCGCCGCTCCGACGTAGAACCGACCGTCCTTCTGCTCGTGCACGCCCACGTGGTCGCCGGGGCGGGTGGCCGGCGCGGGCGGCGGGCCGTCCGGCAGCGCGTAGCCGAGGTACTCGGTCTCCAACACCTCGCGGAACTTCTCGGTGCCCCAGTCCGCGAGGAGGAACTTCAGGCGGGCCTTGTTGCGCAGGCGCCGGTACCCGTAGTCGCGGAAGATCCGGATGACGCCGTGCCACACGTCGGGTGCCTGGTCCTCGGTGACAAACACCCTGAGCCGCTCGCCGAGGCGCGGCGTGGTCGACAGTGCGCCGCCCACCCAGAGGTCGTAGCCGGGCCCGAGCTCCGGGTGCACGACGCCGACCAGCGAGATGTCGTTGATCTCGTGCACCACGTCGAGGCTCGGGTGGCCCGTGATCGCGGTCTTGAACTTGCGGGGCAGGTTCGCCAGCTCCGGGTCGCCGATGTAGCGGCGCTTGATCTCGAGGATCACGGGGGTGGGGTCGATGATCTCGTCCGCCGCGACGCCCGCGACCGGGCTGCCGAGGAAGCCGCGGGGCGAGTCGCCGCAGGCCGTGGTCGTCTCCAGACCGACGGTGTCGAGGCGGCGCCAGATCTCCGGCATGCTCTCGATCTCGATCCAGTGGTACTGGATGTTCTGCCGGTCCGTGATGTCGGCGGAGCCGCGGCCGAAGTCCGCCGAGATGCCGCCCAGCACCCGCAGGGCGGCCGGGTCGAGGGCCAGGCCGTCGGAGCGGACCCGCAGCATGAAGTACTGGTCCTCGAGCTCGTGCGGCTCGAGCGTCGCCGTGCGCCCGCCGTCGATCCCGGGCTTGCGCTGCGTGTACAGGCCCCACCAGCGGAATCGTCCGTGCAGGTCGTCGTCGGCGATGGAGTCGAAGCCCTCGTGGGCGTAGATCGTCTCGATGCGCTCGCGCACCCCGAGCGGCGCGGCCTCCAGCTTGAACTCCTCGTTGTGGTTGAGGGGGGCGGTGCCGTCCACCTTCCACTGTCCGTGGGGGCGGGAGGTGCGCGGGGGGCGGCCCGGGCGGGCGGGGCCGGAGGCGGCTGAGGGTGCGGTGGCCTGCGTCGTCATCAGGGGGATCCTCGGGTCCTCGGAGGGCGGGACGCGCGACGACGAGCGACTCAGCTGGGGTGGGCTGAGGACCGACGGCGCGCGCCGGTGCTCAGGGCCGCGAGTCCGCGGCGGGGCTGAGGTAGGGCGCGATCAGCGACAGCAGCACAGACAGCTGCGCATGCCGCGGTCGGCGCACGCCGGCATCCCGTGACGAGTCGTCACGAGGAGGCGGTGCGGGGCCGTGGTCATGGCGACGACGGTAACCGCTGGGGGTGGCATCGCGCGATACCGGGTCCACATGCTGGGACCACATGTTGGGACGCGCCGTGGGCGGCTTGCCGAACGGTGCCGCGATGTGATGTGCGGCCGGTTGCGGACACCTGTGTCAGATCCCTGACCGCGCGCGGATAGGCTGACCGCATGGAGTTCCTCTATAACGTCTTCGTCGCTCTGCACTTCGTTGGCTGGGCGATCGTCATCGGCGGTTACGTCGCGTCCCTGAAGAGCCCCGGCCTGTACCGCGGGGTGTTCCACGGCGCGGCGACGGCGCTGGTGTCGGGAATCGTGATGATGGGACTGATCGAGTCGGGCACCGCGGGCCCGGATGTCGATCGCATGAAGCTCACGGTCAAGCTCGTCATCGCGCTGATCATCGCGATCCTTGCGTTCGTCGCCAAGCGCCAGGGCTCGAAGGGCGACAACGGCACGGGTGCCGTGACCCCCGCGCTCAAGCACTCGATCGGCGCGCTGACGCTGGTCAACATCCTGGTCGCGGTCTTCTGGAACTGAGCCCGCAGGGCTTCTCGGGGCGGCCGGGATGAGCGCGCTGGGGGAGGTCCTGGTCGGCCTCACGATCGCCGTCGGCCTGGTCGGCATCGTCGTGCAGGTGCTGCCCGGCAACGTGCTCGTGCTGGGCAGCATCCTCGTGTGGGCGTGGGTCACCGGCGGCACCGCCGCGTGGGTCTGCTTCGCGATCGCCGCGGTGGTCGTCGTGTTCGCCGAGACCGGGCAGTGGCTGCTCGCCGGCCGGCACATGCGCCGGGCGGAGGTGCCCTGGGGCACGCTCGCGATCGCCGGCCTGGCGGGAATCGTGGGCTTCTTCGTGGTGCCCGTGGTGGGGCTCTTCCTCTTCTTCGCCGGCGCGATCTTCCTGGTCGAGCTGGCCCGACGGCGCGACCCGGCCATTGCCTGGGCGGCCACGCGCGCGGCGCTCAAGGCCACGCTCATCACCATCGGCGTGCAGCTCTCCGGCGGCCTGGTGGCGACCGTGGTGTGGGTCGTCGGGCTGGGCGTGACCTGACGCGGGCACACCGACCCGACGCGGGCTCACCCGCGATGTTTGCGCGCCCAGGTCTGTCCCTACTGTCCCTACTGTCCTCGCCAGGTCCGTCCGACCCGACCGTCCCGCTTCAGTACGGGGGCGCGGCATCGCCGGGTGGCTCGTGGCGAGACGGCGGTTCGTGGCCGCGCGGCATCGTCAGGTGACGCGTGGTCTCCGCTGGGGCGGGTTCGGTGCGGTAGGTGCGGCCGGTCGGGGAGGTCCATTCGAGGATGCCGCCCCAGCCGAGGGTTGCTGACGAGGCGCTGCCTGGTGGACCGAGCCGCCCGCCGGTGGGCGGCTCGCTTCGCTCGGGGACTTGGCGGACAGCCCATCGCGTCTGATGTTTGGTGACGTGATGTTTGCGGCACAGCACGGCCAGGTTCTCGGCCGAGGTGGTGCCGCCGTGGGCCCAGGCGACGGTGTGGTCGAGGTCGGAGCTGCTGGCGGGGCGGGTGCAGCCGGGGAAGCGGCAGGTGGTGTCGCGGGCGGTGACGAGGGCTTTGAGGTCGGCGGGCACGGTGTAGGTGGTGCGGCCGACGGAGAGCACGGTGCCGGTCTCGGGGTGTTTCAGGAGCCGACGGAACGAGGGGGCGAGGGCGGCGAGCTGACGCGCCGTGTCGGGGGCGATGGGGACGTGCCCGTTCATCGTGGCGGGGGCGTCGGTGATGCCGAGGAGCGTCAGGACCGGGACGGTGACCTGGACCTGCGGGCGGATCGAGCGGGCCAGGGTCGCGAGCCAGGTCTGCTCGAGCAGCTGTTGCTGCACCTGATCGTGCGCGAGGTCCGGTGCGGGGCGCGGGGTCTGCGGGTGATCGGCGGACGCACGCGATGCTTCGTCCGGGGCGCCGGCTCGTGGGGCGCCGGCTCCTGGGATGCCGGCCGAGGCGAGGTCGAGGGTGCCGTCCTCCAGGAGGAGGGCGGCGAGGACGTCGGCGCGGGCCTGGTTCGGCGTGCGCGTGTCGGTCGGATGCCCACTCGTGCCGTGCACGTTCGTGGTGGGACTCGTGAGGTGTGCGGCGGTGCGGGTGAGGCGGTCGTAGGCGGCGTGGGCGAGGGGTGCGGGCAGGTGGGCGGTGAGCCAGGCCATGCCGTCCTGGCCGTCGTCGAGCCATACGGCGCGATGGGTGGCGGCCTCGGCGTGCCGGGCCTCGGCCGGGACGGGGTGTGCCACCTCGCGGGCGCGGCGGGTGCGGGCGGCGAGCTGGCCCGGCGTGCACGTGACGCCGGTGGCGGCGGTGGGCAGGGCTGCCGCCTCGACGCGGGCGGCTTCGTCGCCGGTGAGGTCGGCCACGTGCTTGGTGATCTGGGTGGCGTGTGCCCAGGACAGGCGTCCGTGGTGCAGCGCGGCCAGGGTGCGGGGGGCCTTGGTGGTCAACGTGACGGCGTGGTCGGCCAGGGTGGCGGCGGCGTGCTCCCCGAGGTGCAGGGTGGTTGCGAGCTCCGCGACCACGGCGCGTCGGGCGAGCTCCAGTCGCCGTGAGCTCGGTGCCGTCCTGGCGACGGGGTCGGCGTCGTCCACGAGGTCCGACTCAAGTACCTGCGCCAGCCGGTAGGCCTGTGCCACCAGCACGGCACGACGCGCGTGCAGGGTGGCGATCTGCTGCTCGACCTCGGTGATCTCGTCCAGCGCTCCGTCCAGGTCGGCGAGCGTCGGCGGGCGATGAACGGCAGGCGCTGCGACCTCCGCGCCTCGAGCGTCCTCGGGTGCGCGCTGCGCCTCTTCGTCCAGAAGCTCGGCGATCGTCGGCTCCCACGTGCGCGGCATGATCGCCAGCCGGGCAGCCTCCTGCCGTGCCCGCACGACGTCGTGCGCCGGGGCGGCGGCCACGCCGGTCGCGCGGTCGGGGAGTGTCGTCGTCATGCCCCGAGTCTAGCGGGGTTCGAACACCTGTTCTAGACCCGAAGTCATCCTGTGGACAAAGGCTCGAACCGCGCGAACTCAGGCAGAGAGGTCCCTCGGGGTGTACATGATCACCGCGACGCCGGCCAGGCAGAGCATGGCGCCGAGCACGTCCCAACGGTCGGGGCGGAAGCCGTCGACGACCATGCCCCAGACCAGCGACCCCGCGACGAACACCCCGCCGTATGCCGCGAGGATGCGGCCGAAATGGGCGTCGGGCTGGAGGGTGGCGAAGAAGCCGTAGAGGCCCAGGGCGATCACGCCGGCGCCGATCCAGATCCACCCGCGGTGCTCGCGCACCCCCTGCCACACCAGCCAGGCGCCGCCGATCTCGAAGACGGCGGCGGCGAGGAAGAGCAGGATCGAGCGGAGCACGGTCATGGGCCGAGTCTCCCCGGCCACGGCGTCGGCGCGGGCTACCCGGCGGGGTTCTCCGTCACGTACAGGGTGTTGCCGTCCGGGTCGCGGAACTCGAACATCGGCGGCGCGGTCGGCCAGAGCAGCAGCTCCCCGACATCCGCGCCGGCGTCGGAGAGCGCCGCGTGCGCGGCGGAGGCGTCGGAGGTGATCAGCCTGATCCCGGTGTCGATCCCGGCGGGCAGGCCGTCCCCCGCGCGAACGAGGGAGACCGACGTCGGGGCGCCGGGCGAGGCGACATCGATCCAGCGGAAGTCGTCCTGCAGATAGCCGTCGAAGCGGACCTCGAGGCCAAGGTTCAAGGTGTAGAAGCCGAGCGCTGCGTCCTGGTCGCGGACGGGGATCGCGACCGTGTGCACCCCGGTGAATCGGGCGGCGGGCATGGGTCCTCCTCGGTTCCGGCGGTGCCCGGGCCAGGGCCGGGCGGGTCGAGGTGTCGACCCTCGGGAGGGCGGAGACTCATCGCCGGAGCCGGGCGCGGCCTCCCGCAGGAGGGGGCCGACCGGGGGCGCGGCATAGGGTGTGGCGACGTCGGACGGACGCGGACGGAGGAGTGATGACGGTGCAGGACGGGGCGGCCGGCAGGGCACGGGACGACCGGTGGACGGTGCGCGTCGCGACGATCGACGAGCTCGAGCCGCGGGCCGCTTACGAGGTGTGGCGGCTACGCCAGGACGTGTTCGTCGTCGAGCAGGAGTGCGCGTACCCCGACCTCGACGGCCGGGACGCCGAGCCGGGCACGCGGCACGTCGTGCTGCTCGACGGCGTCCGCGTCGTCGCCACCGCCCGGGTGCTCGACGACGGCGACGTGCAGCGCATCGGGCGCGTCGTGTGCCACCCGGACGCACGCGGGACAGGCGCCTCCGGGGCGCTGATGCGCGCGTCGATCGACGCCGCCACGGCCGCCGCGCCCACACACGACGTCGTGCTGGGGGCGCAGTCGCCGCTGACGGGCTGGTACGGGTTGTTCGGCTTCGAGCCGGACGGGCCCGAATACCTCGAGGACGACATCCCGCACACCCCGATGCGCCTGGGGCGCACGGAGGCTGTCGACCAGGCCTGAGCGGCGTCCGGCCGCCGCTCAGAACTCACGACGTGAGGCGCACCGTGGCGACGATCCCGCGGGCCCGCGCGTCGGCGTCCGGGATCTCGCCGAGCCCTGCGTAGACGGCGAGGAACGCCTCGAAGAGCGCCGCGCCGGCGAGCACGCGCGACAGCGCCCCCGTGTCGACGTCGGCGATCAGCCGGCCCGCGCGCGCCTCGGCGTCGAGGTAGGCCTGCACCTGGAGCGCCGGTCCCTGCGGCCCGGCGCCCTGGCGCCCGAGGCCGGCCCGGTGCGCGGCGAGCAGCTCGGGCGCGCCCAGGATCGAGGCGGCCATCGGGAACGACCGGGCGTAGAACGCCAGGAGCTGACGCACGAGGGTTGCGACGTTCCCCGCGACCGTGCCCTGGCCCACGAGCGCGTCCGGCGGGTCGAGCTGCGGAGCGCGCTCCGTCAGCACGCCGACGAACAGCTCCTGCTTGTCGGCGAAGTACTTGTAGAGCAGCGCCTCGGAGCAGCCCGCGGCCCGCGCGATCTCCTTGGTCGTCGCCCGGGCGATCCCTCGTTCGCGCAGCACCGTCGCGGCGGCGTCGAGGATCCGGTCCCGTGTGCCCATCCGTTCCTCCTGGTCTCGTGCGCTGAACTCGTGCGCTGATCTCGTCCGCGGCAGCGCGCCCATCGCTGTTGACATGCTCCCGGCCCCGCTCCATCCTAGGGGTGAGTGAACACTTACTCACCCCCACGCGTACCTCAACCGAAGGAGCGACAGATGAAGATCGCCGTCCTGGGCGCCACCGGCCGTACCGGCCGCCTGCTGGTGGACGAGGCCCGTCGCCGCGGGCACCACGTCGTCGCGGTGGTGCGCGACCCCGCCCGGCTGGGCGACCTGCGGCCGGACGACGTCGCGACCGCGGACGGGCTCGACGTCGCGGCGGTCACCGCCGCCCTGGCAGGGACCGAGGCCGTGGTGTCCGCCCTCGGGCCCGTGCCGGGCAGCGTGCCCGGTGTCCAGGGGGAGCTCACGGAGGTGCTGCTCCGCGCGGCGCGGGACGCCGGGGTGCGCCGCGTCGTGGTGGTGACCGCCAGCGGCTGGGTGGTGGACGACGACGACCCGCTCAGCCGCTACCTCGCGAAGCCGATCCTGGCGAGGTCGCTGCGGGACGCGAACACGGGTTTCGCGCGCGCCGAGGCGGCGGTGCGGGGCTCCGGGCTCGACTGGACGATCGTGCGGCCGCCGATGCTGCGCGACGGCGCTGCGCGAGGGCGTCACCACGAGCGCCGGGAGGGCAACGTGCGGTGGCGCTGGTCGATGCGGCGCGCCGACCTCGCGGCGGCTGCGTGTGACCTGCTGGCCGACCCGACGGCCGTGGGAGCGACGGTGTCGGTGGCGGGCTGACCAGCGCCTGGGCGGCGGGGCACTGGGATGTCGGCCGCGACGCCTAGGCTTGGTCCACGATGACCTCCCTGTTCGACAGCCTCTCCTTGCCCGGGTTCGACCACGCCGCGAAGGACGACACCGCGCGCCTTCCGTCCATCGCACCGCGGTGGGACGACGACGCCGCCGACCCCGCGGCGGGCGCGCCCGACTGGGTGCGCGACGCCGCGGCCGGTGCGCACGACGGGGGGCACGACGACGCGACCCCGCGGGCTCGCGGGGCGTTCTCGCACCTGGACCCGGACGCCCTGCTGGACGGCCTGAACCCGCAGCAGCGGGCCGCCGTCGTGCACCACGGCTCGCCGCTGCTCATCGTCGCGGGTGCGGGCTCGGGCAAGACGCGCGTGCTCACGCACCGCATCGCCTACCTGCTCGCCACCGGCCGCGCCCGGTCGGGCGAGATCCTCGCGATCACGTTCACCAACAAGGCCGCCGCGGAGATGCGCGAGCGCGTCGTGGACCTGGTGGGTCCCGCGGGCGGGCGGATGTGGGTCTCGACGTTCCACTCGGCGTGCGTGCGGATCCTGCGCAAGGAGGCCAAGACCCTCGGCCTGCGCTCCAGCTTCTCCATCTACGACGCCGCGGACAGCCAGCGCCTCATCACGCTGGTGACGCGGGAGCTCGGCCTCGACGCGAAGAAGTACCCGGCCCGGTCGCTCGCGCACAAGATCAGCGACCTGAAGAACGAGCTGATCGACCCGGAGACGTACGCACAGAGCTCGGGCGCCGACGCGACCGAGGAGGGCTGGCGCGAGCGCTCCGCCCGGGCCGGTTCCGGCGCGCTGCCGGCGCAGGGGCCGGAGTTCGACACCGTGCTGGCGGACGTCTACCGCCGCTACCAGCAGCGGCTCGCGCAGGCGAACGCCCTGGATTTCGACGACATCATCATGACCACGGTCAACCTGCTGCAGGCGTTCCCGAACGTCGCGGAGCACTACCGGCGCCGGTTCCGGCACATCCTGGTGGACGAGTACCAGGACACGAACCACGCGCAGTACATGCTGGTGCGGGAGCTGGCGGGGGTTTCGACAGACTCAACCACCGAGGAGCTGGACCCGGCCGAGCTGACCGTCGTCGGCGACGCCGACCAGTCGATCTACGCGTTCCGCGGCGCCACGATCCGCAATATCGTGGAGTTCGAGGAGGACTACCCGGACGCCACGACCATCCTGCTGGAGCAGAACTACCGCTCCACCCAGACCATCCTCTCGGCCGCCAACGCGGTGATCTCGCGCAACCCGGACCGCAAGCCCAAGCGGCTGTGGACCGACGCCGGCGCGGGGGCGAAGATCGTCGGCTACGTGGCTGACGATGAGCACGGCGAGGCGCGGTTCGTCGCCGAGGAGATCGACCGGCTCGGCGACTCGGACGGCGTGCGCCCCGGCGACGTCGCGGTGTTCTACCGCACCAACGCGCAGTCGCGTGCGCTCGAGGAGGTGCTGATCCGCGTCGGCCTGCCGTACAAGGTGGTGGGCGGTACCCGGTTCTACGAGCGCCGCGAGGTCAAGGACGCCGTCGCCTACCTGCGCGCGCTGGCCAACCCGGACGACGACGTCAACCTGCGCCGCGTGCTCAACGTGCCCAAGCGCGGGCTGGGGGACAAGGCCGAGTCCATGGTGGCCGGGTTCGCGGACCGCGAGCGCATCTCGTTCGGTGGCGCGCTCGAGCGCGCGGACGAGATCCCCGGCCTCACGACCCGCACGTCCAAGCCGCTGCTGGCGTTCCGCGACATGATGCGCGACCTGCGCGCCCTCGTCGACGACGGCGAGTCGCCCGCGACGATCCTCGGCGCGGTCCTGGACCGCACGGGGTACCTCGCGGAGCTGCGTGCGTCCGACGACCCGCAGGACGCGTCGCGCGTGGAGAACCTCGCGGAGCTGCACGCCGTCGCGACCGAGTTCAGCGAGCTGGACCCGGAGGGCGACCTCGCGGACTTCCTGGAGCGGGTGTCGCTGGTGGCCGACGCCGACCAGATCCCCGCCGAGGACGTGGCCGACGGCGAGGCGGAGCAGCAGCCCAAGGAGGACCAGGGCGTCGTCACGCTGATGACGCTGCACACGGCCAAGGGCCTCGAGTTCCCCGTCGTCTTCCTCACCGGCATGGAGGACGGCACCTTCCCGCACATGCGCTCGCTGCACGACGACAGCGAGCTCGCGGAGGAGCGCCGCCTGGCGTATGTCGGGATCACGCGGGCGCGCGAGCGGCTCTACGTGAGCCGGTCCGCGGTGCGCTCGGCGTGGGGCATGGCCAACGAGTTCCCGCCCAGCCGGTTCCTCGAGGAGATCCCCGAGGAGCTGTGGGACTGGCGGCGGCGCGAGTCCTCGACTCAGGCGCTGCGGCGCGGCGGGTCGGCCTGGGGGGACCGGCGCACCTGGTCGTCGGAGCGCCGCTCGGGCGAGCGCCGGACGGCGGAGCGCCGCCAGCCCTCGTCGCCGTCGGCGCCCGGCGGTCGGATCGGGCGGCCCAAGGACGGTGCGACGACGTCCACGGGCGCCACGTTCGGGTCGGCGACGCCGCGCACGGCGACGGACGTCCCGTCGCTCGACGTCGGGGACAAGGTGACGCACGACGCGTACGGCCTGGGCACGGTCGTGTCGCTCGAGGGCAGCGGCCCCAACTCGGTCGCGCGGATCGACTTCGGCGCGGACGGCACCAAGCGGCTCCTGCTGCGGTACTCGCCGGTCACCAAGCTCTAGCCGGCGGAGCAACCCCGGCGGAGCTATCCCGCGGAGATCGAGCCGCAGCCGGTCGAGCTGGCAAAGCCCCCTCCTGCGCCGACGTTCAGCGTGAAGCTGATCAGGTCGAGGTCGTCCGTCATGATGACCTGCACGAACGTCCCGATGCCGATCAGGCCGGCACCGAACTCGAACGTGCAGGTGGAGCGGTTGAGGTGCGATCTGGGCTCCCGTGGACCAGCCGACGAACGTGGTGCGCAGCAAGGAGGCTGCCCTGACGGCGTCGATCGCCGGGCCGAACAGCCCGGAGTCAAGGACCTTGTCGGTGCTGGCGCTGCTCCTCGGGTCGGCGAGGACTGCCGCCACGATGCCCGGGCCGTCGGGCGAGGTGACTATCGCATTCGCGCCGGCCGTGATCGCGGACGCCACCCCCGAGACCTGGACGAAGAGCTCGCCGCCCTTGCGGGCGATGTCCCCGGGCCACTGGAAGGTCGCGCCGAGGGCAGTGTGCTCCCGCGGTCATCGCGGACCTCAACGGAGCGAGGCTCGATGCAGCGGCGCTCGCCGTCGCGCCCCGGCCATCAGCCGAAGTTCCAGATGTGACCGCCGAACACCGTGGCGCCACCCCCGAGGCCGACCCCGGCCCCGATCGCGAATCCGAGGAGGTGGAGGCCGTTGCCGTACCAGAAGGTCTGGAACGACAGCGAGATCCCGAGGTCGATCGACACCTTGAGACCGAACCACGTCGAAGTTCGTCTGCGAGGGCAGCTGGTTCGTGACCGCCGCGGCTGCTGCGCTGCTCGCCGATTACCGTGCCACGACGCGGGGGCGCCGTCGGGCGTCCGATCAGCAGGGCGGGTCGTCGCCTGGCATCGTGACGGTGTGCTGCTCGACGCCAGGACGCTGCGCGGGGTCGCCGACGGGACGGTCACGCACACCTACCGCCGCTGGACGGTGGTGCGGGTGCGCCCCGGGTCGGTGATGCGCACGCGCATCGGGGTGGTCGAGGTGACGTCCGTGGACCCGGTCGAGGCCGGGGCGATCGACGACGCCGACGCCCGCGCGGCGGGATTCCGCTCGGCGGACGCGGCGCGCGCCTGGGTCGAGCGCCGCGGGGAGGGCGAGCTGTACCGCGTCGGCCTGCGGCTGGCCGGTCCCGACCCCAGGGTCGCGCTCCGCGAGGACGCCGACCTGGACGACGAGGCCGTCGACGCCATCCGGACACGGCTCGCGCGCATGGACCGGGCGGCGTCGGAGCCCTGGACACGGACCTACCTGGAGCTGATCGCCGCGCAGCCCGCCGTCGTCGCGCGCACCCTCGGCGAGGGCCTGGGGATGGAGCGCGACGCCTTCAAGATCCGGGTGCGGCGGCTCAAGGAGCTCGGGCTCACCGAGAGCCTCGACGTCGGCTACCGCCTCTCCCCGCGCGGGCGGGCCTACCTGGCGGCGACCGCCGTGGAGCGCCCGGCCGCCCGCTGACGACGCGTCACGCCTCGAACCGGTACCCGGCGCCCGGATGGGTGAGGAGGTGGCGCGGGCTCCCTGGGTCGTCCTCGAGCTTGCGCCGCAGCTGCGCCGTGTAGACCCGCAGGTAGTTCGTCTCGGTGTCGTAGCCGGGGCCCCACACGTCCTGCAGGAGCTGCTTGCGCCCGACCATGCGCCCGCGGTGGCGCACCAGCACCTCGAGCAGCGCCCATTCGGTGGGTGTCAGGCGCACCTCGGCGCCGTCGCGCTCGACGGTCCGCCGAGCCAGGTCGATGCGCAGCCGTCCGGCGGTGACCACCGGGTCCGAGGAGGCCTCGGCGGGCCGCGCGCGCCGGACGGCCGCCCGCAGCCGCGCCAGCAGCTCGTTCATGGCGAACGGTTTGGTCACGTAGTCGTCGGCGCCGGCGTCCAGCGCGTCCACCTTGTCCTCGCCGAGCTGGCGCGCGGAGAGCACCACGATGGGCACCCTGCTCCACCCCCGGATCCCGGCGATGACGTCGAGGCCGGACACGTCGGGCAGACCGAGGTCCAGCACGATCACGTCCGGGTGCGCGGACGAGGCGGAGTCCAGTGCGGACGTGCCCGTCCCCGCGACCGTCACCTCCCAGCCGTGTGCGCGCAGGTTGATCGCCAGCGCCCGCGCCAGGCCGGCGTCGTCGTCGACCACCAGCACCCGGTTGCCCGGCCCTTCGGGCCCGGTCGTCACGACGCCCCGCCCGGCCCGTCGGTCACCGTGGCGGTCGCCCGCGGCACCGTCAGGACCATCGTGAGCCCGCCGCCGGGGGTGTCTTCCGCGGCGACGGACGCCCCGACGGCCCGGGCAAGGCCGTCGGCGACCGCGAGGCCGAGCCCGAGGCCCGTGCCAGTGTCGCCGAGGCGCTGGAAGGGCTGGAACATGGTCTCCTTCCGGTCGTCGGTGACGCCGGGCCCGGCGTCGGTCACCCGGACCTCGACGACGTCCGGGGCCGCGGACGCCGAGACACGCACGGGCGCACCGCGCGGCGAGTGTCGCACGGCGTTGGACACGAGGTTCGCCACGACGCGCTCCAGGAGCCCCGGGTCGGTGCGGACCAGCGGCAGGTCCTCGTGGACGTCGAGCCGAAGTGTGCCCAGCCACGGCTCCACCGCGAGCGGCACCACCTCCTCGAGCGACGCGGCGCGCAGCAGCGGGCGGACCGAGCCGGTCTGGAGCCGGGACAGGTCGAGCAGGTTGTCGATCAGCCGCTCGAGCCTTCCCGTCGACTCCCGGATCGTGGCCGTGAGCGCGTCCGTGTCCTCGGGGTCGAGCTCGACGTCGGTGGCCGCGAGCCCGTCCGCCGCGGTGCGGATCGCGGCCAGCGGCGTCCGCAGGTCGTGGGACACGGCGGCGAGCAGCGCCGTGCGGGTGGCCTCGGCGTGCTCGAGCTCGCGGGCGGCGGCCGCCTGCTCGCGCAGCCGGTGGTGCTCCAGCACGATCGCCGCCTGGCTGCCGAACGCCTCGACCACCTGCTGGTCGCTCGCGGGCAGCGCCCGACCGACGAGGACGAGGCGGCGGGTGTGGTCGATGCGTACCTCGCTCGAGCCGTCCGTGCCCGCCGTTCGGCCGGCGTGCGCGACGGTCTGCCAGGGCGCGCGGTCGTCCTGCCGTGCCTCTAGGCGCACCTCGTCGAGGCCGAAGGTCAGGGCGAGGCGCTGCACGATCGCTTGCGCCGTGTCCTCCCCGGCGAGCACCGACCGGGAGAGCGCGGCGAGGGTCGAGGCCTCGGCCCGGGACCGGTACGCCTGGACCGTCCGCCGCGCGGCGAGGTCCACGACGGACGCCACGGCGGCCGCGACCAGCACGAAGACGACCAGGGCCAGGAGGTTCTCGGGGTCGGCGACGGTGAGCATCCCGGTGGGCGCCGTGAAGAACCAGTTGAGGCAGACGAACGACACCACGGCGGCGACGACGGCGGGCCACAGCCCACCCACCAGGGCGACCGCGACCACCCCGGCGAGGAACAGGACGATCTCGGTCGGCAGCGACGCGGCGCGCGGTCCGAAGGCGAGGAACAGCCCCGTGAGCAGGCCGGGGACGGCGAGGGCCGCGGCCCACCCCCAGACGCGCCGGGTGCGGGACAGGGACGCCGTCCGCGACGGGAGCCGGGCGCCGCTGCGGGCGCGGTCGTGAGCGACCAGGTGCACGTCGATGCTGTCCGAGAGGCGAGCGATCTCGGTGCTGGACGACCCGAGCACGGCCTGCCGCCAGCGCGAGTGCCGGGACACGCCCACCACGATCATGGTCGCGTTCACGCCGCGGGCGAAGTCCACCACGGCGGACGGCACGTCCTCGCCCAGCACCGTGTGGAACGTGCCGTCGAGCGACTCGACCAGCGCGCGCTGGGCGGCGATCGCGGCGGGCGGGGCCGACGGCAGGCCGTCGGTCGGCAGCACGTGCACCGCCAGCAGCTCGGCCCCGGCGGCGCGCTGCGCGATCCGGGCCCCGCGCCGCAGCAGCGTCTCGCTCTCCTCCCCGCCCGTGACGGCCACGACGATCCGCTCCCGCGCGGGCCAGGTGCTCGCGATGTCGTGGTCGCTGCGGTACCGGGTCAGGGCGTCGTCGACCCGGTCGGCGAGCCACAGCAACGCCAGCTCACGCAGGGCCGTGAGGTTGCCCTCGCGGAAGAACTGGCGCAGCGATGCGTCGATCTGCTCCGGCCGGTAGACGTTGCCGTGCGCGAGCCGGCGGCGCAGCTGGTGGGGCGACAGGTCGACGAGCTGGATCTGGTCGGCGTCGCGCACCACCTGGTCGGGCACGGTCTCGTGCTGCCGCACCCCGGTGATCGCCTCGACGTCGTCCGTGAGGGACGCGAGGTGCTGCACGTTGACCGTCGTGACGACGTCGATCCCGGCGTCGAGCAGGTCGCGGACGTCCTGCCATCGCTTGGGGTGGGGCGAGCCGGGGGCATTGGTGTGTGCCAGCTCGTCGACGAGCACCACATCGGGCGCACGGCGCACGACCGCGTCGACGTCGAGCTCGGTGAGGGTGGTGCCGCGGTGGGTGACCCGGCGCCGCGGCACCGCCTCGAGCCCGCGCAGCTTGGCGGCCGTCGCCGCGCGGCCGTGCGTCTCGACCAGGCCCACGACGACGTCGGTCCCGCGCGCGCCGCGGCGCTCCGCCTCGTCGAGCATGGCAAACGTCTTGCCGACGCCGGGCGCGGCGCCGAGGTACACGGTGAGGCGGCCCCGACGAGCGGGAGTGGTCATGCGGGCATTCTCCGCCACCGGCCCGTCACCGGTCCGCGAGGGCCTGGTTCAGGCCGAGCACATCAACCCGCGGGTCGCCGAGCACGCCGAGCGCGCGGCCGCGGGTGTACTCGGCCACCAGGTCGCGGACCTCGTCCGGTCCGAGCCCCCGCGCCCGCGCCACCCGGTCCACCTGGATCGCGGCGTACTCCGGGCTGATGTGCGGGTCGAGGCCGGAGCCGGACGCCGTGACCGCGTCGGGCGGCACGTCGTCCTCGGCGACGCCCTCGGTGCTCGCGACCCGGGCGCGTCGTTCCTCGATCGCGGCGACGAGCTCGGGGCTCTCCGGGCCGAGGTTGGACCCCGCCGAGGCGAGGGTGTCGTAGCCGTCGCCCGCCGCCGAGGGACGCGGGTGGAACCACTCGTCGCCCTCGAACGGCTGCCCGACGAGGGCGGAGCCGGCGGCCTCGGAGCGGTCGCGGGTCGGGCTGCCGTCGGCCGTCACGAGCGAGCCGTCGGCGCGCCAGCCGAACAGGGCCTGGCCGACGCCGGTCACGGCGAGCGGGTAGGCGAGGCCGAGCAGGACGGTGAAGGCGAGCAGCATGCGCGCCCCGGCGAGCGTCTGCCGGGCGAGGGTGCCGCTCGTCGTGCGGGGCGCGCGGCCGGGACGGGACTTCGTGGCGGTCATGAGGTCCATGGGGTTCCTCCAGGGTGCCGGCGTCACAGGCCGGGGATCAGGGAGACGACGAGGTCGATGAGCTTGATGCCGGCGAACGGCGCCACCAGGCCGCCGACGCCGAAGACCCAGAGGTTGCGGCGCAGCAGGGCCGACGCCGACGACGGGCGGTAGCGCACCCCGCGCAGGGCCAGCGGCACGAGCACGAGGATGATGAGGGCGTTGAAGGCGACCGCCGAGAGGATCGCCGACCGGGGCGAGCTCAGGTGCATCACGTTGAGCACCGCGAGCTGCGGGAACAGCCCGGAGAACATCGCCGGCAGGATCGCGAAGTACTTCGCGATGTCGTTCGCCACCGAGAACGTCGTCAGCGCGCCGCGCGTGATGAGCAGCTGCTTGCCGATCTCCACGATCTCGATCAGCTTGGTGGGGTCGGAGTCGAGGTCGACCATGTTGCCGGCCTCCTTCGCGGCCGACGTGCCTGACGCCATCGCCACCCCGACGTCGGACTGCGCGAGCGCGGGGGCGTCGTTGGTGCCGTCGCCGGCCATCGCGACGAGCCGCCCACCCTCCTGCTCCCGGCGGATCAGCGCCAGCTTGTCCTCCGGCGTCGCCTCGGCGAGCACGTCGTCCACGCCCGCCTCGTCGGCGATGGCCTGCGCCGTGACGGCGTTGTCGCCCGTGACCATCACGGTGCGGATCCCCATCGCGCGCAGCTCGTCGAAGCGCGCGCGCATGCCCTCCTTGACGACGTCCTTGAGGTGCACGACGCCGAGCACTCGCGCGGGCGCGTCACCGGCCTGCTCGGCCACGACGAGCGGCGTGCCGCCCGCGCGCGAGACGGCGTCGACGTGCGCGGCGAGCTCGGCCGCCTCGCCGTCCGGCACCCGGGCGCCGGTGCTGCCCACCCAGCGGCGCACCGCCGACGCGGCCCCCTTGCGGAGGCGGCGGGCGGCGTGGCCCCCGCCGGGCAGGTCGACCCCGGGCAGGTCGACCCCGGACATGCGGGTCTGGGCGCTGAACGCGACCAGCTGCGCGCCGGCCGGGAGCGCCGCGCCGCCGGTCGTGCGGGCGACGGCGTCGACGAGGTCGACGATGCTGCGGCCCTCGGGCGTCTCGTCCGCGAGGGAGGCGAGCCGCGCGGCGGCGGCGAGGTCGGCCTCGGGCGTCCCACCGACCGGCAGGAGGGCCGCCGCCCGCCGGTTGCCGTAGGTGATGGTGCCGGTCTTGTCGAGGAGCAGCACGTCGACGTCGCCGGCGGCCTCGACCGCGCGACCCGACATGGCGAGCACGTTGCGCTGCACCAGCCGGTCCATGCCGGCGATGCCGATCGCGGAGAGCAGGGCGCCGATCGTCGTCGGGATGAGGCACACCAGCAGCGCGACGAGGACGAGCACGTCCTGGCGCGAGCCGCTGTAGACCGCGAACGGCTGCAGCGTGGCCGCCGCGAGGACGAACACCGCGGTGAGCGAGGTGAGCAGCAGGTTGAGCGCCACCTCGTTCGGGGTGCGCTGCCGCTCGCTGCCCTCCACGAGGGCGATCATGCGGTCCACGAAGCTCTGCCCGGGGGGCGTGCTGATCCGCACGGCGATGCGGTCGGAGAGCACCACGGTGCCGCCCGTCACGGCGCACCGGTCGCCGCCGGACTCGCGGATCACCGGCGCCGACTCGCCTGTGATGGCGGACTCGTCGACCGAGGCGACGCCGTCGACCACGTCGCCGTCGCCCGGGATCGTCTCGCCCGCGACGACCACGACGGTGTCGCCCACCCGGAGCTCGCCCGACGGGACCTCTGCGGTGGGCAGGTCCCAGTGCCCGGTCCCGGCCGCGAGGGTGTTGTCCTGCGGGGCGAGCACCTTGCGGGCCGTCGTCCGGCGCTGGGTGGCTCGCAGCGACGAGGCCTGGGCGCGGCCGCGGGCCTCGGCGATCGACTCGGCCAGCGCGGCGAACAGCACCGTGGCCCAGAGCCACAGGGTGACGCACCAGGCGAACACGCTCGGGGCCGCGACGGCGAGCACCGTGGTCGCGGCTGCGCCGACCTCGACCACGAGCAGGACGGGGGTGTGCCGCAGCGCGCGCGGGTCCATCCCGCGCAGTGCGCCCGGCAGCGCGGCGCGGACCTGGGTCGGGGTGAGCGAGCGCCCGGGCCCCCTGCGCGGGGGACGGGAGCGGCCGGCGCCGTCGGGGGTGACGGCCGCCGGGCTGAGGGTGGTGTGGGTCATGACAGGGACTCCGCGACAGGGCCGAGGGACAGGACGGGGATGAAGGTGAGGCCGACGACGACGAGCGCGACCGTCGCGACCAGGCCCACGAAGAGGGGCTGGTGCGTGGGCAGCGTGCCGGCGGACGCCGGCACGCCGCGCTGCGAGGCCAGACGACCCGCGAGTGCGAGGACGAGGGCGATCGGCACGAACCGGCCGGCGAGCATCGCCAGCCCGAGCATCGTGTTGTAGAAGGGCGTGCCGGACGTGAGGCCGCCGAAGGCGGACCCGTTGTTGTTCCCGGCCGACGCGAACGCGTAGAGGACCTCGGACAGGCCGTGCGGCCCGGGCTCCTGGATGCCGGCGAGGCCCGGCTCGACAGACACGGCGACCGCCGTGCCGACCAACACGATCGCCGGGGTGGCCAGCACGTACAGGGCGACCAGCGTCATCTCGCCGCGGCCGATGTTCTTGCCGAGGTACTCGGGGGTGCGGCCCACCATGAGCCCGGCGACGAAGACGGCCAGGATCGCGAGGACCAGCATCCCGTACAGCCCGGAGCCCGCGCCGCCGGGTGCGACCTCGCCGAGCAGCATGTCGAAGAGCACCACGCCCCCGCCGGGGGCGGTGAACGAGTCGTGCATCGCGTTGACGGCGCCCGTCGAGGTGCCGGTGGTCGCGACCGCGAACAGGGCGCTCGCGGCGAGCCCGAACCGGGTCTCCTTGCCCTCCGTGGCAGCGCCCGCGGCCTGCGGTGCCGACCCCGGGCCGGCGAGCTCCGCCCAGGTAGTGAGGGCGACGGCGACGAGCAGGAGGCCCACCATCGCGCCGAGGATCGCCCAACCCTGGCGCCGGTCGCCCACGAGGAGCCCGAAGGTGCGGGGGAGGGCCGTGGGAATCAGGAGGATGAGGAAGATCTCCAGCAGGTTGGTCCACGGGTTGGGGTTCTCCAGCGGGTGGGCCGAGTTGGCGTTGAAGAACCCGCCGCCGTTGGTGCCGAGCTCCTTGATGGCCTCCTGCGAGGCGACCGGGCCGCCGAGCAGGTGCTGCGTGCCGCCGTCGAGCGTCGTGACCGCCGTGTGCGGGTCGAGGTTCTGGATCACGCCGCTCGCTACCAGTACCAGCGCCGCGACGCACGAGATCGGCAGCAGGATCCGCACGACAGAGCGGGTGAGGTCGGCCCAGAAGTTGCCGATCCGGGCGTCGGTCCCGGACCGGACGAAGCCGCGCACCAGCGCGATCGCCACGGAGATGCCGACGGCCGCCGAGACGAAGTTCTGCACGGCGAGGCCGGCCATCTGCAGCAGGTGACCCGCGGCCGCCTCGCCGGAGTACCACTGCCAGTTCGTGTTGGTGGTGAAGCTGACGGCGGTGTTCCACGCGCCGGCGGGGTCGAGTCCGGTGAGGCCGAGGTTCCAGGGCAGGTGCTGCTGCAGTCGCCCCAGGGCGTACAGGGCCAGGACCGAGGCGAGGGAGAAGCCGAGCACGGACAGCAGGTAGGAACGCCAGTGCTGCGGCGCGTCGGGGTCGACGCGCACGGCGCGGTACCAGCCGCGCTCGAGCCGCGAGTGCCGCGGCGAGGAGTAGACGCGCGCCATGTACGCGCCGAGGGGCGTGTGCGCGGCGGCGAGCATCGCCAGGAGCAGCAGCAGCTGCCCGCCGGCGGCGAGGATCGTGGTGGTGGTCGGGCTCATCGGGTCGCCTCAGCGCTCCCGTCCGTCGCGCAGCAGCGCGACGAGGAGGTAGACGAGGGCGGCCAGCATGAGGCCGAGGAAGGTGGCGTCGACGGGCGTCATGCCGGCATCCGCCGGGTGACGAGGGCAACCGCGGCGAAGAACGCCACGGTGAGCAGGACGTAGAGAAGATCGCTCATAAGGCCCGGTCTAGTCGCGGCCGAGGCCCCCGACGGCGTCCTTGACGGAGCCTTGACGCCCCGGCCGCGAACGTTGACGGCCCGCTGACGACGGTGGTCGTCAGCGGCCGTCGACGAGCAGAAGCGGACCGGGGTCAGGCGGCGGGGCGGGCGCCTTCCACGGTCGTGCGCAGCGCGGCGATGTCGGTGCCGGCGTCACGCAGCGCGGCCTCGAGCACGCGGCCGCCGGGGCATTCGGCGCGCAGGATGCCGAGCAGCAGGTGGCCGCCGTCGATGCCCTTGTCCGCCAGGCGGATCGACTCGCGCAGGGAGAGCTCGAGGGCCTTCTTGGCGTCGGCGGCGAACGGGACGTGCTTGCCGCGGCGTGCCCGGTGCGTGCCGGCCCGCTCGAGCGCGCCGGCCCCGAAGACCTGGTCGGTGCGACGCCGCACCTCGTCGAGGTCGACGCCGACCGCGGCGAGGGCGTCGGCGTCGAGCGTCTCGCCCGCGGTGACGTCGCGCCGGGCACGCGCGGCGACGTCGGCGGGGTCGAGGCCCGCGGCGCGGAGCGCCGCCGACGCCTGCCCGGTGGACTCGGCGAGCGCCACCAGCAGGTGGCGGGTGTCGACCCTGGGGGAGCGTCGCTCCTGGGCGACGACGACGGCGTCGGTCACCGCCGCCCTCGCGTCCTTCGTGAACCTCTCGAACATCAGATCCTCCTGCCGTGCTTCTTGTGGACCGCCTGCTTGCTGACGCCGAGCGCGTCCGCGACGTCCTGCCACGACCAGCCGAGGTCCCGAGCCCGCTCCACCTGGAGCGTCTCGAGCCGGTCGGCGAGGTCGCGCAGCGCGCGGACGGCGCGCAGGCCTTCTGCGGGGTCGTCGCCGGCGGCGGACCCGGCGAGCGTCTTCTCGGTCATGCGTCAACCATGGTTGACGGACACCCGCGCGTCAACCCCTGTTGACGCAGCGAGTTGTCAGGACCAGGCGCAGGTATTCATGCGTGTGGCCCTGACAACTCCGCTGGCCCGAGGGGTGTCAGGGCCACGTGCAGGTATCCATGCGTGTGGCCCTGACAACTCGGCGGCTGTGGGATCGGTCACGGGTCTCGGGAATCCTGGGCGGGCGTCCCCGCCCGCATGCCGGGCGGACTACCCTGTTCGGGGATGTCTTGATGTCGAGACATCGTTCGTGCCGGCCCTTGCCGACCCAGGGGCACCACCGATGGAAGGACGCAGCAGGGTGGACCTGTTCGAATACCAGGCTCGCGACATCTTCGAGAAGCACGGCGTGCCCGTGCTCGGCGGCGTCGTCGCGACGACGCCCGAAGAGGCTCGCGCAGGTGCAGAGAAGCTCGGCGGCGGGACCGTCGTCGTCAAGGCCCAGGTGAAGGTCGGTGGCCGCGGCAAGGCCGGCGGCGTCAAGCTGGCCCACTCGCCGGCCGAGGCCGAGGAGAAGGCCACCGAGATCCTCGGGATGGACATCAAGGGCCACACCGTCCACCGCGTGATGGTGGCGCAGGGCGCCAAGATCGCCGAGGAGTTCTACTTCTCCGTGCTCCTGGACCGCTCCAACCGCAACTACCTCGCCATGTGCTCCGTCGAGGGCGGCGTGGAGATCGAGCAGCTCGCCGTCGAGCGGCCCGAGGCTCTCGCCCGCGTGGCCGTCGACCCGATTGTCGGCATCGACGAGGCCAAGGCCGCCGAGA
The DNA here is from genome assembly GCF_059445465.1 of Isoptericola sp. Y541. Taxonomy (NCBI): domain Bacteria; kingdom Bacillati; phylum Actinomycetota; class Actinomycetes; order Micrococcales; family Promicromonosporaceae; genus Isoptericola; species Isoptericola sp. Y541. The sequence goes on along the minus strand of NZ_JCAIUJ010000002.1, from coordinate 94,584 downwards.
TCGTGGAGACCGCCGGCTTCGCCGACGACCTCAAGGCACCCGTCGCCGACGTCATCCGCAAGCTCTGGACCGTGTTCACGGCCGAGGACGCCACGCTCGTCGAGGTCAACCCGCTGGTCCGCACCGAGGACGGCGCGATCGTCGCCCTCGACGGCAAGGTCACCCTCGACGACAACGCTTCCGAGGTGCGCCACCCGGACCACGAGGCGCTCGAGGACAAGGCCGCGGCCGACCCGCTCGAGGCGAAGGCCAAGGAGAACGGCCTCAACTACGTCAAGCTCGACGGCGAGGTCGGCATCATCGGCAACGGCGCGGGCCTCGTGATGAGCACGCTCGACGTCGTCGCGTACGCCGGCGAGGAGCACGGCGGCGTCAAGCCCGCCAACTTCCTCGACATCGGCGGCGGCGCGAACGCCACGGTCATGGCCAACGGCCTGGACGTCATCCTCAACGACCCGCAGGTCAAGTCCGTGTTCGTCAACGTCTTCGGCGGCATCACCGCCTGCGACGAGGTCGCCAAGGGCATCGTCGGCGCGCTGGAGATCCTCGGCGACGAGGCCACCAAGCCGCTCGTCGTGCGCCTCGACGGCAACAACGTGGACCTCGGCCGCGCGATCCTGCGCGAGGCGAACCACCCGCTCGTGACCCTCGCCGAGACCATGGACGGCGGCGCCGACAAGGCCGCCGAGCTGGCCAACGCCTGACCCGCCTCCGGACCGCAGAGAGCAGAGACTAGAAGAGCCATGTCGATCTACCTCAACAAGGACTCGAAGATCATCGTCCAGGGCATCACCGGCGGGATGGGTGCCAAGCACACCGCCCTGATGCTCGACTCCGGCGCGCAGATCGTGGGCGGCGTCAACGCCCGCAAGGCCGGCACCACCGTGACCCACAAGGACCACGAGGGCAACGACGTCACCCTGCCGGTGTTCGGCACCGTCAAGGAGGCCATGGCGGAGACGGGCGCGGACGTGTCCGTGCTCTTCGTGCCGCCGGCCTTCACCAAGGACGCCGCCCTCGAGGCCGTCGACGCCGAGATGCCGCTCATCGTCGTCATCACCGAGGGTGTGCCGGTGCAGGACTCGGCCGAGGTCTGGGCCTACCTGCAGGGCAAGAAGACTCGGATGATCGGCCCGAACTGCCCGGGCGTCATCACGCCTGGCGAGTCGCTCGCCGGCATCACCCCGCACACCATCACCGGCAAGGGCCCGATCGGGCTCGTGTCGAAGTCGGGCACCCTGACCTACCAGATGATGTACGAGCTGAAGGACCTCGGGTTCTCCACCGCCATCGGCATCGGCGGCGACCCGGTCATCGGCACCACGCACATCGACGCGCTCGAGGCCTTCGAGAACGACCCGGAGACCAAGGCGATCGTCATGATCGGCGAGATCGGCGGCGACGCCGAGGAGCGCGCCGCGGCCTACATCGCCGAGCACGTCACGAAGCCGGTCGTCGGCTACGTCGCCGGCTTCACCGCCCCCGAGGGCAAGACGATGGGCCACGCCGGCGCCATCGTCTCCGGCTCGGCCGGCACCGCGCAGGCCAAGAAGGAGGCCCTCGAGGCGGTGGGCGTCAAGGTCGGCAAGACGCCGTCCGAGACCGCCGAGCTCATGCGCGAGATCCTGCAGTCGCTCTGACCATCCGCCGGTCGAGCTTGTCGAGACCCCTCGCCGGTTGAGCCTGGCGACACCCTCGCCGGTTGAGCCTGTCGAAACCACGCCCTGGTTTCGACAGGCTCAACCGGCGTCGTCGTGTCTGCACCCGTCCTCCGCTCGCCCGGGTGACGATGGGCCCGTGAGCGCACCGCCCGGAACCCGACCCACCCGCACCGTCGAGGAGAAGCCCGCCCGGAGCCTCGGCCGTGGGAGCGAGCGCTTCGCGGCCGCGACGTCCGGGGCCTGGGCGACGGTCCAGGCGGCGGTGCTGTCCGGCGCGGTGGTGGTGCTGCTCGCGGTGGTGGGTGTGCTCGGCGGGTCGCCGGAATCCGCCTGGACCGGCGCGGTGGGCGTCGCCACGGGGCTGTGGCTGCTGGGCCACGGGGTGCCGATGGCCGCCGGTGCGGGCGTGATCACGCTCGTGCCGCTCGGGATCGGGGCCCTCGCCGTCTTCACGACCTACGTGTCGGTCAAGCGCTCGGCGCTGCCCACGCTCGCCGCCTGGACCGGCGCGGCGGTGACGTACGCGGTGGTGGCGGGCGCGCTGGCGGCGGCCACCTCCGGCGTCGCGGGCGGCGCCGACCTCGCGGGGGCCGGGCCGCGGATCGGGCTGGCGGCGCTCGGCGGCCTGGTGGTGGGCGGCACGGGCGCCGCGCTGGGCATCCTCGTCCCGCCGGACCGGCCGGCCGTCGTCGCCCCGGGCGGCCTGCTCGACCGGTTCGTGCCCGACGTCGTGCGGCTCGGCCTGCAGTCCGGTGTCCTGGCGCTCACGGCGCTGGTCGGCGTCGGCGGGGCGCTCACGCTCGTGTGGATCGTGGCCGGGCGGGCGACGTCGGAGGACGTGGTCACCGGCCTCGCACCGGGCTGGATCGGCGGCGTGGTGCTCGCGGTCGCGCAGCTCGCGCTGCTGCCCAACCTCGTGCTGTGGGCCACCGCCTGGCTCGCCGGTCCCGGCTTCGCCGTCGGGCAGGGCACAGCGTTCGCGCCCGCCGGCACCACGGCGGGCCCGCTGCCGGCGGTGCCGCTGCTGGGCGCGCTGCCCGGCCCGGACTGGGCGGGGGCCGCCGCGACCGTGTGGGCGCCGCTCGTGGTCGTGGCGTGCGGGGCCCTCGCGGGCTGGTCCGCCTGGCGCCGGCTGGACCCCGACCGCGTGCGGTGGCCCGACCTCGCCCAGGTGCTCCTCGGCGTGGTGCTCGCGACCGGCCTGCTGGCCGTCCTGTTCCAGTGGTGGGCCGGGGGCGCGGTCGGTGCAGGGCGCCTGGCGCAGGTGGGCGCGGCCCCACTGCTGACCGGCGCGGTGGTCGCCGTCGAGGTCGGCGTGGGCGCCGCGGTCGCGCTCGGATGGGCGCACCTGGGGCTCGGGGCGAGGACGCGCCGCCGGTAGGGTGGCGTGGTGCAGACCCCGTCCGGCCATCCCGTCGCGTCCACGTCCACGGAGTCGTCGGCGCAGGCCCGTCTCGTCGTCCTGGCGTCCGGCGGCGGTTCCAACCTCGCCGCCCTCCTCACGACGCACGGCGACCCCGGCTACGGCGCGCGAGTCGTCGGCGTCGTCTCGGACAGGCCGGCGGCAGGGGCGCTCGACCTGGCGCGCGACGCCGGCGTGGCGTCCGTCGTCGTCGCCCCGAAGGACTTCCAGGACCGCGCGGCGTGGAACGTCGGCGTGGCCGAGGCCGTGGCCGTCTTCCGGCCGGACTTCGTGGTGCTGGCCGGATTCATGCGGATCCTCGCGGAGTCGTTCGTGGGTCGCTTCGAGGGCCGGATCGTCAACACGCACCCGGCCCTGCTGCCCTCGTTCCCGGGCGCGCACGGCGTGCGGGACGCGCTCGCGTACGGGGTCAAGGTGGCCGGCTGCACGGTGCACGTGGTCGACACCGGCGTGGACACCGGGCCGATCCTCGCGCAGGTGACGGTGCCCGTGCTCGACGGCGACGACGAGGCCGCGCTGCACGAGCGGATCAAGGTCGCCGAGCGCGCCCTGCTGGTCGAGACCGTCGGTCGCGTCGCGCGCGAGGGGCTGCGGGTCGACGGGCGCCGCGCCGTCTTCGGCTGACGCGAGCCCCCTGACGCTTGCCTGACGCTTGCCCTGCCGCGACCCGGGCCCGTCGGGTCCCGAGGGGCGGACGCCGGGGAATACCGCGGTCCGGCCGGGCGCTGGCCTCGCTGTGACCGTCGTGGAGCTGGCCCGTGCCGACAGGGCTGACGGGGCTGACCCTGCCGACCCTGCCGATCGGGACCGCACCCGCCTGCCGGTCGTGCGGACGGCCGGCCCGGGGCCGGTGTGGGAGCTGTCCCTGATGCGCCGCGTGCCGCTCGAGCCGGGCCAGGAGCTCGTCGACCTCCCGGGTGCCCGGTGGGTGATGGTGCTCGCGGGGGCGGTCGTGATCGAGACCGCCCGCGGCGTCGCGGCGCTCGCGGCCGACGGCGCGGCGCTCGTCGACGCGTCCACGGCACACCGGGTGGTCGCGACAGAGGTCTCCGACGTGGTCGTGGCCGACCTGCGCGTCGTGGCCCCGGACCGCCCGCTGCCCGGCCTGCTGGTGGTGTCGGGCTTCGGGGCGCGGCACTCCGGGGTCGCCGCCCTGGTGCGCACGTGCCAGCTCGGCGGGGAGTGCCGGCGTGCGCCGTCGCTCTTCACGGCCGGCTACGGCGCGCTGGTCGGGTCGGCGATGACGGAGTCGTGGCTGGACGGGCAGCCGGAGCAGGGGCGCGCGGATCCCGTCGTCGACGCCGTCGTCACCGCGCTGACCGACCGGCCGGGGGAGGCATGGACGGTGGATCGCATGGGCCGCGTCGTGCACCTGTCCCGCTCGGCGCTCGGCGAGCGCTTCCGGCGCTCCCTCGGGCGCAGCCCCGTGGAGGTGCTGCGGGACGTGCGCATGGGCGAGGCGCGGCGGCTGCTGCGCGACCCGGCGCGGGCCGTGGAGCACGTGGCCCTCACGGTGGGCTACGGGTCCGCCGCGGCGTTCAGCCGGGCGTTCTCCGCACACCACGGCCTCGCGCCGCAGGCCTGGCGGGCGGCCGCCTCAGGAGCGGGGCAGGCGCAGGGTCGCGAAGCCCAGGCCGGCGACGACGGCGGCCCCGGCCCCGACCAGGATCGCGGCCGTCACGCCGCGGGCGTCCAGCAGCGCGCCTCCTGACGCCGAGCCCACGGCGATCGCCACCTGGAACGCGGTCACCTGGAGGGCGAGGGCCGACTCGGTGCGCTGCGGCTCAACCCGCGTCACCCAGAGCTGGGTCGCGACCGGCACCATGCTGAATGCGAGCCCCCAGCCGACGAGGGCGACGGTGAGCGTCCCGACCGTCGTCGCGCTCGCGAGCAGGAGCAGGCTCGCGGCAAAGAGCACCGGCGCCCCGGCGACCAGCAGGCGCAGGTGACGGGCGAGCCGGCCCGCCGCGAGGTTGCCGACGAGGCCGCCCACGCCCCAGGCGAGCAGCAGCAGCGGGGTGTGCGCCGCGTCCACCTCGGCGATCGCCAGGCGGATGTAGGGGTAGGTGGTGAAGTTGCCGAACGCGACCAGCGCGATGCAGGCCACGCCCGCGACGAGGCGCCGGTTGGCGAGCGCGCGGCGCAGCATGGTCAGGCCGGCCGTAGGGTCCGGCGGCACGGGAGGCATGGTGCGCGCGACGGCGACCGCGCTCACCGCGGTGAGGACGGCGGCGGCGAGGAAGACGCCGCGCCAGCCGATCCGGTCGCCGGCCAGCGAGGCGACGGGGATGGCGACGATCGTGGCGACGGTGACTCCCATCGCGATCGAGGTCGAGACGGCGGGCGCGCGGCCGGGCACGGCGCGGATGCCTACCGGGAAGGCGAAGGCCCAGTAGCCGGCGAGCGCGACGCCCAGCAGCACCCGGCCGGCGAGCAAGAGGACGAAGCCCGGGGCGAGCGCCACCCCGAGGTTCGCCACGATCGCCAGGACGAGCAGCCCGATCAGCACCGTGCGCCGGTCGGTGCGGGGGAGCAGCACCGCGATGCTCGGCGCGGTCAGCGCGCCGGCGACGGCGGTCGCCGCGATGGCCAGGCCGGCGGTGCCCTCGCTCACGCCGACGTCCGCCGCGAGGGCGGGCAGCACCGCGGCAGGCAGGAACTCGCTCGACACGAGGGCTGCGATGCCGGCGGCGAGCGCGACGATCGGCGCCCAGGAGGTGCGGGTGGCTGTGGGCACCTTCTCGGGCGCCGGTTCGGGGACAGGCGTGGCCGCCTCGGGAAGCGCCGGGGGTGCCGGGCGGAGCGAGGAGGGGGAGGGGTCGGTGGACATGCCCTCAGCCTCGGGCCGCGCCCGCCGCGGCGGTTGATCGGATGGCGCGCGCGGTTGATCGAACGACCGCCGTCGCCGGTCGCGACGAGCGGTGGGGTGCCAGTCCCTCAGGCGGTGGGGGCCGCGTCGCCGTCGCCGTGCGGTGCGTCGCGGGGTCCGACGGCGAAGAGCGCCTGGTAGGCCTCGCGCGGCACTTCGGGCTGGTCGCGAGCCGCCGCGTAGCTGCGGTCGGTCCAGCGGGTGAGCAGATCCGCGAGCTCGGTCACCATCTCGTCGGCCTCTTCCTGGGTGAGCAGCCACGTGCTCAGCATGAACGTGCGGCCCACGTCCTCCTGGGTGTCGCGCCCGAAGAGCTCGGTGACCCACGCGAGGGTGGGGCGCAGGATGAGGTCGGCGGCGTCGCCGGCCGCGGGCTTCACGCTGTAGGTCTTGGCGACGTTCGTCCAGACGCGGTCCCGCTTGTCGCGCGCGTGCTCGGGGGCCTCCACGATCATCCCGGCCTTGGCGAGCACCCTCAGGTGGAAGCTCACGGAGTTCGCCGGCTGGCCGATGGCCTCGGCGAGGTCGGCAGCTCGGGCGTGCCCGAGCACGGCGAGCTGCATGAGGATGCGCTGTCGCACCGGATGGGCGACCGCTCGCAGCCCCTGCGGATCCCGGATCTCCAACGTCTCTTGCACCCGGACGAGGGTAGCAAGGTCGCCCACCATCCGTTGCTCAACATCTATCGCGCAATATCTATCGCGCAATAGATGTTGCGCAACAAGCGTTGCGGGTCTAGCGTTCCCCTCATGACCACCGAACGCATCGCCGAGGCGCCCGCTGTCGACATCCCCCTGCGCCGTAACCGGCCGTACATGCTGCTCATGTCCGGCCTGACGACCCAGTCGCTCGGGGGAGGGGTCGCGCGGTTCGCCGTCCCGCTCCTCGCGCTGGAGCTGACCGGCTCGCCGGCCGCGGCGGGCCTCGTGGCCGCCGTCGGGCAGTCCGGCGCCCTGCTGGCGGCGCTCCCGGCGGGCGTCGTGGCGGACCGCACCGACCGGCGCCGGCTCGTCCTCGGCGCGGCGGGCACGGCGGCGGTGCTGTGGGGCACGGTGGTCGTCGCGGGCGCCCTCGGCGGCCTGACCGCCTGGCACCTCGCCGCCGTCCTCTTCGGCGCGGCGGTGGTGACCGCGTTCCTCGACCCCGCGATCAGCGGGGCCTTCCGCGCCGTCGTCCCGCAGGCGCAGCTGCCGACCGCGTATGCCGCCGCACAGGGGAGGGATGCCGTCGCGGGGATGGTCGCCGGTCCGTTGGGCGGCGTCCTGTATAGCCTCGCGCACGTCGTGCCGATGGTCGGCGCGGTCGTGGGGGAGCTGGCGACCGCCGTCTGCGCTTTCTTCGTGCGGGAGCCGCTGAACGGCGACGTCGCCGATCAACGCGCCGTCCGGCCGCTGGTGGCCCTGCGGCAGGGGCTGCGGTTCGTCTGGTCGGTGCCGCTCTTCCGGGCGTCCCTCGGGCTGTTCGTCGTGGTGAACGTCGCGCTGAGCGGGATGATGATCGGCATCAACCTCGAGCTCGCCGGCAACGGCACCCCGCCGGTGCTCATCGGCGTCCTCGACATGGCGGCCGCCGGCTCGATGCTGCTCGGTGCGGTTGTCGCGCCCCCGCTCGTCGCACGGCTGCGGCTCGGCGTCGTGACCGTGCTCGCGCTCGGGCTGCTCGTCGTCGCCTTCGCCGCCATGGCGCTTGTGCAGACCTACCTGGGGTACGTGGTCCTCACGGCCGTGGGCGTCCTGCTGGTCCCGGCGGTGAACTCAGCGATGGCGGGGTACAACGCGGCCATCACGCCGGGTGAGATGCAGGGCCGGCTCGCCTCCGTGCTCGGGCTGAGCGGCGTGGCGGCGATGCCGGTCGCCCCCCTGGTCGGCGGCACGCTGCTCGGTGCCGGCGGCATCGGCGTCGTGCTGTGGGTGTTGGTCGGCCTCCTCGCCGTCACCGTCGCCGGGCTGTGCTGCGTGCGGCCGCTGTGGCGGGTCGGCACCCCCGACGCCTGGGCCGCCGACGCGCTCTCGATGCCGGCGGCGTGACCCGGAGCATGGCTCGGCAGGGCTCGGGCAGGTGCTTCGTCAGGAGGCCGGCGGGCCCGAGTAGGCCACGAAGGTGTCCTTCCCTGCCGGGCCGACGTTGGTGACGTAGGCGCGGACCTGATACTCCTCGGGCAGGTCGACGCGGTCGGGAAGTCGTCCCACGACTTCCCGCACCTCCGTGCGATAGGCGGCCAGCTCGTCGTCGGACGGTTCGTGGTCCGGGCCGAGCTCGAGGAGGGCGTCGTCCGGGCGGATCTCCAGGGACACGAGGTCCTCCCGCAGCGGCTCGACGGCGGTCAGGACGGCGCGGACGAGCTGCGGCTCCTGGCGGGTCAGGTCGTACGGCAGGCTGATCTGTTGGCGGGAGAGCCGGTCCGGACGCACCTCGAACTCGGTGACCGCCGGTGGCACGGTGTCCGGCAGCTGGGCCAGGAACTCCGCGGCCTCCTGCGCTGTCTCGACGGCGTCGGCGCCCTCGGGGTAGCGGAGCTCGACGGTTCTTTCGCTGACCACACGTGTGCTGGGTGTGGCGGCCGGCAGGTCCAGGCCGGCCGCGTACAGGAGGGCGTCGAACGATGCGTCGTCCGGCCAGTCGACGAGGGGCTCCAGCGTGGCGGTGCCGAGCGTGGCGGACATCGAGGTGTACACGGTGTCCCTGGCGAACGTGCCCACGTGGGCGACCTGCTCGGCCGTGACGTCGTCGTCGAGGGTGACGTGCAGGTGCGGGAACCACGGGACGTCCCCGCGGGCAGACGCCTGGGCGACGCCCGGCAGGGCCTCGACCTCGCCCAGGTGGCGCTGCAGGGTCTGTTCGGGGGAGGTGTACCAGCGGTACCCGACAACGGCGGCAACGACCACGACCGCGACCCCGGCGACGACGGCGATGGCCACGGTGGCCGGGCGGAATCCTGCGTTCTCCCTGGTCATCGTGGCCATGCTAGCCGTCGGGTCAGACCGCGGACCAGCCGCCGTCCGAGGCGAGGATCGCGCCGTTGAGGTTCACCGCGTCCCGCGAGAGCAGGAACGTGATCGAGGCGGCCAGGTGCTCGGCCAGGGCGACGCCGGGGAGGTTGCCCATGTACCGGCCCAGGCGCGGTGCGCCGAACTCGGCCTGGCCGGGCTGGATGCCGGTGGCGACGCCGCCCGGCGCGACCGCGTTCACGGTGACCCCCGTGCCCGAGTACATCACCGCGGACGACTTGGTCAGCCCGATGACCGCGTGCTTGGACGCCGTGTAGGCGGCGCCGGCCGCCGAGCCGCGCAGGCCTGCTTCCGAGGCGATGTTGACGATGCGCCCGTCCTTCGCCTCGAGCATCCCGGGGACGACGGCGCGCATGAGGCGCATGGTCCCGTCGACGTTGACGCGCATCACGCGCTCCCACGTGGCGTCGGTCATCTCGTGCACCGCGCTCATGTCGTCCATGATCCCGGCGACGTTCGCCAGGGCGTCGACGCGGTCGCCCGCGGTGCGCAGGATCTCGGCGACCGACTCCGCCGACGTGATGTCGCCCGCGACGGCGACGACCTCGGCGTCCGGCAGGGAGGCGGCGAGCTCGTCGAGCTTCTCCTTCGCCAGGTCGACTGCGACGACGCGCCCGCCCTCACGGGCGACGCGGGAGGCGACGGCGCGGCCGATGCCCGACGCCGCGCCCGTGACGATGACGGTCTGGCCGGCGAAGCGGCCCGGCGTGATCTGCTCGGTCCACGGCGCGGGGCCGGCTGCGGAGGGGGTGTCGTCGTCGGAGCCCTCGGGGACCTCGGCGCGATACGCGGCGACGAGGCCGTCCACCAGCTCGGCGGGTACCTTGCCGTTCGACAGCGTTACGAGCTGCTCGAGCGGGAGTGCCCGGGCCGGCGCCAGCGACTCGGCGGACGCCCCGGCCTGCTCGAGGAGGGTGGCGAGGATGCGGCCGCCGACGGGGTGGTCGAGCCATTCGCCGACGGTCGAGGATGCGGACAGGGCCATAGTGCTCTCCTTGCTGGGTGGTCCCTCGCGGGCTAAACCGGACAACACTGTCCGGTTGTTAGCATATTCCGATGTCCCCCTCCCGCCGCAACCCGGGACCGTCGGCCGGCCCGCGCAACCGCGCGGCCCTGCTCGCGGCGGCCCACGAGGTCTTCGCCGAGGCCGGGACCACGGCGCCACTCAGCGCGATCGCCCGGCGCGCCGGCGTGGGCCAGGGCAGCCTCTACCGGCACTTCCCGGACCGGGTCACGCTCGTGGCCGCGGTCGTGGAGGCGAACGTCGCGGAGCTCGAGGACGCGGCGGCCGAACCGGGGACCGAGCTGCCCGCGCTGCTCGGCCTCGTCACCCGGCACGCGGTCGAGTCCGTGGGGGTCGTGGACCTGCTCGTCGAGGAGCGCCCCGGGCGCATGCTGGAGCTGCGCGGGCGCGTCGAGGCGGTCCTCGCAGCGCACCTCGGCGCGGCGCGCGTGGCGGGCCAGGTTCCGGCGACCACGACCGCTGCAGACCTCATGCTCGGGGTCGAGCTCGTCGCGGGGGTCATCACCCGCCGCCCCGCCGCCGAGCGTCCGGCCGTCGCCGCACGCGCGTGGCGGCTCCTCGGCTTCGAGGCCTGACCAGGACGACTCAGTACCTCTCGACGAGGTGCTCGCGACCGGCCGGCGGTTCGTAGGACTCCGGCCAGAAGTCGATGATCGAGGAGACCCGGCCGTCGTCGTCGAACCCGAAGAAGGACACCCCCGTCTCGACGTGCTCGCCGATCCGGACCTCGACCCAGGAGACGGCGCCGTCGTCGTCGGCCACGACCCGCTGGACCGTCACGTGCCAGTCGCCCGGATACTCGCTGTTGAACCGCACCCAGTTCTCGCGGCCGTGCACGCGCTCGCGGGTCTGCGGCATGTCGCAGACGAAGTCCGTGGCGAAGAAGTCCGTGTACGCGCTCCAGTCGCGGTCCTCGGCGGCACGCCAGAGTCGGGTCAAGGTGTCGTGTCGGGGATGCATGTCCGACACCCTATGGCCCGGTGCCGACAGCCGTCGTCGCAGGCCGTCACGGTCGCAGGCAACGTGTCCCACGACCGGGCGGACGATAGAGTGCTCTCGGCTGTGACTGGCGAGGGTGGGGCACCACCGGGGAGCAGCCACCCCAGATCGACCCGCGATGTGCGCCGCCCGCCTGGGTGCCAGGGTCTTCGAGAGACCGACTCTTCGAGGAGACCTCATGTCAGGCGCACCCACCGCCCCCGACGTCCAGCTCGCCGACGACGCGCAGCGCCCCGTCCGCCGTGCCCTGCTGAGCGTCTATGACAAGACCGGCCTGACAGAGCTCGCCACCGCCCTGCACGCGGCGGGCGTCGAGCTCGTGTCCACCGGGTCCACGGCCGCCCGCATCGCCGACGCCGGCGTCCCCGTCACCCGCGTGGAGGAGCTCACCGGCTTCCCTGAGTGCCTCGAGGGCCGCGTGAAGACGCTGCACCCGCGCGTGCACGCCGGCATCCTGGCCGACACCCGCAAGGCCGACCACCTCGCCCAGCTTGCCGACCTCGGCATCGACACGTTCGAGCTGGTCGTCGTGAACCTGTACCCGTTCGCCGCCACGGTGTCGTCCGGCGCCGGGCCGGACGAGGTCGTCGAGCAGATCGACATCGGCGGGCCTTCCATGGTCCGCGCCGCGGCGAAGAACCACCCGAGCGTCGCGATCGTCGTCGACCCGGCGCGGTACGACGACGTCGTCGCCGCGGTGACCGGCGGGGGATTCACCTTCGCCCAGCGCAAGCGCCTGGCGGCGGCGGCGTTCGCGCACACCGCCCAGTACGACGTCGGCGTCGCGTCCTGGTTCGCGAGCGCGTACGCGCCTGACGAGGTCGCACTCGAGTCCCACATGCCCGACGTCGCCGGCGCCGCGTTCGAGCGCACCGCCGTGCTGCGCTACGGCGAGAACCCGCACCAGCGGGCCGCCCTGTACACGCGGACCGACGGCGGCACCGGGCTCGCCCAGGCCGCCCAGCTGCACGGCAAGGCGATGAGCTACAACAACTACGTCGACGCCGACGCCGCCTGGCGGGCCGCGCACGACCACGCGGAGCCGGCCGTCGCCGTCGTCAAGCACGCCAACCCGTGCGGCATCGCCGTCGGTGCGGACATCGCGCAGGCCCACGCCCGCGCGCACGCCACCGACCCGGTGTCGGCCTACGGCGGCGTCGTCGCCGCGAACCGCGTGATCACCCGAGCCGCGGCCGAGCAGATCGCCCCTGTGTTCACCGAGGTGGTCGTGGCCCCCGGCTTCGAGCCGGAGGCGCTGGAGCTCCTGCAGGCCAAGAAGAACGTGCGCCTGCTCGTGGTCGACACCCCGCCGCGCGCCGTCGCCGAGAACCGGCCAATCTCCGGCGGCATGCTCGTGCAGGAGGTCGACAGCTTCCAGGCCGAGGGCGACGACCCCGCGGCGTGGACGCTCGCCGCGGGCGACGCGGCGGACGAGGCCACGCTCGCCGACCTGGCGTTCGCGTGGAAGTCCGTCCGGGCGGCCAAGTCGAACGCCATCCTGCTCGCCGCAGGCGGCGCGGCCGTGGGCATCGGCATGGGCCAGGTGAACCGCGTCGACTCGTGCCGGCTCTCCGTGGAGCGGGCCAACACGCTCGCCGACGGAGAGTCCGGCCCGGTCGAGCGGGCGCGTGGTGCCGTCGCGGCCTCCGACGCCTTCTTCCCCTTCGCCGACGGGCTGCAGGTGCTGCTCGACGCCGGGGTCCGCGCCGTCGTGCAGCCCGGCGGGTCCATCCGCGACGCCGAGGTGATCGAGGCGGCCCAGGCCGCCGGCGTCACGATGTACCTCACCGGCACCCGCCACTTCGCCCACTGACCACCGCGCCGCTGGTTGAGCCGGTCGAAACCACGCCCGGTGGTTGAGCTTGTCGAAACCCGGGTTTCGACAGGCTCAACCGGCGATCGGTTTCGACAGGCTCAACCGGCGATCGGTTTCGACAGGCTCAACCGGCGATCGGTTTCGACAGGCTCAACCGGCGATCGGCGGTTTCGACAGGCTCAACCGGCGACGGCGGTCTTCAGCCGGACCGTCGGGTCGGTGGCCCTGGCGAGGTCGAGGCGCAGCGGCTCGCCGCGGTTCATGAGCCGCCGCACGCCGCCGACGTCGCGCGGGGAGTCGACCAGGAGGACGGCGCGGACCGTCGCGGCGCCGTTGTGCGTCGTGGCGACGGGATCGAGGTACAGGGCCGCCCACGGGCCCTCGCCCGGCGTCCCGCGCAACAGCACGGGGGAGTCGGGGGCGGGCAGTCCCAGCAGGGCGAGGTCGTGGCCGAGCTGCTGCGAGAAGACGTACGGCGCGTGCGTGGCGCCGCCCCCGACGCCGGGCCCCACCTGGAGCATGGCACGCACGGTGGCGTCCGGGTCGTGCAGGGCGGCCGACCAGTGCCCGCCCGGCACCGTGCCGAACACGGGGTGTGCCCGGGACGCGACGTCGCCTACCGCCCAGACGCCCGGCTGGCCGGGGACCCGTCCGTCGGCGTCCACCACCAGCGCGCCGCGGCCGTCCGTCGGCAGCGCGCCCGCCAGCCAGTCGGTCGCCGGGCGGGCGCCGACGGCGGTCAGCACGAGGTCGGCGGGGAGGTGCTCGCCGTCGGCCAGCCGGACGCCGTCGTCCTCCACCGAGGCCACGGCCGCCCCGGTGCGCAGGCGCACGCCCGCCGCGTCGTACCAGCCGGCCAGGTGCGCGCCGACGTCGGCGCCGAGCTGGCGCGACAGGGGGGCGCCGGCCGCCTCAAGCACGGTCACGTCGGCCCCGGCCCCCGCCGCGACCCCGGCGACCTCCGCACCGATCCAGCCCGCGCCGACGATCACCAGGCGCAGCCTGTCGCCCCGGGTCGTGCGCAGCGCCGACCGCAGCCGTTCGGCGTCGGCGGCCGTGTGCAGCAGGGCCGACGCGGCGAACCCGGGCGGCACCACAGGGACCGAGCCCACGGCGACGACCGCCGCGTCCGCGTCGACCCGGCCGCCCGCCGTGGTGACGGCCACGCCGTCGGCGCGCACGTCCAGCTGCTGCGCGGGCTCCGCGAGGCGCACGTCGTCGGCAAGGGTCTCGACGTCGACCCCGAGGTCGTCGCGCAGCCACACCGGGGCCGGGCGCGTGAGGAGCTCCTTCGAGAGCGGCGGCCGGTCGTACGGCGGCACGCCCTCCCCGCCGAGCAGCGTGATCCGCCCCTCGAAGCCGTGGGCGCGCAGGGCGGCGACGGTCTGCGCTCCGGCGAGGCCGGCACCGACGACGACGACGGACCGCGGGATCGGCGGGGGTGCTGCGGGCCCGGCGAGGTCGCGGCTGGCGTCGGGCGTCGGGTCGGGCGGGTCGGGCATCGCGTCGGGCGTCGGGTCGGGCACGGTCATCACGCTAACCCGGCGAGGGTAGGCTCGGCTGCCGTGGAACCCCGTGCGCTGCCCGACCCCGCCGGTGGGCGCAAGCCCGCGCCCACGTGGCACTCCGTCGAGGCTGCGCCGGCGGACCAGCCGCCGCGCACCGTGCCCGGGCCCGAGCGGGCCATCGTCACCATGCTGGCCGGGATCGTGCTGGCCGTGCTGCTCGGGGTGCTGGTCGGAGCTCGCGTCGGGACGGGCATGATCGCGGTCGTGCTCGCCGTCGCCGGTACCTGGCGCGCCACCTCGGCCACCGGGCCCGTAGGGCTCGTGGTGCGCAGCCGCGGGTTCGACGTCTTCACATGCTGGTCGACCGCCCTCGTGATCGGTGTGCTCAGCCTGACGGCGCCGGGCCTGAGCTGAGGTCCGTCAGCCCGCGACGCCCGCGAGGCTCCTGACGAGCAACCTCGCCGAGGTGACGGCGCAGGTCACGCTGCGCGAACCGTCCTCCCAGGAGCTGAACTCGGGCACCACGGTCCAGATCTCCAGCGGCGGCCCGCTGTACTCGCCCCCGACGAACTCGGCCCACGCGTCGGCGCAGAAGTCGCGGCCCGCTGCCCAGATCGTGGCGTCGCTCTCGGCGTCCTCGAGCCCGATGGGCCCGTTGGCGAACACCTGACCCGTGTGCGCCTGGTCGCAGAAGTCGACGAGCGACACCACGAGGTCGCCCCGCGCGGCGAGGGGTTCGGCGGCGAAGCACGAGGGGGCCAGGGCGATGCTCAGATGACGGGGGCCGCCGTCCGCCGGGGCGCGGGTGTCCGCCGAGGACGGCTCCGGCGCGGCCGGGGGCTCGCCCGCGGCCGGCAGCGCGACGCACATCAGGTGCGGCCAGAACTGCCAGCCCTCCTCGTCGGTGAACCAGGTCCGGTACGGCACGTCCTGCGGACGCCGCCCGAGGTCGCTGAGGGCGTCATCGCAGACTTCGGTCGCGGCCTGCCCTCCCACCTCCGTTCCGGGCCACGTGGGGCCGCTGGCGCCGGCGTAGAAGACGCTGAACGCGGTGTCGCGGTCGCACGGGACGAGGAGCACGATGTCGAGGAGCTCGGCCCGCTCGAAGCAGTCGCCCGGAGTGAGGAGCCGCCAGGGCTTGGCGTCGGCGAGCACGACATCGTCACCCAGGTCGGCGGTTGCCTCCGTCAGCCCTGGCGCCGCGGGGGCGGACGGCACCAGCGGGCGGGTCGACCGTGACAGCATGTCGTCGGCGAACGCGTTCAGCACGGGCGTCGCACGTTCGACGAACCCGATACCGGTGATCACCAGCGCCACTCCGACGACCCGCGTCACGATGCCCAGAACGAGGGCGGCGACGCCCTGTGCGCGTACGTGACGGGCCTCCGCCGCGGCGGCCGCGACGTCGCCCGCGCCGAGGGCTCGGGAGCCCCGGACCGACGCCAGCACGGCGCCGATCGCCAATGGCCAGAAGAAGATCATGGCGACCACCGCCCACCCGGTACCGACGCTGGTGGACGGCGCTGCAGCAGGTAGGGGATCGGACACGGGCTCAGCCACGTTCGGCTCCCGTCGGCGCGACGGCGGCGGCGGACCACCCGAACCAGGTGCCCCGGGCGGCATCCAGCACGAGGACGACCATCACGGCGACGAGGGCCGCCGTGAGTACCAGGCTCAGCCCGATCCCGACCCAGAGCGCCGCGATGCCGTACCGCCGGGCGGCGCCGGCGTGGTGCGCCGCGGTGCCGAGGTCACCGGCGCCGAGCGCTCGTGCGGCCCGCTGCGCGTCGAGGAAGGCGGGAACTGCCAGCGGCCAGAACACGACCGCTGCGGTGACGACCCAGCCGGTGCCGGTCGAGTATGGGTGCGATGTCGCGGGCGGCCGCGTAGGTGGTGTCAACGCCGACTCCGATCGGGGGAGGGTGCACGGCGGGCGTGCAGCAGTCGGGATCGACGGCGGGCCATTTGTACCAGAATCGGCCCTCGGGCGGCCCGCTACTCCTCCTCGAGAGCGGGTGATTTCCGGTGACGCGACGACACAGAGACAACGACACAGAGACAACGACACAGAGACAACGAGGGCCGGCACCCGAACGGGTGCCGGCCCTCGTGCTGTGCCGCGAGGCCGTTGTCAGTCGCGGGGCGCGTCGCCCTTCGGCGTCTCGCCCGGCTTGTCGGTGCCGGTCTTGTCGGTGCCGGCCTTGTCGGTGCGGGCCTTGTCGGTGCGGGTCTTGTCCGTGCCGGCCTTGTCCTCGTCCTCGACCGCCGGGGCGGTCGCGAGGGCGCCGTCGTCGACGACGTCGTGCTCCGCACGCTCCTCGCCGATGGTGTCGCCGGCCGACGAGCCGACGCCGACCTCCTCAGCCACGGGCACGGCCGGGACGAACGCCCGGTAGAAGAGGGCCGCGAGGGCCGCGCCGATGAGCGGCGCGACGACGAAGAGCCACAGCTGGCCCCAGGTCCAGCCGCCACCGAACAGCGCGGACGCGAACGAGCGGGCCGGGTTGAGGGACCCGTTCGTGATCGGCCAGGCGACGATGAGCATGGCGCCCAGGGTCAGGCCGATGACGACCGGGGCGTAGGTGACCTTGGACCGCTTGCTCGTCACGGCGAGGATGACGCCGACGAAGATCGCCGTCACGATGACCTCGACCAGCAGCGCCGACCACATCGAGAACTCGACGGGCGTGCCGCCCTGCTGCGCCGCCGAGGCGGTGAGGGATGCGAGCGGCGAGTGGGAGCCGTAGCCGTTGGCCGTGGCCTGGAAGACCTGCTGCTTGGTCTCCAGGCCCAGGATGGCCGGGTACGCCGTCGGGATCACGGAGTACATGACGGCCGCCGAGGCGGAACCGCCGATGAGCTGGGCGACCCAGTACGGGGCGACGTCGCGCCACGGCGTGCGGCCCCCGAGCGCGAGCCCGAAGGTGACCGCCGGGTTGAAGTGGCCGCCGGAGACCGCGCCGACGGCGGCGATCGCCGCCATGACGAGGATGCCGCCGGCGAGTGCCACCGGGAGGATCTGTCCGTTGTTGGCTGCGTTGAAGGTCGCAGTGCCCACGATGCCGAGCACCAGCACGAACGTGCCGAACGCCTCGGCGGCAAGGCGGGCGAACAGGCCGTGCTCGAGGGTGCCGGCCGCCGTCTCGACGTCGACCGAAGCCGTACCGCTCGCAGCGGCGATGTCTTGGGACATGAGTGTCCTTCTCTGTTCTGGAGACGGGCGTCTCGGTGTGCCCCCGTGTGGCGGGGGCCGGACTGACACGGCCAGATCGGGCGTGGCCGCGCCGGCATGCTTCCACCGCGGTCTGAACGGTTGCTGAGCGCGGCCCGACGGTGGCGCACTTTGCACCGTACCGCGCGTCGCCGCTGGTCGCGCTGCACCACGGTCGTCGACGCGCCGACGACCGGCGGTCGACCCGGGCGCTCCGCTGGGCCAGAGTAGGGGCATGACCTCACCAGTGAACGTCACCGTCACCGGGGCGGCGGGCCAGATCGGGTACGCGCTGCTCTTCCGGATCGCGTCGGGCGCGATGCTCGGCCCCGACACCCCCGTGCGCCTGCGGCTGCTGGAGATCCCGCAGGCGGTGAAGGCCGCCGAGGGCACCGCGATGGAGCTGGACGACTGCGCCTTCCCGTTGCTCGCGGGGATCGACATCCACGACGACCCGACGGCGGGCTTCGCCGGGGCGAACGTCGCGCTGCTCGTCGGCGCGCGCCCCCGCGGTCCGGGCATGGAGCGGGCCGACCTGCTGGAGGCCAACGGCGGCATCTTCGGGCCGCAGGGCCGGGCGATCAACGCCGGCGCGGCCGACGACGTGCGGGTGCTCGTGGTCGGCAACCCGGCCAACACGAACGCGCTCATCGCGGCGTCGAACGCGCCCGACGTGCCGAAGGACCGGTTCACGGCGATGACCCGGCTCGACCACAACCGCGCGCTCTCGCAGCTGGCCAAGCGTGCGGACGTGCCGGTCTCCGAGGTCCGCCGGCTCACGATCTGGGGCAACCACTCGGCGAGCCAGTACCCGGACGTGTTCCATGCCGACGTCGCGGGCACCGCCGGGTCCTCGTATGCGCACGAGGACAAGCTCTGGCTGGAGGACGACTTCATCCCGACCGTCGCCAAGCGCGGCGCGGCGATCATCGAGGCGCGCGGCGCGTCGTCCGCGGCGTCGGCCGCGAACGCGGCGATCGACCACACCCGCGACTGGGTGCTCGGCACGCCCGAGGGCGACTGGACCAGCGCGGGCCTCTGGTCGACGGGGGACTACGGCGTCCCCGAGGGGCTCGTGTCCTCGTTCCCCGTCACGTCGTCCGGCGGGGCGTGGGACGTCGTCAACGGCCTCGAGCTCGACGAATTCTCGCGCGCCCGGATCGACGCCAGCGTGGCCGAGCTCGTCGAGGAGCGGGAGGCGGTGCGGTCGCTCGGACTGGTCTGAGCGTCTCCCTGGTCGAGCCTGTCGAGACCTGGTCTCGACAGGCTCGACCGACGGCCCGATAAAGAGCGGCATCCCGTCGGTGGTGACGCATAGGCTGCCCTGGCCATGATCGACGCACCCGCCGCCCGTACGGACCCCGCCATGAACACCGTGACCGCGAGCCCGCGCACCGACCCGTCCCGCCGCCTCGACTGGCGGCGGCTGCGCGGTCCAGTGTCGGCCGTGGCGATGGTCGCGCTCACCCTCGGCGCCGTCGGCGTCGCGCTGGGCACGGTCATCGCAGGCCGCATCGCCCAGGACCCGACGACGGGGCTGCTGACGCTGCTCGCGCTGTGCGTGGTCGGCGCGGCCCTGTTCGACGCGGCCGGTCAGGTGGTGTGGGCGGGCGTCGTCGACCGGGCCGAGGGGCGGCTGCGGGGCGACCTGCTCACCGCCGCGCTCCACCAGCCCCTGGCCACGCTCACCGAGCAGGCGGTGGGCGAGGTGCTCGACCGGGTCGACGACGACACGCACGCCGTCGGCACCCTGGTGCGCCGCCAGCTCTGGGGCGCGGGCCGCACCCTGGTCGGCGTCGTGCCCATGTGGGTGGTGGCGGGCCTCACCTGGTGGCCCGCCTGGCTCCTGTTCCCCGCGCTCGGCGTGCTCGCCGGCTTCCTGGTGCGCCCGATGCTGGGCGAGATCGCGCGCCGCAAGGTGATCGAGGAGGCGGCCTGGACGGACCACGCGGCCGCGTTCGAGGAGTCGGTCGCCGCGCGCGACGACCTGCGCACGAGCCTCGGGCAGCCGTTCGCGATCCGCCGCCTGGCGCAGCGCTCCGCGGACGTGCACCGCAAGTTCGCGGCCGTCGTGACCGTCGAGTCCAAGATGCTGCGTCGCGCCGGGCTGGTGCTGGCCGCGCTGCTGGCCGGGGTCGCGATCGCGGGCGCCGCCCTCGCCGCGGACGGCGATCTCGCCGTCGACCGGCTCGTCACCCTGTTCCTCGTCACGGCCATGTTCGTGGGGCAGGTGGACCACCTCATCCACCACCTGCCCGACATCCAGGAGGGCCTGGGCGCAATCACCCGGATCAAGCAGATGCTGTCGGTCGTCCCCGAGCCCGCGGGTGGACGGGACGTCCCCGAGGGGCCCGTCGGGATCGAGCTGCGCAACCTGCACTTCTCCTACGCGGAGGGCACCTTCGCGCTGCAGGGCGTGAACCTGCGGGTGCCCGCGGGGCAGACCGTGGCGCTGGTGGGGCGCACCGGGTCCGGAAAGTCGACGCTGGCCTCGCTGCTGTCGCGTGCCGTGGAGCCGGCGCCGGGCACCGTGTTCCTCGGCGAGGCCGACGTGCGCGACCTCGACCTGCAGAAGCTGCGTTCGGCGGTCGGCGTCGTGACGCAGCGCACCGAGATCCTCGCCGGCACCCTGGCCGAGAACATCGCGCTGTTCGCCGACGTGCCCCGCACCGACGTCGAGTCCGCCGTGCGCGAGCTGCGTCTGGACGCGTGGGTGGCCGGCCTGCCGGACGGGCTCGACACGCTGCTCGGCCCGGGCGGGACGTCGCTGTCGGCGGGGGAGGAGCAGCTCGTCGCTTTCGCGCGGCTGCTGGTCCGGGACGTGCAGGTCGTCGTGCTCGACGAGGCGACCGCCCGCATGGACCCGCTCACCGAGGCGCGCGTCGTGGCCGCGTCCGATCGGCTGCTCGCCGGCCGTACGGGCGTGCTCGTCGCGCACCGCCTCGGCACGATCGAGCGTGCCGACCTCGTCGCCGCGCTCGACCACGGTCGGGTGGTGCAGCAGGGCCCGCGGGCGGTGCTCGCCCGCGAGCCCGGCCCGTACCGCGACCTGCTGGTCGCGAGCGACGGAGCCGCGTTGGTCGACGGAGCCTCGTTGGTCGACGGAGCCTCGTCGGTCGAGCCTGTCGAGACCACGCGATCGGCGGATCACGCGGCGACTGCGGACGTGGGCGGCCGCCGACGCCGGGGCGCCCCACCCGAGCTGACCGACCCCGGCGACGGCCCGAGCCTCGCGCGCGGTGTGCTGCACGCCCTGTTCGTGCGGCCGGCGTGGGGCGTGGTCGGCGCGGCGCTGTTCCTCGTGACGAGCCTGGTCTCGGCGCAGGGCGCGCTCACCGGATTCCTGTGGGGGCACGCGGTCGAGGGTCTCGCGACCGACGGCTTCCCGACGGCGCTGCTCGTGGCCCTCGCCGTGCTGCTCCTCGCGGCACCCCTGTGCCTCGCCCGCGCCCTGTACGTGTACCCCCGCTGGTGGGTCGAGGTGCTGCTGCGCGTGCGTATGGCCGTCATGACCGGACAGACGCGACAGCACCGGCTGACGGCCGCGCCGCCCGGCGAGGTGGTGGCGCGCGCCATGGACTCCGACCGGTTCGTGCGGTACTCGGACCGGTGGGTGGACTTCGTCAACGGGCTGGTCATCGCGGGCGTGACGGCGCTGATCAGCGGCTCCTGGCTGGCCGGCGGCGTGCTCCTCGCCGTCATGGTCGTCTCGGCGGCCGCCTCCGCGATCGGGAGGCCGATCGCGGGACGCTCGGCGACGCAGTCCTCGGCGGCGCGGGCAGGCTTCGGCCGCGCCCTCGTCTCGGCCCTCGACTCGGCGCGCACGGTGAAGCTCGCCGCGCGCACGCCCGAGGTGCACTCCCACCTGCGGCACGTGGACGCGGGTCGCGTGCGCGCCGCGATCTTCGAGCACCGCATCCAGGCCGCCCTGGACGGCGTGCCGATGATCATGGTCCAGCTGGGCGTCGTCGCGGCGTGGGCGGGCCTGCTCACCGGTACCTGGGGCCTGGCCACCGCGCTGCTCGTGGCCAACGCGGTGAACGGCTTCGGGTGGTTCGGCGTCGTCGCGGGCGCCGTCGTGACGGAGGCCCCCGGCACCCGCTCGTGGCAGCGGGCCACCAGCCGCTTCGCGGCGGGCACGGACCTCATGGACCTGCCCGCGGGCGTCGACCTCGTGTCCGGGGACGCACCCCGGCCCGAGCCCGGCCCCCGCGAGGTGCTGGAGAGGCTGCGGCTCGAGGGCGTGACGGCGGTGCACGACGACGGCACGATCGGCGTCTCGAGCGTCGACCTCGAGGTGCGACGCGGCGAGCTGGTCCTGCTGCTCGGGCAGGTGGGCTCCGGCAAGTCGAGCCTGCTGTCGGCGCTGAGCGGGCTCATGGAGCACACCGGGCGGATCCGGTGGAACGACACGGACGTCTCCGACGCCCCGACCTTCCTGCGTCCGGGCCAGGTGGCGCACGTCGCCCAGGTGCCGCGCGTGCTGTCCGGCACGTTCACCGAGAACGTGCGCCTGGACCACCACCGCGACGTCGGCGGCCCGGTCGCGGCCGCGCGCCTCGGTCAGGACGTCGACGAGGCAGGCGGGCCCGACGCGCTCGTCGGGCACCGTGGCGTGCGGCTGTCCGGCGGGCAGGTGCAGCGGCTGGCACTGGCCCGCGCGCTCGCGACCGACGCCGAGCTCCTGCTGGCGGACGACGTCTCCAGCGCCCTCGACGCCGCCACCGAGGTGGAGCTGTGGGCGTCCCTGCGCGAGCGCGGCACCACCGTCGTGGGCGCGACGTCCAAGCGCGCCGCCCTCTCGCGCGCCGATCGCGTGGTCGTCCTTGCCGACGGCGAGGTGGCCGAGGTCGGGCCGTGGCGCGAGCTCGCGCCGCGCTGGGGCCACCTGGCTGGCTGACGCGCTCCCGGCGCCACGGGGACGGCCGGAGCCGTTGCTGCAAACTTGCAGCAACGGCTACAGTCGCTTCGGGTCGCGACGCCGCGCGCCCGGATGACGAAGGAGTCCTCCATGCCTGGTGACCTGCCCCCTGCCGCGTCTCCTGACCTGCCCCCTGACCTGTCCCCCGCGGGGGCTCGTGCTCCGCGCCGCCGCGCGACCCGCGCAGCGGCGTCGCTGACCGTGATCGCGCTCGCCGTCCCGGCCGTCGCCGCAGGGCTGGCCGGCTTCGCCGTGTCCTCCGCGCCCGCGGCAGGGGCCGCCGAACGCACGGCGACGTTGGTCGGGAGCCTGCAGAGCGAGCTCGGCTGCGCCGACGACTGGGACCCGACCTGCGCGGCCACCGCGCTCACGCCGGCCGGCGACGGCACGTTCAGCGCCGAGCTCGACGTCCCGGCGGGCTCGTACGAGTACAAGGTGGCGCTGGACGGCGGCTGGGACGAGTCGTACGGCCGCGAGGGCACGGACGAGAACGCGCCGCTGGTGCTCGCGGGCGACGCGCGTGTGCTCGTCACCTATGACGACACGACGCACCGCGTCGCGCTGACGCCCCTGGGACTCGCGGGCGCCTACGACGACGCGACGGACGCGGGCCTGGTCGTGCCGCCCGTGCGGCAGCCGGGGTCCGACGAGCGGTTCTACTTCGTCATGACGGACCGCTTCGCCAACGGCGACACCACGAACGACGCCGGCGGGCTCGAGGGCGACCGCCTCGCCACCGGCCTCGACCCGACGGACAAGGGCTTCTACTCCGGCGGGGACCTCGCCGGCCTGCGCGAGAAGCTCGACTACGTCGAGGGCCTCGGCACGACGGCGATCTGGCTCACGCCGTCGTTCCTCAACCGGCCCGTGCAGGGCACGGGGGCGGACGCGAGCGCCGGGTACCACGGCTACTGGATCACTGACTTCACGCGGATCGACCCACACCTCGGTACCAACGCCGAGCTCGAGGCGCTCATCGCCGACGCGCACGAGCGGGGCATCAAGGTCTACTTCGACATCATCACCAACCACACGGCCGACGTCGTCGACTACGCCGAGGGAACCTACGACTACGTCGACCAGGCGACGTCGCCCTACACCGACGCGGCGGGCAACGCGTTCGACCCGGCGGACGTCGCGGGCACGGGAGACTTCCCGGCGCTCGAGGCCGCCACGTCGTTCCCGTACACGCCGGTGATCGCGCCCGAGGACGCCGACGTCAAGGTGCCGGCCTGGCTGAACGACCCGACGGTCTACCACCACCGCGGCAACTCGACGTGGACGGGGGAGTCGGTCACCTACGGGGACTTCGACGGGCTGGACGACCTCATGACGGAGGACCCGCGCGTGGTCGACGGCTTCGTCGACGTGTACTCCGACTGGATCGACCTCGGCATCGACGGCTTCCGCATCGACACGGTCAAGCACGTGAACCCGGAGTTCTGGGAGACGTGGTCGGCCGAGGTGATGGACCACGCGCACGCCGCCGGCAAGGACGACTTCTTCATGTTCGGCGAGGTGTACGACGCCGACTCGGCCAAGACGTCGCCCTACGTGCGGGACACCGAGATGAGCTCCGTGCTCGACTTCTCGTTCCAGGCCGCCGCGACCAGCTACGCGAGCGGCAACAGCGCGCGCGGCCTGGCGAGCCTGTTCGCGAGCGACGACCGCTACACCACCCCGACGAAGTCGGCCTCGGCGCTGCCGACGTTCCTCGGCAACCACGACATGGGCCGGGTGGGCTACATGCTCGCCGGCACCGACGAGCCGCTGGCCCGCGACGAGCTGGCGCACGAGCTCATGTACCTCACGCGCGGGCAGCCGGTCGTCTACTACGGCGACGAGCAGGGCTTCGCCGGCACCGGCGGCGACAAGGACGCCCGCCAGACGCTCTTCGCCACGCAGGTGGACGAGTACGCCGACCAGCCGCTCGTCACCGGCGAGCCGGCGGGCAGCGTGGACCGCTACGACACGGACGCGCCGCTGTACACGCACGTCGCCGAGCTGGCCGCACTGCGCGAGGCGCACCCCGCGCTCGCCACGGGCGCGCAGGTGGAGCGCTATGCCGAGAACGGCGCGGGGGTCTACGCCTTCAGCCGCGTGGACCGTGAAGAGAAGGTCGAGCACCTGGTGGCCGTGAACAACGCGGGTGAGGAGGAGGCGGCGACGTTCACCACCCTCACCCCGGGCGCCTCCTACGAGGTGCTGTACGGGGGCCTCGGGGGCGATGGAGCGGCCGTCACCGCCGACGACGCCGGGGAGGTCACGGTGCGGGTCCCGGGGACGTCGGCCGTCGTGCTGCGCGCTGACCGCGCCGTCGGCGCGGACTCCGACGGGGCCCTCGACATCGCCGTCCCGGCGCCTGGCGCGGCGGTGACCGGCACTGCCGCCGTCGCGGCGGACGTCGATGACGACGCGTGGGCCGAGACGTCGTTCGCGTGGCGCGAGGTCGGCACCGACGCGTGGCACGCCCTCGGCACCGCCGAGGACACGACGCCGCGCGTCTTCCACGACATCGACGACAACACCGCCGAGCTGGCCGAGGGGACGCTCGTCGAGTACCGCGCCGTGACCGAGGACGCGGACGGCGACCGCGCGGCGTCGTCCACCTACGCCTCCGTGGGCGTGGACGTCTCGGGCGTGGTGGGGGACACCGAGCCGGAGCCGGAGATCGACCTGGTCACCGTGGCCGGCAGCCACAACAGCGAGTTGGGCTGCGCCGGGGACTGGACCCCGGACTGCGAGGGCGCGCGCCTGACGGAACGCCCCGACGGGGTGTGGGAGGGGAACTTCGACCTGCCCGCGGGCGACTACGAGTACAAGGTCGCCGTCAACGGGTCGTGGGACGTCAACTACGGCGTCGGGGGCGAGCGGGACGGCGCCAACGCGACCTTCACCCACGACGGCGGCGAGATCACGTTCTACTGGGACCCGGTGAGCCACGATTTCTCGTCCACCGCGCAGGGGCCGGTCGTCACGCTGGCCGGGTCGTTCCAGGACCAGGTCGGATGTCCGGGCAGCTGGGCGCCGGACTGCCTGGCTTCCTGGCTCCGGGATCCCGACGGCGACGGCACGTATACCTGGCAGACCGACCGCCTCGCCGCGGGCGCGTACGAGGGCAAGGTGGCGCACGGCCTGAGCTGGGCCGAGAACTACGGCGTGGGCGGGGCGCCCGACGGCGCCAACTACTCCTTCAGCGTGGGCGACGACGAGACGGTGACGTTCTCCTACGACCTCGCCTCGCACGTGCTGACGATCGGGGTGGAGAACCCGCCGCTGCCCGGCGCCGGTCAGCAGTCCGCGCACTGGGTGCGCGAGGGCCGGGTGCTCGTGCCGGGCGACCTCGGGGACGGCGACGCGTGGACGCTGTGGACCGCGCCGGACGGCGGGCTCGCCGTCGCGGACGGCGAGGTCCGGGGGCCCGACGGAGGAGAGCTGCCCGACGGCGCTGCCTCCTACGACCTCGTCCCGGCCGGCGACGTGCCGGACGACATCGCGCGCGACTTCCCGGCGCTCGCGGGCCACACGGCCCTGGCCCCGGTGGACCGGGACGGCGAGCCGCTGGGTCGCAAGGTCGTGACCGAGCTCCTCGAGGGCCAGCTCCTGGTGACGCGGGCGTCCGGCGACGGCCTCACCGCCGCCACCGGCGTGCAGGTTCCCGGCGTCCTGGACGACCTGTACGCCGAGCGGGCCTCGAGGCGCACGTTCGGCGTCGAGGTCCACCCGAGCGGGAAGTGGGCGTCGTTCGCGCTCTGGGCGCCGACGGCCCACGACGTCGACCTGCTGGTGTGGCCCGAGGGGCGTGACCTCGACGACGACCCGGTGCGCCTGGACGCCGCCCGACAGCGCGACGGCTCGTGGACACTCGATGGAAAGAAGGCCGGGAAGGCGGCGAGAAAGCTCGACTGGGACGGCGCCCGGTACCGGTACGCCGTGCGCGTGTACGTGCCGAGCACCGGGACGGTCGAGACCAACGTCGTCACCGACCCGTACTCGGCGGGCCTCACGCTCGACTCGACGCACTCGGTCGTCGTCGGTCTCGACGACCGCCGGTGGCAGCCGAGGGTCTGGCGCACCGCGCGCCAGCCCGTCGTCGAGCGGGCCGTGGACCAGACGATCTACGAGCTGCACGTGCGCGACTTCTCGATCTCCGACGAGACGGTGCCCGAGGACGAGCGCGGCACCTACCTGGCCTTCGCCGAGAGGCGCTCGGACGGCATGACGCACCTGCGCGAGCTGGCCGACGCCGGCATGACGACCGTGCACCTGCTGCCCACGTTCGACATCGCGACGATCCCCGAGGACCGCGCGGACCAGGCGACCACGCCCGGTCTGTCCGGCCTCGCGCCCGACTCGGAGGAGCAGCAGGCGGCGGTGGCCGAGGTCGCGGCGACGGACGGCTTCAACTGGGGCTACGACCCGTTCCACTTCAGCGTGCCCGAGGGCTCGTACGCCGTCCGCGCTGAGGGGGGAGCCCGGGTGGCCGAGTTCCGCACCATGGTGGGCTCGCTGCACGCCGCGGGCCTGCAGGTGGTGGCCGACCAGGTGTTCAACCACACCGCGGCAAGCGGGCAGGACGCGAAGAGCGTGCTCGACCGGATCGTGCCGGGCTACTACCAGCGGCTGAACCCGACCACGGGGGCGGTCGAGACCAGCACGTGCTGCCAGAACGTCGCCACCGAGCACGCGATGGCCGAGAGGCTGATGGTCGACTCCGTCGTCACGTGGGCCCGCGACTACAAGGTGGACGGGTTCCGCTTCGACCTCATGGGCCACCACGGCCGGGGCACCATGCTCGCCGTCCGCGAGGCGCTGGACGACCTGACGCCCCGCCGGGACGGCGTGGACGGCTCGGCCGTCTATCTGTACGGCGAGGGGTGGAACTTCGGCGAGGTCGCGGACAACGCCCTGTTCACCCAGGCGACGCAGGGGCAGCTCGGCGGCACGGGCATCGGCACGTTCAGCGACCGGCTGCGCGACGCCGTGCACGGCGGGTCTCCCGTCGACGCCGCGTCGCGCTTCACGCAGGGCTTCGGCACGGGGCTGTTCACCGACCCGAACGGGCGCGAGGCGGCCGAGGGCGACGAGGGCAGCGTCAACGACGGCTCGGACGAGGAGCTCGCCGACCTCGGCCACCAGACGGACCTGGTGCGCCTGGGGCTGGCCGGCAACCTGCGGGAGTTCGCGTTCCGGGCGGCCGACGACGCGGACGGCGAGGTCACGAGGGGCGACGAGCTCGACTACCGGGGCGCGCCCGCGGGGTACGCGGACTCGCCGGAGGAGGTGGTCACGTACGTCGACGCGCACGACAACGAGACGCTGTTCGACTTGCTGACGCTCAAGCTGCCGCGGTCCACGGCGATGGCGGACCGGATACGGATGAACACGGTCTCGCTCGCGACGACGGCGCTCGCGCAGACCCCGTCGTTCTGGCACGCGGGCACGGACCTGTTGCGCTCGAAGTCGCTGGACCGTAACTCCTACGACTCGGGGGACTGGTTCAACGCGATCGACTGGTCGGGGCAGGACAACGGCTTCGGCCGCGGGCTGCCGCCGGCGGCGGACAACTCCGACGCGTGGTCGGTCATGGGCCCGCTCCTGGCGGACCCTGCCCTCAAGCCGGCGCCCGCCGACATCGCCACGGCGTCCGCATCCGCCCGCGATCTGCTCGAGCTGCGGTCGTCCACCGACCTGTTCCGGCTCGGCAGCGCCCGGCTGATCGAGGAGAAGGTGTCGTTCCCGGGCTCCGGCCCGGACGCCGAGCCCGGCGTGATCGCGATGTCGGTCGACGACACACTCGGCCGGGACGTCGACCGACGGCTGGACGGCGTGCTCACGGTGTTCAACGCGTCGCCGGAGGCGGTGACCCTGACGCTGCCCGAGCTGGCGGGCCGGGACTACCGGCTCTCGTCCGTGCAGCGAGGGGGCGGCGACCCTGTCGTCCGGGAGACTCGCTGGGACCGGCGTGCCGGGACGGTGACCGTGCCCGCGCGGACGGTTGCCGTGCTGGTGGACCCGCAGCGCTGAACCAGGGTGGCGGGGGTTGCGGGTGCAAGCGGTAGGGGTAACTTACCGTTCGTGGCCACTTACCATGACGCGCTCGACGCGCTCGGCGACCCGACGCGGCGTGCCGTCGTCAAGCGCCTGGCCCGCGGCCCCGCGTCCGTGTCGCAGGTGGCCGCGGACCTTCCCGTGAGCCGCCCGGCCGTGTCGCAGCACCTCAAGGTGCTGCACACGGCCGGGCTCGTCTCGTTCGAGACCGTCGGCACGCGCAACCTGTACCGCCTCGACGCGGCCGGGTTCGACGCGCTGCGCGGCTGGCTCGACGAATTCTGGACCGACGTGCTCGGCGCGTTCGCCGCGCACGCCGACCGCCCGAGCGGCACCGGCGCCGCTGCCTCGGGAACGGGTCGTACCGAGGGCGCCCACGAGGGGAGGTCGTGATGTCCACACGCGAGGAAGCGCTGCGCAAGGTGATGACCCTGCCACCCGAGCCCGCGGTCGCGTTCCGGGTGTTCACCGACGGCATCGCCGGGTGGTGGCCGCTCGCCACGCACTCCGTCGGGCAGGACGCCGCCGGTGACGTCGTCCTCGAGCACGGCGTCGGCGGCCGGCTCGTCGAGACCCTCGCCGACGGCAGCGCCGCCGTCTGGGGCACGGTCACGGTGTGGGACCCGCCGCGCCAGGTCGCGTTCACCTGGCATCCCGGCACCACCGAGGCGGAGGCGACCCTCGTCGAGGTGTCGTTCCGTGCGGGTGCGGGTGGCACAGCCGGCACGGAGGTCGAGCTCCGGCACTCCGGCTGGGACCGTCGGCGCGACGGCGACCGGGGGCGGACCTCCTACGAGACGGGCTGGGACCTGGTCCTGGAGGCCTATACCCGCGCCGCGGGCTGACGCTGCCCGCGTCGAGGCCGGGGACCCTTCGCGTCCATGGGTTCGGCGGCCAAGAGTTCGGGGTCCGAAGAGAAGGCGCCGGCCGTCAGCCCGGCGCGGCCGGGCTGACCGCCGTTCTGACGTGCGCCGATGATCGGCCCATCGCCCGCGGAACGTCTGAGAAACTCTGGGCACCGACGCCCTCGTGACCCGATCGTTATGGGTCGGTGGCGCCGATTCTTTGACTTCGGGACTCGAAGGCAGCAACCTGTACCGCGGACCTGTTCGGTCGTCCGGGGACTCCGGATCGGCCGCACACCGGCGGCGATGGTCGGCGCCGGAGGACCCTCGAGGACGAGAAGGAGCGCGAGGATGCGACTCGCCAAGACGATGAGCGCCGTGGCCGGCGGAGCCGTGCTGACGCTGGCCCTGGCCGCCTGCGGCGGCTCCGGTGCCGGTGGTGGCGGCGACGAGACCGGTGCGGCCGGGAACGGCGACGAGGACGTGAAGGTCGGCGTCGCGATGCCGACGCAGACCTACGAGCGCTGGATCCAGGACGGCAACAACGTCAAGCGGGGTCTTGAGGACCTCGGCTACGACGTGGACCTCCAGTTCGCCAACGACGACATCCCCACCCAGACGCAGCAGATCGACTCGATGATCACCGAGGGCGTCGACGTCCTCATCATCGCGTCGATCGACGGCACGGCGCTGTCGAGCCAGCTCGACGCGGCCGCCGCGGCCAACATCCCGGTCATCGCCTACGACCGGCTGATCAACAACAGCCCGAACGTCGACTTCTACGTCACGTTCGACAACCACGAGGTGGGCGTGGCGCAGGCGAACGCCCTGCTGCGCGGCCTCGGGCTCGTCGACGAGAACGGTGAGAAGACGGACGAGAAGGGCCCCTTCAACGTCGAGCTGTTCGCCGGCTCCGCCGACGACAACAACTCGCGGTTCTTCTACGACGGCGCGATGGAAACCCTCAAGCCGTACCTCGAGGACGGCACGCTGACGGTCCCGTCCAAGCAGAAGGACTTCGACACGGTCGCCACGCAGCGGTGGGAGCAGAAGACGGCGCAGGAGCGCATGGACAACCTGCTGACCTCCACCTACAACGGTGGCACCAAGCTCGACGGCGTCCTCGCGCCGGCCGACCCGCTGTCGCGCGGCATCATCACCGCGCTCCAGGGAGCGGGCATGGGCCCGACCCTCGACGAGGGCCTGCCCGTCGTCACGGGCCAGGACGCGGAGATCGCGTCGGTCAAGCTCATCAACGACGGCGTTCAGTCCTCGACCATCTTCAAGGACACGCGCAACCTCGCCGACCAGGCCGTGACGGCCGCCCAGGCCTTCGCCGAGGGTGGCGAGCCCGAGGCGAACGACACCGAGACCTACGACAACGGCGAGAAGGTCGTCCCGGCGTACCTGCTGGACATCCAGCCCGTGTTCAAGGAAGACATCACGCCGGTGCTCATCGACACCGACTACTACACCGAGGACGAGGTCAAGAAGGGTCAGACCGACTGACCTGCACCCACACGGACGGGCCCGCCCACCGGTCGCCGCGACGGCGGCCGGGAACGGGCGGGCCCGTCCCGGTCGTCCACCGGGCCGTCCACCGGGTCGTCCGGAAAGAGCGGCCCGCACCCAGAAGGAGGGACGAGGGCGCATGCACGCACCCCACGTCATCGCGCGCACACCGGGGAGGCCGTCGTGACCGGCACCATCCTCGAGATGCGCTCCATCGTCAAGGAGTTCCCCGGCGTCAAGGCGCTGGACGGTGTCGACCTCGACGTCACCCGCGGCGAGATCCACGCCATCTGCGGGGAGAACGGCGCCGGCAAGTCGACGCTGATGAAGGTGCTCTCGGGCGTCTACCCGCACGGCAGCTACGACGGCGAGATCGTCTTCGACGGCGAAACTGCCGAGTTCGGCGCGATCAACGACTCCGAGCAGCGCGGCATCGTCATCATCCACCAGGAGCTCGCCCTGGTGCCCTACCTCTCCGTCGCCGAGAACATCTTCCTCGGCAACGAGCGGCGCGGTCGCGGCGGGCTCATCGACTGGAACGCGGCCAACAAGCAGGCCGCGACGCTGCTCGCCCGGGTCGGTCTCGACGAGAACCCCCTCACGGCGGTGGGCACGCTCGGCGTCGGCAAGCAGCAGCTCATCGAGATCGCCAAGGCACTCTCGAAGGAGGTGCGGCTGCTCATCCTCGACGAGCCCACGGCGGCGCTGAACGACACCGACTCCGAGCACCTGCTCGAGCTGCTGCGCCAGCTCAAGGAGCAGGGCATCACGTCGATCATCATCTCCCACAAGCTCAACGAGATCGCCGAGATCGCCGACCGCACCACGATCATCCGTGACGGGCGCTCCATCGAGACTCTCGACATGTCCGAGCCGGGCTCCACGCAGGATCAGATCATCCGCGGCATGGTCGGTCGCGACCTCGAGCACCGCTTCCCCGAGCGCAGCAGCGTGGTGGGCGACGAGGTGCTGCGGGTGGAGGACTGGAGCGTCTTCCACCCCACGCAGCCGGGCCGCAAGGTCATCGACGCGGCGTCGTTCCACGTGCGCGCAGGCGAGGTGATCGGCATCGCCGGGCTCATGGGCGCCGGGCGCACCGAGCTGGCGATGAGCATCTTCGGCCGCTCCTACGGCAAGAACATCACCGGCCACCTGTTCAAGGACGGCAAGGAGATCCAGGCGCGCAACGTGGCCGAGGCGATCGAGCACCACATCGCCTACGCCACCGAGGACCGCAAGGTCTACGGCCTCAACCTCATCGACGACATCCGGCACAACATCACCTCGGCGGCGCTCGGCAAGCTCGCGCCCCGCGGCTGGGTGAACGGCAACGAGGAGATCCGGGTCGCGGAGGAGTACCGCGGCAGCCTCAACGTCAAGACCCCGGACGTCCTGGCCAACGTCGGCAAGCTGTCGGGCGGCAACCAGCAGAAGGTCGTGCTGTCCAAGTGGCTGTACACCGACCCGGACGTCCTCATCCTCGACGAGCCCACGCGCGGCATCGATGTCGGGGCCAAGTACGAGATCTACACGATCATCAACAAGATGGTCGCCGCCGGGAAGGCGGTCGTCGTGATCTCGTCCGAGCTGCCCGAGCTGCTCGGCACCTGCGACCGCATCTACACGCTGGCCTTCGGCCGCATCACGGGTGAGCTCCCCGTCGCCGACGCGACGCAGGAGCGGCTCATGGAGCTCATGACCCTCGAGCGCGACCAGCCCCTGCCCACGAAGGAACTCTCCTCATGAACGCCATCGCCTCGATCCGGGACGTCATCACCCGGAACATGCGGCAGAGCGGGATCCTGGTCGCGTTCGTCGTGATCGTCGCGATCTTCGCGCTGCTCAACCCGATGTTCCTGTCGCCGACGAACCTCACGAACATCGTCCTGCAGTACACGTACATCCTGATCCTGGCGATCGGGATGCTCATGGTCATCGTCTCCGGCCAGATCGACCTGTCCGTCGGGTCGGTGGTCGCCCTGACGGGGGCGGTCTCGGCCGTCGTCGTCATCAAGAACGGCCTGCCCTGGTGGATGGGCGTGCTCGCCGCGCTGGTGGTCGGCCTGCTGGTCGGCGCCTGGCAGGGGTTCTGGGTGGCCTACGTCGGCATCCCCGGCTTCATCGTCACGCTCGCCGGCATGCTGCTCTTCCGCGGCCTCACCTACGTGGTGCTCGACAACATCTCGCTCTCACCGTTCGGCGGCACCTACTACGACATCGCCAACGGCTTCATGAACGGGATGCTGGGCGGCTACGGCGTGGACACGTTCACGCTCGTCATCTTCGCGATCGGGGTCGTCGGCTTCGCAGTGGCGCAGTGGCGCGGCCGGCAGGGCCGCATCGCCTACCAGCAGTCGGTGGAGTCGTTGCCGCTGTTCGTGACCAAGATCGTGGTGCTCGCCGTGGTGGTGATGTGGTTCGCCTACCAGCTCGCCTCGAGCCGCGGCCTGCCGATCGTGCTCATCATCCTGGCCGTGCTGACGATCGCCTACACCCTGGTCACGCAGAAGTCGGTGTTCGGCCGGCACGTCTACGCCGTGGGCGGCAACCTGCACGCCGCGCAGCTGTCGGGCGTCAAGGTCAGGAAGATCAACTTCTGGGTCTTCGTGAACATGGGCCTCCTCGCCGCGGTCGCGGGCATCGTGTACTCCTCGCGCGTGAACAGCGCGCAGCCCAGCGCGGGCAACATGTTCGAGCTCGACGCCATCGCCGCCTGCTTCATCGGTGGCGCGTCCACCTCGGGCGGTGTCGGCCGCGTGGGCGGCGCCCTCATCGGCGGCCTGATCATGGCGGTCATGTCGAACGGCATGCAGCTCATGGGCGTGCCGACCTCGGTGCAGCCCATCGTCAAGGGCCTCGTGCTGCTGCTCGCCGTCGCGTTCGACATCTTCAACCGTCGCCGCGCCGCGGCGCTGCGCTGAGGACGACGGCCACCACGGCGCGCGGGACGGCGGACGTACGCCGGCCCGCGCGCCGTCGCACCATAGACTCCCCGGCGTGAGAGGACGGCTGCCGATGGTGGGTTCGCAGTCCTCGCTGCGCGAGGCCAACCGGGCCCGCGTCGTCGACGCCGTGAAACGGCACGGCGGGCTTACGCAGGTGGAGCTCTCGGGCGCCACCGGGCTGTCGCCCGCCACCGTGTCGACGATCGTCAAGGAGCTCGTCGCCGCGGAGCTCGTCGAGGTCCGCAACACCGTCCGCTCGGGCCGGCGCGCGCAGCTCGTCACGCTGTCGCACCGGGTGGGGCTCGTCGCGGGTGTGCTGGTCGGAACCCGGCACCTGACCGTCGCCGTGGCGGACGTGTCGCACGAGATCCTCGCGGAGCAGGTGCTGCCCCTGCCCGCGGAGCACCGGGCAGACACCAGCCTCGACCGCGCCGCGCTGCTCGTCGTCGACCTGCTGGAACGGGTCGGCGCCGAGCTCCCGGAGGTGCTCGGCATCGGGCTGGGGCTGCCGGCGCCCGTCGACGCGTCCAGCGGCCAGGTCACCGTGCGGGGCATCCTGCGCGGCTGGGACGGCGTGCCGGTGGCGCAGGTGCTGTCGAAGCGCCTGGCGAGGCCCGTGTTCGTGGACAACGACGCGAACCTCGGTGCGCTGGCCGAGAGCACCGTGGGCGCGGCGCGGGAGGTGCACGACGCGCTGTACGTGCGCGCCGGCCACGGCGTCGGCGCGGGGATCGTCCTGGCCGGCCGGGTGCACCGCGGCGTCGCGGGCACGGCCGGCGAGATCGGGCACGTCCAGGTGGACCCGGCAGGCATCATCTGCTCGTGCGGCAGCCGCGGCTGCCTCGACACGGTGGTGGGGGACAGGGCCCTGCTCGAGCCGCTGCGCAGCAGCTACGGCCACCTCACACTGAACGACGTGGTCCGGCTGGCCAGCGACGACGACCCGGGGTGCCGAGAGATCGTGGCGGACGCCGGCGCGGTGATCGGCGGCGTCGTCGCGGGGCTCGCGACGACGCTCAACCCGGAGCTGGTGGTGGTCGGCGGCGTGCTCGCGACCACCGGCGAGGTGTTCCTCGGCCCGTTGCGGGACGCGCTGCGACGGCGCACGCTGCTGCACCAGGTGACCCCGCTCGAGGTGGTGCCCGCGGCGCTCGGGGCGCGCGCCGAGCTCGAGGGGGCGCTCGCGCTCGCTCTGCAGCACACGGACCTGCTCGACCAGCCCGACGACGGCCTGCTCGGGCGTCCGGTGACCGTGGCGCAGGCCCAGCCCGCACAGGCCGCGCTGGGGCAGACGACACGGAGGGTGAACCGGTGAGGGGACGGACGCCGTTGCTCGCGCTGCGGCAGGTCAGCAGGTACTTCGGCGCCGTCGAGGCCCTCGTGGACGTGCACCTCGAGGTGCACCCGCACGAGGTGGTCGCCCTGGTCGGGGACAACGGGGCGGGGAAGTCGACCCTCGCCCAGATCGTCGCGGGCGTGCTCACCCCGAGCTCGGGGCAGGTGGAGATCGACGGCGAGCCGGTGACGATCTCGTCGCCGACCGCGGCGAACCGGCTGGGCGTGGCGAGCGTGTTCCAGGATCTCGCGGTGTGCGAGAACCTGGACGTCACGGCGAACGTCTTCCTGGGGCAGGAGCTGCGGGGGCGCGGCGGCCTGCTGCACGACGGCCGCATGGAGACCCAGACCCGCGAGCTGCTGGAGCACCTCACGGTGCGGATCCCGTCGGTGCGCACGCCGCTGCGCCACCTCTCGGCCGGGCAGCGGCAGGCCGTCGCCATTGCTCGCACGCTCATCGGCCAGCCGCGCATCGTCGTCCTCGACGAGCCCACGGCGGCGCTCTCGGTGGCGCAGACGGCCGAGGTGCTGACGCACATCCAGCGGCTGCGCGAGCTGGGGCTGGGGGTGGTGCTCATCAGCCACAACCTCAACGACGTCCGGGCGGTCTCCGACCGCATCGAGGTGCTGCGCCACGGCCGCAACAACGGCAGCTTCCCCGCATCCGCGGCGCACGAGGAGATTCTCGCGGCCATCACGGGCGCGTCGTGAGCGATGCTGGTCCCGACGCGGGGCGGGGTGGAAGGTCACGACCGTGACACGAGTTGCGTTCGGAAGTTGACGACAAGAAACAGGCCGGTCTACCGTCGCCGGTGCGTTGCTTACCGGGCTGTCACTGCTGACGGCTCGTCGCTCGAAGGAGAGTTCATGCCCGATCGTCATGCCGTGCTCGAGATGCGGTCCATCACCAAGGAGTTTCCGGGCGTCCGGGCCCTGGACGACGTCTCGCTCGAGGTCGGCGCGGGCGAGATCCACGCGATCTGCGGTGAGAACGGCGCGGGGAAGTCCACGCTGATGAAGGTGCTCTCGGGCGTCTACCCGCACGGCAGCTACACCGGCGAGATCGTCTACCAGGGCGAGGTCGTCGAGTTCAAGGACATCCGGTCGAGCGAACACGCCGGGATCGTCATCATCCACCAGGAGCTCGCGCTCATCCCCGAGCTCTCCATCACGGAGAACATCTTCCTCGGTAACGAGGTGCGGGGCAGGATCGGCATCGACTGGGATACCGCGCGCCAGCGGTCCACGGAGCTGCTCGCCCGCGTGGGCCTGCGGGCCTCGCCCGACACGCTGGTCAAGAACCTCGGCGTCGGGCAGCAGCAGCTGGTCGAGATCGCCCGCGCACTGGCGAAGGACGTCAAGCTGCTCATCCTCGACGAGCCGACCGCGGCGCTCAACGAGGACGACTCCGAGCACCTGCTGGACCTCCTGCGCGGGCTGCGCGCCAAGGGGCTGACCAGCATCATGATCTCCCACAAGCTCAACGAGATCGAGGAGATCGCCGACTCGATCACGATCATCCGCGACGGCCAGACGGTCGAGACTCTCGACGTCCGCTCCGGCGGCATCAACGAGGATCGGATCATCCGGGGCATGGTCGGCCGCTCCCTCGCGTCGCGGTTCCCCGACCACACCCCGAAGATCGGCGAGAACTTCTTCGAGGTCGACGGCTGGACCGTGGAGCACCCGGAGATCCCGGGCCGGCTGGTGTGCAAGCAGTCCAGCTTCCACGTGCGCCGGGGCGAGATCGTGGGCTTCGCCGGGATCATGGGCGCCGGCCGCACCGAGCTCGCCCGGTCCCTCTTCGGCCGCACCTACGGCCGTTACATCTCCGGGACGATCCGCATGCACGGCAAGGCGATCTCGGTGCCCGACGTGCTGTCCGCCATCCGGCACCGGATCGCCTACGTCTCCGAGGACCGCAAGACGCTGGGCCTCAACCTGCTCGACACGATCCAGCAGACGATCGTCTCGGCGGACCTGCCGAGGGTGTCGAAGGGCCCGGTCATCGACCACGACCGCGCCTTCCTCGCCGCCGAGGAGTACCGCAAGTCGTTGGGGGTCAAGGCGCCCAGCGTGCGCGACGGCGTGTCGACGCTCTCAGGCGGCAACCAGCAGAAGGTGCTGCTCGCCAAGTGGATGTTCACCGAGCCTGAGCTCCTCATCCTCGACGAGCCCACGCGCGGCATCGACGTCGGCGCCAAGTACGAGATCTACGGCCTCGTGCAGCGCCTCGCCGACCAGGGCAAGGGCGTCGTCGTCATCTCCTCCGAGCTCCCCGAGCTCCTCGGCCTCTGCGACCGGATCTACACCGTCTTCGAGGGGCGGGTGACCGGCGAGCTGTCCCGCGAGGACGCCACGCAGGAGGAGCTCATGCGCCTCATGACCGGCGCGCCGACGGCCGCCGCGCGCTGACCAGACCCATCCACCAGAAGGAACTCACGACGATGTCGTCACTCAAGCAGCTGTTCGGCGGGGGGCTCCGCCAGTACGGCATGGTGATCGCGCTTCTCGCGCTCATCGCGTTCTTCCAGTGGCGGACCGGCGGGCTCGTGCTCACGCCGTCCAACGCGCAGAACATCATCATCGGGAACTCCTACATCCTCATCCTCGCGATCGGGATGGTCCTGGTGATCATCGCCGGGCACATCGACCTGTCGGTCGGGTCGGTGGCCGCGGTCACGGGCATCATCGTCGCCATCGCGCTGCGCGACTGGGGGATCCCCTGGTGGGCGGGCATCCTGCTCGGCCTGGCCGTCGGGGCCGCGATCGGCGCGTGGCAAGGGTTCTGGGTCGCGTACGTGGGCATCCCGGGATTCATCACGACGCTCGCCGGCATGATGCTGTTCCGCGGGCTCAACCAGCGCATCGGCCACTCGTCGACGGTGCCGGTGCCGGAAGAGCTCCAGCAGCTCGGCGCGGGCTACATGGGCGAGTGGGGTCCGAACACCGGCCTCAACAACTCCACCCTCGTGCTGGGCGTCCTGGCGATCGCCGCGGTGGTCTGGTCCGAGCTGCGGCGCCGGGCGCGCGCCTCGCGGCTCGGGCTCGAGCAGCCGCCGGTCTGGGTCGCGGCCGTGCGGATCGTCGTCGTCGCCGCCGTGATCGCCTACGTGACCTTCCTGTTCGGCAGCGGCCGGTACGGCACCTCGTTCCCGATCCCCGGTGTCGTGCTCGCCGCGCTCGTCATCCTCTACAACTTCATCGCGTCGCGCACCATCGGCGGGCGCCACGTCTACGCCGTCGGCGGCAACCGGGCCGCCGCGGCGCTCTCCGGGATCAACATCCGTCGCGTGAACTTCTTCGTGATGATGAACATGTCGATCCTCGCCGCGCTCGCCGGGATGGTCTTCGTCGGTCGGGCGACGGCTTCGGGGCCCTCCGACGGCAACATGTGGGAGCTCGACGCCATCGCGGCCGTGTTCATCGGCGGCGCCGCGGTCTCCGGCGGCGTCGGCACCGTGGTCGGGTCCGTCATCGGTGGCCTCGTCATGGCGGTGCTCAACAACGGTCTGCAGCTCATGGGCGTCGGCTCCGACACCACGCAGATCATCAAGGGCCTGGTCCTCCTGGTCGCCGTGGCCTTCGACGTGCACA
Source organism: Isoptericola sp. Y541 (assembly GCF_059445465.1). Classification (NCBI taxonomy): domain Bacteria; kingdom Bacillati; phylum Actinomycetota; class Actinomycetes; order Micrococcales; family Promicromonosporaceae; genus Isoptericola; species Isoptericola sp. Y541. Next base: position 55,859 of record NZ_JCAIUJ010000002.1, on the reverse strand, counting down.
GCAAGGTCACCGGGCGCCCGTCGATCATCGGGTTGGTGTTCCCGTGGCTCGGGCGGAAGAAGGAGACCGGCGCGACCCCCGGCACCGACGAGACCGCGCCGGAGGTGCCGGTCTCCGGCGGCGCCGGTAGCCGCCCCTGACGCCGGCACCCGCACATCTCGCCGGCGCCCGCCGGCGTCGCTAGTCCAGATCGTCCACACCACACGGCACCCGACGAGGGATGGCGTACAGAGAAAGTTGGACCCCATGAAGACCAAGTTCGCTACGGGGCTCGTGGCCCTGGCGGCGGTGAGCGCTCTGGCGCTGTCCGGCTGCGGCTCCTCCGACCGCGGCGGCGAGACGCCCGCCGAGGGGGGCGAGTCCGCGGCGTCCGGCTTCGAGGACGGCGCCAAGATCGGCGTCGCCCTGCCACAGAAGACGTCGGAGAACTGGGTGCTCGCCGAGAACCTGTTCAACGACGGGCTGACGGAGGCGGGCTACGAGCCGATCGTGCAGTTCGCCAACGGCGGCGTCTCGGAGCAGCAGAACCAGATCCAGGCCATGATCCAGCAGGGCGTCAACGTGCTCGTCGTGGGCGCGATCGACGGCTCCCAGCTCGGCAGCCAGCTCGAGGCCGCCAAGAGCGCGGGTATCCCGGTCATCGCGTACGACCGCCTGCTGCAGAACACGGACGCTGTCGACCTCTACGTGGCGTTCGACAACTTCCACGTCGGCGAGCTCCAGGGTCAGGCGCTGCTCGAGGGCCTCGCCGCGCGCAAGGGCGACGGCCCGTACAACATCGAGCTCATCGCGGGCTCGCCCGACGACGCGAACTCGAAGCCGTTCTTCGAGGGCGCGATGAGCGTGCTCCAGCCGAAGATCGACGACGGCACCCTCGTCGTCAAGTCGGGCCAGACCACCCAGCAGCAGGCCTCCACCCAGGGCTGGGAGGCGGAGAACGCCCAGAACCGCATGGACACGATCCTGTCCGGCAACTACAAGGACGACGACCTCCACGGTGTCCTGTCGCCGAACGACACGCTGGCGCGCGCGGCGCTGACGTCGGCCAAGCAGGCTGGCAAGGACGTCCCGGTCATCACCGGCCAGGACTCCGAGGTCGAGTCCGTGAAGTCGATCATGGCGGGCGAGCAGTACTCCACGATCTACAAGGACACGCGTGAGCTGGTCGGCGCGACGATCGGCGCCGTCGACTCCTACAAGGCGGGGGAGGACCCCGAGGTCACCGACACCGAGTCGTACGACAACGGCGTCAAGGTCGTCCCGGCCAATCTCCTGGAGCCGGTCATCGTGACCAAGGAGAACGCCGAGGAGGTCTACGCCGGCGACCCGACGCTGGAGGACCTCTTCAAGTGATCGACTGAGCCGGCGTCCGCGCCGACACGCACGACGGCGGTGGGGCGTGGTCCCGGACAGGGGCCACGACCCACCGCCGTTCGTTGTTGTGGGGCTATACCTCGCCCGACCATTCCTTGCCCGGAGGCTGCCGGAGCGAGTCGAGGAGGGCGGCCAGCGCCTCGGCGGCGTCGTCCAGCGCGCGCCGATGGTGCGCGGCGAGCGTGTCCACGGCCTCGCCGAGCACCCCGGCCCACGCCGCGGCGATGGCCTCGTGTTCGGCCCGCGCCGCCTCGGTCGGGACGATGCGCGCCACCCGCCGGTCGTCGGGATGCGTCTCGCGCACGACGAAGCCGTGGTGGACGAGCACGCGCAGCGCCGCGCTGGTGTTGGGCTGGCGGAGGCCGAGCGCGCGGGAGAGCTCGCCCACCGTGGCCCCGGGGGTCTCGAGCACCTGCTTGAGCAGGGCGAGCTCGGTGGTGGGGATCGGGCCGACGCCGGCCCGCGCGGGGGCCGTTCGATGCACGGTCCAGGCGAGCTCGCGCAAGGTCTGCACGAGCATGCCCCGGTCGGTGGTTCGCTCGGATGCTCCCGCGTCGCTCACACGGTGAATGCTATCGAGCGGCCGGCGGCGTCAGAGGGGCTGCGCCATGGTGGCGATGACGTGGTTGGTCGCGGCCACGTTGTCGAACTCGGGCAGGCGGCCGGCCTCCCACTCGCCGATGGCGAGCGAGGTCTCGACGACGAGCTTGCACCGGTCGTAGCGCCGGGCCGTGAACGCGGTGAAGGCTGCCTCGACGTCGTCGTCGTGGTTCGCCAGCTCCTCGGCGAGGACGATGCCGTCCTCGATGGCCTGGGCGGCGCCCTGGCCGAGGTGCGGGGTGATCGCGTGCACGGCGTCGCCGAGGAGCACGATGCGCCCACGGTGCCATGGGGCGTCGGCGATGAGCGTCTCCTCGGGCCGGAGCACGACGGCGCCCGGGTCGGTGAGGAACTCGTCCCGCACGCGGGCCGCGAGCCCGCCGAAGGGCGCGAGGTGCGCCTTGAGGTCGGCGAGGACGGACTCGGGTGATGCCGCCGGGTCGGGTCGGTCCATGTTCGCGTTGAAGAACAGGTAGGCCAGGTCGGGGCCGATCGGGACGAAGCCCGCCATCCCGTCGGGCCCCTCCTGGAGCACGATGCGGTCGATCTCGGGCAGACGGGGGATGTTCACGCGGTAGGCCGACTGGCCGATATAGCGAGGCTTGAGCTCGCCGTCCAGCACGTACCTGCGGACCGACGAGCTGACGCCGTCCGCGCCGACCACGACGTCGTACCGGCCGGAGGTCCCGTCGGTGAGGTCGACGTCGACGCCGTCGGCGTCCGGGCGCAGCTCGGTGAACGTCGTCGCGTACCGGATCTCGGCGCCGACGTCCTTGGTCCGTCGGGTGAGGATCTCGTGCAGCTGCGGCCGCGTGAGCCCGTTCATCGGCGGCATGCCGTCGATCGGGATCCCCGGCATCTCGCGCACGGGGTTGCCGTCGACGTCGAGCATCCGGCCCCACCCCTCGGCGGGGTAGCCCACGGCCATGCACTCGGCGGCGCAGCCGATCACGTCCAGCGCCCGCAGGGCGTTCGCCGGCTGGATGATGCCGACGCCGTACACGGACGAGTGCACGTCGGGGTGGCGCTCGACGACGTCCACGTCGTGCCCGACCTGCCGCGCCGCGATGGCGGTGGCGAGGCCGCCGATGCCTCCGCCGACGATCAAGATCCTGCCCATGTCTGTCTCCAACTCCGTCGTGGGATGCGCCCGGGCTCCGATGCCCGAGTGGGTCCGACCTGCGCCGCGGCACCGTCCGTCGTCGGATGGTGGCCAGCAACGTATGTCGAGATATATATTGCACCATAAGTGATGTGAACCACGACCGGGTGCCCACACCGGCCACCCGTTCTGCGATGAAGCAGGAGCACGCGTGAAAGTCGATGACGACGTCTGTGCGAGTCCGGCGGCCGATGCCGCCCGCACTCCAGTACCGGTCCTGTCGATGACCGGGATCAGCAAGTCCTTCGGCGGGGCGCGCGCCCTCGAGGACGTGAGCATCGACCTGGTGAAGGGCCAGGTCCACGCGCTGGTGGGGATGAACGGGGCCGGCAAGTCCACCCTCGTCGGGGTGATGAGCGGGGCCCTCGTGCCCGACGCCGGCACGATCGAGATCGACGGGGCGGCTCACCACGGCCTCACCCCGCGCCGGGCGCGCGAGCTCGGCGTCGCCACGGTTCCGCAGCGCCGCGACCTCGTCGGGAGCCTCAGCGTCGCGGAGAACCTCGTGCTCGGCGACCTGCCGCGGCGCCTCGGCGTCGTGGACCACCGCCGGGTGCGGCGTGACGCGCTCGCCGCGCTCGCCGTCCTGGGTCTGGCGATCGACCCGGACCGGCCGGCCGGCGACCTCTCCACGGCCGAGCAGACGATGGTCGAGATCGCCCGCGAGGTGCGGCGCGGGGGGCGGGTGCTCGTCCTGGACGAGCCGACCGCGACCCTGGGCGGCGAGGCCGCCGCCCAGGTGCGGGCGCTGGTCCGCCGCCTGCGCGACCAGGGGCTCGCGATCGTCTACATCTCCCACCACCTCGAGGAGATCACCGAGCTGGCCGATCGCGTCACCGTCCTGCGCGACGGGCGCCACCAGCTCACGAGCGACGTCGCCGACCTCGACGTCGCCCGCCTCGTGTACGCGATGGCGGGGGAGCACGTGGACACGGAACGGCCGGTGCGCGGGCGCGCGCCGGGGGCAGCGCTTCTGGCCCTCGACGGGCTGCGGGTGGGCAACCGGTTGCGCGACCTCACCCTCGAGGTGCGCGCCGGCGAGGTCGTCGCCGTCCTCGGCCCCGCGGGCGACGGCCAGTCCGCGCTCTTCGGCGCGCTCGCCGGGACGCTGGTGCCCGACGGCGGGACGCTGCGCGCGAGGGGCGGGGCGGTCCGCTGGGGCTCCGTTCGCGCCTCGCTGGCCAGCGGGCTGCGCTGCGTCACGGGCGACCGGCACGCGCTCGGCCTGGTCGGTGCCCTCGGCGTCGACGAGAACGTGCTGCTCGCCCAGAACCGCGCGGCCGGGCGCAGGCTCGTGCGGTGGAGGGCGCTCCGCCGCCGGGCGGCGGACCTGCGCCGCCGGTTCGGCGTCGTCACCCTGACCGCGGACCCGCCCGTCGGGAGCCTGTCCGGCGGCAACCAGCAGAAGGTGCTCCTCGCCAAGTGGCTCGAGAGCGAGCCCGAGATCGTCTTCCTCGAGGAGCCAACCAACGGCGTCGACGTCGCCGCGAAGGCCGAGATCCACCGCGTCGTCGACCGCCTGGTGGATCGCGGGACCGGCGTCCTGCTCGCCTCCAGCGACGTGGCCGAGGTGCTGCGCCTCGCCGACCGCGTCGTCGTGGTCAGCGCCGGCCGCGTGGTGGCCGAGCGCGACGCGACCGCCACCCGTGACGATCTGATCGCCCTGACCGTAGGAGACGCCCACCATGTCCGCACCGACGTCTAGCCCCGAGCGCGCGCACGCCGCCGCGCCCGTTGCCCCCACCGCACTCGTGTCCCTCGGTCGCGGGGTGCGCTCGCACGCCGGCCTGCTCGGGGTGCTCGTGGCCCTGGTCGTGGTCGCGAGCCTCGGTTCCGACGCCTTCCTGGAACCCAACAACCTGCTCAACGTGCTCCGCCAGGTCAGCGTCGTCGCCGTGCTGGCGGCCGGCCTCACCGTGCTCATGATCTCCGGCGGGATCGACTTCTCGATGGGTAGCAACGCTGCCGTGACGATGGCGCTCGTGGCGACCCTCGTGTCCGGCGGCACGGCCGTCGGGGTGGCCGTCGGCGTCGGCGTGGGCTGCGCGGTCCTCGTCGGGCTGGTCAACGGGCTCGTCACGACCTTCACCCGGGCGGCGCCCTTCGTGGTGACGCTCGCCACCGCCACCCTGCTCGACGGCCTGGCGCTCTACGTCGTCGACGGCATGAGCATCTCGGCCGGCGACGCGCTACGCGGCTTCGGCAGCGGCAGCGTGCTCGGCGTGCCGCTGGTGCTGCTCACGGCCGTCGCCGTCTGCCTGGGGCTCGGGTTCGTGCTGCGGCACGTTGCCTACGGGCGGAACGCCTTCGCGATCGGCGGCAACGAGGACGTCGCGCGGCTCGCCGGCATCCCCGTCGCCGCCCAGAAGGTGTCGCTGTACGCGCTCACCGGGGCGCTCGCCGGGCTGGCGGGCGTCATGCTGCTGGCCCGGCTGGGGGCGGCGAGCCCGGGTGGCGCCGGCCTCACGCTCGAGCTGCAGGCCGTCGCGGCGGTGGTCATCGGCGGCACGTCCCTGGCCGGCGGGCGCGGCACCATGACCGGCACCGTCCTCGGCGTCCTCCTCCTGGGCGTGCTGTCCAACGCGCTGAACCTCCTCGGCGTCTCGAGCTACTTCCAGATGATGGCCGTCGGCCTCGTGCTGCTGGTCGCGGCCGTCTCGAGCGCGCTGCGCCGCCGGCACTGACCCCCACGCCGAATCCTCCGAACGACCACGAACACGACGACGACGTCGTGCGACGAAAGGTGAGACAGATGACCGGAACGAACATGCGGCCCGATGCCATCTCGAAGGCAGTCTCGACCGCCGGCCTGGCGGCGGCGTGCGCGCTCGCCCTGGCGGCGTGCAGCACCGCCGGCGGCGCGACGGGCAGCGACGACGGCTACACGATCGGCTTCGTCAACGGCGCGAACAACGAATGGGGCACCTGCCTGGAGAACGGCGTCCAGGCGGGCGCCGTGGAGGCCGGGGTCGAGCTCCTGGTGGCCAACTCCGACACGGATCCCGCCAAGGAGATCTCGAACGTCGAGGACATGATCGCGCGCGGGGTCGACGCGATCGTGCTCAACACGGTCAGCGTGGACACCATGGCCGGCGGTATCACGGCCGCCCGGGACGCGGGCGTGCCGGTGTACCTCTCGGCGATCATGCCGGACAACCTCGACGATGTGCTCGGCGCCAGCGTCGTCGACCTCGCCGAGGTGGGAGAGCTCGCGGCGGGCTGGATCGTCGCCGACGCCGAAAATGCCGGCGGCGGCGATGTCACCGCCGCGGTCGTGGCGGGTGCGCCCGGCGCGTCGTCGGACTACGTGGTCCAGGGCTTCACCGAGGCGCTGCCCGAGACAGTCTCCGTCGTCGCGGAGCAGCCCGGCATGTTCAACCGCGGCAAGGCGCAGGAGGTCACGGAGAACATCGTCCAGGCGAACCCCGACGTGGACTATGTGTTCGTGCTCAACGAGGACATGGCGTTCGGGGTGCGCACCGCGCTCGACGCGGCGGGGAGCACCGCCCAGATCGTCACGACGAACGGCACCGAGCCGGGCCTCATCGCCGTCGAGGCCGGTGACTTCGCGGCCACGGTGGCGGACTCCGCCGCGGACCTCGGCAGCCGCTCGCTGGAGCACGCCGTCGCGCTGCTCGACGACCCCGACGGGGTGAAGGTCTCGCAGAAGCCGGTCTCACTGATCACGGCGATGAACGTCGACGAGGCTCCGTCGTTCTGCGGGTCCTGACGCCCGGCACGACGAGACCCGCAGGTCGAGCTTGTCGAGGCTTCGCCGGTCGAGCTTGTCGAGATCCGTATCGACAGGCTCAGCCGGCGACGTTCTCGTCCTCGAGGCCGAACCGGTCGCGCGGGTCGATGTGGGCGAGGATCTTGCCGAGCGCGCTGGAGAGCGCGGCGACCTCGTGGTCGTCGAGGTCGTCGTAGACGTTCTCCAGCACCGTTCGGGCGTGGCCGGGCGCGCTCGCCGCGACCTTCTGCCAGCCGTCCTCGGTGAGGTGGGAGACGGTCGCCCGTTTGTCGTCGGGGGCCGTGCACCGCTCGAGGTAGCCGCGCGCCTCGAGGCGTCGGGCCACGTGCGAGAGCCGGGGGAGCGTGGCGCTGGTGAGGTGCGCCAGCTCGCTCATGCGCAGCGACCGGTCCGGGGCCTCCGACAGCATCGAGAGCACCATGTACTCGTAGTGGGTCAGGTCGGCGTCGCGGCGCAGCTGCTGGTCGAGGGCCGCGGGCAGCAGCTCGATCACCGCCTGCAGCCGCAGCCAGCTGCGCATCTGCTCGGCGTCGAGCCAGCGGGGCTCCTCCGGTGTCATGTGGTCCTCGTTCTCGGGGCAGAGATCTCGGGGCAAAAGCCTCGGGGGCAAAGGTTGACGCTACAACTATAGCGGCCTATGTTGGTTGTAGCGTCAACCAAATGGGTCGACGCGTGAACGCCAGGAGGACACCATGGCCACGATCTCCATCCTCGGCAGCGGGAACATGGGCACCGCGATCGCCGGGCTCGCGCTCGCCGGCGGCAACGACGTCCAGGTCGTCTCCCGCGACAAGGCCAAGGCCGCGGCCGTCGACGCCGCCGTCACCCCGACCGCCTTCGGCGATCCGCTCACGGGCGAGATCGTCGTGCTCGCGCTCCCGTACCCGGCTCTCGACGACGTCGTCGCGACCTACGGCGACCAGCTCGCCGGGCGCACCGTGGTCGACCTCACCAACCCGCTGGACTTCTCCACCTTCGACTCGCTCGTCGTGCCCGCCGACTCCTCGGCCGCCGCCGGGCTGGCCGCGAAGCTCCCGGGCGCGAACGTCCTCAAGGCGTTCAACACCAACTTCGCCGCCACCCTTGCCAGCGGCACCGTCGGCGACGTGCCGACCACCGTCCTGGTCGCGGGCGACGACGCGGACGCCAAGGAGGCCTTCGCCCAGGCGCTCGACGGGGCCGCCGTCCGGGTCGTCGACGCCGGCTCGCTCAAGCGCGCCCGGGAGCTCGAGTCCCTCGGCTTCCTGCAGCTCACGCTCGCCGCCGGAGAAAAGACGCAGTGGACCACCGGGTTCGCGCTGCTCTGAGCCACCTCGTCGTCGTTCGCGCCGAAGCATCCCAGCACCAGGAGCCGAGACCATGACATCGCCTACCCGCACCGCCGACCTCCTCGCGGCCGAGACCGCGATGGGTGCCGTCACCCTGCACGTGGGGGACCTCGGCGCGATGAGCGCCTACTACCGCGAGGCGATCGCGCTCGAGGAGATCCCCGCCCTCGGTGCCCCGGACCGGGTGGTGCTCGGGCGTGGGGGCGTGCCGGTCGTCGCGCTGCGGCACACGCCCGGCCTGCCGGCGACGGCCCGGAACCAGGCGGGCCTGTTCCACACGGCGATCCTCTTCGACACCGAGGAGGCGCTCGCGGCCGCCGTCGCCCACGCCGCGGCGCACCCGCTGTCGCGGTTCGCCGGCAACGCGGACCACTGGGTGTCGCGGGCGTTCTACTTCACCGACCCCGAGGACAACGGCATCGAGCTGTACTGGGACCGGCCGCGGGACGCCTGGCGGCGCGACGGGAACCGCGTGGCGATGGGCTCCGACTGGTTCGACCCGCAGGAGTTCCTGCAGCGACACCTCACCGAGGACGCGATGGCGGGCACGGCCGGGCAGGGAGCGCAGGTCGGGCACGTGCACCTGCAGGTGGGCGACATCCCGACCGCGCAGAAGTTCTACGTGGACACCCTCGGCTTCGAGATCATGGCCACGTTCCACGGCGCCCTGTTCGTCGCCGCGGGCGGGTACCACCACCACATGGCGATGAACACGTGGAACAGCGCGGGGGCCGGGCCGCGGGCGGCGACGCTCGGGCTCGGGCAGGTGGCGCTCACGGTGCCGACGCGCGACGAGCTGGGCGCGCTCGCCGACCGCCTGCGGCACGCGGGTGTCGACGCGCGCGACGACGGCCGGACCCTCCGGTTCGACGACCCCTGGCGCACCCTCGTCGAGGTCTCGGCGGCCTGACCCGCCCGACCCCGACCTGCCGAACAGGCGGTTGACACCGTTATGGAGGGCTTTCACCACGCATCACGGTGTCAACCGCCTGTTCGGCAGCAGGGCGGGGGCGTGATCAGCGGAAGACGACCGTGCGGTGGCCGTCGAGCAGCACGCGGTGCTCGGCGTGCCACCGCACGGCGCGCGCCAGGGTGCGGCGCTCGACGTCCTCGCCGATCGCGACGAGGTCGGAGACGTCGCGCGAGTGGTCCACGCGCTCCACGTCCTGCTCGATGATCGGGCCCTCGTCCAGGTCGCCCGTGACGTAGTGCGACGTGGCGCCGATGATCTTCACGCCGCGGTCGTGGGCCTGGGCGTACGGGCGGGCGCCCTTGAAGCTCGGCAGGAACGAGTGGTGGATGTTGATCACCTGGCCCTGCAGGTCGCGGCACAGCTCGTCCGAGAGGATCTGCATGTACCGGGCGAGGACGACGAGCTCGACGTCGAGCTCCGCGACGAGCCCCCGCAGCCGGTCCTCGGCCTGCGCCTTCGTGTCCTTCGCGACGGGCACGTGGTGGAACGGCTTGCCGTAGAACTCGGCCATGTCGGCCAGGTCGGGGTGGTTGCCGACCACGCCGACGACGTCGATCGGCATGCTCTGGTACCGCTCGCGGTACAGCAGGTCGACCAGGCAGTGCGGCGCCTTGCTCACCAGCACGAGGGTCCGCAGCCGCCGGCCGACGACGTCGAGGTGCCAGGTCATGGCGAACCGGTCGATCACCGGGGCCAGCGCCGCCTCGAGCTCGTCGCGGCCGGCCGCGGCCTCCACCTGCACGCGCATGAAGAACAGGCCCGACGCCGGGTCCCCGAACTGCTGCGACTCGGTGATGTTGCCGCCGTGCTCCGCGAGCGTCCCCGTGACGGCGTGCACGATGCCGGGGCGGTCGGGGCAGGAGAGAGTCAGCACCCATGCGGTGGTCACCGGTTCATTGTGGCTGATGCCCACGAGCGGTATGTGGTGTGTCCGCCGCCGGAGCACGACGCAGATCCCGCCGTGACCAGAGTGTGACCATTTTTCACCCGCTGCTCGGTGGATCCCAGTGCAATGGCCCCGATAACGTCTGGCGCGTTCACAGCCGAATACCAGGGATGGTGCCTTCAGGTGCGTTCAGCCAGGTTTGTCGCGTCAAGTGCTCTTCTGGCGTTGGTCATGTGGGGTGTACTCCCGGTTTCGGCAGTTGCCGACGAGCCGCCGGTCGAGTGCGTGCCGGCCGCGGACGACCCGGCTACGGCGGTCGAGGTCGCGACGGCCTGCGGCGCTGAGGTAGAGGTCGTGTCCGCTCGCACGCCGTGGGAGACCCTGTGGGCGACTCCGGCGGGTGGCTCGCGTGTCGAGCTGTCCGCGGCTGCGGTGCGCACGGACGTGAACGGGGCGTGGGAGTCGATCGACACGTCGTTGGTCGACGGGCGGGCAGGGATCACGGTGGCGGCTCCGGTGTTGCCGATCACGTTTTCGGACGGGACCGCAGGGATGCCGTTGGCGACGATCGAGTCAGACGGACATGTCCTGGAGTTCCATGCGCCGTTCGAGCTGACGACGCCTTCGGTGTCCGGTGATCGGGTGACGTACCCGCAGGTGCTTCCCGGGGTGGACCTGATCGCGTCGGTGGACGAGGACGGTTCGGGCTTCTCGGAGGTGTTGCGGGTGGCGTCGCCGGAGGCGGCGGCGAACCCGGCGTTGGCCGAGCTCGAGTTTCCCGTGATCGTCTCCGATGGGCTGACGGTCTCGGAGTCCGAAGGTGGGTTCGTGGCCGCCGATGCGGCGGGCGAGGAAGTGTTCTCCAGCCCGATGCCGCTGATGTGGGACTCGGGGACGATGGCGGACGCAGGGAGGGCGTCGGCGTCGGGGATGTCGAGCCCAACGGCCGAGGCGGTTCCGGGCGGTCTAGTGGATCCGGACACTGGTGAGCCGATGGTCGATCCGGAGGAGTCTCCTGCGCTGGACAGCGAGGTGGCGGCGATGCCGGTGCAGGTGTCGGGCGAGTCGGTGTCGTTGACACCGGACGCGGCGATGATCGCGGACCCTGACACGAGCTGGCCGGTCTATATTGATCCGTCCGTGGGGCGGAACCCGGTGGAGTGGACGGCGATCCGCTCGGGCATGTCCTCGGACTGGAAGTTCTCCGGCGACCAGGGACTCGGTCTGTGCGACGTGTCGGTCTCCTCGTCATGTGCGCGGGACTTCAAGAGCCGGTTGGTGTGGGAGTTCCACGACCTCGGGGCGGTGGCGGCGGTCGCAGCGGGCGACATCACGTCCGCGACGTTCCGTGCGTATGGCACACATTCGTACAGCTGCACGAGCTACGCGGTACGGGCGTACCGGGTGGAAAACATCGGCTCGGGTACGACGTGGGACTCGAACTCGGGGTGGACCGACGGCCGGTACCAGTCGAGCCGCGACGTGCACCACAAGTCGGGGTGCTCGTCTCCTCCGGGTTGGGTGACGTGGAACGTGATCGACGCGGCCAAGCACACGGCGACGAACGGCGGCTACCTGTCGATCGGCCTGAAGGACTACGCGGAGTCGTCGATGTCGCGGTGGAAGCGGTACCGGCATGATGCGAAGCTGTCGATCGCGTACAACCGGGCGCCGAATGTTCCGAAGGATCTTGACGTGGCGCCCGCTGGGGGGACACCGGTCGACTGTGGGGCGAACGCGTGGATGCGTGATTCGACTCCGCAGTTGCGGGCGCGGATCAGCGACCCGGACGGCGACCTGCTCACCCACAACTTCAACGTGTACACCTCGGGCGGGACCCTGGTTTACAACGGGCCGCAGAGTACGACGACGTACAAGAGCGGGACCTTGGTGACGCGGACGGTGCCGTCTGCGAATGCCTTGGCGACGGGTGCCTACGAGTTTCGGGTCAATTCTCAGGATCGCGCTGGCCGCACCGGCCCGGCGGCCGCATGCCGGTTCAACATCGACGTGACGCCGCCGACCACACCGACGGTGAAGCCGGTCGCAGGGCAGCCGGCTGTCTACACGACCGGGACGGAGACCGGCGGCATCGGTGTGGTGGGAAAGTTCGCTGTCGCGAGCACGTCCTCCGACGTGACGCATCTCCTGTACTCGTGGGACGACTCCGAGGCGATCACGACGGAGGTCTCGGGCACGGGCAGGTCGGGCACGATCACGCTGCGACCGCACTCGGCGGGGCCGCACACGCTGCGGGTAAAGGCGATCGACCGGGCCGGGAACGCCAGCGGCGTGAAGTCGTACGTGATCGACGTCGCCCCACCGCGCGAGGACGCCGCGTGGGAGTTGAACGAAGGCGCTGGCTTGGTGGGCGCGGACTTCCTCGGCCGGCAGGACCTGACGATCGGGAACAGCACGACGTGGACGCCTGGGCCGTTCCTGGACGTGCGTCCTGGGGACTCGGCCCTGCTGTTCGACGCGGCCGACGACATGTCGGCGACGCTGGGACCGGTGGTACACACCGACGGCAGCTTCGTTGTCGGCGCCCACGTGCGGCTCGACGCGCTGGGCTCGCACTCGGTCGCGGTGAGTCAGGACGCGACGCAGCGGTCCGGATTCAAGCTCGGGTACATGCCTGCGTCGAGGTGCCCGAGCACGGACGGGGACGGGTGCTGGACGTTCACGATGCCGCAGTCCGACGGGGGAGCCCTCGTGGAGGCCCGTTCGGAGTTCCAGGTCGTGGCCGGCAAGTGGGTCTATCTCGTCGGTGCCTATGACGGGCCGAAGAAAACCGCGACCTTGACCGTGTGCAACCCGGAGCCTTCGCTCGCTGAGCCCGAGCGGATGCAGTCGTCGACGGTCTCCTTCACGACGCCCTGGTTCGCAGCGGGCCCGTTGCAGGTCGGGCGGGGGATGAACAACGGGGTTCATAACGACGCCTGGCGCGGCGCGATCGACAACGTGCGGGTGTGGGACGGCGAGGTGCTCGACACGGACAACACCAAGATGTGGCGGGTCTGCACGGGCGCCCCGATGTATTCGAACGTGCCGGGTGAGGACCTGAACGACCCGACGGTGGCCGGCTGATGGGCGCCCGCGCGACGGCCGATGGGCACGAGCGAGGGCAGTTCTCGACGACGAGGGGACGACACATGGCATCCGCGGGACGACGGGTGACCGGCGGTGCGGTCGTGGGGGCGTTGGTAGCGACCTTGCTGACGTCTGCGCCGGCGGGCGCTGCGGACGATGGGCTGACGGCTGAGGACTTGGCCGAGCGCGCGAATTGGAGCCTGGAGGAACGCCGCAAGCACGGTGAGCAGCTGCTGCCGGAGTTCGAGGATCTCGCGCGGGTGCCGTCGACGGCCTCGGCGCAGTCCGCTGCGGAAACCTCGCCGATGCCGACGGTGAGCCCCGCGGCGGTGAGCTGGCCCGACGGCGGATCCGCGGAGCTGGTCGTGGGGGACGAGCCGGCGCGGGGCCGGGCCGGTGGGCTCGCCATAACGGTGCGTCAGGCATCGAGAACGCCGGATCAGGAGCGTACGGCCCACCCGAAGGCGCCCGATGACGCGTCGTCCGGCGTGCGGGTCGAGGTGCTCGACCAGGAGATGACTCGCGCCGCTCGTGTCGATGGCCTGCTGCTCGAGGTGAGCGATTCGGGTACGGCCGCCAATGAGGAGAGCGGGCTGGTGCCGGTGCGCGACGTCGAGGTGACCATCGACTACGCGCAGATCGCTGACGCGTTCGGTGGTGGCTGGTCGGACCGGCTTCGGCTCGTGGAGCTGCCGGAGTGCGCGCTGACCACGCCGCAGGAGGCGGACTGCACCACCGGGGCGCCGGCCGAGGCACAGACGAACGACGTGGTGTCTCAGACCGTGACGGCGACGTTGTCGTCGCCGTCGTCGACGGCGATGGCCTTGTCGGCGGACGTGGCCGGCTCGTCGGGCGACTGGTCGGCGACGTCGTTGTCGCCGTCGGCGTCGTGGGACGTCTCGGGCAGTACGGGGGCGTTCACGTGGTCGTACCCGATGCGGGTGCCGCCGGCGCCCGCGGGCCCGTCGCCGGAGCTGGCTCTGGGGTACTCGTCGGCGTCGTTGGACGGCCGGGTGGCCTCGACGAACAACCAGTCGTCGTGGATCGGCGACGGGTGGGACATGTGGCCGGGGTACGTCGAGCGCCGCTACGTGCCGTGTGTTGACGACGACGGCGCGGTCGGTGGTGCGGCGCCGAACAACGCGTCACATCCGAGCGGGGATCTGTGCTGGGACTCGGACAACGCGACGATGGTGTTCGGCGGGTCGGCGGTCGAGCTGATCAACGACAAGACGACCGGTGAGTGGCGGCCGAAGCACGACGACGCGACGCGAGTCGAGAAGCTCACCGGTGGGTTCAACGGCGACAACGACGGGGAGTACTGGAAGGTCACCAAGACCGACGGCACGCAGTACTTCTTCGGCAGGGGGCAGCGGTCGGCATCGGACACCACGAAGCTGAACTCGGCGTGGACGGTGCCCGTGTTCGGTAACCATGCGGGCGAGCCCTGCCATGCGACGTCGTTCGCGAGCTCGTCGTGTGACCAGGCGTGGCGATGGAATCTCGAGTACGTCGTGGACACGTCGGGCAACACGATGACGTACACCTACGGCGCGGAGACCAACCGGTACGGCCGCAACAACAACACCGCCTCCGTTGCGTACACGCGCGGCGGTTACCTGAAGTCGATCCAGTACGGGCAGCGCAAGGGATCCGAGACGGCGTCGAACGCGGCCGCACGGGTCGACTTCACCGTGTCGGAGCGTTGCCTGACGACCTCGACGCAGACCTGTGGGTCGCTCACGGACTCGTCCGCGTCGGCCTGGCCGGACGTGCCGGCGGACCTGATCTGCACCTCGACCAGCTCCTGCCCGGACGCGATCTCGCCCGCGTTCTTCACCCGCAAGCGTCTGACCACCGTCACGACGAAGGTGCTCAAGGGCGCTGCGTACCAGGCGGTCGACGCGTGGACGCTGACACACACGTTCCCAGACCCCGGTGACGGTGAGGACCCGGTGCTGTGGCTGGACAAGGTGACGCACTCGGGCAAGCCCGGGGGGACCCTTGCGCTGCCCGCGGTGGACTTCGGCGGCACCCAGATGGCGAACCGGGTGTCGAAGACGGCCACGAACCTGCCGATGAACCGGCACCGCCTGACCTCGATCGTGTCGGAGTCGGGCGCGGTGACCGCGGTGACGTATTCGGGACAGGACTGCACGCCGTCCAGCCTTCCGGCGGATCCTGCGACCAACACGCGCCGCTGCTTCCCGGTGCGGTGGACGCCGGAGGGATCCCCCGAGCCGATCACGGAGTACTTCCACAAGTACGTGGTGACGGGGATGGTGGACGACCCGCGCGGGTCACTGCCGGAGCAGGTAGAGACCAGCTACACCTATGTGGGTGGGGCGGCGTGGCGGTACGACGACAACCCGCTGGTGAAGAAGAAGGACCGCACCTGGGGCCAGTTCCGCGGTTACGCGACGGTGGACATCATCGAGGGTGAGATCGGCAGCTCGACGCCGGGGCGCACGCGGTACCGGTACTTCCGCGGCATGGACGGCAACCGCACCGCCTCCGGCGGGGCAGCGTCGGTCGCGGTCGATGGCGTGACGGATCATGACGAGTTCGCCGGGATGGTGCGCCAGGAGACGACGTACAAGGGCACCGGGTCTACGGTGGCGGAGTCGGTGACGAACACGCCGTGGCGGTCCGCGATCAAGGCGACGGATGCGGACGGGCGCAAGTCCTATCAGGCGGCGATCCAGGAGGTCGTGACCAGCACGACGACGCCCAGCCTGACGGGTGGGACGCGCGAGACGTACCTGAAGAACTACTTCGACGCCTATGGGCATGTCAACAAGATCCACGACCTGGGCGATCGGGCCAAGGCCGGGGACGAGCTGTGCACCATCCGGACGCTGAAGAACAACACCTCGGCCCACATCATGGGCGCGGTCGCCCGCGAGGAGGTGCTGTCCGTCGGGTGCTCGAGCGAGATGGCCCGCCCCGCCGACGTCGTCTCGGACACGCGGAATTACTTCGACGGTCAGTCGTACGGTGCCGCGCCGACCAAGGGGCTCATCACCCGCACCGACGAGATGAAGTCGTACAGCGGCACGACTCCCGTGTACATCCCGAGCGCCCGTACGACGTTCGACGCGTTGGGCCGGTCGACGTCGGTGACGGACGCCTTGGGGCGCAACTCGACGACGGCGTACACGCCCGCGTCCGGCGGCCCGGTCACCGCGACGAAGATGACGACCCCGGACCCCGACGGGTCTGGAACGTTGACCGCGCACGCCACCACGACCACGCTCGACCCGGCGTGGGGGGTGCCGACGAAGGTTACTGACCCCAACGGCAAGGTCGCGGAGGCGACCTACGACGCGCTGGGCCGCCTGTCGAAGGTGTGGAAGCCGGGCCGGGCCAAGGGGTCCGAGACGCCGCACGTGCAGTACGCGTACACGGTGCGTAATAACGGGCACAACGCGGTGACGACCAAGACGCTGGACGCGAACAACGCCTACCGCACCTCGGTGGCGATCTACGACGGCCTGCTGCGTCAGCGTCAGACGCAGTCCGACGGTGCGAACCGCGACATAGGTGGCCGGGTCGTGACGGACACGCTGTACGACTCGCGCGGCCTGGTCGCCTACGACGTGGCCGCCTGGGCGACGACGGGCGCTACGGCCACGGTTGCGGTTACCCCGACGTCGGCGGTGCCAACGCGTACCCGCTACGACCGTGACGGGGTGGGCCGGGTCACGGCCGAGGTGTTCGAGGTGAGCGAGCAGGAGAAGTGGCGCACCACGACGAGCTATGGCGGTGATCGGGTTGTCGTGGACCCGCCGACCGGTGGCACGCCGACTACGACGATCAGTGACGCGCGGGGGCGGACGACGACGCTGCGGCAGTACCTGGGTGCGTCGTCATCCGGGTCGTACCAGGACACCACGTACACGTACGACAAGGCCGGCCACCTGGCCAAGGTGACCGACCCCTCGGGGAACGACTGGACCTACTCCTACGACCTGCTCGGGCGGTTGATCTCGTCCAGCGACCCGGACAAGGGCAAGACCTCCTCGACGTTCGACGACGCCGGTCAGACCCTGACGACGACCGACGCCCGGGGCAAGGTTCTGGCCTACTCGTACGACGCCCTGGGGCGCGCGACCGCGCGGCGGTCCGGGTCGGCCACCGGGACGCTGTTGGCGTCGTGGAGCTACGACACGGTCGCCAAGGGCCAGGTCTCGTCCTCGACGAGGCACGTGGGATCGAATCAGTACGTGACCTCGGTGACGGGGTACGACGACGCGTATCACGCGACGGGGCAGAAAGTGACGTTGCCGGAGTCGGAGGGCGCCCTGGCTGGCTCGTACACGACGGCGTTCGCGTACCTGGACTCGGGCGACCTCCTCGGCGTCGGGTTGCCCGCGGTGGGAAACCTGCCAGCTGAAGACGTGATCACCTACTACGACGCGGCCGGCATGCCGCAGTCCCGGGGAGCCGAGAACGTCTACGTCGCGACCACCCGGTACACCTCGACGGGGAAGGTCGAGGCGATGGATCTGGGGAACACGCGCTCGTTCGTGGTGACGAACGACTGGGATCCTGGTACTCGTCGGTTGAACGGGATCAGCCTGGATGAGGAGGGTGTCTCGGGCACGGACCTGGCTGCGAGGTACTTGTATGACGCGGCGGGGAACGTGACGGCGATCGACAACTTGCCGACGAGGGTGGGTGCGCCGGCGCGCGATTCGCAGTGCTTCGACTATGACGGGTTGGGGCGGTTGACGTCGGCGTGGACGCCGTCGTCGGCGTCGTGCGGGACGGCCAAGAGCGTTGCTGCCCTGGGTGGTCCGGCGGAGTACTGGACGGACTACACGTATGACCCGGTGGGTAACCGCACGAATGCGACTGAGCACACGGTGGCGGGGGAATCGACGGCGTCGTACACGTATCCCGCGGCGGGTGGTGCGCGTCCGCATGCGGTGTCGAAGGTGACCGAGGGGTCGCA
This sequence comes from Isoptericola sp. Y541, assembly GCF_059445465.1. Lineage (NCBI taxonomy): Bacteria > Bacillati > Actinomycetota > Actinomycetes > Micrococcales > Promicromonosporaceae > Isoptericola > Isoptericola sp. Y541. The sequence goes on along the minus strand of NZ_JCAIUJ010000002.1, from coordinate 37,738 downwards.
GGTCAGCAGTTTTGTGTATGACGCGTCGGGCAACACCGTCACCCGCACTGTCGCGGGGCAGGCTGCGCAGACCTTGACCTGGGACGTGGAGGGGGAGCTGGGGGAGGTCACCCAGTCCGGCGAGATGGACGCGTCGTTCGTGTATTCGGCGGACGGTGAGCGGCTGGTCCGTAAGCAGGGCGGCGCGACGACGGTGTACTTGCCGGGTGGGCAGGAGCTGACGTTGACCGCGGCCGGGGTCGAGACGGCGACGCGGTATTACTCGTGGGCGGGACAGACGGTCGCGGTGCGCACCGGGGTGGGGCATGACGACGTCTCGACGCTGGTAAATGATCATCACGGGACGGCGAGCGTGTCGGTCACGAACGTGACGGGGAAGGTGACGCGCCGGTATCAGTCGCCGTTCGGTGAGACCCGCGGCGCGGCGCCTAACGGCTGGTCGGGGGATCACGGGTTCCTGGACAAGCCCGCTGATGCCACGGGCCTGACCGCGATCGGGGCCAGGTACTACGACCCGACCATCGGCCGGTTCGTCAGTGTGGATCCGGTGATGGATCTGGCGGATCCGCAGCAGTGGCACGGGTACGCGTACGCGCACTCCAGCCCGGTGACCTTCTCGGACCCGACCGGGTTGCGCGAGTACGCGGGTAACGGGCGAGATGACACCCAGGAGCAGATCAAGAGCGCGGTCAACCACACGAAGAAGGGCGGCGGCTGGAGCTCCCCACCAGCGGTCAACCCGCCGGTGAAGACGTCGTCGAACGCGGGTGGCGGCGGATCGGGGTCGGGCTCGGCCGGAGGCACGGCGACCTCGGGTGGTTCGTCTGGTGGCTCGTCGGGCAAGTCGTCGATCGTGGGCGGGTCCGAGGCGAGTGTGAAGGACGAGATCGTCTCGTGGGTGCGGGGGTTCGAGCAGGACCACCCGGTACTTGCAGGTGTTCTTGGTGTGAGTGACGCGCTGGGTTGTCTCGCGGACGGCAAGTGGCAGTCCTGTGCGTGGCTGCTTGCCGGTTTCATTCCGGCGGGCAAGCTTGCGAAGCTGGGCAAGGTCGGTTTCGAGGTCGCGGACGCGGGCATCGACGCCGCACGAGCCGCCAGAACCGCTAGAGCGGCCGCACCGGTCAGTATGGTCGAGACGTACTCGTCACGGCCGTTGAAACCTCAGGGCGCAGTGGCCCGCTGGGACGAGTTTCTCGGGCCAGGAGAGCATACAAACATCCATCCACGGACTGGCATGCCGGATGCGGATCGGCTCGTCTCCGCTGACGGATTGCGCAGCATACGCTTCGGCAACCACGAGATGGCGAGTTCGCCGACGAAGTTTCACTATCACGAGGAGACATGGAGTTTCGAGGAAACGGCAGGAGTCTGGGACGTTCAGAACAGTGTGGTGCGGGTTCCGTTCCCGAAGGGAGCATGGTGATGCAAGCGATCGCGCTCAATGGTGCCGACCATACTGATCCGGCGATTGAGTTCGAGACCGAGGCGGGGCGGCTGCGGGGCTACTGGCGCGGATCAGAAGCTATCGGCCGGGGCGAGTCGGTCGATGTGGAACTCGAGTTGCCGCGGTCGCGAGCCTTTAGCGAGATCCGCGTTGACCCCCCCTGTGGCGTTGCCCCAGGGGCGCTGCGTGGAATCGTCGCGGGCGTATTTGAGGATGGCGTGATCGCGCTGCAGGTCGGGAGCGCGGCGCTACAGGTTGAAGTCGAGGGCGGGACGCTTTCGAGTGGCATGGTGGGCGCGACGGTGGTGCTCGTTGCGGACGACCTGGAGTTTTACCCGACTGGAGTCTGAGGGCGTCGTCCTGGGGGAAAATTCGCGAAGGGGAAGGTCACCCAGCCCGGTGAGAAGGATGCGTCGTTCGTGGCTCATCGCAGTTGAGGGTGTAGTTGCGGGGCGTGTGGTGGCGGTCGCGGGGTAGGGGTCGAGGTCCCCCAGGATGGAAGTTCTCACAATGCCCATCTGGAAGACCTCGACGTGCACGACGCTACCTTCTGCCCTCCTGACCTGACGACGTTCTGCCGGCTGGACGAGCTCGGCCTCGTGGTGGTGGGCCAGCACGTGACTGCCCGGCGGGCGCTGCTCGAGTGCCGTGTCGCGGCCCGCGAGGAGGACGCGTTCTGCCGCCGGTGCGGCGCCGAGGGGATCGCGCGGGGCACGGTGACCCGCCGGCTCGCGCACGAGCCGTTCGGCTGGCGGCCGACGGCGCTGCTGATCAGGGTGCGGCGCTACCGGTGCGCCGGCTGCAGACGGGTGTGGCGCCAGGACACCACGCGGCGGCCGAGCCGCGGGCGAAGCTGTCCCGGGCGGCGGTCCGCTGGGCCCTGGCCGGTCTCGTCGTTCAGCACCTGACCGTGGCCAGGGTCGCCGAAGCCCTCGCGGTGTCGTGGCACACCGCGAATGACGCGGTCCTGGCCGAAGGGCACCGGACCCTGATCGATGATCCGGGACGGTTCGACGGCGCGTGTGTGATCGGGGTCGACGAGCACGTGTGGCGCCACACCCGCTCCGGGGAGAAGTACGTGACCGTGATCATCGACCTCACCCCGATCCGGGACGGCACCGGGCCGGCGAGGTTGCTCGACATGGTCGCAGGCCGCTCCAAGCAGGCGTTCAAGACCTGGCTCGCCGCCCGCCCGACGGCCTGGCGCGACGGCGTCGAGGTCGTCGCGATGGACGGCTTCACCGGCTTCAAGACCGCCACCGCCGAGGAACTGCCCGACGCCGTCGCGGTCATGGATCCGTTCCACGTGGTCCGCCTGGCCGGTGACGCCCTCGACCGCTGCCGTCGCCGGGTCCAGCTCGCTCTGAGTGGTCATCGCGGCCTGGCCGGTGATCCGCTCTACCGAGCCCGGCGCACCCTGCACACCGGCGCCGACCTGCTCACCGACCGCCAAGCGGAACGCCTGGAGGCACTGTTCGCCGTCGCCGAGCACGTCGAGGTCGAGGCGACCTGGGGCATCTACCAGCGCATGATCGCCGCTTACCGCCATCCCGACCGCGCCCAGGGCCGCACCCTGATGACCGCGGTCATCGACTCCCTCGCCCGCGCCGTTCCGACAGCCCTGAGCGAGCTCGTCACCCTCGGGCGGACGCTGAAGAAGCGCGCTGCTGACGTGCTGGCGTTCTTCGACCTGCCCGGCACGAGCAACGGGCCAACAGAGGCGATCAACGGCAGGCTCGAACACCTGCGCGGCTCCGCCCTCGGCTTCCGCAACCTGACCCACTACATCGCCAGATCCATCCTCGAGACCGGCGGCTTCAGACGGCAACTACACCCTCAACTGCGATGAGCCGGCAAAGTACAGGCCGACGAGGTCGGTCACCTTGCCCACCAGCTCCGGCTCGGTGGTGAACCGAAACGACTCGGCCCGCCACGGCTGGGCCCCGTAGGACCGCCAAGCCCGGGCCACCGTCGCCGGGGAGACATTCAACCGCACGGCCAGTAGCCGCGACGACCAGCGCGTCATCCCCAGCCGCTTCGGCGGCGGGGTCAACGTCGCGGTCACGATCGCCCGGTGATCGATCGTGCGCGGGCGCCCCGGGCGCGGCGCCTCTCCGAGCCCGGCCAGACCCCGCGACAGGTGCCGGTTGCGCCACAACCGCACCGTCGGCAGCGAGACACCGACCATGTTCGACACGCGTTGGGAGGCGCATCTCGATGAGCGAGCGCGCGTGAGTGCCGGGGAGCTTCGAGCACACAACGCTCGCCGTTGAACAGACACGCCGCCCGCGGGCCCGGTCAACCTCGCCTGCCTGCGCAACACTGCTGTCACCCTGCGCCGACGTCCGGGCCAGCGTCGGATCCGCTTTGCATGGTGAACCTGCTCTGCGAACGACGGGGTGAGACTTTGGGCGGCGCGCAGGGGGCGGCGATCTCACGCCCGGTCTGCGACGATGACCCCATGAGTGAGGCACCCGGCACCGACGCCCAGGATCAAGGGCCCGATCCGGCCCAGGACGCGCTGCGGATCGCGCTCGTCGACGACGCCCAGGCGGGCGAGCTGCTGACGCTGCGCCGGGCGGCGTTCGTCAGCGAGGCGCAGCTCTACGACGACCCGCACATCCCGCCCCTGACGCAGACGCTGCACGAGCTGCGCGACGACATGGCGCGCGACGACGTGGTGACCGTCGGCGCGTGGGAGGGGCACCGGCTCGTCGGGTCGCTGCGGCTCGAGATCGAGGGGGAGCGGGCCACGCTCGGGCGGCTGGCCGTGGCCCCCGACCAGCAGGCCAAGGGCATCGGCACGTCGCTGATGTTCGCGATCCTGCAGTACCTGCCGTCGCAGGTCACGGAGGTCTGGGCGTTCACGGGCAAGGACTCCAAGCACAACCTCGCGATGTACACCAAGCACGGGTACGAGGAGCAGTACGACCGCGCGGCGGGCAAGCTCACGATGACGTACCTGCGCCGGGTGCTCGACGAGGTCGACGCGAGGAACGCGGCCGAGGAGCGATGACCGCCGTCGGCCCGCGGGCCGCGGCGCGCCTCCCTGCACGCCAACCGGCGCGCCACCCCGCGCGGCGGCCGTCGATGGCGGACGTCGCCGCCGTCGCGGGCGTCTCGCACCAGACGGTCTCGCGGGTGCTCAACGACCACCCGAGCGTGCGGGGCGAGACCCGGCAGCGCGTGCTCGACGCGATCGCGAGCCTGGGCTACCGGCGCAACAGCGCCGCGCGCGCCCTCGCCACCGCGCGCTCCACGACCCTGGGCGTCGTCACGACCGGTTCGGCGCTCTTCGGCCCGACCAGCACGCTCATCGCGATCGAGGGCGCCGCCCGGGACGCGGGCTACTTCGTCTCCCTGGCCTCCCTGCGGACGTACGACGCGGAGGCCATGCGCGAGGCCCTGGAGCACTTCATGGACCAGGGCGTGGAGGCCATCGTGGTCATCGCGCCGCAGGACGACGTCGCGGCCGCGGTCGAGTCCTTCCGCGCCCCGGTGCCGGTACTGGTCGTCGCGGCGCTCGAGCGCCCGCCCCAGGACGCGGGCACCACGGCGGCGGGCCCGACGACGCTGTCGCTCGCCGTCGACCAGCGGGCGGGCGCGCGGGCGGCCACCGACCACCTGCTCGACCTGGGGCACCGCGACGTGCTGCACGTGGCCGGGCCGGGGGACTGGTTCGACGCCCGGGAGCGCACCGCCGGATGGCGCGAGGCGCTGGAGGCCCGCGGCATCGCCCCGAGCCGTCCCCGGCAGTGCACGTGGTCGGCCGAGGACGGGTACGCCGCCGGTCGTGACCTCGCGGAGGCGGTGGCGGCGCAGGAGGGGCCGACGGCGGTCTTCGCCGGCAACGACCAGCTGGCGCTCGGCATGCTCCGCGCGTTCTGGGAGCGCGGGGTGTCCGTGCCGGGCGACGTGTCCGTGGTGGGGTTCGACGACGTCGCCGGCGCCGCGTACTTCGTGCCGCCGCTGACCACCGTGCGGCAGCCCTTCGGGGAGCTCGGTGAGCGCAGCGTGGCGATGGTCGTCACGGCGCTCGCGGAACGGCGCGACGCCGCGGCCGGGCTGGTCGCGGTGCCCGCGACGGCCGCGAGGCCCGTCGCCGAGCGCATCCCGCCCGAGCTCGTCATCCGCTCCAGCACGGCCCCGCCCGCGCGCTCGACCGGGCGCTGACCGGGCGCTGACCGGGCACCGGCGCGAGTTCGTAGACTGGGGAACCGTGACCACCCCCTCGCAGGCACCGGACGCCGGTGCGGCCGCGCCCGCGGGCGCCTACCTCGACCACGCCGCCACGACCCCCATGTCGCGCGCGGCGCTCGAGGCGTACGTCGCGGAGGCCGGACACACGGGCAACGCGAGCTCGCTGCACTCGGCCGGTCGCGCGGCCCGGCGCGTCGTGGAGGAGTCACGCGAGTCGGTGGCGGCGGCGCTCGGCGCGCGCCCCAGCGAGGTGATCTTCACCGCCGGCGGCACGGAGGCCGACAACCTCGCGATCAAGGGCATCTTCTGGGGCCGGCGCCGCACCGACCCGCGCCGCACCCGGGTGCTGGTCTCCGCCGTCGAGCACCACGCGGTGCTCGACCCGGCGTTCTGGCTCGCGGGGCACGCGGGCGCGGAGATCGTCCTGCTGCCGGTGGACGGCGACGGGCGCGTGGTCCTCGCCGCCCTGCGCGCGGAGCTCGTGGAGCATGCCGACGAGGTCGCCCTCGTCTCGGTGATGTGGGCCAACAACGAGGTGGGCACCCTGCAGCCGGTGCGCGACGTCGTGCGCCTGGCACACCAGCACGGCGTGCCCGTGCACACGGACGCGGTGCAGGCGGTGGGCCAGGTGGAGGTCGACTTCGCCGCGTCGGGGGCGGACGCGATGACGGTGACCGGGCACAAGCTCGGCGGCCCGCGCGGCGTGGGCGCGCTGCTGGCCCGCCGCGACCTGCCACTCGAGGCGGTGCTGCACGGCGGCGGGCAGGAGCGCGGGGTGCGCTCGGGCACGCTCGACGCCCCCGCGATCCGAGCGTTCGCCGTCGCGCTGGCCGAGACGGTCGCCGCGCGCCCGGAGCGTGCCGCGGCGCTCGCGGCCCTGCGCGACGAGCTGGTCGCCGGCGTCCGGTACGCGGCCCCGGAGGCGGTGCTCCGAGGCCCCGACCCGGCGCTCCACACCGACGGCGTGCCCGCCCGCCTGCCCGGCAACGCGCACTTCACCTTCCCGGGCGCGGAGGGCGACTCCCTGCTGTACCTGCTGGACTCGGCGGGCGTCCAGGCGTCGACGGGCTCGGCCTGCCAGGCGGGGGTGCCGCAGCCGTCGCACGTGCTGCTCGCCATGGGCGTGCCGGAGCTGGAGGCCCGCGGCGCGCTGCGGTTCTCCCTCGGCGCGACGTCGGTGCGCTCGGACATCGAGCGGCTCGTCGCCGCGCTGCCCCAGGTGGTCGAGCGGGCCCGCGCGGCGGGGCTGGTCTCGGGCCCGGTGCGCGCGGGGGGTGCCGCATGAGGGTGCTGGCGGCAATGTCCGGCGGGGTGGACTCGGCCGTCGCCGCGGCGCTCGCGGTGGAGGCCGGGCACGACGTCGTCGGCGTGCACATGGCCCTGAGCCGCAACCGGGACCAGTTCCGCTCGGGCTCGCGCGGCTGCTGCTCCATCGAGGACGCCGGCGACGCGCGCCGGGCCGCGGACGTGCTCGGCATCCCGTACTACGTGTGGGACCTCTCCGAGACGTTCGAGCAGACCGTCGTCGCCGACTTCGTCGCGGAGTACTCGGCCGGGCGCACCCCCAACCCGTGCGTGCGCTGCAACGAGCACATCAAGTTCGAGGCCCTGCTGGACAAGGCGTCCGCGCTCGGGTTCGATGCCGTCGCGACGGGCCACTACGCGCAGGTCGTCACGCACGAGGCCGCCGACGGCGCGATGACCCGCGAGCTGCACCGGTCGCCGAACGCGGAGAAGGACCAGTCGTACGTGCTGGCAGTGATGGGCCCGGACCGCCTGGCCCGGGCGATATTCCCGCTGGGCGGGTTCGCGTCCAAGGCCGAGGTCCGCGCGGAGGCCGAGCGGCGTGGGCTGTCGGTGAGCGCCAAGCCGGACTCCTACGACATCTGCTTCGTGGCCGACGGCGACACGCGCGGCTTCCTGCGCGACCGGCTCGGCTCGCAGCCCGGCTCGGTGGTCGACGTGGAGGGCGCAGTGGTGGGCGAGCACGACGGCGCGTACGCGTTCACGGTCGGCCAGCGCAAGGGCCTGAGCCTGGGGCGCCCGGCCGCCGACGGGCGCGCTCGGTACGTCGTGGACGTGCAGACGTCGACCAACACCGTCGTGGTCGGCCCGGCCGAGCTGTTGTCCGTGGACCGCGTGGTCGCGCGGGACGCCGTCTGGCTCGCGCTGCAGCACGACGGCTGGGTCGACGCCGAGCTGCAGATCCGCGCCCACGGCGCGCCGGTGCCCGTGCAGGTGCAGGCGACGCCCGGCACGCCGGCCCGCGACGGGTCGGTGGCCGACGACGGGGCGCCCGGCATGCGGCTGCGCCTGGTGGGCGCCCCGCTGCGTGGCGTCGCGGCCGGCCAGTCCGCCGTCGTCTACCGCGGTACGCGGGTGCTCGGTCAGGCGACCGTGGCCGACGCCTGGCGCGCCTGACCGGGCCGGCCGTACGTCTCGAGGAGCCGGAGCCAGACCTCGCTGACGGTGGGGTAGGCGGGGACCGCGTGCCACAGCCGGTCGATCGGCACCTCACCGGCGATGGCGATCGTCGCGGCGTGCAGCAGCTCCGCGACGTCGGGGCCGACCACCGTGAACCCGACGAGCACGTGCCTGTCCTCGTCGACGACCATCCCTGCCCGGCCGGTGTACCCGTCGGCGTGCAGGGCGGCGCCGGCGACGGCCCCGAGGTCGTACTCGACGGCGCGGACGTGCAGCCCTGCCGCCTCGGCCGAGGCCGCGGTGTGGCCGACGGTGGCGATCTCCGGGTCGGTGAAGATCACCTGCCCCGCGGCGCGCTCGTCGGCCGTGGCCGCGTGCCGGCCCCAGGGGGCGAGGTCGACGGGGGTGCCGTGGGCGCGCGCGACGAGCGTGTCGCCCAGGGCCCTGGCCTGGTACTTGCCCTGGTGCGTGAGGGGGGCGCGGTGGTTGACGTCGCCGGCGGCATAGAGCCAGTCGTCGACCCGCAGCGAGTCGTCCACGTGCAGCCAGCCGCCGGGCGTGAGCCCGACGTGCTCGAGGCCGATGTCGGCCGTGTTCGGCGTGCGGCCGGTCGCGACCAGCACCTCGTCGACGTGGAGCGTGGTGCCGTCCGCGAGGTCGATGTGCACGACCCCGTTCGCGTCGCGGTGCACGCCCTCAGGCTCGGTCAGCAGGTGCAGTGCCACGCCCTGTGCCTTCAGCGCCTCGGCGACCAGGTCGCTCGCGAACGACTCGACGCGGGGCAGCAGGCCGTCGCGGGCGATCATCGTCACCTTCGCGCCGAGGGCCGCGTACGCGGTGGCCATCTCGGCCCCCACGACGCCGCCGCCGATGACCGCCAGCCGCTCGGGGACGGACCGGGCGGAGGCTGCCTCCCGGCTGGTCCACGGCGCGGCGTCGGCCAGACCGGGGACCGGCGGGACCACGGCGCTGGTGCCGGTGGCGACGACCACCGCCTGTCGCGCCTCGAGCACGGTCACGGCGCCGTCGGCGTCCGTCACCTCGACGGTCCGCGCGCCGCTGAGGCGCCCGACGCCGCGGAACAGGGAGATCCCGGCGCCCTGTAGCCAGGCGACCTGGCCGGCGTCGCCCCAGTGCGAGGCGAAGGCGTCACGGCGCTGCAGGACGGCTGCCGGGTCCAGCTCCCCGGTCACGGCGGCCCTGGCGCCGGGAAGAGCGCGGACGGCGCGCAGCGCCGCCGCATCCCGAAGGAGGGCCTTGGTGGGCATGCAGGCCCAGTACGAGCACTCCCCGCCCACGAGCTCGCTCTCCACGATCGCCGCGGTGAGGCCGCCCCGCACGACCCCGTCGGCGACGTTCTCGCCGACCGGGCCGGCGCCGATGACGACGACGTCGAAGATGTTCTCGGTCATGTCAGTTGCCCTTCTTGGCGACGAAGTGCAGACGCACGGCGGAGGCGAGGAAGAAGATGCCGCCGAGGACGGCGTACCCGGCGACCGTGGCGAGGTTTCCGTCGGGCGCGGCCGACTCGCGGATGAAGTTCGCCCCGGCGAGCACGGAGATGCTGCCGCTGAGGATCATGGGCCACTGGCCCCCGAGCCGGTAGCGGCGGATGGCGACGGCAAGCTGCACGAGCCCGGCGGTGATCGCCCAGGCGCCCCAGACCGTGAGCACCGCGGGGATGCCCGAGGTGAGGGCGACGGCCAGGCCGATGGCGGTCAGCAGGCTGAGCGCCATGTTGACGTACAGGCCGACGGTGGGCCGGGCGGACTTGGCGGAGCGGAAGTCGACGACCGCCGCGGCGACGTCGAAGAGCGGGTACAGCACGATCAGCGTCGCGCTCAGCGGGGCGACGCTCCCGCCGACCATGAACACCAGGACGGCCCAGACGATGGCGAAGCCGAACCGGACGAAGTACAGGTTCCGCAGGGCGGTGGCGGTGGAGGCGACGGAGGTGGGTGGTGCCACGGTGGTGGTCATGAGATTCCCTTCGTTGGAGCCGGAGCGGACGGGGCCCGGATGGACCCGTCGGACGGCGTTCCGCTCGGTAGACTAACTAGTCACTCTACCGAGCGAGACAGTACACAGCACCGTTGTCCGACGCAAGGGGTGGGAGGGGAGCCACGTATGATCACGACCGTGCAGGGGTCCGTGCGAGAACGCCTGATCGAGGCGGCGAACGAGCTGTTCTACGCCCGCGGGATGCGCGCGGTGAGCGTGGACAAGGTCATCGAACGCGCCGGCACCACGAAGGTGACGTTCTACCGCCACTTCAGGACCAAGGACGACCTCGTGGTCGCCTACCTCGAGCGCCGAGCGGCCCTCGAGCGCGAGGGCGTCGCCGCGGCCATCGCCCACGGCGACGGCGACGTGGACGCGGCGCTGCGAGTGCTCGCCGAGCAGACCGGGATCGTCGCGTGCGCCCCCGGGTTCCGGGGATGCCCGTTCATCAATGCCGCCGCGGAGTACCCCGACGCCGACAGCCCGGTCCGACGGCTCGTCGCCGGGCACCGTGCGTGGTGGACGAGCGCGTTCGAACGGCTCGTCGCGCCGCTCGAGCCGGCCGATCCCGACGCGGTCGCCGACGACCTGATGCTGCTCCGCGACGGCGTGATGGTCGCCGGCTACCTGGGGGACGCCACCAAGGTGGGGGCGTCGTTCCTCCGCAGCTGCCGCGCCGTCGTGCGCTCCTGACGCAGGCCCGCCACCCGGAGGTGGGGGTCAGCCCTGCGCCAGCCGCTGCCGGCGCGCCTCGTACAGCACGATCGACGCGGCGTTGGACGCGTTGAGCGAGCTCGCGGAGCCGGCCATAGGGATCGCCACCGTGGCGTCGGCGGCCTCGCGCCACCCCTTCGACAACCCGGCGGTCTCGTTGCCGACGGCCAGCAGCACCGGCCCGGTCAGGTCGACGTCGGCCGGTGCGGCGTCGCCGTCCTCGTCGGTCGCGACGACGGTGACCCCGCGCCCCGCGTCCCGGTGCGCGGCGACCCAGTCCATGACCTCGGCGTGCGAGGCGGAGCGGACCACGGGCAGCGCGAACAGGGATCCCGTCGAGGCGCGCACCGACTTCGGGTCGTAGGGGTCGGCGGCGTGGCCGGTGACGATCAGGCCGTCGGCGCCGAACGCGTCGGCCGACCGCACGACCGCGCCGACGTTGCCCGGCTGGGTGGGCCGGTCGAAGACGACGCCCAGGAATGCCGGCCCCACGGGGACCCGGTCCAGGTCGTCGGGCGCCATCGCCACCACGGCCAGGAGCTCGGTGGCGCCCTCGTCCTTCTCCGACAGCTCGGCGAGTAGCTCCGGCGCCATCGCGATGGTCTCGGCCCGCGTCGACTGCAGCAGGTCCTGCGCCCACGACGACAGCCGCCGGTCCGTCTCGTGCAGCAGGGTGCGCACCTGCCACCCGTGCTCCACGGCCATCGTGATGGGGCGCACGCCCTGGACGAGGAACTCCCCGGCGCGGCCGCGCTTGGTGCGGTTGGTGAGCAACGTCTGCAGCTGCTGGAAACGGGCATTGCGCACGGTGATCCGCATGCCCGCAGTCTCCCACGGCGCCAGGCACGTCATCGGCACGTCAGCGGCACGTCAGCGGCGCAGCTCGTGCTCCCACCAGACCTGGTCGCGCATCACCCAGTGCTCGGCCTCGAGGCCGTCGTGCACGCGGACCAGGTGCATCTCGCGGACGGTGAAGCGCCGGTGCGACGGCGCGACGCCGAGGAAGAACCCCGAGTGCAGGGCGCTGAAGGCGACGTGCAGGGAGACGAGGTCGCCCTCGGTGATCGCGTGCAGCACCTCGACGTGCTGCTCGACGAACGCGTCGTGGAACCAGTGCATGGTCGCGACCAGCGCGTCGGGGCCGCCGGCGCAGCCGGGCAGCACGTCGTGGTTGCGGAAGCCGGGGGCGAGCTGGCGGCGCAGCACCGCCTCCGCGCCGGCCGGCATCGCGTTCGCGTGCACGCGTGTCGCGACGGCTCGGGGGGTGGACGGGTGTGCTGTCGGTGGCGCGGGCTCCGGTCTCGCCGCGTCGAGGATGACGGACATCTGGACTCCTTCGTCGGGCCGTTACCGTGCTCCTACCCTTCGAGAGCAGCGAGCGGCCGCGGCGTGACGCGGTGGGAGAGGTGACATGGTGGTGAAGGTGGTGAAGTCCGTGCCCGACGCCGTGGTAGACAGCCCTGTGCCCGACAACCCACTCGACATCTCAGCGATGAACTCATGACGACGGTCTCCGGGCACGGCCCGTGGCCCGGCGGTGTGCGCGACGAGCTGTCCGCGCAGCAGACCGTCCTCGACGACCTGGCGTCCCTGCCGACGGGGGTCGACGCGCTGCCGTTCCTCACCCAGCTCACGGGCCGGGGGCCGGGCGCCGACGCCGTCGGGCGGACGGCGGCCCTGCTCGCCGAGATGCCCGTCGAGCTCGGCCCGCACGGCTGGAAGCTGGCCGATCACCCCGGCGCGGACCTGCGCCGGGCCGAGACGATGCTGCGCGACGACCTGTCCGCGCTGGCGGTGGCGGCCGTGGGTCACGACGGCCCCCTCGCCGTCGAGCTCGTCGGACCGTGGACCCTCGCCGCGGAGCTCTGGTCGGCACGCGGCGACCGCGTCCTCGCCGACACCGGCGCCCGCCGCGACCTGTCCCACGCGCTGGGTGAGGCGGTCCGCGCCCACGTCGCCGACGTGCGCGCCCAGGTGCCGGGGGCCGAGCCGGTGGTGCAGCTCACCGAGCGGCTGCTCGGTCAGGTGCACGCGGGCGTGCTGCCGAGCTTCTCGGGCTTCTCGCGCCTGCGCGCCGTGCCCGGGCCCGAGATCGTGGAGGGGCTGCAGCCCGTCATCGACGCCGCGCACGCCGCCGGCGCCCGCGTCGTGGTGCACCTCGGCGCGACGTGGGTCGGCGTGCCGCCGGTGGCGCTCGCCGGCGCGGACGCCGTCGGGCTCGACCTCGCCGACGTCGGCAGCGGTCATGAAGGTGCGGGCTGGAACGAGCGGGCCTGGGAGCTCCTGGCCCGCGCGAGCGAGCGGGGCCTCGGCCTGTGGGCGGGCCTGCCGCCCGCGACCGTGTCGCAGTGCTCGGGGCCCCAGCTCGCGGAGCTGGTCCGGCTCGTCGCCGAGCCCTGGCGGCGCATCGGCCTGCCCGCGGCGGGGCTCGCCGACGTCACCCTGCTCGCGGGGTCGCGACGGCGGCCCGGCACCGTCGACGAGCATCGCGCCGAGCTGGCCAACCTCGGCCGGGTGGCCGAGGCGCTCGCGGAACGCGCCGCCGCGTGACGCGGCGGCTGCCGGGAACTGCGTAGGCTGATCTTCGGCGTCGTGCTTGCGTCCGCTCGGCGTGTCCGACTTGTCCCCGACCTGCGAAGGACTCCCCGTGACCTCCCTGCGAGCCGTGCTGTTCGACCTCGACGGCGTGCTCACACCCACCGCCGAGGTGCACATGCGTGCGTGGGAGCGCCTCTTCGCGCCCTGGTGCGATGCCCGCGGCCTGGCGCCGTACACCGCCGCGGACTACTTCGCGCACATCGACGGCAAGCCGCGGTACGACGGCGTGGCGACGTTCCTCGCCTCCCGCGGCGTCGAGCTGCCGCGCGGCTCGTCCGACGACGCACCCGGCGAGGACACCGTGTGCGCGCTGGGCAACCGCAAGGACGAGATCGTCAACCGGATGTTCGCGGACGAGGGCATCGCCCCGTACCCGGGGTCCGTGCGCTTCCTGGACGCCGTCACGGCGGCGGGGGCGCAGGTCGCCGTCGTGTCGTCCTCGCGCAACACTCCCGCCGTGCTTGCCGCGTCGGGCCTTGCGGACCGGTTCGACGTCGTCGTCGACGGCAACGTCGCGGCGCGTGAGCACCTGCCGGGCAAGCCCGCCCCCGACACCTACCTGCGCGCCGCGGCCCTGCTGGGCGTGCCCGCCGCGGAGTCTGTCGTGGTGGAGGACGCGCTGTCGGGCGTGCAGGCGGGCGCCGCCGGCCTGTTCGGCCTCGTGCTCGGCGTCGACCGGGGTGTGGGCGCCCACGCGCTCTCCGCGCACGGCGCCGACCGGGTCGTGTCCGACCTGGGCGAGCTCGACGCGTCCGTCCTCGACCTCCAGGGGGAGTCCGCATGATTCACCGCACCGCAGACGAGCAGCGCGCCGTCGACCGCGTCCGGTTCCCCGCCGAGCCGTGGCGCCTCGTGGAGGCCAAGTTCTCCGCCGAGGACCTGGGCGTCACCGAGTCGCTGTTCGCCGTCGCCAACGGCTACCTCGGGATGCGGGGCAACGTCGAGGAGGGCCGCGAGTCCCACGCGCACGGCACGTTCATCAACGGCTTCCACGAGACCTGGCCGATCCGGCATGCCGAGGATGCGTACGGCTTCGCCAAGGTCGGCCAGACCATCGTCAACGTGCCGGACACCAAGGTGATCCGGCTCTACGTGGACGACGAGCCCCTGCTCCTGCCGGTTGCGGACCTGGTCGACTACGAGCGCTCCCTCGACCTGCGCGACGGCGTGCTGCGCCGCGAGATCCTGTGGCGCAGCCCGTCCGGGAAGCGGGTCAAGATCAGCTCGCAGCGCATGGTCTCGTTCGTCGAGCGGCACCTCGCCCTCATGACGTTCGAGGTCACGCTGCTGGACGCCGACGGCCCCGTCGCGCTCTCCTCGCAGATCCTCAACCGCCAGGACGGGCAGGACGAGTACCACGTGCCGGACGCCTCTCTCGGCGAGGGCTTCGACCCGCGCCGGGCCGAGCAGTTCGCCGGTCGGGTGCTGCGGCCGCAGACCCGGTGGGGCGACGACGAGCGCCTCGTGCTCTCCTACCGCTGCACCAACTCGGGCATGACGCTCGCGGTCGCGGCCGACCACCACCTGGAGACGCAGGACGAGTGGGACGTGCGCACCCAGGTGGACGACGACCTGGCGAAGCACGTCTTCCGCGTCGACGCGAAGGCGGGGCACCCGATCCGCCTCACCAAGGTCGTCACGTACCACACGTCGCGCGGCGTCCCGGCGCGGGAGCTCGTGGACCGCTGCCGCCGCACGCTCGACCGCGTCCGGGACGGCGGCATCGAGGTCCAGCTCCGTCACCAGCGGCGGTGGCTGGACGATTTCTGGGACCGGTCCGACGTGGAGGTGGAGGGCCGCCCGGAGATCCAGCAGGCGGTGCGGTGGAACCTCTTCCAGCTCGCGCAGGCCACCGCGCGGGCGGAGGGCTCCGGCGTCCCCGCCAAGGGGCTCACCGGCAGCGGCTACTCCGGGCACTACTTCTGGGACACCGAGATCTACGTGCTCCCGTTCCTCACGTACACGTCGCCGCGGTTCGCGCGGAACGCGCTGCGGTTCCGCTACCAGATGCTCGACGCGGCGCGCCGCCGGGCGCGCGAGCTGTCGCAGAAGGGCGCCCTCTTCCCGTGGCGCACCATCAATGGCGAGGAGGCGTCCGCCTACTACGCGGCGGGCACGGCGCAGTACCACATCGACGCCGACATCAGCTATGCGCTGGTGCAGTACGTGCGCGCCACCGACGACCGGGACTTCCTGCGTCGCGAGGCGGCGGACATCCTCGTGGAGACCGCCCGCATGTGGCAGGACCTCGGGTTCTGGCGCGCCAACGGCGACGACAACTTCCACGTGCACGGGGTGACCGGGCCGGACGAGTACACGACCGTGGTGAACGACAACCTGTTCACCAACGTCATGGCCAGGTTCAACCTGCGGGCGGCGGCACTCGTCGTGGAGCAGATGCGCGCGGACTTCCCGGAGGACTACGCACGGCTCGCCGAACGACTCTCCCTGGGCGTGCACGAGACCACCGAGTGGAACCGTGCGGCCGACAAGATGTCCATCCCGTACGCCGAGAGCATCGGCATCCACCCGCAGGACTCGCACTTCCTGGAGCGGGAGCTGTGGGACCTGGCGGCGACGCCGGTCACCAAGCGCCCGCTCCTGCTGCACTACCACCCGCTGGTGATCTACCGGTACCAGGTCCTCAAGCAGGCGGACGTCGTCCTCGCGCTGTTCCTGCAGGGCAAGTACTTCACCGCGGAGGAGAAGCTCGCCGACTTCGAGTACTACGACCCGCTGACCACCGGGGACTCCACGCTGTCCGGCGTCGTGCAGTCGATCATCGCGGCCGAGGTGGGCTACCACGAGCTCGCGCTGGAGTACTTCGTGTCCTCGCTGCTCGTGGACCTGGCCAACCTGCACTCGAACGCGGCCGACGGCGTGCACGTCGCCTCGGCCGGGGGCACGTGGACGGCGCTGGCGTTCGGGTTCGGCGGCATGCGCGACCACGACGGCGAGCTCTCCTTCGACCCGCGGCTGCCGCAGGGCTGGGAGGGGCTGACGTTCCGCGTGACGTGGCACGGCTCGCGCCTGCGCATCACCGTGCGGCCCGAGGAGATCGAGCTCGTGGCGGAGACCGGCGACGGCGCGCAGGTCACGGTGCGCGGCGAGCAGGTGAAGGTCACGCCCGGCGACCCCGTGCGCGTCGCCCTCGACGGTCAGGGGGCCGTGCGGCCCGGACGCCCGAGCCTGCGCGCCCTCTCCGGCAACCGTCGCGACGACGGCACCCTCATCACGGCGAGGGTGCCGCACTCCTGACCGTCACCGCTGGTCGAGCCTGTCGAAACCGGGGACTCGACCCTTCGACAGGCTCAGGACGGCGCAGGCTCGACCAGCGACGTCAGGCGAGGCGCTCGCGCAGGAACGTCCAGGCCAGCGCGGACATGTGCGCGGCCTGCGCGTTGTTGGCCGCGCCGCCGTGCCCGCCCTCGATGTTCTCGTACGAGGTGACGTCCTTCCCCGCAGCGAGCATGAGCGCGGCCATCTTGCGCGCGTGGCCGGGGTGCACGCGGTCGTCCTTGGTGGACGTCGTGAACAGCACCGGCGGGTAGTCGCGGTCGGCGTCGAACAGGTGGTACGGCGAGAACGTCCGGACGAACTCCCAGTCCGCGGTGTCCGGGTCGCCGTACTCGGCAACCCAGGACGCGCCGGCGAGCAGGTGCGAGTACCGCTTCATGTCGAGCAGCGGCACCTGCACCACGACGGCCCCGAACAGCTCGGGGTACTGCGTGAGCATGTTGCCGGCAAGCAGCCCGCCGTTGGACCCGCCCTGCGCGCCCAGGTGCGCGGGGGTCGTGATGCCGCGAGCCACGAGGTCGCGGGCCACGGCGGCGAAGTCCTCGTACGCCTTGTGGCGGCGCTCGCGCAGCGCGGCCTGGTGCCACGCGGGGCCGTACTCGCCGCCGCCTCGGATGTTGGCCACCACGTGCACGCCGCCGCGGGCCAGCCACGCGCGGCCGGCCGCGGGGGAGTAGCCGGGCAGCAGCGGGATCTCGAAGCCGCCGTACCCGTAGAGCAGGGTCGGCGCCGCGCCCGGGAGCGTCGGGTCGGCCGGACGCACCAGGTCCTCGCGCCCGACGACGAAGTACGGCACGCGGGTGCCGTCGTCGGAGGTGGCGAAGTGCTGGACGGCGACCATGCCGTCGGCGTCGAAGAACGCGGGGGCGGCCTTCAGCGGCTCGGGCTCGGCCGGCTCGTCCTCGGGGCCGCGGACGGTCGCGAGCGCGAGGGTCGACGGCGTGAGGTAGCCGGTGGTGGTGAGCCAGACGTCGTCGCCGTCCACCGGGTCGACGGCGCGAGCGCCGACGGTGACGAGGTCGCTGCCCACGGGCAGCGTCGAGCGGGTCCAGGGCTCGCCGGGCGCCGTGCCCGCCCCGGCGGGCGGGGTGAGTACGTGCAGGCGGTTCTTCACGTCGTCGAGCACGTTCACCACCAGGTGGTGCCGCGTCCAGGCGGCCCCGACCAGGGAGGTCGACGGCGTGGGCTCGAACAGGACGGTGAGCTCGCGCGAGCCCGCGAGGAACGCGTCCGCGGGGGCAGCGAGCAGCGAGCCGGCGGGGTACGTGGTGCCGGCGGTGGTCCAGTCGTCGCGCAGCTCGACCAGCAGCCACTCGCGGTGGAAGCCGACCTCAGCCGACTCGGGCACGTCGATCTTCACGAGCCGCTGCTCGGGCGTGCCGACCTGCTCGACGAGGTACGTCTCCGAGCGGTAGAAGGCGATCGACCGGCTCACGACGTCGCGCTCGAAGCCCGGCGTCCGGGAGCGCCGTGCCGAGATGTACATGTCGTCGTCGGTGCCCTCGTACACGACGACTGCGGCCTCCAGCGGTGTCCCGCGCCGCCAGAGCTTGGCGACCCGCGGATAGCCCGACGGGGTCATGGTGCCCGGCCCGAAGTCCGTGAAGACGTACACGGCGTCCTCGTCGGCCCAGGCGAGCCCGCCCTTGGCGGTGTGGCCGTCGGCCCGCGCGGTGTCGCGCTCGAACCCGCCCTCGGCCGCCGGCACGAACCGCTTGTCCACGAGGTCGAACTCGCGCGTCACGTCGGCGTCGGACCCGCCGGGGGAGAGGTCCACGAGCGCGCGGCGCCAGGGCTCTCCCGCGGCGAGCTGCTCCGGGGTGGGGCGCAGCAGCGAGGCGCCGTGCCACACCCAGCTCTCGGCCTCCGCCGCGGCGAGGGCGTCGAGGTCGAGCACCGTCTCCCACGCGGGGTCGTCGGTGCGGTACTCCTCGAGGGTGGTGCGACGCCACAGGCCGCGCTCGTGCTCGGCGTCGCGCCAGAAGTTGTACAGGTGGTCGCCGATCCGCGACACGTCGGGGATGCGCTCGTCGGAGTCCAGCACCTCGCGGACCGCCGCCTCCGTGGCCGCGAAGCCCTCGGCCGCGCCGAGGGTGGCGTGCGCGTGGTCGTTGCGCGCGCGCACCCAGGCGAGCGCGTCCGCGCCCTCGACGTCCTCCAGCCACGCGAACGGGTCGGGCGCTCCGGGGTCGAGCGGGGTGGTCGGTGCGGCGGTGGACGGGACGGTCTCGAGACGCTCGGCGGTCATGGTCGGCACGATAACCTCCGGGCCAGGCACTCCGGCGGCAGGTCCTCTTCCAACCGGGGGGCGCCCGTGGTAGAAACTCCTGGTCAGGGGATTGATCCCGCTATGGACGTTCCAGGGGTTTCGCCCCTTTCACCCACGGGGGTGCGGTGAGTACGACGACCTCTGCCGGTCCGGGCGCGAGCGCGCGCGTCATCGGACAGCTCTGCGCCGGGGCCGCGGTGCTCTGCGTCGCGGCCGTGCCGGTGCTCGGGGGTGCCGCGGGGGAACCCGTGGCGCGCGAGACGGGATGGGCCTTGGCCGCCCTGGCGGCCGTCCTCGTCGTGGTCGCGGCGGTAGCGCTGTCGCTGGCCGCCCGGCGGGCCGAGTCCGCCCGTCTCGCGTTCCGCGACGAGCTCGCGGCGGGCCTGGCGGCGAGCGCGCGGTCCCTCGAGGAGGCGACGACGGCGCTGGCGGGCGCCCAGGAGGCGCACGACGACCAGCGGGCCGCGGTCGAGACCGCCGTCGTCGCGCTGGGCCGCAAGGTCCAGGCCTCGGCGCACCGCATCCAGGAGGAGGCCGCGCGCATGGTGCAGCGGCACGCGGCGGACCCGGACGTGCTGCACACCTCCATGCGGATCGACCACGCCGCGGCCCAGCACGCGCGGCAGGCGCAGAACCTCGTCGCCCTCTGCGGCCGCCGGCCCGGCCAGGCCTGGGACGACCCGCTGGCCCTGCCGGACGTCGTCCGGGCGGCCGCCGGGCGCATCACCGCCTTCCAGCGCATCGACGTCTCGGGCGACCCGGGTCTGGCGGTCCTCGGGCGGGCGATCGAGCCGCTCGCGCACGTGGTCGCGGAGCTGCTCGCGAACGCCACCCAGTGCTCCCCGCCGAACACCCAGGTCCTCGTCGCCATCCGGCAGGTGCAGCGAGGCGCCGTCATCGAGGTCGACGACTGCGGCGTGGGGATGGCCCCGCGTGAGCTCGAGCGGGTGCGGGAGGTCGCGTCGGGCAAGCGCCCGGTGGGGATCGCGGACCTCGGCGAGGTCCCGCAGACCGGCCTGGCCGTCGTCGGCGCGTACGCGCGCCTGCTCGGCCTGCGCGTGGACCTGATGGAGTCCGTCTACGGGGGCCTGCGGGCCGTCGTGCTGGTCCCCGGCGAGCTGACCACCACGTCCGCGGTGGCACCGGAGGCGCTGGCCCCGAGCGTCGACGAGGCGTGGGGCGATCGCGCGGTCGTGCCCGAGGCCCGGACGACTGCGGCACTCTCGTTCGCGCCGTCGTCCGTGCCGCCGGAACCGGTGGCGCCGCCGGCGCTCCCGCAGCGGCGCGCGAGGCGCGGCGCCGTCGACCCGGCCGCTCTCGCCCCGGCCCGGACCCCCACTGCCCAGACCGCCGACCAGACCGCTGACCAGACCGCGGAGCAGGCCGGCGAATGGATCGGCGCGTTCTTCGCGACCGATCACCACGCCCAGGAGCCGTCGACCGTGACGGACGGGAACTCGGAGGACAGATGACCACCCAGACCACCGGCACGACGCCGCTCGGGATCGCGCATCCCGACAGCTGGATGCTCGACCTCGTGGCCGGGGTGCGTGGTGTGCGGCACGCCGTCGTGCTCAGCTCCGACGGGCTGGTGAAGGTCCGCACGGACGTCACCGACCCGGACTCCGCCGACAAGGTCGCGGCGGCCTGCGCGGGCCTCATCGCCCTCGGCATGAGCATGGGCCGGGAGTTCGGCGCGGGGGACCGGCTGCGCCAGGTGCTCGTGGAGTTCGAGGGCGGCTTCCTCTTCGTCCGTGGTGCGGGCGACGGGTCGCGGCTCGCGGTCGTGACCGACGCGACCGTGGACCCCGGGCTCGTGGCCCAGCAGATGCAGGCCCAGGTCCTCATGATCGGGGAGCGGACGCTCGGCACCGACCCGGTCGGGCCGTCGGTCGCGCTCCCGCTCGAGACCACGCTCGAGACCATGCCCGGTTCCCCGTCCGAGCCCTCGCTCGAGCACTGAGGGAGACCCGATGCCCACGGACGGCTACCGCGACCATCCGGTGCGCTCGTACGTCCTGACCGGCGGACGCGCGCATCCCTCCCGCAACACGTTGCGGCCCGAGACGCTCCTGCGCACGGTGGACGACGGGCGCGAGCTGCCCGTCGGCGCCGGGCGTCACGAGCGCGCCCTCCTCGAGACCTGCCGGGGCACGCTCGCCCTGGCCGAGCTCGCCGCGTACCTGCACCTGCCCACGAGCCTCGTGGCGGTGCTGGTGTCCGACCTGGTCGACTCCGGCTACCTGGCGATCCGCTCCCACGCGCAGCACGACCTGCCGGGACTCGGCCTGCTGGAGGAGGTGCTCGATGGGCTCCAGCGATTCTGATCGCACGGGTCCGGACCCGACAGGTTCTGATCCCGGCAGCGCCCGGCACCTGGCGTCGACCGTCGAGCGGTCGGTCAAGGTGCTGGTGGTGGGCTCCTACGGCGTCGGCAAGACCACCCTCATCGGCGCCGTGAGCGAGATCCCCGTCCTCAGCACCGAGGAGACCGTCACCGCCGCCAGCGTCGGCGTCGACCCCCTCCTCGGGTCGAAGTCGACGACGACGGTTGCGATGGACTTCGGCCGGGTGACCGTGGGCGGGACCACCGCGCTCTACCTGTTCGGCACGCCGGGGCAGCGGCGCTTCTGGGACCTGTGGGCCGGCCTGGCCGAGGGCGCCGTCGGGGCGCTCGTCCTGGTCGACACGCGCCGGCTGGAGGACAGCTTCGAGGTGCTGGACCAGCTCGAGGAGCAGACGCGGCTGCCGATCGCCGTGGTGGTCAACGAGTTCCCGGACGCGCCGCGCTACGGCGTAGACGCCGTGCGCGGCGCCCTCGACCTGCCGCCGGGCACACCGGTCGTCTCCGGCGACCTGCGCGAACGCCGCCAGGCCGTGGAGGCGCTCAAGGCCCTCGTCGCGCACGCCGTGCGCCGCGCGGGCGGCGGGAGCGCGACCGCGTGAGCCTCACCGGCGCGGTGCGAGTCGTGCGTCTCGAGGACGTCGCCGATCGGCCGCTGCTCGCGGACCTGGCCGGTGCCGTGGACCCGCGGGCGAGCTACGAGGCCCTGCGCTCGCGCTGGGGCGCGCTCGCGCCGGTCGACCTCGAGCCGGGGGTGCCGGCCTGGCTGGCCCTGGGGCACGCCGAGGTCGCCGCCGTGCTGCGCAACGAGGCGCTGTTCTCCCGGGACTCCCGCCACTGGCGGTACGAGGCCGAGCGGCTCGTCGCCTGGCGCTCGCCGACGCGGGCCGTGCTCGCGCAGCGCGACAGCGCCCACGACCGCGACGGAGCCGAGCACCGGCGCCTGCGCGCGCCCCTGGCCGACGCCCTGGACGCGCTCGAGGAGAAGCGCGTCGTGCGGACGGTGGACGTCGCGTGCACCGCCGTGCTCGGCCGGCTCGCCGCCCGCGGCAGCGCGGACATGGTGGCCCAGTACGCCGTCGACGTGCCCGTGCGCGTGCTGGCCGACCTGCTCGGCATGACGCTCGCGGACGCGCGTCGACTGCACGAGCTCACCGTGGCCCAGCGGTCGGGCACCCAGGACGCCTACGCGGCCGCCACCGAGGCCGAGGACCTGCTCGCGGGGTTCGTCGCCGCCCGCCGCGCCGAGCCCAGCGACGACCTCACGTCGGCGCTGCTGGCCCACCCCGGGCACGCGAACGACCTGGAGGTGATGGGCGCCGTCGCGCTGCTCTTCCAGACGGCGCACGACGCCGAGATCGCCTGGATCGCCACCGCCCTGCAGCGCGTGCTCGCGGACCCGGCGTTCGCGGCCCGGCTGTACGGTGGCCGGCTCTCCCTCGACGACGCCCTGGACGAGGTCGCCCGCGACACGCCGCCGCTGCCGCACCTGCGGCCCCGCTACGCCCTCACCGACGGCGAGCTGGGCGGCCAGGCCGTCGCCGCCGGCGACGCGGTCGTGCCGGCCGTCGCCGCCGCCAACGCCGACCGCGCCGTCCAGGCGGTCGACACGTGGGAGCAGGTCGACTCGCGGTTCCACCTCACCTGGGGCACGGGCGCCCACGCGTGCCCCGCGCACCGCACGGCGCCGGTCATCACCCGCACGGTGGTGGGGCACTTCCTCGCCCGGGCCGCCGACATGGAGCTGATGCTCGCGCCCGGCGACGTGCTGCCCGTGCGCTCGGCGTGGGTGCGCCACCCGCGCGAGCTCCCGGTCCGCTTCGTCTGACTGCGACTGATCTCGCGGCTCGTGCGGAGCGGGAGCCCGCGGCGGGCGGGTCACGCGTGCTGCGCGACGCGCTCCCGGATCCGGGTCGACACGTGCCGGAACGCCTTCGGGACCACCGGCAGCAGCCACTGGGCGGCGCGCGTGGGCGCGGGGAGGCGCGCGTCGAGATCGTCCAGCAGCTCGTCGACCTGGCGCAGCGAGAACGGGATGACGTTGGTGCCGCGGGCGTGCTTGCCCTCCGTGCGCTTCTCCATCCAGTCCACGCGACCGGCCACGTGCTCGCGGCGGACCTCGAGCGGGGGCAGCCGCAGGGCGCCGGCCAGGTAGGCGGCCGTCCACACGGCGCCGATCTCGGCCGACAGCGGGCTGAACAGCGACGAGTTGTACCCGGCGAAGGTCAGGTGGGGTACGTCGTGGGGCAGCACCTGCCGGTAGAGCTGGAAGTTCCCCCGGTCGTCGAGCAGGCGGGCCCGCAGGTCGTCGTCGAGGAACGGCACGCGCTGGTGGAAGCCGGTGCCGCAGACCACGAGGTCGGCGCGCGTCGTCGTCCCGTCGTCGAGCACGGCGACGGGGGCGCCGTCGTCGTCCGCCGCCAGGCGCTCGATCTCGGTGTCGCGGTGCACCACGATCGCGCCCGCGTGGACCTGCTCGAAGAAGCCGTCGGTGGCGAGCGACGCCGAGGACCGGGCGATGTCCGCGAACTCGCCGCGGGGCACCAGGCCGAGCTCCTTCAGGCGCAGCTGCCTGGTGGAGACCGAGCTGACGCCGGAGAGCATCGACCGGCGGACGCCGTCGCCGGGCCCGTGCAGGAACCGCTCCATCCCGCCCTCAAGGGTCTGGTAACGGAACAGGCCCTCGCCGAGGCGGGTGAGCAGGAGGTACTTGTAGTTCAGCGCGTTGCCCAGCTTCTTGGGCAGCTTCCACAGCAGGTGTCGCGCCACCACGTGGGTGCTGACCGCGACCTGGCCCAGCTCCGCGGCGACGTCGCAGGCGGACTTGCCGTAGCCCACGACGACGACATGCTTGTCGCGCGCGTCCTCGAGCGAGGTGAGCTGGCTCGCGGCGACGACCTTGCCGCCCGCCCGCAGGAGCTGCGCGAGCCCCTCGAACCGGGGGATGACGGGGTCGGAGAAGATGCCGTTCGCGACCACGAGGTGGTCGAACGGCTCGGGATCGCCCACCGCCTCGCCGGCCCGGCGCGCGGTGACGAGCCAGCCGTCCTCGGCCGGGGTGAGCTCGGCCTGCACGACCTCGGTCGACAGGCGCAGCGTGCCGCCCAGGTCGTGCAGCTCGACGTACTGCTCCAGGTAGGCCTGCACCTGCTCGCCGCTGGGCCACTCGGGGAAGTCTTTGGGCATCGGCAGGTCGGAGAAGGAGTACGAGCCCTTGTTGTTCTGGGTCGTGAGCCCGGAGTAGCGGCGGCTGGCGCTCCACACGCCGCCGACGTCGGGGGTCTTGTCGAACACGGTCACGTCGTGCCCGAACTCGCGGAGCACCTTGGCACTGGCCAGGCCGGCGAAGCCGGCGCCGACGACGGCGATCTTCATGGTCGTCCTTGCTGTCGGTCGATAAGGGCCGAATCGCCAGAATCGTAGCGGTCCGGACAGTCCGCGCGATAGGTCCCGTGGCGGGGCCGACGGCCCCGGCGTCGGTACGGCCGGTGTCGGCGGGACGCGGCAAGATGGGCCCGTGACCGACATCGAACCCACTGCGCTCGACGAGACTGCGCTCGACGAGACTGCGCTCGACGAGACCGTGCGCGACGAGGCCGGCGCCCAGCGCCGCTGGGCGGAGCTGGTCGCGCTGGTCGAGGAGGACCAGCGCGCGTACTACGAGGACGACGCGCCGAAGGTCTCGGACGCCGAGTACGACGGGCGCATGCGCGAGCTGCAGGACCTGGAGGCGGCGCACCCGGCGCTCGTCACACCGGAGTCTCCGACGCAGCGGGTGGGCGGCCGCGCGGCGGCGGGCTTCGCGACGGTCCAGCACCTGGAGCAGATGCTGTCCCTCGACAACGCGTTCAGCGCCGAGGACATCGCCGCGTGGGCCACGCGCGTGCACCGCGACCTGGGCCTCGGGCCCGACGACCGCGTCGGGTACCTGTGCGAGGTCAAGATCGACGGCCTCGCGATCGCGCTGCTCTACGAGAAGGGCCGGTTGGTGCGTGCGGCCACGCGCGGCGACGGTCGCACGGGCGAGGACGTGACCGCCAACGTGCGCACCATCGCGACCATCCCGCAGCGCCTGGGCGGCGACCCGGCCACGCACCCGGACGTCATCGAGGTCCGGGGCGAGGTCTTCATGGGCGTCGACGACTTCGCGGCGCTCAACGAGAAGCTCGTCGCCGCGGGTCTGGACCCGTACGCCAACCCGCGGAACACCGCGGCGGGCTCGCTGCGGCAGAAGGACCCGCAGGTCACCGAGAGCCGCAACCTGCGCATGTACGCGCACGGGGTGGGCGCCCTGCAGTGGACCCAGGGCGAGCACGCCGAGCTCGGGCGCCAGTCGGACGCGTACGCGCTCTTCGAGCAGTGGGGCGTCCCGGTCTCGCCGCACAACCGGGTGGTCGAGGGCCTCGACGGCGTGCAGCAGATGATCGACTACTACGGCGAGCACCGGCACTCCATCGAGCACGAGCTGGACGGCATCGTCGTCAAGGTGGACGCGCTCGCCGACCAGCGCCGCCTGGGCGCCACCAGCCGCGCGCCGCGCTGGGCCATCGCGTACAAGTACCCGCCGGAGGAGGTCAACACCCGCCTCCTGGCCATCCAGGTGGGGGTGGGGCGCACGGGCCGGGCGACGCCGTACGCGGTGATGGAGCCGGTCAAGGTCGCGGGCTCCACCGTGCGGCAGGCCACGTTGCACAACCAGGACGTGGTGCGGGCCAAGGGCGTGCGCATCGGCGACATGGTGGTGCTGCGCAAGGCCGGCGACGTGATCCCCGAGATCCTCGGCCCGGTCGCGGCGCTCGCGGACGACGGCTACCCCCGCGAGGACTTCGTCATGCCCGCCCGGTGCCCCGAGTGCGGCACGCCGCTGCGCCCGATGAAGGAGGGCGACGTCGACCTGCGCTGCCCCAACGCCGAGACCTGCCCGGCGCAGGTGCGCGGGCGCGTGGAGCACATCGGCTCGCGGGGCGGGCTCGACGTCGACGCGCTGGGCGAGGTGACGGCCGCCGCGCTCACGCAGCCGCTGGAGCCGAAGGAGCCGCCCCTGCGCACGGAGAAGGACCTCTTCGACCTCACGATCGAGCAGCTCGCCCCCATCCGCGTGGTCGTCCGGGACCCGGAGACCGGGCTGCCGCGGCCGAGCGACGGCCGGGGGGAGTCGGCCGACGTCACCATGTCGGACGGCTCGATCACCAGCGCCAAGGTGGTCCGGCCGTTCCAGAAGGTCGTCAGCCGCACCTACCCGCCGGGGTACGAGGACGCGACGCCGGCGGAGCGCCGCGCGGCCGGGGTCCGCAAGGACTTCCCGGTCTACGGGCCCTCCACCACCGCCGAGACACTCGTCTTCGAGCTGGACCGCGCCAAGACGAAGGACCTGTGGCGCATCCTGGTCAGCCTCAACATCCGGCACGTCGGGCCCGTCGCGGCCCGGGCGCTCGCGGACTGGTTCGGCTCGCTCGACGCGATCCGTGCGGCCTCGCGCGAGGAGCTGGCCGCGGTCGACGGCGTGGGCCCGATCATCGCCGACGCGCTGCTGGACTGGTTCGAGGTGGACTGGCACCGGGAGATCGTCGCGGCGTGGGAGCGCGCCGGGGTCCGCTTCGCCACGCCCGGGCACCCCGGCCCGGAGGCCATGGCGGCGCAGGCCGACCAGGGCCCGACCGGACCGCTCGCCGGCCTGACGGTCGTGGTCACCGGCTCGCTCGAGGGCTACAGCCGCGACGGGGCGAAGGAGGCGATCCTCGCCGCGGGTGGCAAGTCTGCCGGGTCGGTCTCGAAGAAGACCGACTACGTCGTCGTGGGCGAGAACGCCGGGACGAAGGCGGCCAAGGCGGAGGAGCTCGGCCTGCCGGTCCTCGACGAGGACGGGTTCACGCGCCTGCTCGAGGCCGGCCCGGCGGCGCTGGACGGCGGCCTGGACGGCACGGTGGGCGACGCTCCGGACGGCGACGAGGGCGACTGACGCCCGCGGCTACGCTGCGCGGGTGCTCGACGCTCCGACCACCTCGCTCCCGGCCCTCCGCGGCGCGGCCCCTGCGCTCGGCGGGCCCGTCAGGCGTCAGGGCGCCGGGCGACGACGTCCCGGAGGGGCCCCTCGTCGGCGGCGGCGAGCGGGACCAGCGCGTCGCGCGGCGGCGCGGTGGGCGCGCCCAGCAGGTTCGCCAGCGCGTGGAACGCCGCGATCGGCCGCCTCGTCGCGGCGACCGCGTGCGCGACCTCGAGCAGCCACGCCCGCGCCGCCGAGTCGTCGTCCCGGCCCGCCACCCTGGCACGCCGGACGGCGACGTACTCGGCCGGCGCGAGGGCCGCGAGCCCGGTGTGCCAGGCGTCGGCCGGCTCGGCCGCCCCGACCAGCGCGTCGTCCCCGCTGAGCCCCACCGCGACGCCCGGGCCGGCGGCGCGGAGCGCGGCCACCCGGCCCGCCGGCCGGGCCGCCGTCGACGCCGGGTCCTTGACCGCGGCCACCACGCCCTCGGCGGCGAGGCGCCCGAGGAGCTCCACCGAGACGTCGTACCCGAGCTGCACGGGCTTGTTGTAGAAGCACACGGGGGTACCCGGCACGGCGGCGGAGACCCGCGCGAAGAGCGCGCCCACGTCGGCGTCGTCGAGCGGCAGGTAGGAGAACGGGGGGAGGACGAGCCCCGCGGCGCCGGACCGGACGGCGGCCCGGGCGTGCGCGACGACGCGGTGAGCGGACGCGTCCGCCGCGCCCGCGTACACCGGGGCCAGCGAGCCAGCGGCGTCGACGGCGGCGCGCACCACGGCGTCCCGCTCGTCGCCGTCGAACGACACCCCGGCGCCGGAGGTCGCCAGCACCGTGACGCCGTCCACCCCGGCTGCGACGGCGCGGTCGACGAGACCGGCGAGCGCATCGAGGTCGGGCGTCCCGTCGTCGTGCAACGGTGTGATCGGGTACGCGAGCAGCCCGGTGAACGGTGCGGTCGTGGTGGTCATGCCGCGCATCGTACGGCGGTGCCCGCGGTGGTCAGGCGCTCGCGGTGAGCGCCTCCACCGCCTCGGTGGAGAGCGCGTGGTCGGAGGCCATCGCGGCGGCCCCGAGCACGCCGGCCTGCGCACCGGTGCGGGCCACGGCGATGCGCAGGTGCTGGGTGGCCAGCGGCAGCGACCGTCGATACACGACCTCCCGGATCCCGGCGATCAGGTGCTCGCCGGCCTCGGCGAGGATGCCCCCGAGCACGATCACCGACGGGTTGAGCAGGCTGACGGTGGAGGCCAGCACGGCGCCGATCTCGCGGCCCGCCTGCCGCACGGCCCGCCCGGCGCTGACGTCGCCGCCGCGCACCAGGGCGACGACGTCGGCCGGGCCGGCGACGTCGAGGCCCTCCTGCCGGAGGTGGGAGGCCAGCGCCTGCGCGCTCGCGATCGCCTCGAGGCAGCCCACGTTGCCGCAGCGGCACACGATGTCCTCGGCCCCGGGGACGGCGATGTGCCCGATGTCGCCCGCCGCGCCCTGCGCGCCGCGCCGCAGCGCGCCGTCGGCGATGATGCCGGCGCCGATGCCCGTGGCGACCTTGACGAGGATGAGGTCCGGGACGTCCGCCCAGGCGATGCGGTGCTCGCCGAGCGCCATGATGTTGACGTCGTTGTCCACGAGCACGGGTGCGTCGAAGCGGGCCCGGAGGATCCCTGGCACGTCCGCGTCGTCCCAGCCGGGCATGATCGGGGGGTTGTTCGGGTGGCCGGTGGCGTGCTCGACGGGCCCGGGCAGCCCGACGCCCACCCCGGCGAGGTCCGCGAGGTCGCGGCCGGCGGTCTCGAGGAGCTTGCGCCCCGTCTCGGCGACCCACTCGAGCACGGGCCCCGGCCCGTCCGCGATGGCGAGCGGGGCGTCCAGCTCGGCGAGCACGGTCGAGGCGAGGTCCGTCACGGCGAGCCGCGCATGGGTCGCGCCGAGGTCGACGCCCAGCACCACCTGCGACGACGGGTGGAACGCGAAGGTCGCAGGCGGGCGTCCCCCGGTGGAGGTCGCCTCGCCGGCCGGGGCGATGAGCCCGGTGGCCATGAGCGCGTCGATGCGCCCGGCGACCGTGGATCTCGCCTGCCCCGTGAGGGTGGCGAGCTCGGCCCGCGTCCGGGCGCGCCCGTCGCGCAGAAGCTGGAACATCTCGCCCGCCCCGGACGTCCGCGGGCCGGCGCCTGCACCTTCCGTCATGGCCGTAGTCAATCACGACCGGTTCACCCGCATCTTTTGCTTGACGCTCGACAGAAGGGGTCCTAGGTTCAGACCCATGGTCGACGTGGACCGCGACGACGCGGCAACGCCCGAGGACAGAGACGCCCCGGTCCCTCTGCTGCGCATGGAGGGGATCGTCAAGCACTTCCCGGGCGCCAAGGCGCTCGACGGGGTGGACCTCGACGTGCTGCCGGGCGAGGTGCACTGCCTGCTCGGTCAGAACGGCGCCGGCAAGTCGACCCTCATCAAGGTGCTGGCGGGCGCGCACCAGCCCACCGCCGGTCGGGTGCTGGTCGACGGCGCCGAGGTCGTCGTCCCGCACCCGGTCGCGGCGCTGCGGCACGGCATCGCCACCATCTATCAGGAGCTCGACGTGGTCGACGGGCTCACCGTCGCGGAGAACGTTTTCCTCGGCCACGAGCTCGACCGCGGCGGGTTCACGCAGCGGCGCGACGCGACCCGGCGCACGCGCGAGCTGCTGGCGCGGCTCGGCCACCCCGAGATCTCTCCGCACCGCGAGGTCGGCCGCCTGTCGGCCGCGGGCAAGCAGGTGGTGTCGATGGCGCGGGCGCTCTCCCACGACGCGCGCGTCATCGTCATGGACGAGCCGTCCGCCGTGCTCGACGCGGGCGAGGTGCAGAACCTCTTCCGGGTGGTCCGCGAGCTCACCGCGCAGGGGGTGGCCGTCGTCTACATCTCCCACCGCATGGAGGAGATCCGCCAGATCGGCGATCGCATCACCGTGCTCAAGGACGGGCGGACGGTGGGCCGCGACCTGCCGGCCACGACGCCGACCGTCGAGCTGATCCGCCTCATGACCGGGCGGACCGTCGAGTACGCCTTCCCGGCGCGGCCGGGCGTCCCCCAGGACGCGCCCGTCGTGCTCGATGTCGAAGGGCTTGCTCTCGCCGGGACGTTCGAGGACGTGTCCTTCCAGGTCCGGGCCGGCGAGATCGTCGGCCTGGCGGGCCTGGTCGGCGCCGGGCGCTCGGAGATCCTCGAGACGCTCTACGGCGCCCGGCGGCGCACCGCGGGCAGCGTGACGGTCAAGGGCCGGCGCCTGCGTGCGGGCTCGGTGGACGCCGCGGTGGGCGCCGGCATCGGGCTGTGCCCCGAGGAGCGCAAGAGCCAGGGCCTCGTCCTCGACGAGCCCGTCTACAAGAACATCACCCTGTCCACCTTCGCCCGGATCGCCCGGGGCGGCTGGCTCGACGAGCGCGCGGAGCGCGCGGCGGCGCGCGAGCAGGTCTCTGCCCTCGACCTGCGGCCCGCCGACGTCGACCGCACCGCCCGCACCCTGTCGGGCGGCAACCAGCAGAAGGCGCTGCTCGGCCGGTGGCTCGTGCACGGCTGCGACGTGCTGCTCCTGGACGAGCCCACCCGTGGCGTCGACGTCGGCGCCCGGTCCGAGCTCTACGCCCTGGTGCGCCGGCTCGCCGACGCCGGGACAGCGGTCGTCGTCGTCTCCAGCGAGATCCCGGAGGTCCTGGGGCTCGCCGACCACGTGCTCGTGGTCTCCGAAGGACGCGTCGTGCACCGTGCACCCGCGCAGGACATCGACGAGCACCGCGTGCTCGACCTCGTCATGGAAGGAACCGCCGCATGAGCACCCAGGTCGACGCACCACCCGCGGCCGAGTCGCGGTCCTCGTGGCTGTCCGGCCCCGCCGGGCGCACCGTCGGGCTCGTCGTGGCCCTGGCCCTCGTCGCCGTCGTCGGCGTGATCACGGGCGGCGAGCGCTTCGCCAGCATCGACAACATCATGACCATCCTCCGGCTCGCGTCGGTGACCGGCGTGCTGGCCATCGGGATGACGTACGTCATCACCGCGGGCGGCATCGACCTGTCGGTGGGCTCCCTGGTGGGCCTCACCTCCGTGTGGGCCAGCACGCTCGCCACCCAGACGATGGCCGAGGACGTGCACTGGACGGTCATGGTGCTCACGGCGCTCGCGGTGGGCACCGCGGCGGGCCTCATCAACGGCCTGATCATCGCCTACGGCAGGGTCGTGGCGTTCATCGCCACCCTCGCGATGATGATCGCCGCCCGCGGCCTCGCGGAGATGATCTCCGGCCGGCAGACGCAGGTCGTCGGCGTGGACGGGTTCCTGGACTTCTTCCGCGCCGACTTCATCGGCGTCCCGGTGCTCGTGTGGATCTTCGCCGTGGTCGCCGTGGCCGGCTGGTTCCTGTTCAACCGCACCACCTTCGGACGGCGCACGGTGGCCGTGGGCGGCAACATCGAGGCGTCGCGCCTCGCGGGCATCAAGGTGCAGCGCCACCTGCTGTACGTCTACGCGCTGTCCGGGCTCACGTCGGGCATCGCGGGCGTGATGATGCTCGGCCGCACCACGGCCGGAAGCTCCACGCACGGCATGTATCTCGAGCTCGAGGTGATCGCCGCCGTGGTCGTCGGCGGCACGCTGCTCATCGGCGGGCGCGGCACCATCGTCGGCACCGTGATCGGCGTCGTCATCTTCGCGATGCTCACCAACGTCTTCACGATCAACAACCTGTCGATCTCCGCCCAGAACGTCGCCAAGGGCGTGATCATCGTGGCCGCCGTGCTGATCCAGCAGCGGTTCGCCAAACGATCGTCCACCTGACGCCGCCGCACCTCCCTGCATCTCCCCGCACCACCCCGCACCGCACCACCCCGCACCGGGCCACCCGCCCGGCGGGGCCGGACCGAATCGAGGATCACATGTCCGCACGTACCGAACGCTTCAACCGTGGCCGGCGCACCGCCGCGCTGGCCGCCGTGGCCACCACCGCCGTCCTGCTCGCCGCCGGCTGCACCAGCAACGAGGCCCCCGAGGACGAGGGCTCGGCCGCACCGCAGGTCGCGGCCGAGGGCAACGACGAGCCGGGGGAAGAGATGGTCATCGGCTTCTCCGCCCCCGCAGCCGACCACGGCTGGATGGGCGCCATCACCCAGTCCGCCGTCGACACCGCCGAGCAGTACTCGGACGTCGAGCTCCGGCAGGCGGAGGCCACCAACGACGTCAACGTCCAGATCAGCCAGATCGAGCAGTTCATCAACGACGGCGTCGACGCCATCGTGCTGCTCCCGTTCGACGGTGCGGCGCTCACCGAGGTCGCCACCAAGGCGATGGACGCGGGGATCCCCGTCATCAACGTGGACCGCGAGTTCTCCAGCCCGTTCGCGGCACGCGCCACGGTGCTCGGCGACAACTACGGGATGGGCGTGAGCGCCGGCACGTACATCTGCGAGCAGCTCGGGGACAACCCCGACGCCGTCGTCGCCGAGATCGCGGGCATCGACTCGCTGCCGCTCACCCAGGACCGCAGCAAGGGCTTCAAGGACGCGCTGTCCGACTGCGGCCTGGACGTCGACGCCCGGGTCGCCGCGGACTTCACCGTCCAGGGCGGCGAGACGGCCACGTCGAACCTCCTGCAGGCGGAGCCGAAGATCGACGCCATCTGGAACCACGACGACGACCAGGGCGTCGGCGTCCTGGCCGCCATCGAGAACGCCGGCCGGGACGAGTTCTTCATGGTCGGCGGCGCCGGTTCCCTCGACGTGATGGAGCACATCAAGGCCGACGACTCCGTGCTGCAGGCCACCGTCGTCTACCCGTCGACGCAGGCCGCCGACGGCATCAAGCTGGCCCGGCTCGTGGTGCACGACAAGAACATGGGGGACCTCGTCTCGGCGGGCGTCCCGCGCACCACGCAGCTCTACGCACCGGTCGTCACGGCCGACAACGTCGACCAGTACCTGCCGATCGGCTTCCGGTCCTGACCGGGCCGATCGACGACGACTGACGACCACCGGGAACACGACGGACGGCACCGGCCGGCTCCCAGGGCCGGCCGGTGCGCCACCGCAGGACAGGGAGGGCAGCATGGCCGAGCACGCTCCAGCAGGGGGGACTCCGACGCTGGGCGTCGGGATGGTCGGATACGCGTTCATGGGTGCGGCGCACTCGCAGGCCTGGCGGACCGCGCCGCGGTTCTTCGACCTGCCGCTCGCCCCCCGGATGCGGGTCGTCGCGGGCCGCGACCCTCAGGCGGTCCGCGCGGCGGCGGACCGGCTCGGCTGGGAGGACGCCGTGACGGACTGGCGGGAGCTGCTCACGCGCGACGACGTCGACCTCGTGGACGTGTGCACCCCGGGCGACACGCACGCCGAGATCGCGGTCGCGGCGCTCGAGGCGGGCAAGCACGTGCTGTGCGAGAAGCCGCTCGCGAACTCGGTGGCCGAGGCCGAGACGATGGTGGCGGCCGCCGACGCGGCGGCCCGGCGCGGGGTGACGGCGACGGTGGGCTTCACGTACCGCCGCGTCCCCGCGATCCAGCTCGCGCGTCGCCTGGTCGAGCAGGGGCGGATCGGCGAGGTGCGGCACGTGCGGGCCCAGTACCTGCAGGACTGGCTCACGGACCCCGACGCGCCGCTGTCGTGGCGGCTCGACAAGGAGAAGGCGGGCTCCGGCGCGCTGGGCGACATCGGCGCCCACGTGGTCGACCTCGCGCAGTTCGTCACCGGCGAACGGCTGGTCGGCGTGGCCGGGATGCTCGAGACCTTCGTGCACGAGCGCCCGGTGCCGGCGTCGTTCTCCGGCCTGTCCGGCGAGGCGGGGGAGGGCACCGGCCCGGTGACGGTCGACGACGCGGCCGTCTTCTTCGGGCGGCTGGCGGGCGGGGGGCTCGCCAGCTTCGAGGCCACCCGGTACGCCGGGGGTCGCAAGAACGCGATCCGGCTCGAGGTCAACGGGACCCGGGGCTCGGTCGCCTTCGACTTCGAGGACATGAACCTGCTGCACTTCTTCGACGCGAGCGACGACGCCCAGGTCGCGGGGTTCCGTCGCATCGTCGTGACGGAGCCGGAGCACCCCTACGGCGGGCACTGGTGGCCGGCCGGCCACGGCCTGGGTTACGAGCACGCCTTCACCCATCAGGTCGTCGACCTCGTCGGCGACCTGGCGGCCGGCAAGCAGCCGACGCCGTCCTTCGCCGACGGCCTCGCCGTGCAGCGGGTGCTCGACGCCGTCGAGCGCAGCTCCACCGGCGGCAGCGGTTGGGTCGACCTCGCCGGTTGAGCCTGTCGAAACCGAGCCTGTCGCAACCCACGTCGCTGGTTGAACCTGTCGAAACCCGCTGAGAAGGAGCATCTCGATGTCACGACCGATCACCCTGTTCACGGGCCAGTGGGCCGACCTACCCCTGGAGGAGGTGGCCCGGCTCGCGTCCGGCTGGGGGTACGACGGGCTGGAGCTCGCCTGCTGGGGCGACCACCTCGACCCGTGGCGATGGGACGACGACGCCTACGTGCAGTCCCGGCTGGACCTGCTGGAGCGGCACGGGCTCACGGTGCACGCGATCTCCAACCACCTCAAGGGCCAGGCGGTGTGCGACGACCCCATCGACGCGCGGCACCGCGACATCCTGCCCGACGTCGTATGGGGCGACGGCGACCCGGAGGGGGTGCGGCAGCGCGCGGCCGAGGAGATGAAGCACACCGCGCGGCTGGCGGCCCGGCTGGGGGTCGACACGGTCGTGGGGTTCACGGGGTCGTCGATCTGGAAGTACGTGGCCATGTTCCCGCCCGCGTCCGAGGCGATGGTCGAAGCCGGCTACCAGGACTTCGCGGACCGCTGGAACCCGATCCTCGACG
Source organism: Isoptericola sp. Y541 (assembly GCF_059445465.1). NCBI lineage: Bacteria > Bacillati > Actinomycetota > Actinomycetes > Micrococcales > Promicromonosporaceae > Isoptericola > Isoptericola sp. Y541. The sequence continues at coordinate 2,620 of NZ_JCAIUJ010000002.1, read as the reverse complement.
TCTTCGACGAGGTCGGGGTGCGGTTCGCGCACGAGGTGCACCCGAGCGAGATCGCGTACGACTACTGGACGACGGTGCGCACCCTCGAGGCGATCGGGCACCGCGAGGCCTTCGGCCTCAACTGGGACCCGTCGCACATGGTGTGGCAGGACCTGGACCCGGTGAGCTTCCTGTGGGACTTCCGCGACCGCATCTTCCACGTGGACTGCAAGGACTCCAAGAAGCGCATGACGAACGGCCGCAACGGGCGGCTGGCGTCCCACCTGCCGTGGGCGGACCCGCGACGCGGCTGGGACTTCATCTCCACCGGGCGCGGGGACGTGCCCTGGGAGGACGCGTTCCGGATGCTCAACACGATCGGGTACGCGGGGCCGATCTCGATCGAGTGGGAAGACGCCGGAATGGACCGCCTGGTCGGCGCGCGCCAGGCTCTGGAGTTCGTGCGCGGGCTCGCGTTCGACCCGCCGGCGGCGGCGTTCGACGCCGCGTTCTCCCAGCGCCGCTGACCCACGCGGCGACGCGGCCGACCCAGCCTGGACGACGACAGCGTGGCGCCGGGTGGTCCGGCGTCCTGATCAAAGGAGATCAGCATGACCAGTCGTACCGAGCTCGACCGCCGGACGTTCCTGCGTCTGGCGGGGTCCACCGTCGCGGTCGGAGCCGCGACCGTCACCGGGGCGGGGGCCGCTGCGGCGTTTCCCGCGGCGGCGGCCGGGGCCGGCGGGGGAGGTCGCCGGCTCGTGCCCCCGGGCAAGCTGGGCATCCAACTGTACTCGATCCGCGACAAGGTCTCCTCCCTGGGTTTCCGCGCCGTGTTCGAGCGCCTCGCGCAGATCGGGTACGCCGAGGTGGAGTTCGCCGGCTACACGCAGGGGACCGTCGGTGCGATCACGCCGGCGCAGATCCGCACGCTGCTGGACGACAACGGCCTGGCCGCGGTCGGCTCGCACCGCGGGATCGGCGACTTCGCCGCGAACCTGGAGGCGGAGCTCGACATCGCCGAGACGCTGGGGATGCGGCACGTCGGCACGGCGAACGCGCCCACCAACGTGCGGACGGTCGCCGGGTACCTGGCCGCCGCCGAGCAGTTCAACGGCTTCGGCGCGGCGGCCGCCGCGCGCGGGCTGAAGTTCTACCAGCACAACCACCAGCACGAGTTCGGGTTCGCGACCGACGACCCGTCCGTGCGGCTGTACGACGTGTTCCTCGAGAACACCGACCCGCGCGCCGTGTTCCTCGAGATGGACGTGTATTGGGCCTTCGTGGGGCGGTACCTCTACCCAGGCTTCGAGCCGGTCGAGTACGTGCTGGCGAACCGGAAGCGGTATCCGATGTTCCACCTCAAGGACGGCCGGGTGAACCCGACGTCGGCCAACGGCTACGACATCGTCGAGTTCGGGGTGGGCGACCTCGACTACCGGTCGTTCCTCAGCGCCCTGCACGGCTCGGGGCAGCAGCACGGGATCTGGGAGCAGGACAACGCGGCCACCGTCGCCGAGCCTCCGCACCCGGTGGACTCCCTGGGCAACGCCGAGCGCAGCGCGGACGCGATCCTCGCGCTGCGCGCCCGTCCCGGCCGGCACTGACGGGAGGCGGCGGCCGGTCTCCGGGGAGCGGACCGGGACCGGCGCCGTCAGGCGTCGCGACGCTGAATCATCACGACGTCGTCGTGCTCCACGCCGCCGACGTCGTAGGTACGCGTCCCCGCCACCTCGAAACCGTGCTTGCGGTAGAAGGCCTGGGCGCGCAGGTTCTGGCCGTTCGTCCCGAGCCACAGGTGCGGGGCAGCGCCGGGGTCGGGGGCGAGGCGCCCGGCCGCGCGGACCACGTCGTCGAGGAGAAGCCCCGCGACACCGGATCCCGTCGCGTCGGGATGGACGTAGATCTTGGAGAGCTCGGCGTACGGCCCCGGGCCGGCCGCGTCGCCGAGCACGTCGCGCTCTGCCTGCCCGTCCGGCTCGCCGAACGCCACGAGCGCGTAGCCGAGCAGCCGGCCGGAGCCCGGTCCGACGGCGACCGGGAGCGCGTGGCGGTCCGAGGCGATCCACGCCCGGAAGCACTCGGGGCTCAGGTGCGCCGCGATGTGCGCGGCGATCGTGGCTACCCGTGTCGCGGGCGGGCACGCGAGGGGGAACGTCAGCGCGGCGAGCCAGGCGACGTCCGCAGCCTCCTCGGCACGGGCGGGGCGCACGAGCACGTGGCCGGGCGACGGAACGAGGGGCGAAGAGGCCGTCACCGCGCGAATCTAGCCCTGCCTCCGGGGGTGTGTGCCCCGCGTCACCGCCGGCGGAGTTGGTCCGGGCCCGAGGAGCGTGTAAGTTCTACGAAGTCAGCCCGACAGGGAGACGGACACGAAGAGCACAGCCCGGGAGACCGGTGCTCGAGTGGCCGACCGGGGCTGGAACTCCATTCGAGGATCGGGTCGCTTCGTGTGCCCCGAGACGCGATCTGGGGGCTTCCCGACGTCGAGTCGGACGAGCCGTTGCCCGGGAACGGGCGGTTGGATCGGCCGGAAAGAGTCTGGTAAGTTTGAGGAGTTGCCCCCGGCGGGGTCAGGACGAAGGTCCTGGTCTTGTGGGTGTGCGTCGGTTGTTTGAGAACTCAACAGTGTGTTTGATAG
>NZ_JCAIUJ010000019.1:0-581 GCF_059445465.1 Isoptericola sp. Y541 | reverse complement strand
ACCTTCGTGGGGCTGCTCCCGCAGGAGACCGGCGACCACCTGATCAAGCGGGTGGTCGGCGTGCCGGGTGACCACGTCAACGTGCTGCGACGACCAGGGGCGCGTGAGCGTCAACGGCGAGCCGATCGACGAGGAGTCGTACATCAGGCCCGGCTCGGTGCCGAGCGAAGAGCCGTTCGACCACACCGTGGCGGACGGGATGCTCTTCGTCATGGGGGACAACCGGCAGAACTCGGCCGACTCCCGCTTCCACACCGGGGATCCAGGCGGCGGGTTCGTGCCACTCGACAACGTCGTCGGCTCCGCGTTCGCCACCGTGTGGCCATTGACCGACGCCACACTGCTGCGCAACCCCGGCGACGCCTACGCTGACGTGCCCTGACGTAGGTTTCGAAACTTCCAGAACCCGATTCTGGAGCGCCTCAGAATCGGTCAGTTTTGGAGCGTCGGTCCTTGCTGTGAGTTTCGACAAGACGGGCGACGGCAGCCCTCGCCCCTGAGAGGGCTATTCACGGAACGGGTCGCGACGATGCGGCCGGGTGAGAGCGCACCGGCTCTCTGACCTGCAACGATGGGGTTAC
>NZ_JCAIUJ010000018.1:0-1066 GCF_059445465.1 Isoptericola sp. Y541 | reverse complement strand
TGTGATGTCCAGGGAGGTTGTACCGCCCGGCATCGGTGAGTCTGTCTGACAGACGAAGGCCTCCGGTTGTGAAGTGGAGCTGTCTAGTTCACCGCTTCACTGACCGGAGGCCTTCGTGTCCCACGCTAATGCTGCCCTGACTCCACGCGCCCGACTGCGACTTGCTCAGCTCGTCGTCGACCGCGGCTGGACCTACGCGGCAGCGGCCAAGATGTTCATGGTCGCTGCACGCACCGCGAAGAAGTGGGCCGACCGGTACCGCTGCGAAGGAACGGCGGGCATGGTCGATCGCAGTTCGCGCCCGCGCTCGTGTCCGACCAAGACGCCACCACGGGTCGTGCGCCGGATCGTGCAGTTGCGATGGCGTCACCGGCTCGGTCCGGTCCAGATCGCCGGCCGGCTCGGGATGCAGGCCTCGACCGTGCACGCGGTGTTGGTGCGCTGCCGGATCAACCGGCTCTCCCACATCGACCGCGTGACCGGCGAGCCGCTGCGCCGCTACGAGCACGATCACCCGGGCTCGTTGATCCACGTCGATGTCACCAAGTTCGCCAACATCCCCGACGGTGGTGGCTGGCGATACGTCGGACCACAGCAGGGCCGCAGGAACAAGGAGGCCACCGCCCAGCGCACCGGCAAGCGGGGCAATGCCTACCGGCCGGCCATCGGGACCGCGTTCGTGCACACCGTGATCGACGACCACTCACGGGTCGCCTACGCCGAGATCCACGCCGACGAGAAGGCCGCCACCGCGATCGGCGTCCTGCACCGCGCGGTCACCTGGTTCGCCGAACGCGGCGTGAGCGTCGAGCGAGTTCTGTCCGACAACGGCTCGGCCTACAAGGCCTACGCCTGGCGCGACGCCTGTGCCGAGCTCGGCATCAAGCACAAGCGCACCCGGCCCTACCGGCCCCAGACCAACGGCAAGATCGAACGCTTCCATCGGACTCTGGGCGACGGCTGGGCCTACGCCCGGCTCTATGAATCAACCGAACAGCGCAACGCTGCTCTGCCCGGCTGGCTCCACTTCTACAATCACCACCGAGCCCACTCCGCCATCGGCGGC
>NZ_JCAIUJ010000017.1:0-5550 GCF_059445465.1 Isoptericola sp. Y541 | reverse complement strand
CCCCGGCGGGGTCAGGACGAAGGTCCTGGTCTTGTGGGTGTGCGTCGGTTGTTTGAGAACTCAACAGTGTGTTTGATAGTCAATGCCAAAGTTTTTGAACCCTTTTTGGGTTCTTTTGGATCAGATTGAGCAGTTCAGCTCGGTCTGGCCAGTATCGTTGAATGCTGCGGGCTTCTTTGGAGGTTCGTGGTGTTTTCTCTTCTTTTACGGAGAGTTTGATCCTGGCTCAGGACGAACGCTGGCGGCGTGCTTAACACATGCAAGTCGAACGGTGAAGCCCAGCTTGCTGGGCGGATCAGTGGCGAACGGGTGAGTAACACGTGAGCAACCTGCCCCCCACTTCGGGATAAGCCTTGGAAACGAGGTCTAATACCGGATATGAGCATCTGCCGCATGGTGGGTGTTGGAAAGTTTTTCGGTGGGGGATGGGCTCGCGGCCTATCAGCTTGTTGGTGGGGTGATGGCCTACCAAGGCTTCGACGGGTAGCCGGCCTGAGAGGGCGACCGGCCACACTGGGACTGAGACACGGCCCAGACTCCTACGGGAGGCAGCAGTGGGGAATATTGCACAATGGGCGAAAGCCTGATGCAGCGACGCCGCGTGAGGGATGACGGCCTTCGGGTTGTAAACCTCTTTCAGCAGGGAAGAAGCGCAAGTGACGGTACCTGCAGAAGAAGCGCCGGCTAACTACGTGCCAGCAGCCGCGGTAATACGTAGGGCGCAAGCGTTGTCCGGAATTATTGGGCGTAAAGAGCTCGTAGGCGGTCTGTCGCGTCTGGTGTGAAATCCCGAGGCTCAACCTCGGGCTTGCATCGGGTACGGGCAGACTAGAGTGCGGTAGGGGAGACTGGAATTCCTGGTGTAGCGGTGGAATGCGCAGATATCAGGAGGAACACCGATGGCGAAGGCAGGTCTCTGGGCCGCAACTGACGCTGAGGAGCGAAAGCATGGGGAGCGAACAGGATTAGATACCCTGGTAGTCCATGCCGTAAACGTTGGGCACTAGGTGTGGGGCTCATTCCACGAGTTCCGTGCCGCAGCTAACGCATTAAGTGCCCCGCCTGGGGAGTACGGCCGCAAGGCTAAAACTCAAAGGAATTGACGGGGGCCCGCACAAGCGGCGGAGCATGCGGATTAATTCGATGCAACGCGAAGAACCTTACCAAGGCTTGACATGCACCGGAAACACTCAGAGATGGGTGCCCCGCAAGGTCGGTGTACAGGTGGTGCATGGTTGTCGTCAGCTCGTGTCGTGAGATGTTGGGTTAAGTCCCGCAACGAGCGCAACCCTCGTCCTATGTTGCCAGCGGGTTATGCCGGGGACTCATGGGAGACTGCCGGGGTCAACTCGGAGGAAGGTGGGGATGACGTCAAATCATCATGCCCCTTATGTCTTGGGCTTCACGCATGCTACAATGGCCGGTACAGAGGGCTGCGATACCGTAAGGTGGAGCGAATCCCAAAAAGCCGGTCTCAGTTCGGATTGGGGTCTGCAACTCGACCCCATGAAGTCGGAGTCGCTAGTAATCGCAGATCAGCAACGCTGCGGTGAATACGTTCCCGGGCCTTGTACACACCGCCCGTCAAGTCACGAAAGTTGGTAACACCCGAAGCTCATGGCCCAACCGGTTTTCCGGGGGGAGTGGTCGAAGGTGGGACTGGCGATTGGGACTAAGTCGTAACAAGGTAGCCGTACCGGAAGGTGCGGCTGGATCACCTCCTTTCTAAGGAGCATCTGAGACCTCGTGGTTGTTTGCTCGCATGCTTTGGCGTGTGGGTGGGTGGCTGGGGGGTCTAGCAGGCCGCCTGAGGCGCCGATCGTGCGTCTGGTGGTTGCTCACGGGTGGAACATTGACTAGCAGGGCTGGTTCGGTCGCGTGCCGGCTGGTGAGTACCCGCCGTGGCTCCTTCGGGGGCCGTGNCTGGTGGTTGCTCACGGGTGGAACATTGACTAGCAGGGCTGGTTCGGTCGCGTGCCGGCTGGTGAGTACCCGCCGTGGCTCCTTCGGGGGCCGTGGCTCCTTCGGGGGCTGGGTGGGGGAAAGCTGGTGGTCGTGGTTGGTCTGGTTCGCAAACACACTGTTGGGTCCTGAGGCAACCGGCCTGAGGCTCGCTCGTTGGCTGTTCTTCTCTGCCCCTGTGGGGTGGCGGGGGATGGGTTCGGGTGGGTGGTCGGTGAGTCTTGATGGATACGGGTCGTGGGCTGGGTGTGAACCGCCTGCAGCGGGTGTCGTCCCTGGGGAGCGTGAGCTTTCTGGGGATTGCTTCTGGTGTGGGTAGGCGTGCCGGTGGTCTGCGGGTCCGTCCGTTGCTTGAGAACTGCACAGTGGACGCGAGCATCCCAGATGTTCAAAAGGCTAGTTGCTTCGGCAGCTGGTCTTCTTGATCTCTGTGAAATATTGTAGTGTGTTGAAGTTTTTAAGGGCACAGGGTGAATGCCTTGGCACTAGGAGCCGAAGAAGGACGTCGTAGCCTGCGATAAGCCTCGGGGAGTTGGCAAACGAGCTGTGATCCGAGGATGTCCGAATGGGGGAACCCGGCCAGGGTCATGCCTGGTCACCTGTATCTGAATTCATAGGGTGCAGGGGGGAACGTCGGGAAGTGAAACATCTCAGTACCGACAGGAAGAGATATTCCGTGAGTAGTGGCGAGCGAAAGCGGATGAGGCCAAACCGTGTGTGTGTCAAGCTGTCAGGCGTTGCACATGCGGGGTTGTGGGACCTTCTGGAAGAGTCTGACAACTCTTCAACCAGTAAGAAAGCCGTGTCATAGTCGAACCGCATTGAAAGGCGGACCATAGTGGGTGTGAGTCCCGTAGACGAAATGGTGCGGCCTGGTGGAGGGGATCCCAAGTAGCACGGGGCCCGAGAAATCTCGTGTGAATCTGGCAAGACCACTTGCTAAGCCTAAATACTACCTAGTGACCGATAGCGGACTAGTACCGTGAGGGAAAGGTGAAAAGTACCCCGGGAGGGGAGTGAAATAGTACCTGAAACCGTGTGCCTACAATCCGTCGGAGCCTCCCTAGCAGGGGTGACGGCGTGCCTTTTGAAGAATGAGCCTGCGAGTTAGTGCTCGGTGGCGAGGTTAACCCGTGTGGGGAAGCCGTAGCGAAAGCGAGTCCGAATAGGGCGATACAGTCGCCGGGTCTAGACCCGAAGCGAAGTGATCTAGCCATGGGCAGGTTGAAGCGCCGGTAAGACGGCGTGGAGGACCGAACCCACCAGGGTTGAAAACCTGGGGGATGACCTGTGGTTAGGGGTGAAAGGCCAATCAAACTTCGTGATAGCTGGTTCTCCCCGAAATGCATTTAGGTGCAGCGTCACGTGTTTCTTGCCGGAGGTAGAGCTACTGGATGGCTAATGGGCCCTACCAGGTTACTGACGTCAGCCAAACTCCGAATGCCGGTAAGTCATAGCGTGGCAGTGAGACTGCGGGGGATAAGCTTCGTAGTCGAGAGGGAAACAGCCCAGATCATCGGCTAAGGCCCCTAAGCGTGTGCTCAGTGGGAAAGGATGTGGAGTTGCACAGACAACCAGGAGGTTGGCTTAGAAGCAGCCACCCTTGAAAGAGTGCGTAATAGCTCACTGGTCAAGTGATTCCGCGCCGACAATGTAGCGGGGCTCAAGTACACCGCCGAAGCCGTGGCACTCATACGTTAGCCCAGCATCTTCCCTTGTGGATGGTGTTCAGGTGTGTGGGTGGGTAGGGGAGCGTCGTGTGGGCAGTGAAGCTGCAGGGTGACCTAGTGGTGGAGCCCACACGAGTGAGAATGCAGGCATGAGTAGCGAATGACGGGTGAGAAACCCGTCCGCCGAATGACCAAGGGTTCCAGGGCCAGGTTAATCCGCCCTGGGTAAGTCGGGACCTAAGGCGAGGCCGACAGGCGTAGTCGATGGACAAGGAGTTGATATTCTCCTACCGGCGAAGAACCGCCCATACCGAGCCCGGTGATGCTAACCACCCCAGACCCGTCATAGTCGCCTTCGGGTGACGCCGACGGGCGCGGCGTGGGACCCGAACCGGTAGTAGGTAAGCGTGTTAACAGGGGTGACGCAGGAAGGTAGCCCGGCGTGGCGATGGTTGTCCATGTCCAAGGTTGTAGCCCGTGGTGTAGGCAAATCCGCACCACACGAGGGTGAGAACTGATAGGTACCGCGTATGCGGGAATCGGGTGATCCTATGCTGCCAAGAAAAGCCTCGACGCGAGGTTCTAGCCGCCCGTACCCCAAACCGACTCAGGTGGTCAGGTAGAGAATACCAAGGCGATCGAGCGAATCGTGGTTAAGGAACTCGGCAAAATGCCCCCGTAACTTCGGGAGAAGGGGGGCCTGAACCGTGAACACCCTAGCGGTGGTAAGCGGGGAGGGCCGCAGAGACCAGGGAGAAGCGACTGTTTACTAAAAACACAGGTCCGTGCTAAGTCGCAAGACGATGTATACGGACTGACGCCTGCCCGGTGCTGGAAGGTTAAGAGGACGGGTCAACTTCGGTGAAGCCCAGAATTTAAGCCCCAGTAAACGGCGGTGGTAACTATAACCATCCTAAGGTAGCGAAATTCCTTGTCGGGTAAGTTCCGACCTGCACGAATGGCGTAACGACTTCTCCGCTGTCTCAACCGCGAGCTCGGCGAAATTGCACTACGAGTAAAGATGCTCGTTACGCGCAGCAGGACGGAAAGACCCCGGGACCTTTACTATAGCTTGGTATTGGTGTTCGATGCGGCTTGTGTAGGATAGGTGGGAGACTATGATAATCGGCCGCCAGGTCGGTTGGAGTCAACGTTGAAATACCACTCTGGCCGCAGCGACCATCTAACCTCGGTCCGTAATCCGGATCAGGGACAGTGCCTGGTGGGTAGTTTAACTGGGGCGGTTGCCTCCTAAAATGTAACGGAGGCGCTCAAAGGTTCCCTCAGCCTGGTTGGCAATCAGGTGTCGAGTGCAAGTGCACAAGGGAGCTTGACTGTGAGACCGACAGGTCGAGCAGGGACGAAAGTCGGAACTAGTGATCCGGCGGTGGCTTGTGGAAGCGCCGTCGCTCAACGGATAAAAGGTACCCCGGGGATAACAGGCTGATCTTGCCCAAGAGTCCATATCGACGGCATGGTTTGGCACCTCGATGTCGGCTCGTCGCATCCTGGGGCTGGAGTAGGTCCCAAGGGTTGGGCTGTTCGCCCATTAAAGCGGTACGCGAGCTGGGTTTAGAACGTCGTGAGACAGTTCGGTCCCTATCCGCTGCGCGCGCAGGAAACTTGAGAAGGGCTGTCCCTAGTACGAGAGGACCGGGACGGACGAACCTCTGGTGTGCCAGTTGTTCCGCCAGGAGCACGGCTGGTTAGCTACGTTCGGAAGGGATAACCGCTGAAAGCATCTAAGCGGGAAGCCTGCTTCAAGATGAGGTTTCCATCAGAGTGATCTGTGAAGGCACCCAGCTAGACCACTGGGTAGATAGGCCGGATGTGGAAGACAGGACAAAAGACTGTCGGAGCTGACCGGTACTAATCAGCCGACAACTTCACATACACATCAACACTGTTGAGCAATACT
>NZ_JCAIUJ010000016.1:0-9030 GCF_059445465.1 Isoptericola sp. Y541 | reverse complement strand
GTCCAGTTTGTGTGTTTGGCGACTTGCATCCTGGTCCCGGGACCCTGCTGCCGCCAACCCACCCGCCGGACGAACCCGCCGGTCAGCGCACCGTCGCGCCGATCAGCTCACTGCCCCTGGTGAGAACACCTCTGAGTGGTGATGATGGCTCTATGTGAGCCGCCCCGGCATTGATGCCGCGCGACGGCGACCGGCAGGAATTGGAGTGTTGGACGCGCGCGTCGACGGTGGCGTCCGCGGCGGATCGATCACCGCAAGATCGTGACCGCGACGTTGACCCCGCCGCCGAAGTGGCTCGGGGTGACGCACTGGCCCGGTTGCGATCGAACAGGGTCGAGGTGCCGTGGCGTACCCGCGGATCCAGGTGCGCTTCACCCCGACCCACGCGTCCTGGATGAACCTCGTCGAGGTCTGGTTCGGCATCGTCGAGCGCCAGGCCATCCGCCGCGGGGTGTTCAAGTCCGTCAAGGAACTCAACGCCAAGATCCGCGCGTTCATCGACGGCTGGAACGACCGCTCCCACCCCTTCATCTGGACCAAGACCGCCGAAGAAGTCCTGACGAAGGCCAACCGACAAGACATTTCAAAGACGAACCACTAGCTCACTCCCCGAAATCAGGGATTGCAGAACTCATCGGAAACCTCGGAGCCGCACAAGTAGAAGTCCCAATCGGCCTGAATCGCATGCTCGGCACCGTCCGCCGTGGCATAGGTCACCGTCACATCCCCCACATGGGCCCCGCGCTGGTCGGCAGTCAGGCTGATCAGGAGCTCGTCTGTCATCTTGCCGTCGAACCCGATAAGGCCGTGACAGGTTGTCCCGACTTCGAGCCCGTTCACGCCTTCACGCAATTTGGCCGACCTGATGTCCAGGTCCCTCGTCTCACCAAGCATGCTTGCGATCGGCGTATCGGTCGCTGAGTCAAAGGTCCGGACGTACGGCACAGCCGACAGAGGCTCAGGGCCGGAGGAATCGGCGAACTGCAATCCTGTAATCCGGGCCGGCCCATCCTCTGTCGTCATGCATGGGACAAAGTTTCCGAACGTCCCGCTCCACTCCTTATTGGGTGGGAGGTTTTTCGGTGGGCGGAGTGAGGCGAATCCAGAGTCGGGGACACTGAGCGACATTGGTCCATTCATGTCAGAATGTACGATCTGCTCCGCAGAGCAACCCTCGACGCCCAACAGGGCTACGGCCCACACGACTATCGCTGCCGTCGTTCGCATTCTCATCGGCTCTGATGTGCTCCTGTTCGCGCCGCCAATTCGTGCATGCAAAGCCACCCGATACACGTTCAGCACTGCCATTGGCTTCCTCCAAGCCACTCGCTCTACTGCGAGATTGGTGGCCTAAAGTTACAGGCGACTGTATTGCCCGTCAATAGTCTTCGAGGGTGAAGAATCGTTGAGACCGTCGCGATGGAGCGGTGTCTATAGGACGATGGCGAACGCCGTTCAGCCGCGGACCAATAACGACCGATTTGACATCAGCCAGAACGGGGTTTCGGATATTTCGAACCGCTCCCTCCTGCGATGTGGGCTAACGAAAATGCGGGTGGGAGCCTTCATGCCGCCTTGGCAGCGGTATGGCCGACCGACGGCAGACCTCCGAGCAGGACTGCCGGCCGGCACACGAGGGCGCTCGAAGGGCTCGGACGTGGCGCTGCCGTTCACGACCAGATGGTGAACGGCTCACGGGCGGCGCGAGGAAATCCTTGGGTAATCTTCTTGGCGATGGTCAACTCCGGCGGCCATGAGGGCGACAATGTCGCCGCTATGCTTCTCGGGATGGAGGAGAATTTTCAAGACCAGGGATCCTGGGGCGCAAAGGTGCGGCTGGGGGTGAACTGGGTGTTGTGAGCGATCGGACGGCATGGCTCGACATGGGAACGGTTATGAGATGAACTCCGATGTATTCGGAAATGTCCAGTACGGGGCGATGATGAAGTCGTATTCGGTATCGCTGGACAACGCGCTTCTGGCGTCACGCGGGCCGAGATCGGGAAATCCAGGCATGAGTGACGATGCGGCAGTGTCTATAGGACACGGGCGGGATGAGTCGAGAACAGCTCCGTGCAGTGTTCTATGCGACAACAAGTCACCTACACCGCCGTCCTGCCGATGCGTTCCACCATGGTCGAGTTCCTCGCCGGCCTGCTCGCCGGCGTTCGCCACGAGCGGCGCACCCGCGCGGGGCGGCGGGCGCTGCGCGGGTGGGACCAGGCCGTGATGGTGTGCCGATGGCTCATCGACGCCACCCGGGTCGCCCAGCTCGCCCGCGACCACGACATCGGCCCGTCGACCGCCTACCGGTACCTGCACGAGGGCATCACCACGCTCGCCTCCCGGCTGCCCCGGCTCTGGACGGGGTGCTGCTGGCCGCGAAGACCGCCGGGCACACTCACCTGAACTCGGGCGGCACCCTGATCCGTACCGACCGCGTGAGCGCGCCGGGCCCCACCCCCGGGGTGGACCTGTGGTGATCGGGCAAGCACAAGGCCCACGGCGGGAACATCCAGGTCGTCACCGCCCCCCACGGGTGGCCGTTGTGGGTCTCCCCGGTGCGCCCCCGTCGCCAGCACGACACGTCCGCCGCCCGCTCCCACTCTGGACTGCTCGACTCCCTCGCCGCGTGGGCCACCGGCGGGCGCAAGGTCCTGGCCGACCTCGGCTACCAGGGCGAGTCCGACCGCCTGCTCGTGCAGCACAAGACGGCCAAGGGCGAGAAGCTGAACCCCGACCAGAAGACGGCCAACCTGCCGCACTCCTGCGTGCGCGCACTGGCCGAACGGGGCAACGCGCTCATCAAGAACTACAAGGCCGCCCGCCGCGTCACCCTCAGCCCCGAACACGTCGGCCCCATCACCGCCGCGATCCTCGTCCTGCTCCACACCGAGCACGACCGCACCACCTGACCCGATCAGGCCGCTACTGGGAAAGGCTCACTGAAGGCTCTCGATGTGATTCTCGCGGAGATACGTCCCTCGGCTCTGGACCGAGCCGTAGCCTCCGGGCATGAGCCTTTGGCAACTGGATCTGCTGGCCCACCTGACGGTGAGTCTCCCCGACGCTGATCTCGAGCCGTATGGATCGGCCGCTCATCAGACGTCACTGGACGGCTGGAGCGACCTCGACGTCATGGTGACGAGCCCGGCTCCGTTCGAGGTCGAGGCCGTGCTCGGTGCGCGCCTTTGGGCATATCAAGAGGTGGTCGACGCGGATGCACAGGTCGTGAGGGCCGTCCTAGTCGACGGACGACGGGTCGACCTCACGGTCCGGGGGTCGCCTGGTCACCTCCCCCTTGCACCGATCGACAACGCAGTTCGGTTCGATGCGGCTCTCGCAGCTGTGCGATTTGGCCGTGGCAGTGACCTCATCGGCCTGCATCTGACTCTTGGCATCCTTCAGGAGGCCATCGTGTACTGCATGGTCGGCGCCGACCGCACCACTGGCCGGACCCACCATCGCTTCGCGACCGAGTACGACCGTCGCGCCGCGTCGTCACTCGCGCTCTTCAAAGAGTCGCTGGGGCCAGAAACGGCAGTGTCCGCCTACGCCCTGTACGGCACGTTCCGTCACGAGATCGAACCGGAATACGAGCCAAGCCCGGGCGGCCTCGGCGCAGTCGTCGATCTCGGCCGATCTGGGTATCGGATCCATTGAGCTCACGCCGACAGCCTGCCCCGGAGCGTGTTGCGGGTGACTGTGGCGGGCGCAGGCCCCAAGCGCACGAATGACCGTCCCTCTCGGGCATCCTCTTCGTCATGGGCGACAACCGGCAGAACTCGGCCGATTCCCGACTCCACACAGGTGACCCGGGCGGCGGATTCGTAGCGATGGACAACGTCGTCGGGTCGGCGTTCGCCACCGTGTGGCCCCTGGCCGACGCCACGCTGCTGCGCAACCCCGGCGACGTCTTTGCCGACGTGCCCTGACGTACGAGGCAGGTTTCGAAACTTCCAGAACCCGATTCTGGAGCGCCCCAGAATCGGGCATTTTTGGGCCGTCGGGCAGCCTTGTCGAAGTCCACAAGTGCCGAGCAGTAGCGGGTGGCTCACCCGGAGGTGGCTGCCGCGCTGATGACGTCGACGGCGAGGTCGGCAAAGACGGCCAGGCCATAGAGCAGGGCTGCGAGGGCGACGATGGCGAAGGCAGCTGGAAGCCAGGCCGTGACGTCGCCGCGACGAGCACGGGGCGTCGACCGCGGGGCTGGTTGTGTCACTGCACGTTTCGGCCTCACTGCTTCGTTTTCGGCCCGTAGACCGTGACCTTGACGGCCCCGCCGATGCCGGCGTCGACGCGCGCGCAGTCGGCGGTCTCGTCCGGGATCGCGGTCGCCGTCACTGTGTCGTCGGCGCCGTCGGACGAGAGCTTCATGTATGCGTCCTCCGCGACGCGTCTCGCCTGTCCGACAGTCAGGCATCGGTCGGTGATCTTCGCGCGCAGCTCGTCCGCCAGTGGCCATTCCCCGGCGACGAACGTGTCCAGCGGGAGTCCGCCCGACCCGATGGTCACTACGCCCGGTTCCTGGGCGTCCGCCCATGAGCACGGTGCGTCCGGGTCCTGGTTGTCGGCCTCCACGACGGACCAGCCCTCGAGACCGAGGCGTTCGAGCTCGTCCTGAGCCCACTGCACCTGCTCGGCCATGGTGCGGCACTCTGCGTTCCCGCCGTCGACGAAGTCGGTTGCGCTCTGTCGCAGTTCGAGCGCCTGCGGGGTGACGGCTACGCCGGAGGCGAGGATATGGGCACCGCTGGGGACCTGATCGGCGGGCGTGACGTAGGTGTAGTCCTGGAGCGTGAAGGCGATCGGGTCCTTGACGGGGTCGAGTCCGGCGTCCTGCATGAGGGTGTCGCAGTCCGCGATCGCGTCGCCGGTCAACCAGGACCCGGTCACCGCGGCTTCCTGGTTCGACCAGTCCGCCAGGCAGTTGGGGCCCTGCGTCATTCCTCCGAACCACCCCTCGATGCCGGCATAGCCCATGCCGCCTCCAACCAGCAGCACCGCGAGTCCTGCTGTGATCGCTCCGCGCCTTCCGAACCGTCCCCTTCGCGGCGCCTTCCGTGCCGGCACCTCGGGCCCGCGTGGCGTCGAGGCGATCGACCCGCGCATTTCCGACCAGACATCGTGGCCTACCGGGGGCAGCTCCGACTGCCGGACGGGGTTCGTCGCCCGCAACCGCGTCATCGGGTCCGTCATCGTGCCTCCTCGATCCCCGTCGTGGCCGGACGCCGCGTGTCTGGCGTGCTGGTACTGGTGTCCGCGCTGTCTACCCCGCTCTGCGCTCGCCTGGGCATGCCGCCTGCCGGCGGCGGGGCCGACGTGCCAGATGGGTGGCTCTGCGGGACCAGGGACAACTGCTCGGTCAGACGCTTGCGCGCCCGGTGCAGCCGCACCCGCACTGCACCGCGCGAGATCCCGAGCACCATGGCGATCTCGTCGCGCGCGAGCTCTTCCCATGCCACCAGGCGCAGGATCTCTCGGTCGTCGCCGGCCAAGCTCGTCATCGCGCGCTCGAGGTCGTCGATGCGGGACGCGCTGCGAGGCGGATCGAAGTCTCGAAGGTCCTCACGCAACCTGCCCGCCAACTCGATCCGACGTCGTTCGCCCCGCTGATGATTGGCAAGCACCCTTCGCGCGACACCGAACAACCACGGTCGGGCGTTACCGTCGGCGGGCACCTCCTCGAGCCGGCGCCACGCGATGAGGAACGTCTCGGCGACGACATCCGCCGCGTCCTCCGGGACGGAGAGCCGGCGCACCGCGTACCCGAGCAGCGCCAGGTGCGTGGCGTCGAAGAGCGACGCGAACTTCTGGTCCGCCGTCACCGGCTCCTGCTGCGGCGGCTGCCTACCCATCGATGCCCTCCCTGGCTTCCCGTGTCACCTATACATGTCCAGGTACCCGCGAAGCGTTACACCGGAGCCCTACAGGTCGACCCGACCGGCAGCCCCCGTCCGGTGCCGTCGCGCCCGGTACTCTCCGGGCATGCCCCCGAGGTTCCGTCGCCCCGAGCCGATGACCTCTTTCGAGCTCGTGCCGGACGACGAGCAGGAGGACGACGGCGTCCCTGCCCCTCCGGGCAAGCACGATGGCGACGAGGTCTCGTTCCGCGATCGCCTCGCTCGGCGTTGGCGACACCTGTCGCGCCGAGGACGCGTCGTCGCAGCCGGCACGACCGCCGTCGTGATGCTCGCCGCCACCACCGCGGCCGTGCTGCCCGGTGCGCTCGACGCACGGGACGAGCACCTGCGCGCCCAGGCCGTTCGTGGAATGCCCGGCATCGTCGAGGAGCTGTCGCACCCGCCGGAGGAGACCTGGACGCAGCCGGCGGGCGCCACGGTGGCAGGCGTCCTTCCCGACGGCGTGCTGCTCGTCGCCAATGCCGAGCGGCTCACTGCCGTGGACGCGGAGACCGGCGACCAGGTCTGGCGGCACGTCTTCGATGGCGACGTGGAGTGCGGCCCGACGCCGTCGTCAGAGGTCGACTGGGGCACGCCCGTGGAATCGGTCGTCTGCGTCAGCGACGCCGGGTCGACCGTGACGGTCCTCGACCCGGCGGGCGAGGTGTTGGGCGAGCGGACACTCGAGGTTCCTGCCCGTGTGATGCTCGACGAGGACACGGCCGGCCGCAAGGTCTGGCCCGCAGCCGACGAAGCGATCGCCGTGCTCGACGCGGCCCCCAGCATCGCCGTCCCCTGGCAGGAGGGCGACGACCCTGAGCAGACCCTCGAGGCGCTGCGAGGGGCCGGGTGGTCGGGACCGACCCTGCGCATCGAGGACGCGGTGACCGGGGAACTGCGCGCCGAGGTGACGCTCGAACTGACAGTGGAGGCACTCGACGGCTGCGGCGTCGTCGAGGAGGCCGGAGCCACGGGGCTGACTCCCGACGTCTGGGTCGACACGACACCGTCGTTCACCTTCTTCAACCTGTGCAGCACGACGAGCGCAGTGCTGCCGGACGGCACCGTGGTGGATCTCGGTACCGGGTTCCGAGCCATCGCGTCGCGACCTGGCGGCGGCTACATCGTGTCCGGCGAGACCAGCGAACTCCTTGACGACCTCGGCAACGTGGATCGGACGATCGCCGGCTGGGCCGTACCAGTCTCCGTGGACTCCGCTCCGGACGGCCCGCAGCTCGCAGTGCTCGGAGCGTCCGGCGAGAGCAGCGTGCTCGCCGCGGTCGGCGACGACGGCAACCCGGTCTGGACCCGCCCGGGGGCGATGCTCACCAGTTCCCTCGCCCGCGTCGGTGACACGCTCGTCGTCATGGACGAGTCTGCCGTCTTGGGCCTCGACGCCTCCACCGGGGAGGAACGGTGGCGCCTGGCGGAGGTGATCGGCCGCAACCCAGAGAGCCCCGAAGGTGGCGAGTCGGTCTCCGGCGTCGTGACCGACGGCACGCGTCTACTGCTCGCCATCTCCCCGAACGGGTGGAGCGGGGACACCCAACAGAACACCTTTCGCCTGATCGCCCTGGACCTTCGGGACGGGACGACCACATGGGAGCGACACCTCACAGGGGACCCGTGGGACCTGCACTCAGTAGGCGGTCATCTCGTGACCGTCGGCAACGGCATGGCCGCCGGCAAAGGCGTGGCCGGGCTCGGCTGAGCCCCGAAGTACCAGTGAGAGCCTCTGGAGGTTTCGAAACCTCCAGGACCCGAGTCTGGAGCGGCTCAGAATCGGTCGTTTTTCTGCGCCGTTTGGCCGACTGTCGAGAAGCAACATGAAGCCGTTGCCACCTTGCCAGGTCAGCCCATGACGCTTCCGCCAGAGGGCGGAGGGGGACCTGCGTCCTTGGGCCAGATCACCTTTGAACCGGGCTCCGGCCACTCGGGCGGACGGTAAGCACGCACTTCCCGGCGGGCGCGGCGTGCAGCAGCGCGACGGAACCACGACTCCTTGAGCCTCGCGACCTTGCCCATGTCGTCCAGCCTGCCCTTCGTGCTCCTTCGCGTGCCTCAGGCTACTCGCGCTTGCTCCTGACCATCAGGTAGACGCCCAAGTAGCTGGGCATCCCTTTAGGGGTTTCGAAACCTCCAGAACCCGATTCTGTGCGACTCCAATATCGGTCAGTTATGAGCCGACGCGTCGACCTGTTGAGATTCACCAAGAACCGGTGTTGCACTCGGGCGCCTCGGAACGATGTAGAGGTGTGAGACAGAGGATGAGTCCGTGACGGCGCCGGCGGACATCGTGTTCAGCGAGGTCTTCCGGGCGCTGTACCCGGACGTGCTGAGGTTCGTGCAGCGCCGTGCCGATCCGGACGTGGCCGAGGATTTGGCCGCGGAGGTCTTCGCCATCGCGTGGAACCGATGGGCCGACGTGCCGCGTGAGGTCCGCCCGTGGTTGTTCGGTGTCGCCCGCAACGTCCTGGCCGAGGACCGCCGCGCCCACGGCCGGCGGAATCGCCTCGCTCTGCGCATCGGCACCGAGCGTGAGCTACCGCAGGATGCGATCGACCTCGCGACGACGACGGTGGACCTCCACGTCGCCTGGACTCGCCTGAGCGATGCCGACCGCGAGGCGCTCGCCCTGGTCGCATGGGACGGGCTCACCGGTCGCGAGGCCGCCCAGGTCTTGGGCTGCACTCGTGCCGCCTTCTCGGTGCGCCTGTCGCGCGCGCGCCGCCGCCTCAAGCACCTGCTCGCAGACATCGAACCCGAACCTCACGCCGACCCTGCACCGTGGCCCGGCCGGCGAGCGAATCCCGGCGTCGTGGAAGGAATGCAGCCATGACCCTCATGACCGAAGACCTGACACTGCGACGCCTCTCCGAGGCCAACCCCGTGCCCGATACCCCGCTCACCACCGCGGAGGCGGCGCGGGCCGAGGTGATCCTGGAACGCATTGCGACGGCCGCGCCGACCGCGGCGCGCCTCACTCGAACGCGTCGACGCTGGTGGGCGCGCGTCGCCGCTGCGGGCACGGCGGTCGCCGCGGTTGTTGCCGCCGGCGTGCTCGGGACAGCTCCTGCGTCGGCCGAGTTCGTGCTCCTCGAGGCGGCGGACAATGCCGCCACCCAGC
>NZ_JCAIUJ010000015.1:0-11520 GCF_059445465.1 Isoptericola sp. Y541 | reverse complement strand
AACCGAACAGCGCAACGCTGCTCTGCCCGGCTGGCTCCACTTCTACAATCACCACCGAGCCCACTCCGCCATCGGCGGCAAGCCACCAATCACCAGGCTGACCAACCTCCCTGGACATCACATTTAGGCGATGTCTACGCGGTGGCTTCGAGGACCTGAGCCAGCGGGAGGAACAGCATCGGCTCGGTCGACGGAGCCTCGTAGAACCCGCGCCGGATCCACCACGCGTGGGCGACGTCGTCGAGGGGGTGCACGACGACCGCCACGAACCCGATGCCTACCTCTGCGCCGTGCGCACAGCGGATGAGGGCGTCGGCGAGCAGGCCGGAACCGAGCCGCGAGCCGCTTGCTTTCCGATCGACGGCGAGCCGGCCCAGGACGATGACGGGCAGCGGGTCAGGTTGGTTGCGCTGCATCTTCTTGGGCAGGTCGGAACGTAGTACCGCACCCGCCGCGATGCTGTAGTAGCCCACGACAGCCTCGCCGTCATCGGTGCTCACAAACGTCTTCGATGCGCCGGTCACCTGGTTGAGGCGTGCCCGCTTACGCAGGAACGTGTCCATGGACTCGGCACCGCAGTCGAACGCGTCGACCCTGTGGTGCTCGGCCAGCGGCTCGACGGGGTAGAAGAGCGTCACGGCTGTTTGAACACCCCCAGCGCGCTGAGGGTCTGGAGGAGGCGCGGGTTGGAGGTTACGGGCTCGTTCAGTGCCCGCTCGAACTCGGCCCACTGGCTGTCAGGCACATGGAACACGCGCCGATCGGCGAGGGTGTCCTCGGCACGTTCCACGGCGGCGTGGACGGCAAAGTCCGTGGTGGAACGACCGAGGGTATGAGCAGCAGCCTCGATGGTCTGCTTCTGCTCGGGTGTCACGCGCAGCGCGATGCGCTCGTCCTTGGTCTGTCGTACAGGCATGCGATCACTGTACGCCTGTTGTGTGCCACTGACCAGAGCGAATCGGACCACTGGCCATGCCACCGACCCAAGGCGTGATGCCCGGCCTGCTGGTTGTTCAGGCGCCGAGCGCCGCCGCCCCGCGACCCCTCTCCTGGTTGGCAGTGACGTACGGGGCGCAGCCGCTCCTCGTTGGCGGCGAAGGCGGAGGCGTGGTCCAGCCAGCCCGCCCGCGCCTCGGCGAGGCACCGCGCGAGGGCGTCGGCGCCGACGAGCGCCCGAGAGGTACCCGTACCCGACGGCGGTGCGGCGCACGCGGCGGCATCGCCGACCAGCACCACCCGGCCCGTCGACCACCGGTCCAGCTCCACCTTGGCACGAGGAGGCGAAGAGGAAGTGCAGCTCATGCAGCTTGGTTCGAGCGCGGCGGAGGTGAGCGTGTCGCCGACCCAGCCCGAACCCCCACGAGCCAACGAACTAGTACCCAGGCAACCGAGTTGCTACCAACCCGCTAGACAGTTGTGGCGTACTGGTTGCCTCCGGGTCGCATCCCCCCTACTCTCAGGTCACCCTCAGCGTCACATCGGGGTGTGAATCCGAATTGGAGTCTCGATAAACCCTTTCGATCCTTATCGATGTTGATAATGATCCAAGGATCGTGACCCCCTGCGTAGATAAGAAACACAGATGCGATCTCCTGCGTTCCGCACACTCGTTTCCGCTGCCACAGCAGCCGGCATGGTACTCGTAGCATCGCCGGCAATGGCTCAAACAGACGCTAGCGCACCTTCCAATCTCCAATTCGTTCCTCCAGGAACTGCGAAAGCGCTCTCAGGAACACTCGAGAATAACGGCAACCCGGTCCCTTTTGCGGATGTTGTCGTCGTGGCCTGGCCCACCGACGCGGTACTGGCTACCCTCGCTCCCGACCAGCAAGTTCCGCTCGTAGCTCTCGCGAATACATCTACGAACGCTGACGGGTACTACGAGATCTACATCGACGAGAATAGGATCACCGATTCTATTCTCGATCCCGCAACGATGTTCCTAGACCTGGAGATTCAAGCGGCGACCGACGATTTCGAGATGTCTTGGGAAACATCACTCAAATATCGCTATCCCAAGGGAGACGTTCTCGGAGCCTTCTCACCGGCCGCGAACGATTCCTACGACGAAGCCGGACAGGCAGCCAACGCCGAAATCAGCTTCGACTTTGGAAGCGCGACCGTGACGGACAACCAACTTATCCCGGCCGTCGAGGACGAAACTGAGGAAGCGATCCCTGAAGAAAGCGAAGAAGAACCGCCGGGCGAGGGCCTGGACCCGGAGGCCGAATCCGCCGCGATGGGCGCAGGCGCAGCGCTCCGCGCCGCTAACGTTGGGGACGCAGATTCAGACGGGACCCTGACGACTGCCGTTAGGCCTCGTGCCATGGTTGACGAGTACCTGAAGATGCTTGGCAAGTCTGATGCCACGACCGCGGGCGGCCGAGCTGTGGCATCTACGCCGTGTCTCCCGGCGCCTACAGGTCGTAAGGACATCGGACGACGCGAGTACTTCACCATTGCTCAGGGGGTGGCGAACGCCAAGGTGGATGTCTCCCAGGCGCAAGGTACGACCCACACCCTTGGAACCGCGATCTCGTCAAGCGGTGGCTGGAAGGCTCACGGCTCCGTGACCAAGACGCTGTCGGGTTCTGCCTCGCTCAGCAACATCTCCGGAACGTACAAGATGTATAACAGGGTGACGTACCTTGAGTTCAAGAATCTCTGCGGCCCGTCCTACGGTAAGCACTGGCGTTACTACAGCACGTACGCGATTCTTGCGGGCAAGGTGAAGACGTCTGCTCTCCTCTTCTCGAATTACTGCAACACTTGGAGCAGCGGCTACAAGTACTCGCACGATGAGGGCAAGAATGTCACCTACGGCACGGGCATGGATCTTTCATTCATCAACGTGTCTGCGCGTTCTGGCTGGAACTCCGACACCAAGTTGCATTGGGACTTCGTTGGAAAGGCGAAGCTCTGCTGGAGCAATGCCACGTTGGGACAGACTCGATCTCCTCGGATCGTCGCGAGGTCCGCGTGATTCGTGGCGTTCGAATTCTACTCGCGGTTGCCTTGGTTAGTGCATCAGCATGCGCGTGCTCTGGGCCTTCGCCAGAACCTCCCACTCAGACGATGTCCTTAGCTGGCGACGACGGCGGCGATAGTGTTATCGCCTCGGTAGCGGTTCAAGACGTCGAGCAGGAACAGGCTCACTCGATTCAGATTGCTCAGGTATGTCTAGTCACCGACGGGACCGCAAAAGGTACCATCACCGGCGTTTCGCCCGAGAATACTGAATCGGGTCTCGTTATCGACGACTTTACCGTCGTGAGCGGAGCTAAGGACCAGGACTCCCTTGGGGGAAATGTCGGGACGTTGGAAGAGAACGGCCTGACTCCCGGAGCGGATGAAGTTAGGGCGGCGTGCGGGCGGGATGTTCCGGATTCCGTTCTGATCCAGGTGCACCCGGAATATGGTTCCGATGGGGAGGCGCATTCCGATCAGATTCGCATCGACTATGAGTCAGGAGGGAAGAACGGGGCGTTCGACAATCGGATGTCCCTGACTATGTGTTCTCCAGGGAACAGCTCGTGTGACTGAGGATTCCGTCCATTGACAGGGCCCGGGGGCCCCGGGCCCTGTCACGCTTCCTCGCAAGGTCGCCGCGCTAGCAAGCTGCTAGCAGGCTCGGTTCTGAGCCAGGCCCTAGGTGTGGTCGGCGCTGAGTACGCCCCTGGACGTGCAGCAGCAGATCCCGAAGTCGACGGCCGGCGGGCACGTGTTCGTCGACGAGTCGAAGGCGCGCGACTACCCCTTTGTAGCGGCTGTTGAGCTGCCTGGGGGCCTCACGTCGGCGCGACGGGTCGTTCGTGAGCTGACGGCGCCTGGTGCGCCGCGGCTGCGCATGAAACACGAGTGTGACGACCGCAAGAAGCAGATCCTCGCTGCCTTCAGCGCGCTCGAGCTGGACGTCAAGGCGTACCGGGCCGCGTGGACGGCCTACCGCACCGAACTCGAGCGACGCGCCCGGTGCCTGCGGGCTCTCGTCGACGACGTCGCCGGGACCGGCGGGAACGGCTCTGCCTGGAGCGCGACGAGATCCTGGTCCAGCGCGAGCGGCAGATCCTCATCGAGGAGACGCGTCGCACCGGCTGCCCGACAGCCTGTAGTACAGGCACGGGGCCGCCGCACAGGAGCCCTTGCTCGCCATCCCCGACGCGATCGCATGGGCCTGGGCGAGGGGTGGTGACTGGCGGCGTCGCCGCACCGGCCTCGGTGGCCGAGGTGGTCGACGTCTAGCCTTGTCGCAGCGGGCCTCCCCTGCCAAGAAGTGCGAAACCCGAGCGCCACGACCATTCCGGACGGGTCTCGGGTTCACTTCCCGAAGCTCAACGCAACGGGCTACCACAACCCTGGGCTTCCCCAGCTGAGCAACGGCAAGCCCTCTTCGCCGTCGCCTGCGACACGTGGGGCAACGCGAGAATTAGTTCGCGGCCGGAGTGCGGCGCGACGGGACCACGACATGGCGGCGGACCGTGGACACCGAGACGCCAAACGCGCGGGCGATCTGGGCGATGGGCTGCCCGCCACCGTAGGAAGCTCGCGCAGCAGCGATCCTTTCGGGACTCATGACGGTGGGCCGGCCGCCGACCTTGCCCCGCGCTCGCGCGGCCGCGAGGCCGTCAATCGTGCGTTCGCGGATGAGGTCGGCCTCCATCTGCGCCAGGGCGGCGAGCATGTGGACCATGAATCGTCCGCCCGCGCTCGAGGTGTCGATCTGTTCCGAGAGGGACCGCAGACGTACGCCGCGGCGGTCGAGCTCGTCGACGACCTGCACCAGGTGCTGCATCGACCGCCCGAGGCGGTCGAGCTTTGTCACGACCAGGCCGTCGCCGTCGGTCGCCTCCTGCAGCAGGCCGGCGAGTACGGGCCGGTCTTGCCTGCGCCCCGACGCTGTTTCGACACGAATGTGCCGCACGTCGACACCGGTCGCCCGCAGAGCGTCGAGTTGACCGTCGAGGCTCTGTCCCGCGGTCGACACCCGCGCGTACCCGAAGAGGATGCTCATGGCGCTGACCGTAGCGAAAACCCCCAGCGACGGTTCTGAACGACCGGGGGTTTTGACGTGGTGTTTTGACCGGCGCGCCTTCGGCGCGTCGCTTCAAACGCCCCACGCGACCAGAAACGGTCAGTATTGAACTGAGTGGAGGCTCAGCGCTGGGGCCGGATTTGGCAACGGCTTCTTCTGATTGAATCTGCGTGGCGGCGCACCGGTGCGCCTCGTGTTTCTCGTGGATGGAGCGCCAGGTGGACAGACGGAGCCCGAGATCCCGCCTTCGGATCGTCGGAGCGCTGGGGCTCGCCACCGTGGGCCTGCTGGCTGGATGCGGCGCGCCCATCGGGCCCCCGCCTGACGCCGCCCCGCCGGCTACACCGACAACGCGCGAACCCATGCCTACATCCAGGGTGGCAGACATGTGTGCGGTGCTTCCCACCTACGTCGCCGGCACCAACGACGTTCCCGGGCAGCCCGACG
Source organism: Isoptericola sp. Y541 (assembly GCF_059445465.1). Taxonomy (NCBI): domain Bacteria; kingdom Bacillati; phylum Actinomycetota; class Actinomycetes; order Micrococcales; family Promicromonosporaceae; genus Isoptericola; species Isoptericola sp. Y541. The sequence continues at coordinate 6,041 of NZ_JCAIUJ010000015.1, read as the reverse complement.
GCGGCTACCAAGGCTGGTTCAACAGCACGCCCGCCGATGCCGACGGACGGCCACTCAGCGATCCAGCGGACTGGCCCGAGGAGATGCGGGAGCACCCCAGGGTCGCCCTCGTGAACACCTGGTCCAACACCGTCGTCGCGTCCTACGACCGTGTGCGGTGCGGCGAGGTCGAGGGCTGGCAGGTGCCGGAGGACACGTCCGACTGGCCGCAGAAATCCCTGGTTGTCGTGGACGTGTCGACGGGCGAAGTCGTCGAGCATTTCGCGGTCGGCCGTGACGGGTGACGAAGACGTGGCCCCGGCGCCGGCAGGGCGGCCGGTGCCCGCTGATCGCAGGACCGCTCGGCGAGCCTTCGTCGTGGCGCTCTGGTGTTTCGGATGGTGCGTGGCACTGCTCTCCGTGTTCCCGCTCCTGACGCTCCTGTTCGAGTACGTGCTGCCCGATGGCTTCTGGCCCCTGGCCATCTACACGATGCCGCTCTGGTACCTGGTGAAGATTGCCGCACCGATCCTCTTCCTCGCTGGAACGGCATGGTGTGTTGTGGCCATCGTCCGAACGGTGCGGCAAGCGCATGAGACACGGCGGGATCCCGGTATCCAAGCAGACTGAGGCGAGCTCTCGGGCGGTCATGCTCGACCCAGAGGTTTCGAATGCTCCAACACCCGATTCTTCCGCGCCCCAGAATCGGTCGGATCTGGTGCTCGGTGAATCGACTCAGAACGTCCGACGCGCCCGGCGTGGACCTGAGCTGCCGCCTACTTGCCGGGCTCAACCGTGCCGCCGTCCCCGACCTGGGTAGCAGGTCCGCTCGCGGCGGCCGGCGTGACGGCCAGCTCCTTGAGTACTAGCGGCACGAGGCCGGGGAAGCGGCTGTCGAGTTCTTCGCGGCGCAGCCAGTTGCGGTGACGCGTGCCGTCCACCTCCTGTCGGATCAGCCCGGACTCGCGAAGCACTCGCCAGTGGCGTGTCAGCGCCGACTTGGATACGCCGAAGTCGGAGGTGCTGCAGGACGTGCCCGGATCAGCGGCGATGTACGCAACAAGTGCGCGCCGGACGGGGTCGGCTAGGGCGGACATGACCTCGAAGAGGTCGATCTCGTCCGCGCTAGGGACAGTGAGCGGTCGTGCCAGGCGGCTGGCCATCTTCGCGCCTTCTCTCTGGATGACTTGATGATGTACACGATGTCGCGTACATTGCGATGTACACAAGCAAGCGTACATCTACCCAGGGAGACAACCATGAAGATTTCCGTGATCGGGGCCGGTGCCATCGGCGGCAACCTCGCACGACTGCTCAGCACGGCCGGACACGACGTGCTGGTCGCAGACGCCCGTGGACCAGAGGTCGTACCAGCCGAAGCGCTGGAGGCCGGCGCGCGGGCGGTGCAGCTCGACGCTTCGACCGCCGACCGAGAGGTCGTCATCCTCTCGGTTCCGTTCTCAGTGCAGCCCAAGCTCGCCGACCTCGTCGCCAGCGCTCCCGACGATGCGGTCGTGGTCGATTCATCGAACTACTACCCGCAGCTGACCGGGCCGCACGAGGCCGCGGACAGCGGACAGGTCGAGAGCCTGTGGAGCCAGGAGCAGTTGGGCCGACCGATCGTCAAGGCATGGAACGCCGCACTGGCCGAGACGCAGCGGACCCAGGCGCGCCCGGCCGGACACCCTGACCGGATCGCCCTGCCTGTCGCCGCAGACTCAGACCGAGCACGCAATCTCGTCATGCAACTTGTCGACGACACGGGCTTTGACCCCTACGACGCCGGCGTACTGGCCGAGTCGTGGCGACAGCAGCCGGGCACGCCCGCGTACTGCACCGAGCTGAATGTCCAGGAGCTGGGTCAGGCCCTCGCCATGGCCGACAAGGATGCCGGCCCGGTCAACCGCGACCGTCTCATGGACCACTACGCGAGCCTCACCGCACCGCTGACCCGCGAAGAGGCCGTGGCGACCAACCGCGCAGGCACGACACCAACCGGCAGCACCCGTTGAGCAGCGCAACAAGAATGACAAGCACTGTGAGCACCATGAAGTCGTGGCGGTTCCACGGCACCGGCAAGCCGTTGACCCTGGAAGACGTCGAGGTCCCGCACGCGGGCCCGGGAGAGGTAGTCGTCGACGTCAAGGTCGCCGGTCTGTGCCATTCCGACGTCAGCACGCTCGAAGACCCGGGATGGATGAAGTCCTTCCCGCGCATCCCGATGACCTTGGGACACGAGAACGCTGGAGTCGTCAGCGAGGTCGGTCCCGGAATGGAGCAGTGGACGGTCGGCGATCGAGTCGGGATCGCTCCGGCCATGCCCGACGGCGACGCCATCGGCTACGGAGCCTGGGACGGTGGCTACGGCCCCAAGATTCGCGCCACCGCCCACAACCTCGTCCAACTCCCTGACGAGCTGAACTTCGAGCTCGGAGCAATGGCCACCGACGCAGGCCTCACGTCCTACCACGCCATGGTCACCGTCGGAGGGGCGACGAAGGGCATGAAGGTCGGGGTGATCGGGCTCGGCGGGCTCGGCTACATCGGCGCCCGCGTCGCCGCCCTCCGGGGCGCTGAGGTCTACGGCGCCGATATCGACCCCCGCGCCCGGCAAAACGCCGCCGGGATGGGATTGGCTGGCGTTGCCGAGTCGATCACAGAGTTCGCCGACAAGGATCTCGAGCTGATCGTCGACTACGCGGGGTTCGGGTCCACCACCGCGGACGCGGTGGAGACACTCGGGAATGGTGGGATGTTGGTCCAGGTGGGCCTCGGCCGCCTGGAGGCCACGGTGAACACCAAGGCCGTCGTGTTCAAGCAGCTCAAGATCCTCGGCTCCCTGTCCGGCACCAAGCAGGACCTTGCTGAGCTGTACGAGCTGATGCGCAGCGGCGAACTCAATCCACCGCTCAACAGGATCGACCCTGACGAGATCCCCCAGGGTCTCGAACGACTGCGCAAGGGAGGGGTGGTCGGCCGCCTGCTGGCTGTCTACGGCGATTGACCATGCCTGCATCCGGCCCGGGCACCCACACCAACCTGGTGTCCACAAGAACCAGTGCGCCAAGATGGCGGGCCGCGCCCAAGGAGGTTTCGAAACCTCCAGAACCCGATTCTGAGGCGCTTCAGAATCGGTCGGTTCTGAAGCCCCCTGGATCGTGCTGCTCGTCATGACATCACCTCGGCGGGGATCGCCCAGTCGTACGCGGGCGCGCAGTCGTGCCCGAACCTGCGGCTCGCGGGCTTCTTCACCAGCCGCGCCGACTGCGACGTCACCTGGGACGCCCTGTGGGGCGGCCAGCAGGTGCACGTGCGCGACTACTTCTGAGACGTCGTCCGAGGCATCGCTGGCGCCGGCGACCCGGTCCACGCGAGGTCACCGGTCTCGATGCGCCGGGCGGTGCGCTCGAGCCACCCCAGCTCGGCCTTCCGCAGCGCGAGCGCGTAGCCGCCCTCGATGACGTACAGCTCCGGGAGGCCCGCGTCCGCCGCGCCCGCGACCCCGGCCTCGGTGCCGGCGACCACCTCGCGCACGCCGGCGGCGCGCCGGCGCAGCAGCTCCGCGGCCCCCGCGCGGTCCAGCAGACCGAGGTAGGCGACGGCCTGGGCCATGTGGTCATGGTCAGCGCCGACGTCGGCGATCTGCCGCTCGACGCGCGACCGGAGTTCCTCGGCACCGGCGCGGGTGGTGGCGAACATGGTTCGCCCGGACTCGTCGTCGTCGCGTCGGACCCAGCCCGCGTCGACGAGCGCCGTCAGCACGTTGCGCAGCGAGCCCCGGCCGAGCGCGGTCCCTTGGGCGTCGAGCCGGTCGGCGAGCGTCTGGGACAGGGCGTAGAGGTGCAGCGGCCGCTCAAGGAGGAGGCCGAGGACGGACACGATCACGGAGTTCTTCAGCAGAGATCCGGGCACCCGCACACTCTAGCGTCTATTTAGACGTAAGATGTGGTCTAAATAGACTCTCGAGGGAGACCTTCCATGCGCTTCGGCATCTACCCCGGCGGGCCGCTCGGCACTGACGACGGCACCATTCTCGGCAGCTCCCCGGACGACCCCGGCAAGGCGCTGCACCTGATCGACGCACTGCGCGGCGACGCGGCGTTCCACATCCGCGCCTATGCGAGCTTCACTGACGACCGCGACCCCGGCGACATCTCAACCCAGGCCCCCGGCAACGCGCGTGCCTACACCGCCACCGGGTGCCGGCTCGACCTCGTACTCCAGTACCAGTCGGCCTCCGCCGACGTCGAGGGATACCGACGCTTCGTGCGCACGATGATCGACGCGTACGGCCCGCTGCTCGACACCGTCCAGATCACGGAGGAGGCGAACGTCACCGACAACCCGACGCTTGACGGGTACTACCCGCGGGCGACCGAGGCGCTCGTCGCCGGGGTGCTCGCCGCGCGCGACCTGGTTTGCGAGCGGGGGTTGCGCGTCGCGGTCGGGACCAACACCACGGTGTTGTTCGGCGACCCGGGCTACTACGCGCGACTGGTCTCGACGGGCGGGCAGGAGTTCCGGGATGCCCTGGACTACGTCGGCCTCGACGCGTTCCCGGGCGTCTTCTTCCCGCTGCCGCCGGCCGCCGACCCGGTCGGGGCGTGCGCGTGGCTGCTCGCCGAGCACCGGCGCGTCGCGCTGGCCCCGGCCGGCCTAGACCGCCTGCCGCTGCACATCACCGAGCACGGTTGGCCGACCGGGCCCGAGCGCCCCGAGGAACGCCAGGCCGAGCTGCTGCACGCGATGGTCACCGCCGCGCTCGACCCGGCCGCCGGCGTCGCCTCGTACACGCACTTCTCCCTGCGGGACGCCACGGACGACGGCTCCCTCTTCGGCGGGTTCGGCCTCACCGACGTCGACTACGCACCCAAGCCGGCCTTCACGGCCTATGCCGAGCGCGTCCGCGCACACGTCTGACATCCGAGACCGCCAGATGCGGCGCGTTGGGCACCAGCACCATGGCGGAACAGGCGATGGTCCACGGCAACGAGTGGCGGCGAACGGCGCAGGCTGGACCGCTCGCAGCGCGTCGTCGTCGAGTCGCTGCCTCGCCGCAGAGGTTTCGAAACATCCAGAACCCGATTCTGGCGCGCCTCAGAATCGGTCAGTTTTGAACCGACGGGTCGGCCTGTTGAGATTCCACAAGATTCGGTGTTGCACTCGGGCGCCCGGGAACGATGTAGGGGTGTGAGACAGAGGATGAGTCCGTGACGGCGCCGGCGGACGTGGTGTTCAGCGAGGTCTTCCGGGCGCTGTACCCGGACGTGCTGAGGTTCGTTCAGCGCCGCGCCGATTCGGATGTTGCGGAGGACTTGGTCGCGGAAGTCTTCACCATCGCGTGGAACCGGTGGGCTGACGTGCCGCGCGAGGTGCGCCCGTGGTTGTTCGGCGTCGCTCGCAACGTGCTGGCCGAGGACCGTCGCGCCCACGGCCGGCGGAATCGCCTCGCTCTGCGCATCGGTGCCGAGCGTGAGCTACCGCAGGATGCGATCGACCTCGCGACGACGACGGTGGACCTCCACGTCGCCTGGGCCCGCTTGAGCGATGCCGACCGGGAAGCGCTGGCCCTGGTGGCGTGGGACGGACTCACCGGCCGCGAGGCCGCCCAGGTCCAGGGGTGCACGCGCGCCGCGTTCTCGGTGCGCCTATCCCGGGCGCGCCGCCGCCTCCGGCATCTGCTCGCAAACATCGAACCCGGACCTGACGCCGAGCCGGCTCCATGGCCTGCCCGGCGAGCTCTTCCCGGCGTCGTGGAAGGAACGCAGCCGTGAACCAGATGACCGAAGACCCCACAGTGCGCCGCGTTGCCGACGCCAACCCCGCACTAGGAACGCCGCTCAGCACCGCCGAGGCGACACGGGCCGAGGCCATCCTGGAACGCATCACGACCGCCGTGCCGGCAGCCGCGCGCCCGTCCAGGCCACAACGGCGCTGGTGGGCCCGCATCGCCGCCGCCGGCACAGCCCTGGCTGCGGTCGTCGCCGCCGGCGTGCTCGGGACAGCTCCTGCGTCGGCCGAGTTCGTGCTCCTCGAGGCGGCGGACAATGCCGCCACCCAGC
>NZ_JCAIUJ010000014.1:0-26358 GCF_059445465.1 Isoptericola sp. Y541 | reverse complement strand
CGAACTACCCCGCGTGATCCGCATCGTCACGAACCTCGAGCTCTACCGCCTGGGATGGTGACCGTGAATAGCCCTCTCAGATAACTACAGCTTTTGAGACAACCGCCGGTTGGTAGGTGCTTGGTCGCTGCTCCGCGCTATCCAGGTGCTAAGCACCAGGTGGGTGCGCGTATCTCGGTGTAGCTGTCCACAGGCGCACCCTCGTTCTGCCCTGTATTTACGGGCCTGAGCACCGATTCGTGTCCCTGCGTGCGATGAGGTCGAGTGCAGTTCAACCCCCCCCCCCAGCGGCACCCTCATCAAGTGGAACGTGCCTGTGCCACATCGAGTGTGGACGCTCACGGAGTAATTGCGATCTCGGGTGCCTCGGCAACGGAGTTCTGCCTCGGCAAGCGGTCTTGGCGCTCAAGGCCCTTCTACGCCGATAGCTCCTCCAAACGCCGCCTGATTTCTCAGACACTGGTTGCACCCGCGCTCATCCTGCCCTCGGTAGGAGTGTGGTTAGGCCCACCTATCGGTGCGTCTAGGCCTGTACTGCGCGGTCTTCGGTCTTTCTAAGGTTGAGCATATACCAACAACGAGAGGAACCGGCAACATGACGAACACCAACAATGAGGCCTCCGCACAAGCGCAGCGGGCGAGCGAGGCCGGCGTCCAGCAGGCCTCGTCCACGGTGAAGAAGTGCGTTGTGATCTACGGTGTGGTCGGCGTGATCGTGCTGGCAGTGCTGGCTGTGATCGCCATTATGGGTGGCGAGGTGAGCACGTTCATGTGGGTTCGGGCGGGCATCCTGCTCGCGATCACCCCCTTCTTCTCGATGCTCGCTACCCGCGCGGCGAAGGGCAGTCGCAAGGATTTCGACCGGCTGCGGACTGTGACGCTCATCGTGCCGATCGCGATCATCGTGGTCGACCTGATCCCCGGTCTCTGCCCCACCTGGTACGCCGCGATCCAGGCCGTGTCTGCGTTGACGCTGGTCGCGGTCGCCATCATCACTCGCCGGCAGCCCCTGACGAGCGCTTTCCCGAAGGGCGCATGAGGCAGATGGCACGATCGGTCGCCGAGACACAGGATCAGGCCGGGCAGTTAAAATCGGTTGTAGAGCGGAACGAAGGGGAGCACATGCGACAGATGGCGTCGTGGCCGGCTGCTGCCTGGCACGGATTTGTCAGAGCTGTGCTGCTCACCGCCCTCGCCCTGGCCGTCCCCGCCCTCGCAACGGTCCTCCCATTCGTAAGCGCGCTGTTGGGTTCGGCCTGGTCGTGGAGTAATCCGTGGTCCTGGTTCGGGCTGCTGATGATCCTCATTCCGCTCACGCTGGTGCTGGCCCGCCCGCTCGGCACGGCGTTCCGACGGGTGACGGCCCGCTGGTCTGGCATCCAGGTCGATGACGGCTATCGTCGCCCGGAGAACGCGCCGGAGCCGGTGCAACTGTCTACCGGGCAGTGGTGGAACGGCTACTCCTACGAGCGCACCCGCCGGGATGCGGAGCTCGATCAGCGGCTGCGACGCCGCGGAGGCGACCCCGCCTACTGGCGCGACGTGCGGTGGGTGCCGATCGCCGCGCTAACCGCCGGGGCGGTGTGCCTCATTCCCGTCACAGCTCTCGTCGGCGCGCTCATCGCCTTCGCCCATGCGACACCAATCACGATTACGGTCGGCGTGCTCCTTGCGGTTGTAGCGGTGGCCACGGCTCCCTACGCCTGGCGGATCGCCCCTCCGTTGGTGGTGCGTTGGCTGAAACTGCCGGACAGCATTGTGATGGCCGAGCAGGTGCACGAGTTGGAGATGCAGCGTGCGGATGCGACGGCGGCGCAGGCCGCGGAGATCCGCCGGATCGAACGCGACCTCCACGACGGCGCCCAGGCACGACTGGTCGCGGTGGGTTTGTCGTTGGCGACCGCGGAGAAGCTCATGGACACCGACCCGGAACGAGCGAAAACACTGCTGCGCGAAGCACGCAAAGGCACCTCCAGCTCCCTGACGGAACTGCGCGAGCTCGTCCGCGGCGTCAACCCGCCCGTACTCGTGGAACGCGGCGCCGTCGAGGCGATCCGCGCGCTCGCCCTCGACAGCCCCTTGGACATCCAGATCGATGCCCCCGACCGGTTGCGGCTGGAAGCCCCAATCGAGGCGGCCCTCTACTTCGGCGTCGCCGAGCTGCTCGCCAACACCGCCAAGTACGCGCCCACCGCCCAGGTGCAGATCCAGGTCCGTCATCGGGGCACGACGATCGAGATCGACGTCGATGACAACGGCTCCGGAGGCGCGAGCGTGGAGTCCGGGGGTGGCCTCGATGGCATCCGCAGAAGGCTCGCCGCTTTCGATGGAACTCTTACCGTGACCAGCCCGGTCGGTGGGCCGACCCAGACGAGGATGGTGGTGCCATGCGTATCGTTGTAGCCGAAGACCTCTACCTCCTGCGCGATGGCGTCGTCCGCCTACTCGAGGCCTACGGGCACGACGTGGTCGCGACCGCAGCGACCGGGCCCGAGACCCTGGATGCGTTGCTCACGCACCGCCCAGATGTCGCGATCGTTGACGTACGGATGCCTCCGACGAACACCGACGAAGGCCTCACCGCCGCTCTCAGCGCCCGCGAAGAGATTCCGGGGCTCCCCGTGCTGATCCTGTCTCAGCACGTCGAACAGCTCTACGCCCGTGAGCTTCTCGCCGACCAGGCCGGCGGGGTCGGATACCTCCTCAAGGACAGCGTGTTCGAGGCCGACCAGTTCATCGACGCCCTCGAACGCGTCGCCGCGGGCGGCACCGCCCTCGACCCCGCCGTGGTCTCCAAACTCTTCGCCCGCCCGGCCACAGCACCGCACCTCGCGCAGCTCACCGAGCGGGAACGTTCCGTCCTTGCGCTCATGGCCGAAGGACTTTCCAATACCGCCATCGCGGCGCGTCTGTTCCTCAGCGAGAGTGCGATCAGCAAATACACCACCACGACCTTCGACAAACTCGGCCTCGACGACGACAACAACGCCAATCGACGTGTCATGGCCGTCCTCACCTACCTCAACGACGCCCGCAACTAACGCGCAGCGCGACTTGCGCGTTTCTGGGTGACGTGTCTCAGAGGTGTTCTCACCAGGGGCAGTGAGAGCGTTATTCACGGGCTCGGGGTTGGCCATGGGTATGTGATGGCTTGACCTGCATCGTTGCTGGTCAGAGTCAAGTTTGGGCAGGTAGCGCAACGGCCTCTCGCGTCCGGTTTGATCCAGGTTGTCTACGCCAGGATCGAACCCGAACGAAGGACCGATGCGTTACCACTCTACGTGCGGACTGACCGCCGCCCAGACGACCGAGCTGATCGCCCGTGCCTGGCAGGTGCACGTCGGGCGTGAGGAAGAACGGTACGACTTCGAGCTCGGGTTCGGCCGGGCGGTGACGATGGTCTTGATCAAGGTGCGACACAACCTGCCGCAGCAGCTGACCGGGGACCTGTACGGGATCTCCCAGTCCACGGTCTCGCGGATCTGGCAATACCTGATGCCGATCATCGGCCAGGTCACCGCCCTGGACCGCAGGCATCTCCATGAGGCGCTCGAGCGCAGCACGGTCCTGATCGACGGCACACCGGTGCCCACCGGCAACCGGGCCGGAACCGGCACGACGAACTACAACGCCAAACACCACAAGCAGGCCCTCGGCATCCAGGTCGCCGCGTTCCGCGACGGCACCCTGGCCGACGTGTCGGTCCCGGTGCGAGGATCCCGGCACGACTCGCGGGCACTGGACGAGGTCGGCTGGGCCGGCCAGATCGCCGCAGCCCGCCGGCAGCGGGTGATCGCCGTGCTGGCCGACACCGCGTACGTCAAACACACCCGCCTGACGCCACGGCGCAAGACCAAGGGCGTCGCACGCACCGACGCCGACCGCGAACACAACCGCCACATCGCGTCCCTACGTGCCCCGGTCGAGCGGACGATCGCGCTGCTCAAGCAGTGGAAGACCCTCGCGACCGGCTACCGCGGACGCCTGGCCGAACTACCAAGCGTGATCCACATGATCACCAACCTCGAGTTCTACCGCCAGGCCACGTGAATAGCGCTCTCATCCGACACACCCAACCGCACCGCTTGCTGCGCCACGACGTCTATACACTTGCCCCGCAGCCACGCACTTACCTGCACGGCCGACTGGTCCTGATCGGTGACGCTGCCCACGCCATGCTGCCCACCATGGGACAAGGCGCCAATTCGGCTTTAGAGGATGCCATCAGCGTCGGACGTCTGATCGGTGAGCCAGTGGCCGACGGCGAACCGCTGGCAAATGCACTGAAACGCTACGGCACGGACCGATACGTGCACGCCCGGAGAATCGTGCGCCGTTCAGCCCTGACAGCTCGATTCGGCTCGCACCTCCAGTCCCCGCTCGCTGGTCGGCCCGAAACGTCCTCTTGCGGATGCTTCCAGCCGACCGTTTGGCCGCGGCCGGCACCGATATTCTCAACTGGGCCCCCGCACCCCCTCGCTAGCCAGGCGGTTGCATCGGCAGTGCGGAGCACTCTCTGGGAAAATCCCTATTCGGCCAGCGGGCCGATCGACAGAACCCAGGGCGCTCCACGCCGCCGACCGACGTTGACGAGCGCACCGCCGAAACCGTACGGCCTGCATAGACCGGCCTCAACGCCCACCCGAGCGCGACCGCGGGATCGGAAGATAACGGAGGAGACTTCCTTATACGGGTGCGACTCGCGAGGGATAGCGATGGCGGTCACGGAGTCGAGCTCGCCGAGACCTACGAACGAAATCATGCCGTCCGGCCGCAACCTTGTTCGAGTTGACGATATGCGTGTGCAAGTGCGGGTCGCCCGTACGGTCGTCGTAGTGATCGAACGCGGTAGCGACCACCCCCGGCACGTCGGCCTGCGCAACCGCGCCATCGCGTCCGGTTGCGCCAGCACGGGTCGCTGCAACCTCTCGCTCCATGAACGCAACCACCTCCGCAACCGCCGCATGGTGCGCGTCCGCGATCAATGCCTGCGTCCCCGCATCCGCAACCGCCCACAACACAGACGCAGACTTCGGAACCGAGAACGTGAAGCCGAACCCCGCCGCCGCGCGACGTGTGCCGCGTTCGGATTCCCCGACCTCGGTAGAGACGACCTGCTTTGCTCGTCGTTGGTGTGAACAACGACGCTTGGGTGGGCCTGAGTAGGTGCTTGTCAAACCCAAGCAGGCCGCTCGTCGACGTGCGTCAGAGAGTCCCTGCGTAGATGAACGCAAGGATCGCACCCGTCAATACGAGCGTATGGAGAATCATGTGCTCCAGGTTGGGCCGGGGCCGATCGCCGATTCGGGGAAGCACGATGATCGTGTGCGAATAGGTGCGGGCGTGGAGTTCCTGCCATGAATCACCGGTGCCTGCAGTCGCCCACGGCACGCTCACACCGGCCAGGTAGGGAAGCCACCATAGGAGGAGCCCACCGATCAGGACGAGAAGTTCCAGCGAGCCAGCAACCCACGCGAACGTGGAGAGGTGAAATGCGGCCGCGAGGACGACGAGTACTACCGGGAGGAACATGATCGGGCCGTTGATGGCCACTTCGATTGTACGTTCCCGCTGAGTGGCGGACCGCGCGTTGTTCAAAGGTGCGAAGTCGACCAGCGTCGTGAGCACAAAGTAGATGACCGCTACGAGCAGGACAACGAGGGTGAGGACGAGCATGGGGAGAATCTCCGATCAGATAGGGCAGATGATTTCGTCGCCTTGGTGATGCACCCGATGGCGTCGGCCCCGCGCGGGCAGTGAACGGGCGTGGTGGCCGATCAGGGGCGGGACTCATATCCCCTGACTGCGAGTTGCGCTGCGACTCCGTCGATAAAGGTTTCGGTTGCGATTCGGAACCAAGTGTCATAGAGCTCACGTGGGGCAGCCGGATCGTTGGGGACATCACCGAACTCCGCGAGTGCGAGACCGACCACGAGGACGTATAAGGACTGAAATGTGAGCAACGCGCGCTCGGCCGTCGTATGCAGCTCGCGCGCAAACGCTGGCCCGAACTCCTCGGCGATGTGCTGGGCGACTTTCGAGGAGAGGTTCACTGTCGCAATTACTTCGGTCACTCCCGGATGTTTTCGCAGAGTCTCGCGGAGTCCCGTGGCGAGTGCGGTGAAGTTAGCCCGCCAGCCCGCGGCCGCATCAAGTCCGGCCACGATCTCCACGGCAAAATTGTCCACGACCTCCTGAAGCAGTTCGTGCTTGCCAGAGATGTGGTTGTAGAGCGATGCCGCCTTCACGTCGAGCCGAGCGGCTATGGCCCGCATTGAGAGAGCGGAGCGTCCACCAGAATCGAGGATCTCGCACGCGGTCGCGACGATCGCGCATCGGGTGAGCGGGGTGGCCATTTCAACTCCTGAACTAACAGCGTTAGTGTCATGCTAACACTGTTAGTTTGAGACGTGCAAGCAGACGTAAGGTCACATCGATGACTGTCTGGCCACAACGGCCCGGCGGTGTCATACGGTCCAAGCAACACTCCTGGTCAGCGGGCGTCGGACCGGAGGCTTGCTGGGTGGGCGCACGGGTGCTGCTGTCGTTCTCGGATCGGGTGGAGATTGCCACGGGGTTCAAGGCGGGGTGGGGTCCGCGGCGGATCGGTCGGGCGATCGGCCGGTCGGTTTCGGTGGTCTCGCGTGAGCTGACCCCGCCACCGGCTCGCGGACGGGACGTACAGCCAGTCACGACCGACGCGCGGGCCGAGCGGTCCCGGGCGCGGCCCAAGGAGCACAAGGTCGGGGCCGATCCGGTCCTGGCTGCGCGGGTACGGGCGGATCTGAAAACGCTCCCGCACGCCGCGGCAGATCGCGGGACGGTTGCGTCTGGAGGCTGCGGACGCGACGGTGTCCACGATGAAGCACTCGCCCGACGCCCAGGGCCGCACGGTCAGCCACGAGGCGATCTACCAGTACGTGTACGCACTGCCCAAGGGCGAGCTCGCTGCCGCGGGCATCATGCTGCGCTCCAAGCGGACCCGCCGCCGGGCCCGTAAGCCCGCTGGTGAACGGTCCGCGCGGATCGTGGGAATGGTCTCGATCGATGACCGCGATCCCGAGGCGGCCGGGCGGCGGGTCCCGGGCAACTGGGAGGGCGACCTTGTCATCGGCAAGGCCGGTAGGACCGTCGTGGCGACACTGGTCGAGCGCACCACACGGTTCGTTGCCATCAAGGCCCTGCCAGCAGGCAAGGACTCCGCGGGCCTGGCCGACGTGCTGATCGAGGAGTTCAACGAGCTGCCCACGCTGGTGCGCAAGTCCTTGACCTGGGACCAGGGAACCGAGATGGCCCGTCACGCTGCCCTGACCCTGGCCACGAGCATGCCGGTCTACTTCGCCGATCCCCGCTCGCCGTGGCAGCGGCCCTCCAACGAGAACACCAACGGCCTGATCCGCGAGTACCTGCCCAAGGGCACCGAGATCACCGACCACCAGCCCTACCTCGACGCGATCGCCGAAGAACTCAACGAACGACCCCGCGCGAGCCTCCGCTTCCTCACCCCGCGTGAGGCCCTTGAGAAGCTACTGCGCGACGAAGCCGTTGCTACCACCGCTTGACACCGCCCCCGACACGGAATCTGGGACTCAACCCGGGAATGCCGTTGGTCTGAACAACGACGCTTGGGTGGGCCCGGAGAGACTCGAACCCCCGACATCCACGGTGTAGAACGTGGAAGCGCCCTTGACCTGCACCTTTACTGCCGGATCGTGGACCGCGGGCCTCTGGCGGGGCCGAGTTATGCGGTCGACGTTCACGCTATTCAGGATCGCACGGCATGCGCGCCGACGGCGAAGAGACAGCCGCTCGACACCCACGCCGAACTCAAACGGACGTGCTGGGCGAGGCGCTCGCGGGGAGCGCGACGCCGTTGGGCGCGCCTCGCTCAGTGATGCCCACGTCACCTCAGAATTAGGAGACGCCCTAGAGTCCCGAGGGTGACCGGCGGCCGGCTCTTCGCGATCGGCCGGTGTCAGGACCCGAGAGAGGTCGTGAGCTTCTCGAGCAGGTCGCGGGCCGTGTCCGCCGTCTCACTGGTCACCGCGCTACTGAGACCGATCAGGACGGGCGCGAGAAGGCCGCGGAGGGTCACGACCTTGCCCTTCATCACCATGGCATCGGGGCTGGGCTTCGTCACCTCTGCGAGGACAGCGGCACTCTCTGCCCGGACCACTTTCGCGTCGTCTGCCTCAAGGCCCAGAGTCTCGAGCGAGGCGAGCAGCTCGGAGACCGCCGCGGCGAGCGGCGTGTACCCGTCGGCGATATCAGACGTCTGTGTCTGGTTCACGGACTCGCTGTTCCAGGCCAATTGCGCGTGGTCGCCATTAACCGTGACCACCGGCGCGTGGTAGTTGTTCACTACGGTCGAACCCCAGCCGGCGGAGGCGACACCCTTCGTGCCTGCTTGGACCGGCACCTTGATCGACATCTTGTCGACCCTCCGTTGCAGCTCGCGCTCCATCTGCCGCATGCCACGCTCGTTGATCTTGAAGCCCTTGGCCACGCGCACCTCCCCGGTTCAGGTCATCATCCCGCACCGCGTGCCTGCGGGTCCAGGGTCAGGACATGTCTCCCAAATTGTCGGTGAGGCGCGCAGCAGACTGTCGAGGTGACGTCTTCGCGGTACCGGACGCTGTCGGACGGGCAGTGGGAGCGGATCGAGCCAGTGCTGCCCTCGAACGTCGGGCGGCGGGGTCGCCCGTTCGGTGACGACCGGCGGGTGGTCGAGGCGACCATCTACCGGCACTGGACCGGGATCCGGTGGCGCGAGCTGCCGCGTGAGGAGTTCAGGCCGTGGAAGGCGGTCTGGAAGCCAGTATCGCCGGTGTGTCGGGGACGGAACCTGGGACCGGGTTCTCGCGGTCCTGCTGGCCGAGGCCGACGTGGCCGGCCAGGTCGACTGGAACGTGTCGGTGGACGCGACGATCACCCGCGCGCACAGCACGGCAGGAACACGACCCGCCCGGATCAAGACACAGGGGGCGACGTCGAACTACACGCCGACGACGTCCGGCGTCGGCTTCGCCGGACGGTTCGGTCACGCGTGCTCGCGCCGGCGTCAGTCCGCGCGGTTGGTGGTGATCGGCACGTCGATGCGGTCTCGGGCGACGACGACCCCGTCCTTGATGGCGAAGCACTCGACTAGGTGCTCACCTCGGAAGCTCGAGTGCTCGATGCGAGTGTCGGGACCCGTCGAGGAGATGATGTCGCCGCGGGTCATATGTCGCCGCTCGGCCCCTTCGCCGCGGTTCAGCACCTTCCACTTCAGCGTGTACGGCTCTTCGACCGTGCAGCTGGTGACCTTGAACTTCAATCGTTTACCCGCCAGGAGGGGCATCCCAACGCGGCTCATCGCACGCAGCCACACCGGCCGCCAGCCATCCTGAGTGACCTCGCAGTCGATGGTCAGCGTCTCGCGGATGTCGACCGGGTTCAGGTCCTCGATGAACTTCTCGGTGCTCCTGGACGAGGTCGATGCAGTTAGAGCAGCCTCGGCAACCGTCAGCGGCACGCTGGTGCCGAAGACCTCGCGCCACTTCTTGACTGCCGCGGACTTGCCCTCGTTCTCGATCGCGGAGACGCAGCGGTTGTAGGCCTTCTTCGCCTTGGCCTTGAACTTGGCCTTGACGTGGACACGCTGGCGGCTTCCGAGGGCCAGGTAGTAGTCCTTCTCGGGCTCGTCCTTGAGGAACTCGAAGAAGTCACGGGACATCAGGTCGAACGAGCCCGTGTTTGCCGAGTCGTACGCACTGGTCTGCTGGAAGAAGTTGTAGACCAGCGTATCGATTACCAGACCGCCGATGTTCACGCCGTTCGTGTTCTTCCAGGCTCGGGCCATCCGGGCGAGGTGGCGCATGTTGGCCGAGGTGCGGTCGTTGCACTCCTTCGTGGCCGTGATCTCCGCGCGCGGCTTGGTGGTCTTCCAGGTCTCGGCCTTGGTGTCGGGGTAGTTGAAGCTCTCGTCGGCGTTCTCGAAAGCCGGCTGGACCTCGAACTTGAATGAGTTGGAGGTGAACTGCAAGCGCACGACGCACTGGTCGACGCGGATGTCGGTGTTCGGGTATCGCGCCTTCAGTACGTTGCGCACCCGCTCGAGCATCCGGCGCGGTCCGTTGGCGTCGTCGTAGTCGTCGCGCAGCCCGCCGGCAGGATGAAGATCATGTCGAGGTCGGAGATGGACTTGATCGCCGTGTGCCGTCCGAACGAGCCGATCATCAGCCTGTAGTCAACGCACGCGTCCTTGTCGCGAAAATTCTTGTTCAGGGCCTTGGTGATCTCGTCCCGGCGGGTGCGGATCGTCGTGACCTTGTCCCCCACCTTGAGGTTCGCCAGCAGCCCGTCGAAGATCTCGCCGGTCTCCATCGTCAGACCTCGTCTCCGTTGAGCCGCAGAGCCTCGGGGAGCAGGAGGTCCAGCTCGCGGGAGCTGAACGTCAGCTCCTCGTTGTTCTTCAGCCCTTCCTTGGCCCTGTCGTACGCCTTGCTGCTCGTCCGCGATGCCCCGGAGTAGATCGCGCGGGCAGCCTCCTGCAGCTCGTCGCGGCGAGCCCTGGCATCAGCGTCCGTGATCTCGCCGGACATCAGGTCGGCGATGAGCGAGATGTAGGACTCGCGCACGCCCCACAGTCGGGACGCGCTGTCTCGGTGCCCTTCGGCCTCCTCGTGGAACCGGAACGTCTTCGCCCCGAGCGTGACCCAGGTGACCAGGACCGCGACGGTGGAGGTCACGAAGCTGGTCACCGTCGTGCTGGCAAACTGGCTCATGACCGCGACCAGGAACGTGCCCGAACTGATCGCCGTCAGCGCGATGAGCACAGCCTGCTGCAGGCGGTGCTTGGCGAAGCAGATGTCCGCCTGCTTCTCGTGGGTCTTGTGGGCGTACGCCACGCGACCAAACGACTCGCGCACCTGCGCGAGCAAGTACCGGTCACGGCCGACCGCCGCGGCATCCTCGTAGGTCAACTCGCTCCGATCGCTCAAAGAATCTTCGAAGCGCGCGCGACCAGCGAGTGCACCGGCTACGAGTATGCCGATGACCACCGACACGGTGGAACTGCAGGCTCTTTTTTGGTCCCGTGAGACCGTGGAGCGTGCCGCCTGTCCGCCAGCCCGGGCACAGACTCAGGAGGGCCGGAGCCAGTTCGACGGCTCCCTAACGACGCGAGACGACTCCGTTCCGCACGGACGGAACTCGCGACCTCAACTGCAAGACGTGTGACCGCTCGATTCTGCGCGGAGGCCCCCCGGGGGATACACGAGTCCAGGCGTGCGTAGCTCGCTCGCAGGTGAGGTTTGCTCCTCGCTGTGGAGCACGATGGTGACCTCGTTGAGGCGGGTGGCGATGGTGTCTACCTGGTCAGGAGCTGGGCTTCACCGGCGCCGTTCGGACCACGACTCGTCGGGGTCGGGATGCGGGCGATTCGACTTCTCCCGCCCGACGCCGCGCGGCTGCGGGCCGGGTCTACCGGTCAGGCGGGGCCACCGGTGGCGCAGTCGAGGTCGCCACCGGTCAAGTTCCCGCTGGTGGTTAAGCGCTCCGTGATGCGGCTGGCGTCAGGCGCTGAGCTCGAGGAGCGCATCGCGCTGTGCGTCGGGGCCCTGCGTCGACGCCCAGGCCCGCGCATAGCCGGAGGTGATCGCCATGCTGCGACCGTCGCGAAAACCCCGCCGGTGGTTATGAACCGGCAGGGGTTTTGAAGCGGGTCCTTGAGCGGCGTGTCGCCGGCGCGTCGAGCCCGCGGGGGGGTCGCATCAGAATCGGTCAGTTTTGATGCCCTGCGCCTTGTTGTCGAAGTCCAACACGCAGTCGCGGGGAGGCGTGCTCGCGCGAGTCCCTGTCTAGGGCTACGCCGTCTCATCAAAGCGACTCGGTAGAGCCCCGCTACGCGCGCCTGACAGGGTCCGATGATGCCCCGAGCGGGGGGCTCACAGTTGGCCTCTGACGGCCCCTGACTGAAGGGGTCAAATTCACCCTCTACCCGGGTCGCCGGCCCGGGGAATGCTTCCTACGCTTCGAACCACGCGCTCAGAAGGTGGCGAGCGCTCGCCCTTCTCTCCCTTAGGAGGTCCAGGAATGGCCCTGGACAAGAAAGCTCTCCGGCGCGCGACCCAGATAGCCGCAATATCTCTACTTATCTCGGGCTCTGTGACTCAATTCGCAACCGCTGCCGAGCCGGCTCCTGGCACTCCCGTCGATGAGACATATGTTGACGGCCAAGGGGTCGTTCACTACAACTTCGATCCTTCCGAGCTACCCGGTTTCACCGTCGAGCAGGTAGCGGGTACACCTCTCCCGACCACTCTGGTAGAGGATCCCTGGAACCCGCACCCGCCCGAGAACGTGGCAGGGTGCGAGTTCAACCAGGAGCGCCCTGGCCCCGCGGACAACACTGCCGAAGCCAGCATCGAGCTCACCTATGACCCCACGACCTGCACCCTCAAGGTCGCTCGCGCCATCTACCCCGCTGACGCCGTGCCCGAGGTCGTCGACACAGGCGGAGTGCCCGCGGCGGGCGACCTTACGGACGAGGAGTCCGGGCCGGACGTAGCACCTCTCGCCGCCGCCCGTTG
This sequence comes from Isoptericola sp. Y541, assembly GCF_059445465.1. NCBI lineage: Bacteria > Bacillati > Actinomycetota > Actinomycetes > Micrococcales > Promicromonosporaceae > Isoptericola > Isoptericola sp. Y541. The sequence continues at coordinate 13,786 of NZ_JCAIUJ010000014.1, read as the reverse complement.
GTTCGCTGCCGTCAACACCTGGTACATGGACCCGCCAGCCCTGAAGGTCAACAGCACGGATGCCGAGGTCAGGTGGAACACCACGCAGCGGAACAGCTGGTATCACCGATGGTCATGGATGGATCCGGGGTGGTCAAGGACCTCGAAGGGCAGTTCGCACGCCGGCTTCACGACGACAACATGGGGGTCCTTCAAGAACACGTGGTTCTGCAACCCGTCGAAGGCGACCTACACGAGTCTCCGTGCGAGCGTCACAGGCCGGACGAACGGCACGTGGACCTACGCCGCGTCGGGCTCGAAGAGCGGCGATTGCGCGTCCTTGCTCCGTCGAGGCACGTTCGCCAAGAAGGCAGCGCTGTAGACTCCAAGGATGGCCGAGATGCAGCTCGACCGGCACGAAAGCCGGACGGTTGGATTCTGGGAGACGTTGCTTAGATCCTGGGTCTTCTGGATTTCTGCGGGTGCAGCGCTCATCACTTCCCCGTGGCTCTTCTGGAGTGTTCCGATGGCAGGAGTGGCAATTGCCCTAATCGGATCGGTGTTCTGGTTCACGCACCGCACGGTCGTGCCACTTGCGCTGGGCCTCGGGTTCGTCGTGGGTTCGGTACCTTACGCTTTCCTATCCCTTCTGGTGCTGCTCCACATCATCTAAAACGAACGGCGAGGGTGGCGAGAGAGTCCTAAGTCTCGCCACCCTCGCCAGCCCGGCCTGCCCCTGGACCGCCCAGTTTCGAAACCTCCAGAACCCGATTCTGGCGTGCCTCAGAATCGGTGGTTTCTGAAGCGTCTACAGTGCAGGCGGTCGTCAGGTCGAAGCGATGCAGGTCACACCTTCCAGGAGAATTACCGGGGAGACGCCGCTGACCTGCCGATACGGCCACGTCCCTGAGGGGATACGCACCGCGGGGATACGAAAAGTGGGACGCACGCCTGCCAGCGTGGCGGGCATGGACACCCACCTGGAGCGCCGTTGCACGGCGGCGCGCGTCGGCCCACGGTCCTCGGCGGAGCCGAACAACACGGGCTATGTCGGCCCTTCGGGACACCACCAGCAGGAGCCGAACTACACAAGGAGACTTCGGCCGAACTTCAGGTCGACACTGCGCGACCGGCGCATGGACATCGGCGCGGACTCGGACTTCAACCGGGCATACAGGACGAAGGCGTTGCGCCCGATTCGGGCTCAACGCGCCGGGTCACACCGTTCGCCTCGGCGCGACACCAGTTCAGACAATTGACGCAAAGCGTTGGTCCCGATTCGGGACCACCGCTGATCTCGCCGTCGGCCGGTCATGGAGGTTCATCGTCGGGCGCCGCGTGCGCCCTCCATGACCCACCCGCACCTCGACAACGCGTCGCAGGTCCGCTCCCAGCGCGGCTCCCACAGCTCCCCGTCGAGAGCAAGCTTCCGCAGCAGCGCCTCGAGGAGCCTCGACGTCGCCACCGGCGAGGCGAGCACCGTCGCGAGGCAGTCGTCCCGTGAGTGCTGTATCCCCTCGACCCGCACTCGGTCGACGAACTCCAGCGCCACGGCCCCCGAGCGTGCCGCGCGGCGCTCCTCGTACGCAGCACGCCGGCAGACCTGCGAGCACCAGGTCGCCGGCCGGCCCGTCTTCCGGCGCTGCACGGCACTCCCGCAGCGCGGGCACACGCCGGCCACGACCTGGCGACGCTTCGTGGGTGGTTCGGCCGTCCCACGCCCGGACGGGCGGGAGGCTTCCGTCACCGTGCACTCCGCGCTGAGGGCATCTGGACGACGAGCTGACGGCGGAGCTCGTCGAGGTCGACGCGGATCACGCGGCCGACTTTGTAGCCGGTGATGGTGCCGCTGGCGATGCGACGACGGATCGTCTTGGTGCAGATGCTGAACTCCTGGGCGGCCTCGACGAGAGGGACGAGCCTGCCGGTGGGCGGCCGCGCGGGCTGTCGTCGTTGCGTGGCCATGTCGACCTCCTGGCTATCGGTGACTGTCACTGGTGAGGTGTGCGAGCGAGTCCTCGTGAGGAACGCGAGGACCGGCTCAGTGCAGTTCACGGCTGTCGTCGTCTCCCGGTTCGCCGCGCTTGCGCGCCCGCCGTGCGGCGAGCTCGTCGGCGCGCCGCAGCTCGACCATGCGCTGGGTGATCATGCGGTCACGCTCGGCCGATGCGTGCTGGTAGATCATCGCGATGCGCGCCTCGGTGTGGCCTCCGCGGTGCATGAGCTCGGCGGTCGTCGCGCCGGCCCGGGCCGCCATGGTGAGACTCGTGTGCCGCAGGTCGTGGGTCTTGACGTCCGGCAGACCGGCCTTCTCACGGGCCGTGATCCACGCGTACCGCCAGGTGCCCTCGGACAGCACCGTTCCGGTCCGAGAGGGGAAGACGAGCCCGTCACGCCCCGGCTGCGCGAACCTCCCCAGGTGCTCGGCCAGCGACTCGGCGACGACGCGCGGAATGGCGATCGTGCGCGAGCCCGCCTCCGTCTTCGGGCGCCCGACGACGGCCCCCACTCCCCTGCCGCCCTGGGAGACGTTCTGGGCAACGGTGATCGTGGCGTCGTCCGGGTCGCGCACGTCGACGTCGCGCCGGCGCAGCGCGCGCACCTCGCCGATGCGGAGCCCGGTCCAGGACATCACGTCGGCCAGGGCGCGGTACTTCTCCGGCAGCGCGCGAGCCAGCGCCTCGACCTCCTCGGGCGTCAGCACCACGGGGGTGCGATGGCGGCGGTACCGGCCGGCGCCGGTGATCCGCACCGGCGAGGTGTCGATCAGGCCCGCGCTGACGGCGGCGCGGAACACCCCGGAGACGAACTTGTAGACCTGTGCCGCCTCCCCCGCGCCGTCCCCGTTGGTGCGGCCCTTGGCCTTCGCCCGCTTGCGCAGGTCGGCCTTGAGCTGGGCGTGCCAGACAGCGACGTCGGTGATCGTGACGTCGTGCAGGTACTGGCGCCCGAGCGTCGGCTCCACGTACACGCGGACCATCCGTGTGTAGTTGCGGTACGTCGACGGCGCCAGCGACCGGGACTCGACGTACTCGGACGCCCACTCCGCCACCGTCAGCCGCCGCACGACGTCGCGCCGGTCCGGCGGGCGCCACTCCCCCCGGTCGATCAGCTTGCGCTCCTCGACGAGCCACATCTGCGCCGAGAGCTTGTCGCCGAACGTCTGGGAGTAGCGCTTGCCGTCCGGACCCCAGTAGCGCGCTCGCGCGCTGACGATCCGGTTGCTGGTCTTGCTACGTCGGGACTCGACGACCCCGAAGCCACCCTTAGGCATGGCCACCACCGCCTTCATGGCGGCAGGTGTGCGGCGTGGCCCGCGGGACTCTGGCGGGACCATGGCGGGACTCTAGAGTCCCGCGAGAGTCCATCTCAGTGCTGGCCGGTCCACGACCTCGGGCGACGAAGATGCAGGTCAGGCACGCAAAATCCCTGGTGGTGGGCCCGGAGGGACTCGAACCCCCGACATCCACGGTGTAAGCGTGGCGCTCTGACCAGCTGAGCTACAGGCCCTGGCAGCGCAGGCAAGAATACCGGGCGCCGGAGCCACCGCTCGACGCCGCGCGCCTCACGCCGGATCCCCGCACGTCGGGGAGCTCCACGCGTCAGATCTCCGCGAGCGCCTCGCGGTACGCCTCCAGGTCGCGCCGCTGACCGCGCGGATTGACGACCGACCACCGCACGATCCCGTCGGCGTCGACGAGGAACGACCCGCGCAGCGCATGACCGCTACCCGGGTCGAATACGCCGTAGGCGTCGGCCGCGGCGCCGTGCGGCCAGAAGTCGCTCAGCAGGTCGAAGCCGAAACCCTCCTGCTCCTGCCACGCCTTGAGCGTGAACACCGGGTCGGTCGACACCGCCAGCAGGCGCACCCCGGCCGCCTCGAAGTCCTCGATGTTGTCGCGCAGCTCGCACAGCTCGCTGGTGCAGATGCCCGAGAACGCGAACGGGAAGAAGACGACGAGCGCCGGGTCGCCGCGCAGGTCAGCCAGGTGCACGGGGGTGCCGTGCGTGTCCGGCAGGGTGAAGTCCGGCGCGGGGTCGCCCGCGCGCCCCCGCGCCTCCGGGGCCCCGCTCGTCACCGGCTCAGCGGCCACGACCGCGGTTGGCCAGCTTCGTGGCCGACCAGTCCGGCGCCACGGCGAAAGTGCTCGTGGCATGCAGGCCGGCGGTTGTCGCGGCCTCCTGGATCTCGTCGTGGCCCACGTGCCCGTCCCGGCCGGGCTTCAACGTGAGGAGCCAGATGAGGCCTCCGTCGTCGAGCACCGTCAGGACGTCGACGAGCGTGTCCGTCAGGTCGCCGTCGTCGTCACGCCACCACACGATCACACCGTCGGTGACGTCGTCATAGTCCTCGTCGACCAGCTCGCTGCCGACCACGGCCTCGATGTCCGCACGCAGCGCGTTGTCGACGTCCTCTCCCCACCCGAACTCCTGCACCACCTGCCCGGTGCCGAACCCGAACCGTGCTGCCGGGGATTCCGCCTGCTTACCCACGTTGGACCTTCGTTCCTCTCCGTATGACGTACAAGGGCGCACTCGGGGCCCTCATGACCCGTGTGCGCCAACGTAGTCCACCGGAAGCGCGCGCGCCCGGCAACCCCCCGGGGCGTCCCGGTCTGCGGGACGGCGTTCACCCGCCGCGATCTCGGCGACACCGGCGCCCTGGCATGACGTAGATCACGGATCCTTGACCGGCCGATGGTGTGTCCCCCCGCCTCATCTGGGGACACAATGAGTGATGACCACCCGTTCGTGGTCGCACCGTCGCGACCACGCGTCGCGGTGCCCCTACGACGGGATGCCTGACACGGGCCCGGGGCGGCGACCAGGTGCCGCCACCGCCCGAAGATGAGAGAGGTTGCTGGTGGCTTCGTACGAGGAGACCGGACCGTTGATCAACGGCCTGCTCAGCGCCGTCCCGGACATCGACCCCGCCGAGACGTCGGAGTGGGTCGAGTCGCTCGACGGCCTGATCGACGACAAGGGCGGCCCGCGTGCCCGGTACGTCATGCTCAACGTGCTCCGTCGCGCGCGGGAGCGCAACGTGCACATCCCCGCATCGGTGGCGACCCCGTACGTCAATACGATCGCCGTGCACGACGAGCCGTACTTCCCGGGCGACGAGGCGATGGAGCGTCGCTACCGCTCGTGGATCCGCTGGAACGCCGCCGTCATGGTGACCCGCGCCCAGCGTCCCGACGTGTCCGTCGGCGGCCACATCTCCTCCTACGCGTCCGTCGCGACGCTGTACGAGGTGGGCCTCAACCACTTCTTCCGCGGCAAGGACCACCCCGGCGGTGGCGACCAGGTGTACTTCCAGGGCCACTCCTCGCCCGGGCAGTACGCCCGCGGCTACCTCGAGGGCCGGCTCAGCGCCGAGCAGCTCGACGGGTTTCGCCAGGAGAAGTCGCACTCCGGCGGCGGCCTGCCGTCGTACCCGCACCCGCGGATGCTGCCCGACTTCTGGGAGTTCCCGACCGTCTCGATGGGCCTCGGCCCGGCGTCGGCGATCTACCAGGCCTGGACCAACCAGTACCTGCACAACCGCGGCATCAAGGACACGAGCCAGCAGGACGTGTGGGCGTTCCTCGGCGACGGCGAGATGGACGAGCCCGAGTCGCGCGGCATGATCCAGCTCGCGGCGCACCAGGCGCTCGACAACCTGACCTTCGTGGTGAACTGCAACCTGCAGCGCCTCGATGGCCCGGTGCGCGGGAACGGCAAGATCATCCAGGAGCTGGAGGCCCAGTTCAAGGGCGCCGGCTGGAACGTCATCAAGGTGGTCTGGGGCCGCGAGTGGGACGCCCTGCTCAACGCGGACAAGGACCGCGCCCTGGTGAACCTCATGAATGCCACGCCTGACGGCGACTACCAGACGTACCGCGCGGAGTCCGGGGCGTTCATCCGCGAGCACTTCTTCGGCCGCGACCCGCGGACCAAGGCGCTCGTGCAGAACATGACGGACGACGACATCTGGAACATGAAGCGCGGTGGCCACGACTACCGCAAGATCTACGCCGCGTACGCCGCCGCGCGCGCCCACACGGGCCAGCCGACGATCATCCTGGCGCAGACGGTCAAGGGCTACGCGCTCGGATCCAGCTTCGCGGGCCGCAACTCCACGCACCAGATGAAGAAGGTCAAGAACGAGGACCTCAAGGCGCTGCGCGACAACCTGCGCATCCCGCTGACGGACGAGCAGATCGACGCCGACCCGTACCTGCCGCCGTACTACCACCCGGGCATGGACGACGAGACCATCCAGTACCTGCTGGAGCGTCGTCGCCACCTGGGCGGGTTCCTGCCCGAGCGCCGGTCGTCGCCCAAGGCGCTGACCCTGCCGGACCCGAAGTCGTACGAGATCCTCAAGAAGGGCTCCGGCACCCAGCACGTGGCCAGCACGATGGCCTTCGTGCGCCTGCTCAAGGACCTGATCAAGGACAAGGAGTTCGGCAAGCGCATCGTGCCGATCATCCCGGACGAGGCCCGCACGTTCGGTCTGGACGCGATCTTCCCGAGCGCCAAGATCTTCAACACGCAGGGGCAGAACTACCTCGCCGTGGACCGCGAGCTCATGCTGAGCTACAAGGAGTCCGAGACCGGGCAGATCATGCACACCGGCATCAACGAAGCCGGGTCGGCCGCGGCCTTCCAGTCCGTGGGCACGTCGTACGCGACGCACGGCGAGACCATGGTGCCGGTCTACATCTTCTACTCGATGTTCGGCTTCCAGCGCACCGGCGACCAGTTCTGGGCGGCGGGCGACCAGCTCACCCGCGGCTTCATCATCGGCGCCACCGCCGGCCGCACCACGCTGACCGGCGAGGGCCTGCAGCACGCGGACGGGCACTCGCCGATCATCGCCGGCACGAACACGGCGATGGTGCAGTACGACCCCGCCTTCGGGTACGAGATCCGGCACATCATGCGCGACGGTATCGAGCGCATGTACGGCGACGGGTCGGACGGCCGCGACCAGAACGTCATGTACTACCTCACGGTGTACAACGAGCCGATGATCCAGCCGGCCGAGCCGGAGGACGTCGACGTCGACGGCATCCTGCGCGGCATCCACCGCATCTCGACCGGCGACGGGGACGGCCCCAAGGCCCAGCTCCTCGCGTCCGGCGTGGGCGTGCCGTGGGCGCTGGAGGCGCAGCAGCTCCTCGCCAAGGACTGGGGCGTGTCGGCCGACGTGTGGTCGGTGACGAGCTGGAACGAGCTGCGTCGGGACGCGCTGGCGTCCGAGCACGACTCCCTGGTGAACCCCACCGTGGAGCCGCGGACCCCGTACGTCACGCAGAAGCTGTCGGGCGCCCAGGGCCCGTTCGTCGCGACGAGCGACTTCGATCACCTGGTGCCGGACCAGATCCGTGCGTGGGTGCCGGGCGACTACGCGGTGCTCGGTGCGGACGGCTTCGGCTTCTCCGACACGCGCGCCGCGGCGCGGCGCTTCTTCCTCATCGACGGCCCGTCGATGGTCGTGCGGACGCTGCAGCAGCTCGCCCGCCGCGGCGAGGTCCCGGCGGACGTCGTCGCGAAGGCGGTCGAGAAGTACCGCCTGTTCGACGTCAACGCGGGCACCTCCGGCATCGCCGGCGGGGACAGCTGACCTCCGCGGGATAGAGAACCCCGAACCGCGAGAAGCTCGGACAAGGCCGCACCGGGTGCGGCCTTGTCCGAGCTTCTCTATCTCGCGGTTCGGGGTTCTCTATCCCGCGGGTCTTGCTTCTCTATCTCGGCGCGTGGGGTTCTCTATCTCGGCGTGGACTGCTCGCGCGCGGCGACCACACGCTCCAGCTCGGCGCGTAGCTCCCCCGTGCCCGGGTGCAGCGCCAGCGACTGCAGGTGCTGCCTCGCCTCGGCCACACGCCCGGCCTCCAGCGCCGCGAGGACGAGCTGGCGGCCCACCTCCGGGGTGTGCTCGCGTGCGCGCCAGTGCCCGATGCCGAGCCCCAACGCCTCGGTGGGCATCCCGGCGTCGCGCAGGATCATGAGCCCCTCCGCCAGCGCCTCCCCCTCCGGTTCGCGCTCGGACGCCGTGCTGAGCCGGCGCACCGCGCCCTCCGGGTCGTCCGCGACGGACAGCCGCCCCAGCTCGAGCAGCGGCCGCCAGCCCCGCGGGTGCCCGGCGAGCTCCTCGGCGAGCGACCAGACCGCAAGGTCCGCGGCCCGCTGCTTGGCTACCTCGTCGGACGGGGCGCTGAGCGGGTCGTCCGGGCTCGGCGACTCGGCCGCGCGGCGTCGGACGACCTCGGCGAGGGCGTAGAACGCCCGGGCGTCGTTGGGGTCGTCGGCCAGCATCGCCCGCAGCGCGTCCTCCTGCACCGTGTCCCCGCGCTGCGAGCGCGACGGCCGGCGCGTACCCACCGTGGAGGCGGAGAACGGGCGGCGCAGCAGCTGCCGGAGCCGAGGCATGAGGGCCATGTCCTCGACCCTATCCAATGACCTCTCCGGCGTCCGGGGCGGGCACGGACGCCGACCCCGTTTGTGCACTCCCCACAACACCGCCCGTATCCTCGACCCATGACCACCACCGGCACCCCGACGTCCGCAGCGAGCGGGACGCCCGCCCGCGAGGGCTCCCCCGGCCCAGCGGCGGGCGAGGAGGAGAGCCCCGTCTCGCGGGGCGAGAACGTGCAGCGCGTGCGCGAGGGCGTGGGCGTGCTCACCTCGGCGGCGATGCGGCGGCTCGACGAGGAGGTGCACTGGTACCGGCAGCTCCCGGCGGAGGACCGTTCGTACGTGGCGCTGGTCGCCCAGTCCGGCATCAACGCCTTCGTGAGCTGGTTCGCCGAGCCCACGCCCACGCCGCACGGCGTGGGCGAGATGTTCGCCGCGGCGCCGCCCGAGCTCACGCGGTCGATCTCCCTGCAGCACACGCTCCAGCTGGTCCGCCTCATGGTCGACGTCGTCGAACAGCACTCCGACGAGATCGCCGCCCCGGGGTACGAGCGCGAGCTGCGCGAGGCGGTACTCCGCTACTCCCGCGAGATCGCGTTCTCCGCCGCCGAGGTCTACGCGCGCGCCGCCGAGGTGCGGGGCGCCTGGGACGCCCGGCTCGAGGCGCTCGTCGTCGACGCGCTGGTGCGCGGCGACGGCGACGACTCGCTGCGCTCCCGCGTCTCGGCCCTGGGCTGGAGCGGTCGTGGTCAGGCGCTCGTGGTCGTGGGCGAGGCCACGACCCGCCTGGACGACGTCCGCACGGCCGAGCTGCGCCGCCTGGCGCGCCGTGCCGCCGGCGACGCCCTGGTCGGCATCCACGGCGACCGGCTGGTGCTGGTCCTCGGCGGCGGCGGCGACCTGGTCGCCGCCGCATCCTCCCTGCTCGACCGCTTCGGCCCCGGCCCGGTGGTGATCGGCGGCGTCGTCCCCGACGTCTCGGAGGCGGCGGCCTCCGCCACGGCGGCGCTCGCGGGGCTGGCCGCCGCCCCGGCCTGGCCGCAGGCCCCGCGGCCCGTCCTCGCGGACGAGATCCTGCCCGAACGCGTGCTGACCGGCGATGTCACCGCGCGGCGCACACTGGTCGCCCAGGCGTACCGGCCGCTGCAGGAGGCGTCCGGCTCCGTGCTCGAGACTCTCTCCGCGTACCTGGGCACGGGGCGGTCCCTCGAGGCCGCGGCGCGCCGCCTGTACGTGCACCCCAACACGGTGCGCTACCGCCTGCGCAAGGTCTCCGAGATCAGCGGCTGGGACCCGCTCGACGCCCGCGAGTCGTTCGTGCTGCAGATCGCCCTGGCGCTCGGGCAGCTCGAGGGAACCACCGCATCTGCCGGTTGAGCCTGTCGAAACCGGGTCTCGACAAGCTCGACCGACGAGAGCAACCAGGTCTCGACGAGCTCGACCAGCGCACGGCTTGGAGGTTTCCCACAATCGCCTTCCGCGAGGTTCGTGCGGGTCGCGACGACGTGTCCGGCGGGCGGGGTGGCACCGTGGTTCCGTGCTTGCCGTCGTCTGCCCTGGACAGGGCTCTCAGACCCCCGGGATGCTCAGCCCCTGGCTGGAGCTGCCCGGCACCGCCGACCTGCTCGACTCCTTCTCGGCCGCGGCCGGGACCGACCTTGCCCAGCACGGGACGACGTCGGACGCGGACACGATCCGCGACACCGCCGTGGCCCAGCCGCTGATCGTCTCTTCATCGCTGCTCGCGCTGCGCACGATCCTCGACGGTCGCCCCGCGACCGACGTCGTGGACGTCACGGCGGGCCACTCGGTCGGCGAGCTCAGCGCCGCCGCCGTCGCAGGGGCCCTCGACGACGCGGGCGCGGTCGGCCTCGTCTCCCACCGCGCCCGCGCGATGGCGGAGGCCGCCGCGGCCGCGCCGTCGGGCATGAGCGCCGTCGTCGGGGGAGACCCGGACGAGGTGCTGGCCTCCATCGAGGCGGCAGGCCTGTTCCCCGCGAACGTGAACGGCGGCGGCCAGGTCGTCGCCGCGGGCGACCCGGAGCGACTGGCCGCCCTCGCGGCTGAGCCCCCGACCCGCGCCCGGGTGATCCCGCTGCAGGTCGCGGGGGCGTTCCACACGCCGTTCATGGACTCCGCCCGCGTCGCCTTCGAGCAGGTCGCCACCGGCTGGCTCGCCACCGACCCGCGGCTGCCGCTGCTGTCGGACGCCGACGGGGCCTCGTACGACACGCTCGCGCCCGGCTCGAACGGCCACGGCACCGCCGCCGACGTGCTCGCCCGCCTGGCCGCCCAGGTGACCACGCCCGTGCGGTGGGACCTGTGCCAGGCGACGTTCGCCGAGCGCGGCGTGACGGCGATCCTCGAGCTCGCCCCGGGCGGGGTGCTGACCGGCCTGGCCAAGCGGGCTCTCAAGGGCGTCGAGTCGGTCGCGGTCAAGTCCCCGGATGACGTCGACGCGGCGCGCGACCTGATCGCGCGGCACTCCGTCGCCGGCGGGGCCGCCGCGTGAGCACGGCACGCAGGGCGCTGCGCCAGGCGGAGCCGGTCCCGCACTCGCGGATCCTGTCCGTCGCGGGCGAGCGCGGCTCGCGGGTGGTGACGAACGACGACGTCGCCGGCCCCATCGACTCCTCCGACGAGTGGATCCGGCAGCGCACGGGCATCGTGACCAGGCGCCGCGCGGATGCCGAGGTCGGCGTGCTCGACCTGGCCGAGGCAGCCGCCCGCAAGGCCCTCGACGCGGCCGGCCTCACCGGCGCGGACGTCGACGTCGTGATCCTGTCCACGGTGACGTACTTCCACCAGACGCCCGCGGGCGCCGCCCTGCTCGCCGAGCGGCTGGGGGCCACCCCGGCGGCGGCCTACGACGTCTCGGCCGCCTGCGCCGGGTACGCCTACGGCATCGGCCAGGCCGACGCCCTCGTGCGTTCCGGCGCCGCGCGGAACGTGCTGGTGGTGGGCGCCGAGAAGATGTCGGACTTCATCGACCCGACCGACCGCTCCATCTCGTTCCTGCTGGGCGACGGCGCCGGGGCGGCCGTCGTGGGCCCCTCGGACACGCCGGGCATCGGCCCGACGGTCTGGGGCTCGGACGGCGCGAAAGCGCAATCCATCCGGCAGACGCACCCGTGGTCCGACCTCCGCCAGGACCCGACGGCCGGCTGGCCGACGCTGCGCCAGGACGGCCAGAGCGTGTTCAAGTGGGCCAGCTTCCAGATGGCGCCGATCGCCGCGAAGGCCATGGCGGAGGCCGGCGTCGAGGCGCAGGACATCCAGGTCTTCGTGCCGCACCAGGCGAACATGCGGATCATCGACCAGCTGGTCAGGCAGCTGCGGCTGCCCGACGAGGTGGTCGTCGCGCGTGACATCGCCGACACCGGCAACACGTCGGCGGCATCCATCCCGCTCGCCACGGAGCGCCTGCTCGCCGAGGATCAGGCGCACCCGGGCGACCTCGCCCTGCAGATCGGCTTCGGCGCCGGTCTCGTCTACGCGGCCCAGGTCGTGGTGCTGCCCTAGTCAAGCCCCGTTGCTGACCCCATCGGCCGGTTCGCCGCCCGAGGTCGAGACGGACCCCCGTGGTGCGGGACAATCGCACCGCAACACCCCACGGTGCCGGAGGGCCGGTACCCCGTACAAGGAGAGACGTACCCCATGGCTTACACCTCCCAGGAGATCCTCGAGGGTCTTGCCGAGATCGTCGCCGAGGAGACCGGTCTGCCCACGGACGCGGTCGTGTCGGAGAAGTCGTTCACGGACGACCTCGACATCGACTCGCTGTCGATGATGACGATCGTGACCCACGCCGAGGACAAGTTCGGCGTCCGCATCCCCGACGACGAGGTCAAGAACCTCACGACGGTCGGCGACGCCGTCTCGTACATCGAGGGTGCGCAGGCCGCGTGACGCCGCGGGGCCCTCGCCCCGCCGCACGGGCGGGCCGGTCACCCCGGCCCGCCCGGCATCCTGACCGAGCAGCACCTCGCCGCACCCGTCCCACACCAGGAGTGACCACCCATGACTGCCGCACCTGCCTCGCGCGACGTCGTCGTCACCGGCCTTGGAGCCACCACACCGCTGGGCGGCGACGCCCCCAGCACGTGGGCGGCCGCCCTGGCGGGAGAGTCGGGCGCGCGCACCCTCGACAACGACTGGGCGGAGACGTACGGCCTGCCGGTCACGTTCGCCGCGACGATTAAGGTCACCCCCGACCAGGTGCTCTCGCGGCCCGAGACCAAGCGCATGGACCCGTCCACGCAGTACGCCATGGTCGCCGCCCGGGAGGCCTGGCAGGACTCGGGCGCGCCCGAGGTCGACGGCGAGCGTCTCGGCGTGGTCGTGTCGTCCGGCATCGGCGGCATCTGGACGACGCTCGACGGCTGGGACACGCTCCGGGAGCGCGGCGCGCGGCGCATGCTCCCCATGACGGTCCCGATGCTCATGCCGAACTCCCCCGCCGCCTACGTGTCGCTCGAGTTCGGCGCCAAGGCCGGGGCACACGCCCTGGTATCCGCCTGCGCGTCCGGCGCCGAGGCGATCGGCTACGGCATGGACATGATCCGCGCCGGCCGCGCCGACGTCGTCGTGTGCGGCGGCACCGAGGCCACGATCCACCCGATGCCGATCGCCGCCTTCGCGGCCTCGCGCACCCTGTCGCTGCGCAACGACGACCCGCAGGGCGCCTCCCGCCCGTACGACGTCGACCGCGACGGCTTCGTGATCGGCGAGGGCGCGGCGGTGCTGGTGCTCGAGAGCGCCGAGCACGCTGCGGCGCGCGGCGCGCGCATCTACGCCCGGCTCGCCGGGCTCGGCCTGTCGTCCGACGCCTACCACATCACCTCGCCGGACCCCGAGGGCACCGGCCAGGTCTCCGCCATGCGCCGGGCGCTCGAGGACGCCGGCGTGACGTCGCGCGACGTCGCGCACGTCAACGCGCACGCCACGTCCACCAAGGTGGGCGACCTCACCGAGACGGCGTCCATCCGCAAGCTCATGGGCGGCGAGGCCGACCACGTGCGGCTCTCGGCCACCAAGTCGATGACGGGACACCTCCTGGGTGGCGCCGGTGCGCTCGAGACGCTCTTCACGGTCAAGGCCGTGTCCGAGCGGCTCGCCCCGCCCACGATCAACGTCGAGAACCCCGACCCGGAGCTCCAGGTCCCGCTGGTGCGCAGCACCCCGGAGAAGCTGCCCGACGGCGACCTCGTCGCGATCAACAACTCCTTCGGCTTCGGCGGCCACAACGTGGCGCTCACGGTCACCAGCGCCTGACAGACGGTCCACCGACGCGAAACGCCGGTTGAGCCTGTCGAAACCCAGCACGCCGGTTGAGCCTGTCGAAACCCCGTCACAGGGTTTCGACAGGCTCAACCGGCGTGCTGGGTTTCGACAGGCTCAACCG
>NZ_JCAIUJ010000013.1:0-45035 GCF_059445465.1 Isoptericola sp. Y541 | reverse complement strand
GTCGTCCAGTTTGTGTGTTTGGCGACTTGCATCCTGGTCCCGGGACCCTGCTGCCGCCAACCCACCCGCCGGACGAACCCGCAGGTCAGCGCACCGCCGCGCCGATCAGCTCACTGCCCCTGGTGAGAACACCTCCGAGTCGGATCTGACGGTGAGTCGGCCGCATGACTGGGTATGACTCTTCGGCGTCGCACCATCGGCGGGCGGCCTTGGACCTCCTGATGAGCGCGTTGCCGCGTTCGCCGATGGCGCTGGTGCACGGGTGCAGCGGGTTCAGGACTGATTCCTGCTGGAGGACTGATGAAGGGTCGCGCCAGGACGGTCGCCGCGTCGATCGGCATGGCCATCGCGGCCGTGAGATACCGGGAGGCGCCGCCCCTGCGTGACGAGAAGTTTCCCTCCTGGTTGACATCGTGAAAGTTGATGGCAACCTGGACGCGGGACGCTGCGACGGCGCACGTCCCGGCCGACCAGCGGAGGATCCGATGAGCCGAGCTCTGCCCCCTGCCCGACGCACCTCGACACGCCGTTCTGCCCCTGCGGCGATCGGCCTCCTGCTCGGCGCGGCGCTCGCCGTCCCGGCCGGCGCCGCCGCGGCCGCGACTCCCGACCCGGACCTGCCCGTCGCGAGGGCCACCACCGCCGCGACGGCGGCCACGACGCTGACCGACGATGTCGCCGACCTGCCCCTGGACGACGACGGCGCCGCGATCGTCACCGAGCGCACGGAGCGCCTGATCGCCCCGGGCCTGGAGCTCACGGAGTTCGCGCGTGTCTCGGCGGAGGGTTGGCTCAGCGGCGAGGTGCTCGTCGCGCAGCTGGGCGCCGACGGCGGCCCCCGGCTCGGCTACCTCGGCCCGGACGCCGTCGCCGGCAACGCCACGGTGAGCGAGTTGGCCGCCGACCGCGGCGCGATCGCGGCCGTGAACGGCGACTTCTTCGACATCAACAACTCCGGCGCGGCCCTCGGCGCCGCGGTCCAGGACGGCACGCTGCTGAAGTCCGCGACGCCCGGGCGCGAGAAGGCCCTCACGGTCGACTCCACCGGGGCGGCCGGCCTCGCCGAGCTCTTCCTTCAGGGGAGCGTCACGCTCCCGGCCGCCGACGGGACGCAGGAGCTCCCGGTCGCGGGCCTCAACGTCACGGCCGTGCCCGCGGGCGGCGTCGCCGTCTTCGACTCCGCGTGGGGCGACTTCACGCGCACCCGCCCGCTCGGGGCGGGGGAGCAGGGCCTGGAGGTGCAGGTCCGGGCCGGTGGTGACGGGGCCGGCGGCACGGCCGGCACCGTCGTCGCGGTCGGCGCGCCCGGCGCGGGCCGCCTGCCGGCCGACGTCCGCGCCGTCGTCGCGCGCCCGGGCGCCGCGGCGGACGCGCTCGGCGCCCTCGCGCCGGGCGACGAGGTGTCGCTCGAGTACGGCCTGCGCGACGACCTCGGCGACATCACCACCGCCATCGGCGGCGACCCCGACGACTGGCTGCTCGAGGACGGGGAGGTCACGTCGTCCACCAGCGAGTTCGCCCTGGCCCTCCACCCGCGCACCGCGGTGGGCCTCAGCGAGGACGGCACGTCGGCGTACCTCGTGGTGGTCGACGGGCGCCAGGCGCACAGCGTCGGGGCGTCGCTGCCGGAGCTGGGCCGGTTCCTCGCCCAGCTCGGCGCCGACGACGCGATCAACCTCGACGGCGGCGGCTCCACCACGATGGCCGCACGCCTGCCCGGCGACGCCGGGACCAGCGTGCTCAACAGTCCGTCCGACGGCGCCGAGCGCCTCGATGCCAACGGCCTGGGGCTCTTCACCGCCGAGGGCTCTGGCCGGGTGCACGCCTTCGACGTGCGCGCGGCGGTGCCCACGGGCGACGCCCCCGCCTCCGACGCGCTGCGCGTCTTCCCCGGCCTGCACCGCACGTTCACCGCGGCCGGGTACGACGAGTCCCGCGCCGCCGTCGACACTGCGCCCGACGCGTGGACGTCCACCGACGAGGCGGTCGCGTCCGTCGAGCCCGCCGGCACGCACGCTGGCGGAGCCGGGGTCGTCACGGGGCGCGACCCTGGCACCGTCACCGTGCGCGCCGCGACCCCGACGGACGGAGGCGTCGCGACCGGCGCCGCCGACGTCACCGTGCTCGGCGAGCCCGCGCGGGTGACCGTTCCGGAGCCGGTCGTCACGCTGGCGGACGCCGACGCGACCGCGTCGCTCACCGTCGTCGGGCACGACGCGGACGGCTGGTCCGCGCCGGTCGAGGCGCGCGACGTCGAGGTCTCCGGGGGCGACGGCGTCGCCGCGCTCGAGCCCGCTGACGACGGGTCGTTCACGGTGCGCGCCCTGGCGGACGCCGGCGCGGCGAGCTTCACGCTCACGGTCGGGGGCCTCAAGGTCGAGGTAGCCGTCGCGGTGACGCTGCAGGACGTCGTCGTGGCCGACCTCGCTGACGCCGACCGCTGGACGTCGGCCCACGACCGTGCCCCCGGCGGGTCCGTCGCCCCGGCCGAGGGCCACGACGGCACGGCCGGGCTGCGGATGACGTACGACTTCACGCAGTCCACCGCCACGCGCGGCCAGTACGCCGTCGCACCGGACGGCGGCGTCGCGATCCCGGGCCAGCCGCGCACGGTGACGATGTGGGTGGACGGCGACGAGCAGGGCGCGTGGCTGCGGCTGCAGCTGCGCCAGGGCGACGGCGTCGTCACCAACCTCGACGGCCCGACGGTGTCGTGGGAGGGCTGGCGCCAGGTGGAGTTCACCGTGCCCGAGGGGGTCGCGTACCCGCTCACGCTGCAGCGCGTGCGCACCCTGGAGACCGGCGCCGCGGCGCAGTACGCGGGCGAGCTCGTCATCTCCGACGTCCGCGCCCAGGTGCCGCCGGACGTCGAGGCGCCGCACGCGGAGCGGGTCGAGGACCCGGCGGTCGTGGCGGAGGGCGCCACCGACGACGCGCCGCTGCGGGTCGCGGTGTTGTCGGACGCGCAGTTCGTCGCCCGCGACCCGGAGTCCGGTGCCGTGCAGGGCGCCAAGAAGGCGCTGGCCGAGATCGTCGCGGACCACCCGGACCTGTTGGTGATCAACGGCGACCTGGTGGACGAGGCGTCGCCGGAGGACTTCGACCTGGCCCGCGAGGTGCTCGACCAGGGCCTCGCCGACGCCGACTTCCCCTGGTACTACGTGCCCGGCAACCACGAGGTCATGGGCGGGTCGATCGAGAACTTCGAGGCCGAGTTCGGCGAGCGCACGCACGTGCTCGACGTGCCCGACCCGCGCGGCGAGGGTGGCACCACCCGACTGGTGCTGCTCGACTCGTCCAGCGGCCGGCTCGGCAGCGACTTCGACCAGCTCCGCGCGCTGCGCGAGGCGCTGGACGGCGCGGCCACCGACGACGCCGTGACCGGCGTCGTCACCGTCTTCCACCACCCGCTGGACGACCCGCTGCCCACCAAGGCCAGCCAGCTCACCGACCGGGTGGAGGCCGAGACGCTGCGCGACTGGTTCGAGGACTTCCGCGAGACGTCGGGCAAGCCGATCGCGTCTGTGGGGTCGCACGTCGGCGCGTTCCACGCCTCCACGGCTGACGGCATCCCGTACGTCATCAACGGCAACTCCGGCAAGAGCCCCGCGAGCACGCCGGCCGACGGCGGGTTCACCGGCTGGTCGATGATCGGCCTCGACCCGGCTGCGGACGGTGGCACAGGGGAGGAAGGGTGGTTCTCCTGGGAGGTCAACGCCCGCGCCGAGAGTGTGGCGGTGTCGGGCCCGGAGGAGCTCGCCGTGGGCACGTCGGGCGAGGTCAGCGCCCTGCTGACGCAGGACGACACCCGCGAGGTGCCGGTCGACTGGCCCGTCTCGTCCCGCTGGGGCGGCGAGCGTGTGTTCGTCGGCGCGGCCGCGGACGCACCGTCGGGCGCCGTGCTCGCCCTCGACCCGGAGACGCACGAGGCCACCGCCGTCGCCCCCGGCCGCGCGACCGTCGAGGTCGAGGTGAACGGGACCGTCGGCACCCTGGGCGTGCTCGTGCCCGCCGGCGCCCCGGGCACGGCCCGGATCGGCGACGACAACGGCTGGGACACCGGCCTGCGCGACGGCGACTACCGGATGCTCGTGGACCTGTGGTGGGGCGAGAACGCCACCAGCCTCAAGCTCTACGAGGACGGCGACCTGATCCACACCGAGAAGCTCACCCACGACGGCACCGACGCCCAGCGCGTCGCCGTCCCGGTGATGGGCAGGACGAACGGCGAGTACGTGTACACGTGCGAGCTGGTCAACGCGGCCGGCACCACCCCGTGCGCCGGCCCGCACACCGTGCGGGTCACGGACGCGAACCCCGGCACGCCGGTGCTCTCCCACGACGACACCTCCGACGGGACCGCCGGCGACGGCGACTACGCCGTCACCATGAACAAGTGGTGGGGCACCCAGGCAGGCGGCTACGTGCTGTACGAGGACGGCGTCGAGATCGACCGGCAGGAGCTCACCCCGGGCGCCGGGGGAGCTGCGCAGTCCGCCACCACGGCCGTCATCGGCCGTGAGCCCGGCACCTACCGGTACGTCGCCGTGCTCACCAACGACGCGGGCGAGACCCGCAGCAAGGAGCTGACGGTACGGGTGCGCGGCTGAGTAGCCGCCTTGAATCAGAGGGTGTCGGCCTGAGCTGTCTCAGCTTCTCTCACCCTGTCCAAGGAAACGTCTGATAGAGCCATGAGACATGGTTCGAGCCACGGCGTTCACCGCCGGTGCTGGCACGGCCGGCGCTCAGAGCCCTCGTTGGCCGAGCCGCGCGGCGCCGTCGTACGCTCTGCTCATGAGCGACTACCAGGTCAACCCGCGCACCAAGTCCGAGCCCACCGGCGCCGTCGTCGTCCGCTTCCTCGGCATGTTCGTGCTCTTCCTGGGCGGTCTTGTGCTGTTCGGTTCCGGCGCGTCCGGCGGCAACCCGCCCCTGGACCCGTACCTCGTCGTCGGCGGCATCCTGGTGGTCGCGCTCGCCTTCGGTCTGCCGATGATCGGCGCACACGAGCGCTGACCCAGCCCTGCACCGGGGTCGGGTCAGCGGAGAACCGCGCTGAGGTCCGGGCCTCGACGCCCATGGCGGCGAAGTGGAAGTCGAGGTAGTTCACGCCGGGCCGCACCTGCGCCATCCCGGCCCGGTGGGACTTCTCCACGAGGTCGTGCAGTCGGGCAGCACCGACCCGTCGCAGCGCACCCGGCGCGGGGTGGGGGCGTGCGGCCCGCTGCCGAGGATGCTCGCCTACCCGGGGTCGTTGCCCGTGGTGCGGGCGTGCCGGTCGACAGCTGCCGGCGGTCAGGACGGCACGTCGTCGAGGCTGTCGAGCAGCTCGACGGCCGCGCGGGCGTAGGCGTCGATCCACCGGTCGTGGATCCGCTTGATCGGCAGGGGGGCGAGGGCGAGGTGCCGCTCGCGCCCGAGCTTGCGCCCGGTCACCAGCTCGGCGCGCTCGAGCACCCGGAGGTGCTGGAGCACGGTGGTGCGGTCGAGCTCGGGGAAGTGGGCGCACAGCTCGCCGGTCGTGAGGGTCGACTCCTTGAGGGCGTCGAGCATGCGCCTCCGGACCGGCGAGGCCAGGGCCTTGAACACGAGGTCGTCGTCCGTGACCCTGGGCGCGGCATCGTTCATGTGATAAAACTACAACATGAATGAGAAGCAGGCACTCACCGAGCTCACCTTCACGGTCTCGGGCCGCGTCTCGCGCCCGACCCGGGACGTCTACGAGGCCGTCGCCGACCCCGACCAGCTCTCCCGCTACTTCACGACGGGCGGCGCGCGCGGGCGCCTCGAGCCCGGGGCCGACGTGTCCTGGGACTTCGCCGACTTCCCCGGCCGGTTCCCCGTGACCGTCGTCGAGGCCGACCCGCCGCGGCGCCTCGTCATCCGGTGGGACGGGGAGGCCACGACCCAGGGCGCGGGGACCACCGTGACCTTCGAGTTCGAGCCCGTCGACGACGACGCCCGCACCCTTGTCACGATCACCGAGTCGTCGTGGACCGTCACGCCCGACGGCGCGAAGCACGCCTTCGGCAACTGCGAGGGCTGGACCGGCATGCTCGCCGCGCTCAAGGCGTGGGTCGAGCACGGCATCAACCTCCGCGAGGGCTTCTACCGCTGACCCAGTGCCGAACAGGCGGTTGACACCGTGCAGGCGCGAGATCGCGCCGGATAGCGGCGTCAACCGCCTGTTCGGCGTCAGCGGTGTGGGTGTGGGTGTGGGTGCGGGTGTGTCAGACGGTGCTGCGCACCTCGTCGAGGAACCGGCGGGTGCGCGCGCGCAGGCTCTCGACGCGGCGCTCGACGATCGCGGCGCGCACGCCGTCGTCGTCGGACCCGGCCTCGGCGAGAGTGGGCCGACGGCGGGCGTTGCGCGAGCACCGGAAGTCGGAGCAGATCAGCGTGCCGATCGTGTCGCCCTTGCGGCCGGCGGCTCCGCCGCGCTTGGCGACGTAGAGCTGCACGTCGCGCGTCTCGACGACGTCCTCGCACCACGCGCACATGACCGCGCGGCGCGGGCCGGTGCGCTCGGCGGCCCGCAGCAGGACACCGACGGGCTCGTCGTCGATCCAGGTGACGGCGTAGGCGGACAGCGGCTGCTTGCGGTCGCGCCAGCCGAGGTAGTCGAGGCGTTCCCAGTCGAGCGTGGCGAGATCGGGGACGATCATGCGCTGCCGTTCGCTGCGGGTGGCGTTGACGAGGCTGTCGTGGAGCTGCTTCTCGGTGAGGGGGTTCATGCGGTTCGGCTTTCGGTGAGCGGGGGCGTCACCGGCGCACGACGTCGCGAGATGGCGTCGTCGAAGAAGGTGGCCGGGTGACGGTGGGCATGACGAAGCCCCGCGCCGCCCGGCAGCCGACTGGTGTCAGTGCGTGGCGACGACGGGGCAGGCGGGACTGCCCGAGCAGGCCTGGTGGCCCACCCCGCTCCCTGCGACGCCCTGCATCGCTCGCTCCTCGCTCGTGAAGATCTTGGTCCGCTCGCGCCGTGGCGCGACCGGCCCGTCCATGGTGGCACGGACAGTCGCCCGGGTCGACGCGAATTCCGTCACCCCGACGCCGGACCGGGTGTTGGTTGAGCCTGTCGAAACCACCGCACGGGTTTCGACAGGCGGTATCGACAGGCGGTTTCGACAGGCGGTTTCGACAGGCTCAACCAGCATCACTGTCAGAGGGTGGCGCGGACCTCGTGGGCGGCGGCGACGAGGTGGGCCAGGGCCGGCTCGACCTCCGCGTACCGACGCGTCTTGAGCCCGCAGTCGGGGTTGACCCACACTACGGCGGGGTCGATCGACTTCACGGCCAGCTCGAGCAGCTCGGTGATCTCCTCGGTGGACGGCACGCGGGGGGAGTGGATGTCGTACACCCCGGGCCCGATGCCGCGCGCGTACCCGGCGTCGCGCAGCTCCGGCACGATCTCCATCCGCGAGCGCGCCGCCTCGACGGACGTCACGTCGGCGTCGAGGCCGTCGATCGCGCCGATGACCTCGCCGAACTCCGAGTAGCACAGGTGCGTGTGGATCTGCGTCGCCGCCTGGACGCCTGACGTCGCGAGCTTGAACGACCCGACCGACCAGCGCAGGTACGCCTCGTGGTCGGCGCGGCGCAGCGGCAGCAGCTCGCGCAGCGCGGGCTCGTCCACCTGCACGATGCCGATGCCCGCGGCCTGGAGGTCGGCGATCTCGTCGCGCAGCGCGAGGCCCACCTGGTTCGCGGTGTCGCCGAGCGGCTGGTCGTCGCGGACGAACGACCACGCGAGGATCGTGACCGGGCCCGTGAGCATGCCCTTGACCGGCTTGTCCGTGAGCGACGCCGTGTAGGCCGACCACTCGACGGTGATCGGCGCGGGCCGCTCGACATCCCCCCACAGGATCGGCGGGCGCACGCAGCGCGAGCCGTACGACTGGACCCAGCCGTTCGCCGTCACCGCGAACCCGTCGAGGTGCTCCGCGAAGTACTGCACCATGTCGTTGCGCTCCGGCTCGCCGTGCACCAGCACGTCCAGGCCGAGCTCGGTCTGCAGCGCCACGACGCGGTCGATCTCCGCGCGCATCGCGACCGTGTAGTCCGCGTCGGGCAGCTCGCCCTTGGTCCACGCGGCGCGGGCCTTGCGGATCTCGGGGGTCTGCGGGAACGACCCGATGGTGGTGGTCGGCAGCGCCGGCAGGTTCAGCCGGGCGGCCTGCGCCGCCGCGCGCTCCGCGTATGGGCCGCGGGCGAAGTCGGCGTCGGTGAGCGCGGCGGCGCGGTCGCGCACCGCGGGCACGACGACGCCCGCCGCGGTCGCGCGGGAGTCCGCGGCCGCGGACGACGCGGCCAGGTGGTCGGCCACGGCGTCCCGGCCCTCGGCGAGCCCGCGGGCCAGGATCGCGACCTCGCCGACCTTCTGGTCGGCGAACGCCAGCCAGTCGCGCAGGCGGGGGTCGAGCACGGTGCCGGTGCCCGCGCCGAAGACCTCGTCCTCGACGTCGTGCGGCACGTGCAGCAGCGACGTCGACGTGCCGACGGCGAGGGCCCCGGCGCCCAGCGGGCGCAGCGACTCGGCGACGTCGAGCTTGGCGGCCAGGTCGGCGCGCCAGATGTTGTGGCCGTCCACGACGCCCGCGACGAGCGTCTTGCCGGCGAGCCCGGGCACCCCGCCCTCGGGCGCGGCGGGCACGGCGCCCTTGACGAGGTCGATCGCGATCGCGTCCACGTCGGTGCCCGCGAGCAGCGCGAGCCCGTCGTCGCCCAGCCCGCCGAACGGCGCGGACACGAGGATCGCGGGCCGCGCGGCGGCGGGGTCGTCGGCGTCGACCGAGAGGTCTGTGGCGAGCGCTGCGTACGCGCGGGTCACGGCGTCGGAGAGCTCCTCGAAGGTCGCGTCGACGGAGTCGGTGACGAGCGCCGGCTCGTCGAGCTGCACCCACGGGGCGCCGACGGCGGCGAGCGCCCGCAGCAGCTCCGCGTACGCGGCGACGACGTCGTCGAGCCGGTCGAGCGGGCGGAACCCGGCGCCCGCCTCGTCCGCCTTCTTCGACAACGCGAGGAACGTCACCGGGCCCACGAGCACCGGGCGCGTCGTGACGCCGGCCTCCTTGGCCTCGGCGTACTCGCGCACGATCCGGTGGTCGGCGAACGAGATCGGCGTGGTCTCGCTGATCTCGGGCACCAGGTAGTGGTAGTTCGTGTCGAACCACTTGGTCATCTCGAGCGGCGCGTCCTCGCCGCGGCCGCGGGCCACCGTGAAGTAGCCGTCGAGCTCGAGGGACCCGTCATCCGGGTCGAGCAGGTCGCGGAACCGCTCGGGCACCGCGCCCAGGAGGGCGACGACGTCGAGCACCTGGTCGTAGTAAGAGAACGAGCCGGGCACGGACCCGTCGTCGGGGTTCAGCCCGAGTGCCGCGAGGCGGCGGACGGTGTCGTTGCGCAGCGCGCCGGCCGCGATCTCCAGGTCGACGGCGTCGGTGCGCTCGTCGGCCGGCAGCGCCCAGAACGACTCGACGGCGCGCTTGAGCTCACGCCGGCGCCCGATGCGCGGGTAGCCGAGGACGGTGCCGCCGGGGAAGGCGGGGGTGGACGGGGATGTGGACATGAGCACTCCTCACGGGTGGGCTCCGGGATCGTCTGACGTCGCTGGTTGAGCCTGTCGAAACCCGGAGCCGGGTCTCGACGGGCTCGACCGCCGACGGGGTCAGACGGCGGGAGCCTGTGTCGGGATGCCCGGTACCCACGGCCTTCTGGCCAGGTCCGCGTCGTCCGACGGCTCGTCGGGCGACGCCGGTCCGCCGAGGTGCACACCCTCGAGCAGGTCCAGAGCGGGACGGTACTTGTTGAACGTGTACACGTGGATGCCGGGTGCGCCGGCGTCGAGTACGTGCTGGGCGAGCTCGACGGCGCGCGCGGTGCCGTAGGCGTGCTGCGCCTCCGGGTCCGGTAGGGCGTCGAGCGCGTCCAGCAGGTGCTGGGGCGCGCGGACGCCGGTGAGCTCCTCGACGCGACGGAGCCGGCGCGGCTCGGTCGTGGGCAGCTGCCCGGCGAGGATCGGGATCGTCACGCCGGCTGCGCGGGCCTCGGCGACGAAGTCGGTGTACGAGTCGGCCTCGTAGAAGATCTGGGTGATGGCGAACCCGGCGCCCGCCTGCTGCTTCTCCAGCAGGCGCTGCACCTCCTGGGTCCGGGTGGTGCCGGCCTGCACGTTGCCGTCGACGAACGTCGCGACGGCGATGGTCAGCGGCCGGGCGGCGCCCCGCAGGGCGGCCCCCGGGTCGGCGGCGCACCGCCGGGCTTCGATCTCGCGCAGCAGGTGCACCAGATCGATCGACGACTCGACGCCGTCCGCGGGCGGGCGCCAGTCCGGCTGGTCCTTCGGGGGGTCGCCGCGCAGGGCGAGGAAGGCCCGCGTGCCGGCGGCGAGGAAGTCGTCGATGACGGCGGAGACGTCCTCGCGGGAGGCGCCCACGCATGTCAGGTGCGCGACGGGCAGGACGGGCGTGCCCTCGAGCAGGGTGGACACCACCTGCCGGGCGGTCGCCCGGTCACCCCCGCCCGCGCCGTACGTCACGGAGACGAAGTCCGGGTGCGTGGCCACGAGCCGGCGCGCCGTCTCCCAGAACTTCGGGGCGGCGTGGGGCCGACGCGGCGGCATCAGCTCGAACGAGATCGTCGGGCGTGCGGGCAGCGCCGGGGTGGGCGGAAGAGATGCCTCTGCGACCATGCGTCACTCCATCGATCCTGGCGTGAGCACCTTCGTCCTCGGGAGGCTTCCGTCGGAGAACGGGTTGCTGCGGCGTCGTCGAGCCAGGACTCTCGGCCGCTCTGGATGGCTGGACCTCGATCGTACGCACCATCCGCGATGCGGGCGAGGATGAGACCGCTGGGTGAGATCGGCCGGTCGTCGCCGCCCAGGTCAGGGCACCAGCACGACTTTGCCGCCCGCGTGTCCGCTCTCGACGAGCGCGTGGGCGCGGGGCGCGTCGGCGAGTGGCAGCACCGCGGCGACCGTCGTGGTGAGCTCCCCGCGGGTGAGCGCCGCGACGACCTCGGCGAGCTCGCCGGCGTCGCGCTCGGACCGGGAGCTGAACTCCACGCCGAGCTCGGCCGCGCCGTCGTCCGCGATGGTGACGATCCGGTCGGTGCCGCCGCGCAGCTCGATCGAGTCGGGCAGCACGCCCGCGCCGGTCGTGTCGAGGACGGCGTCCACGCCGTCGGGGGCGAGGGAGCGCACCCGCTCCACGAGGCCCTCGCCGTAGGGCGTCGGCGTGGCGCCGAGGGCGGCGACCCGGTCCTGGTTCCGCGGCGACGCCGTCCCGATCACCCGGACGCCGCGCCGCGCCGCGAGCTGTGTCGCCAGCTCGCCCACGGACCCCGACGCGCCGTGCACCAGCAGCGTCTCGCCCGGGCGCACGTCGAGGCGCCGCAGCGCGCGGACGGCGGTCTCGGCCGCGACGGGAAGCGTGACGGCCGCCGTCGCGGGCAGGCCGTCGGGGACGGGGGCGAAGACCCTGGTGAGCGCGAGCTCGGCATACCCGCCGGTGGCGGCGAAGCCCACGACCCGGTCCCCGACGGCGGCGCCCGTCACGCCGTCGCCCAGCGCGTCGACGACGCCGGCGATCTCCAGCCCCGGCACGACGGGCGACGGCGGCGCACCGACGTCGGACCCCGCCCCGCTGCGTGCCTTGGTGTCCCAGACGTTGACGGCCGCGGCCTCCACGCGCACACGCACCCGGCCCGGCCCGGGCTCGGGGTCGGGCATCTCGGCCAGGTGCAGCACGTCCGGGCCGCCGTACGTCTCGAACACCATCGCCAGCACGTTCACTCCCTCAGGTGTTGCAGGTCGGAGGTTTCCCCGACCGTCTGGTCGGCGGTCAAGACCTCATCGCGACGATCGTCCACCGTCAGGTCGTCCGTGGCCAGCGCCATCGTCCCGGTGTCGTCAGAGTGCGGGCCCGCTCGCCAGCCCGACGACGGTCTCCCAGGGGACGTTCGCGACGCCGGGGACGACGTCGGGCAGGTCTGCGGCAAGGGTCGCGAGGCGGTCTTCGCTGGAGGCGACGATGCACCCGCCCCACAGGTGGAGGTCCAGCGTCCCGCGGCGGCGGGGTGACACAGCGCGGGCGGGAGTCCGTCCGGCTCGTCGGCCCAGCCGAGCAGGGCCACGACGGCGGAACCGTCGATCAGGACGCTCACCGGAGCGCCGACGACATGCCGGTGAACCACTTGCGGAAGCTCACACGCTGGGGTTACCGGCCAGCACGTCATCGATCTCGGCCTCGAGCTCTGCCACGATCTCAGGCGTCTCCGCCGACCGGAACACGTCGACCACTCCGAGTGGGGTCGGGGCCTCGGTGTCATGGTCCTGGTGAATGTACGCTCGTGCGATTAGTGAAACCTCTTGACTGGGCCGAAACTATTAGCCCATGTCTACTCGGGCGCAATCGGCAGGTCGTCCCTAAGTCCTTCGATAAAGTCGCTCGCCCAACGATAGTCCCATTCCCTGCTTGAGATGACCCGCGCGATTACGTCCTTGGGTACGAGCCCGTAGGATGAGATCTCGCTCAAGGCATTGAGTTGGGACCGCAAGGCCGTCTCGTCGTCCTCGAGTGAGAGAGCGACCTCCAGCACTCGGGCGAGGGCTGCGGCCAGCTGAGGGGCGATGCTTTCCGAGAGCCAATCCGTCACCTTCTCGGCGGCGAAGTCTCGTGCTCTTGCTGTGGGGGATGCCAATTCTGCAGCGAGCTCACGGATGTCGTGTGCTTCGAGTGTCATCGCTGATTCTCCTTGACGCTTATGACCACGGAAGCGGTACGTCGCTGGGCCACGGGATGTGTGTCGCGTTCGCGTGACCTGGATTGTAGTTTGGGCTTCGAGGGTTGGTGCACTGGGGGTGGGCCAACCCGCCGTCTTCCATCACATACCTGTTGCCGATCTTGTGACGGTAGATCGGACCGCCGGCGGAGTTGCTTCCGAGAGGCGCGGTGCCGTCGACATCGTGTGCATGAAGTTGGTTCGCCTTCCCGTCAGCGTCGGTCCACCTGAACTTCACTCCCTTTTGGGCGCCAGCACCGGTGTGCGGTGCGAATGGGGGCATCTCTGCATCGTCGGGCACCCTGGACAGAGGGCTTCCGGGAGCTGCCCGCGATGCGACCACCTCGTCGGGCCAGCTGCTCGCTCCGCTGTGACCCCCAGCGTTGTGGACCAGGAGGGGCAGGCTGCCGGCGAGGACGTAGTAGTTGTGGTGGGTCTCGACGTGGAAGTTGTAGACCGTGACCGCGTCGGCCTCGTCACGCTCCTCGACCTCGATGCGGTCGAGGGTGACCCTGCCGTCACCGGTGGTGTCACTGGTGACGAGGATGTCACCGGGCTGCAGGTCACGGGCGAAGATCCAGCCCATGTTCGCGACCATGAAGGGGTGCTCGTCGGTGGTCGTGACGACCGTCCCGCCGATGGTCAGGTGGTACAGGGTCGTGGTCTGACGCACGAAGGTCTCGACCACGAGCTGCAGCTCGTCGAAACCTGTGGCGAGGTTGTGGGCGTAGACCTTGTCCCCGGCACGGACGTCCTCGATCGCCTTGACCCCATCAGGGCCGTCAGGGGTGCGCACGAGGGTGCCCGCGGTGAAGCAGGTGCCGAACCCGACCTTGCACCACGCCTTCTTCGCGCCGGTCTTGGCGCCCTGCTTCAGCGCGGCCTTGGACAGTCCGGTGGCGGCCTTCGCGGCGCCGCCGAGTCCGATGACGGATAGTGCGGCGCCGGCGATCGCGATCCCGGCCTCGGCCCAGGAGCGTTCCCCGGTCGCGGCGAGGGTGATGTTCGCGAGCGCGCTGACGATGGCTGCGACGGCGGCCACGACGATCAACACCCCGGCGAGCGCGGTCCCGACGATGGGGATGAACGCGACCACGACCGCGAGGAGGCCCGCGATCATGGAGATCATGTCGGCGATGTCCGCGATCGCGGCGACGAGCTTGGATCCCCAGTTGTCCCACCAGCCGTCGTTGAGGTCGTCGCCGCCGGTGATGTCCTCGATGCGCGAGACCGCGTCTCCCGCGGCACGATCCCGGTCGGACGTGGCGGTCTCGATCGTGGACCGCGCGGCGGCGAGCTGCCCGTTCGCGTCGTCCGCGTTCCCGCCGGCAGAGTCGGCCTGCTGCTGGTACTCCCGCTTCTCCTCCGGATCGGTCGCCGCATCGGCGAGATCCTGGTTGCGGTCACGTGCCCCCGCGGCGGAGTCGGCGGCGTCCTTGGCGTGGCGGGCCTGCTCCAGCGCCGCCAACGTCTCGGCCTGGACGCGTTCCAGCGCGGAGGCGTAGTCGACCAGGGCGTTGCCGGTGGCCTGGTAGCGCGAGTGCGCGCGCCGGATCTCGGAGACGGTGTCTTCCTTGGTCTCCATGAGGGCGTCCACGGCGTGGGAGATCGTGCCCGCGACGTCCAACCGCGACATCGCGCCGGCGGCGTCGTCGATCGAGTCGGCGACCTCCAGGTAGTCCTGCCCGCCGTGCAGCACGAGGACGGGGTCGCCCGGTGTCGGGTCGGAGTCCAGCCCGACCGGTGACCAGTCCGCCGGCCTCATACCGGACCACCGGGCCGCGACGGGGCGGGGGCGCTTTCGCCGCTGATGCCGTGGGCGAGGTCGGAGTCGATGTCGGTGAAGGCCTGGGCGACCTGGACCGACGCGTCGGCGAGGAGGCGCAGGTTCTCCGTCATCTTCTCGCGGGTGTCGTCCCAGGCGTGCGCGAAGTCGCGCACGACGCCGGCGAGCCCGTCATGCCCGACAGCCTCGGCGATCCGGTCGCTCTTGGTGTTCGCGTTCTCGAACTCGTCGGCCACCACGGTCAGGCTCGAGCCCAACTCCGTCACCGCGTCCAGGTCCACATGGAGGTCCGCCATCGGCCCTCACCCCCTCCTGCCAGAGGAGAGAGTAACCAGGTTCGCGCCTGATGCACCACGGGGAGAACTACCCATCAGGCCTGATCAGACGGCCGTTGGCGCGCGTCTCGAGGGCCACGGTCAGCAGCAGCGCGACCCGGGGTTGCGGTCCTGCTCGGCGTAGTGCTCCCGCCAGAACTCGCGCTCGCCCATCGGCTCGCGGTCGGGGTGTGCGGAGCGCTCGTGCGCACAGTAGGTGCGGTAGGCGTCGTCGCCCATCACCTGCCGCACGTACCAGCGCAGGCTCCGACCCGCCGACGACGCCGCCCGGGTCAGCGCCCGGGCGACGTCGTGCACGACACCGACGCGGGTGTCAGCGGTGCCCGGCACGGGCGGCCTCCGTCAGGCCGGCGTCGGCCCACTGCTTCTCGATGCGCTTCTCGGCCGCCGTCGCGAACAGGCTCGCGGGGGCGAACCGCCGCGACGCGACCGGCGGGTCCTCGTGGTTCTCGCCACCGCCCGTGCGGAGCGCCTTGATCGTCACGACCAGCGACGCGAGGATCACGACGATCGACAGCACCACGAAGACGATCGACAGCGTGCCCTGCACGAACGTGTTGCGCACCACGGCCTCCATCGCGGCGACGTCGGGCGCGGTGCCGAACGACGTCTCCCCGGCGTCGAGCGCTGCCTGGAACGCGTTGTGCTGGGCCCAGTACCCGACGGCGGGGACGGGAGAGAAGATCTTCTCGAACGACGCCCAGATGGTGATGAGCGCCGTGAACGCCAACGGCAGCGCGACGATCCACAGCCACGCCCAGTAGCCGCGGCCCCGCTTGGCGACGATCGCGAGCACGACGGCGAGCGCGATGGCGGCCAGCAGCTGGTTCGCGATGCCGAACAGCGGGAAGAACGTGTTGATGCCGCCCAGCGGGTCGGTGACGCCGAGATAGAGGATGGTGCCCCACCCGGCCACCATGATCGCGGTGCACACCCAGACCCCTGGTCGCCAGCTCATGTCCTTGAACTTCGGGGCCACGTTGCCGATGGTGTCCTGCAGCATGAAGCGGGCCACGCGGGTGCCGGCGTCCACCGCGGTGAGGATGAACAGTGCCTCGAACATGATGGCGAAGTGGTACCAGAAACCCATCATCGCGGTGCCGCCCACCAGCTGGTGCATGATGTGCGCCAGCCCGAGCGCCAGCGTCGGGGCGCCGCCCGTGCGGGACACGATCGATGGCTCGCCCACCTGGCTCGCCAGGGTGGTGAGCGTGTCCGGCGTGAGGTTCACCCCGGCGAGGCCGAGCGAGTTGACGAACGCGACAGCTCCCTCGACCGTGCCCATCGTCGCCGCCGCCGAGGAGTTCATCGCGAAGTAGACCCCGCGGTCGATCGAGATCGCGGCGACCAGCGCCATGATCGCGACGAACGACTCCATGAGCATGCCGCCGTACCCGATGAAGCGGGTCTGCCGCTCCTTCTCCACCAGCTTGGGCGTGGTACCGGACGCGATGAGGGCATGGAACCCGGACAGCGCCCCGCACGCGATCGTCACGAAGAGGAACGGCCACAGGTTGCCGGCCACCACCGGGCCGGTCTCGCTGCCCGCGAACTCGCTGACCGCAGGCACGGAGATCTCGGGGCGCACGATGACGACGGCGCCCGCGAGCACCAGGATTACGCCCACCTTCATGAACGTGGACAGGTAGTCGCGCGGGGCGAGCAGCAGCCACACGGGCAGGACGGCGGCGACGAAGCCGTAGACGATGACGCCGACGGCGATGGTGGTGCGGTCGAGGTGGAACAGCTCGGCACCCCAGGCCGTGTCGGCGACCCAGCCGCCGCCGACGATCGCGGCGAGCAGCAGCACGAAGCCGATGAGCGACACCTCGGTGATCTTGCCGGGCCGCAGGTAGCGCAGGTAGACGCCCATGAACAGCGCGATCGGGATCGTCATCGAGACGCTGAACACACCCCACGGGCTCTCGCCCAGGGCGTTGACCACCACGAGGGCGAGGATCGCCACGATGATGATCATGATGAGCAGGGACGCGACGATCGCGGCGACGCCGCCGATGCGGCCGAGCTCCTCGCGCGCCATCTGGCCGATGGTGCGGCCGCCGCGGCGCATGGAGAAGAACAGCACCAGGTAGTCCTGCACGGCGCCCGCGAGCACCACGCCGACGATGATCCAGATGGTGCCCGGCAGGTAGCCCATCTGGGCCGCCAGCACCGGGCCGACCAGCGGGCCGGCGCCCGCGATGGCGGCGAAGTGGTGGCCGAAGAGGACGCGGCGGTCGGTGGGGACGAAGTCCTTGCCGTCCTCGCGCGTCTCGGCGGGGGTGGCGCGCCGGTCGTCCGGCCGGGCGATGTACCGCTCGATCACCTTCGAGTAGAAGCGGTACCCGATGAGGTAGGTGCACACCGCGGCGAACACGAACCAGATCGCGTTGATCGTCTCTCCGCGGACCAGCGCGATCATGACCCATGCCACGCCGCCGAGCAGCGAGATCGCCGCCCAGAGCGCGACCTTCTGCCAGGTCCAGCGGGGGGTCCGCTCCTCGGCGGGGACGGAGGTCGGGGGGAGCGCGGGGTCGGGGACGATCTCGTCCGTCGCCGCGGCGGCTCCGGAATCTGCTGTCAAGGTGTGCCTCCATGGCGTCGCGTCGTTGCGGAGCCCGGCGGGTGCGGGTGTCCGACACAGGATAGGGATCCGGGGCGACGCACGTCACGAGCGCGCGCCGTCTGCTGTCCGTACCCGTTCATGGACCTGGACGGCCCAGGGGCACAGGGCGCGCGGCCGCCTCGCCGCGCCGTAGGGTGACGAGCATGGACACCGAAGAGCGCCTCGCCGTCTTCCTCGACTACGAGAACCTGGCGCTCGGCGCGAGGGACCACCTGGGCGGCATGCAGTTCGACTTCAAGCCGATCGCCGACGCGCTCGCCGTGCGCGGCCGCGTCGTGGTGCGGCGCGCGTACGCGGACTGGTCGTACTTCGACGAGGATCGGCGGATGCTGACCCGGCACCAGGTCGAGCTGATCGAGATGACGCAGCGGATGGGCGCGTCCCGCAAGAACGCCGCCGACATCAAGATGGTGGTCGACGCCATCGAGATGGCGTTCGAGCGCGAGTACATCACCACGTTCGTCATGTGCACCGGCGACTCCGACTTCTCTCCGCTGGTCCACAAGCTCCGCGAGCTGGACAAGCGCGTCATCGGCGTCGGCGTCGAGAACTCCACGTCCCGCCTGCTGCCGTCGGCGTGTGAC
Organism: Isoptericola sp. Y541; assembly: GCF_059445465.1. Taxonomy (NCBI): domain Bacteria; kingdom Bacillati; phylum Actinomycetota; class Actinomycetes; order Micrococcales; family Promicromonosporaceae; genus Isoptericola; species Isoptericola sp. Y541. The sequence goes on along the minus strand of NZ_JCAIUJ010000013.1, from coordinate 26,924 downwards.
GAGTTCCTCTTCTACGACCGGCTCGAGGGCGTCGACGTGCCCGACGAGTCCGAGTCGCCCGCGCCCAAGAAGTCGCGCGGCGGGGCGAAGGGGTCGGCGAGGTCGTCGTCCACGCGAGGCCGCACCAAGGCCCCTGCCCCGGTCGAGGCGCCCGCCGAGCCCGTCGCGCCCGCCGAGGAGGCCGCACCTGCGGCGTCCGCCCCGACGACGGCCGCCAAGGGCCGGCGCCGGAAGGCCGCGGCGCCCGCGGATGCTCCCGCCGTCGAGCCGGAGGTCGAGCCGAGCGTCGAGCCCGAGGTCGACGTCGAGCACGACGAGACCGCCGCGTCCGACGAGGACGCGCCGATGGAGGTCCGGGTGGCGCAGACCCTCGCTGACCTGCAGGCGTCGACCAGCGGCACGGTCACGGCGTCGATGCTCAAGCGCACGCTGGTGCGCAAGGACCCCACGTTCAGCGAGTCCGACTACGGCTTCCGCACGTTCGGCGAGTTCCTGCGCTTCCTGGCCGATCGCGGCTTCGTGGTGCTGTCGCCCGGGCCGTCGACCGGCGACCCCGAGGTGGCGCTGCCCGAGCAGCAGGACACCGCGGGTGCCTTCGGCCTGCTGCGCACCGTCGTCCAGGACGCGGGCGGCTCGGCGCCGCTGTCCGGGCTGAAGAACGAGGTGCGCAAGCGCCGGCCCGACTTCTCTGAGAAGGCGCTCGGCTATCGCGGCTTCCTGCAGTTTGCGAAGGGTGCCGCGGCCGCCGGCGCCGTCGCCCTCGCGTGGGACGACGACGCCGACGACTACCTGCTCACCGCGGGCTGAGCGGGCCGAGCGGGCCGAGCGGGCCGAGGTCGCTCAGCGACCGACGAACGCGAGCAGCGCCGCGTTGACCTCGTCGGCGTGCGTCCACAGCAAGCCGTGGGGGGCGCCCTCGACCTCGACGTACTCGGCGTCCGGCACGGCCTGGTGGAAGCGCCGGCCCGAGGCGTCGATGGGCAGGATGTTGTCCTTCGTGCCGTGCAGGATCAGCGTCGGCTTGCCGGCCGCGCGCACGGCCTCGACGTCGGGCCGGAAGTCCTCGATCCAGGTGGGCACGACCGCGTAGGCGGCGACGGGCGCCGAGCCGACCGCCGTGTTCCAGTTGGCGCGCACGACCTCCTCGCTGATGCGCGTCCCGAGGTTCTCGTCCAGGTTGTAGAAGTCCTTGTAGAACTGCGTGAACCAGGCGTAGCGGTCCGAGCGGGCGGCGTCGACGATGCCGTCGAACACCGCCTGCGGCACGCCCTCGGGGTTGTCGTCGCGCTGCACGAGGAATGGCTCGAGCGACGCGAGGAAGGCGAGCTTCGCGACGCGCTCGTGGCCGTGGTTGCGCACGTACCGGGCGAGCTCTCCGGTGCCCATCGAGAAGCCGACGAGGATCACGTCGCGCAGGTCGAGCGTCGTGAGCACGGCGTCGAGGTCTTTGGCGAACGTGTCGTAGTCGTACCCGGAGCCGACCTTGCTCGACGCCCCGAAGCCGCGGCGGTCGTAGGTGACGACGCGGTACCCGGCGGCGAGGAGCTCGCGCGCCTGCAGCTCCCAGCTGTGCCCGTCGAGCGGATACCCGTGGACGAGGACGACCGGCTGACCGGAACCCTGGTCCTCGTAGTACAGCTCGATGTCCGTGCTGTTCTCCTGCCCGACGGTGATGTAACCCATGGTGGCTGTCCCTTCGCGGAGAAGGGGAGAACGGTCGTTCTCCCTGATGACCGTTACAGTAGAGAACGATGGTTCTCCGCGCAAGCGGAGCGGTCGACGAGAGGGGGAGCAGTGGTGGACGAGGACGCGGCGCGCGACGCGGTGGTGGCGGCCGCCGACCGCCTCTTCTACGCCCGGGGCGTGCAGTCGGTCGGTATGGACGCTGTGCGGAGCGAGGCCGGTATCTCGCTGAAGCGCATCTACTCGCTCTTCCAGTCCAAGGAGGACCTCGTCGTCGCGGTCCTCGCGCTGCGGACCCGCCAGTGGGCCGAGGGCGTGGGCCGGGCCATCGCCGCGGCGACCACGCCGCGGGAGCGGGTCCTCGCCGTCTTCGACTTCCTCGACGCATGGTTCCGCGAGGACGGCTTCCGCGGCTGCGCGTTCATCAACTCCTTCGGCGAGCTCGGCGCGACGTCGCCGCGCATCGCCGACGCCGTGCGTGAGCACAAGGAGTCGTTCCGGGAGCACGTGCTCGGGCTCGTGCGCGAGGCCGGGCTGCCCGACGCCGTCGCGCTGCAGGTCGTCCTCCTGGCCGAGGGCGCGCAGACGACCGCCGCCATCACGCAGGATGCGGACGTCGCGCTCGCGGCGCGCCGCGCCGCCGAGGCGCTGCTCGACGCCGACGTGGCGTGACCGGGCGGACCGGGCCGGCTCTTCCGGTCACGATCCTCCGGTCGAGATCGCTTGCCCGAGGCACGCCCCCTCCTAAGGTGACACGTGTGGGTCGACGAGGCCCCACCACGGTGCATGGCCGCGCCGAACCTCGCGTGGAGTGCATCGTCGTGTCTCGAAGGCGGCATGCCCGCCGGAATCGGAGGTTCGATGCTTCACGCTCGACAGCACTCCAGGCTCCGCACCACCCCCTGGCGCACCGCCCCCTGGCGCACCGCCGCAGCGGTCGGCCTCGCCGCGCTCGCCGCGTCGGTCGCGCTCCCCACGGCCGGGGCCGCGCAGCCCGAGGCCGAACCCGCCGCCGCGGCCGCCGCGCCGGGCGACGTGGTCTGGTCCGACGAGTTCGACGGCGCAGCGGGGGCGGCGCCCGACGGGAACCGATGGGCGTACGACACCGGCGCGGGCGGCTGGGGCAACAACGAGCTCCAGAACTACACGACGTCCCGCGACAACTCCGCGCTCGACGGCGCGGGGAACCTCGTCATCACGGCCCGCCAGGAGGGCGACGGGTCGTACACCTCGGCGCGCATGACCACCCGGGGGAAGTACCAGCCGCAGTACGGCCGGGTCGAGGCGCGCATCCAGATCCCGCGCGGCCAGGGGATCTGGCCCGCGTTCTGGATGCTCGGCGGCAACCTCGGCAGCGTGCCGTGGCCGGACTCGGGCGAGATCGACATCATGGAGAACGTCGGGTTCGAGCCGCACCTGGTGCACGGGTCCCTGCACGGGCCGGGCTACTCCGGCGGCAACCCCTTGACCGGCACCTACCAGCACCCGCAGGGCTGGTCGTTCGCCGACACGTTCCACACGTTCGCCGTCGACTGGAAGCCGGGGCAGGTCTCCTGGTCCGTGGACGGGGTGACGTACCAGACGTACTCGGCGGCCGACACGGGCGGCAACCCGTGGGCCTTCGACCACGACTTCTACCTCCTCCTCAACGTCGCGGTGGGCGGGAACTGGCCCGGGAACCCCGACGCCACCACCCAGTTCCCGCAGCAGATGAAGGTGGACTACGTGCGCGTGTACGACAACGGCAGCAACGCCGCCGGCTGAGCGCTCCCCCTGCGCGGGCCGGCCGAGCCGCTCCGCACAGGGGGCACAATGGTGCGGTGACCTATCGGTTCCTGCGCCTCGTCCTGTCGCTTCTGGTGTACGTCTTGCTGCGCCCGAGCGTCACCGGGCTGCACAACATCCCGCGGCGCGGGCCCGTGATCCTGGCGAGCAACCACCTGTCGTTCATCGACTCGATCATCATCCCGCTCGTCGTGCCTCGGCACGTCACGTTCATCGCCAAGGCGGAGTACTGGACGGGCGGCGGGCTCAAGGGCCGCGTCTCCCGCTGGTTCTTCACCACGATGGGCCACGTCCCGGTGGACCGCGAGGACCCCCGCGGCGGGCAGCGCTCCCTCGACGAGGCGCTCCGGGTGCTGAAGCGGGGCGGCGCGTTCGGCATCTACCCCGAGGGCACGCGCTCGCGCGACGGCAAGCTGCACCCTGGGCACACCGGGGTGGCGTGGCTCGCGCTCGCCGGGTCGGCGCCCGTCGTGCCGGTCGCCCTGCGCGGCACCGACAAGGTGCAGCCCGTGGGCAAGCGACTGCCGCGCCCGACGCGGGGCATCCAGGTCAACTTCGGCGCCCCGATCGACCCGTCGCGACAGCTCACCACCGGGTCCCGCCCCGCGCAGGTGCGTCGTGAGCTCACCGACCACGTCATGGACTCCATCCACAAGATGAGCGGCCAGGAGCTCGCGGCGTGACCGACCCCGCGCCCTCGTCCCACCCGAAGGGCGAGGCGGTCCAGAACCTCTTCAACACGGTCCCGGCCTACTACGACCGGATGAACCGGATCATGACGCTCGGGCGGCACCAGGCCTGGTGCCGCGACGTCGTCCGGCGGGCGCAGGTTCCCGCGGGCGGCTCCCTGCTCGACGTCGCGACCGGCACCGGCGTCATCGCCCTCGAGGCCGCGAGGCGGTACCCGGACGCCGCCGTCACCGGCGCCGACTTCGCCGAGGGCATGCTCGACGGCGCGCGGGCCAAGCCCGGCGCGGACGCCGTCACCTGGCAGCTCGCGGACGCGAACGCCCTGCCATTCGACGACGAGTCGTTCGACGCCGTCACGCACGGCTACCTGCTGCGCAACGTCGAGGACGCCGAGCGCGTTCTCGCCGAGCAGTTCCGCGTGCTCCGGCCGGGCGGCCGGGTCGTGGTGCTCGAGACCTGCCCGCCGCGCGGGCTGCTGCGCTACCCGGTGACGCTCGGCGTGAAGGTCGTGATCCCGCTGCTCGGCCAGCTCGTGGCGCGCGACCGCAAGTCCTACACGTACCTCGAGGAGTCCACCCTCGGGTTCAAGTCGCCCGAGGAGGTTGCCGCCATCCTGGGGCGGCTCGGCTTCACCGGGATCACCTGGGACCGCAGGTTCCTCGGCACCCACATGATCGTCACCGCGCAGAAGCCGTAGGGCTCACCCGGCCGGGGGAGGCGCGCCGCCGGGCCGCTTGGAAGACTGGCCGGCATGGCAGCGCGGACGGCGGTCGCGGACGGGGGCGGGGTACGGCACGCGCTGGGTCGCGCCGCGGCCCCGCTCGTCAGCGCGGCGACGGTGCGCGCGGGCGTGTACCTCGTCGTCGGGGGTGTCGTGGCCGGGGCGTACGTCGTCCTCGTGACCGGCTTCGTGCAGATGTACACGACGGCGGGCACGCCGGTCGTCGCCGTGAGCGTGCTGGCCGTGGTCACTGCGGCGATCGTCTGCTCGCCGCCCTTCCTCGCCCCGGTCCGCGCGCTCGAGATCGCCGCCGTGCGCACCTTCCTCGACGTCGACCCCCGCGACCTGCCCGACCCCGTCGGGGATCCCACGGTCGCGACGCGCTGGCGGGCGGCCGCGTGGTTCGCGCTGCACCTGGCCCTCGGGGCCGTGGTCACGCTGGGGCTGCTGGTCGCGGTGCCGGTCGCGACCCAGCTCGTGCTCTCCGTCTTCGGCATCGACCGCGCGTTCATGGTGCAGGTGGCCCCCACGCTCTCCCGGCACCCGGCCGCCTGGCTGGTGGTCGCAGTCGTCGCCCTGCTGGCGGTGCCCTATCTGGCCGTGGGCGCCCGGCGGCTGCTGCGGCAGGCCGCGGTGCCGCTGCTGGGCCCGGACCAGAGCGCGCGCATCGCCGAGCTCGAGGCGCGGGCGGACCGGCTCGCCGAGCGGGGCCGGCTCGCGCGCGAGCTCCACGACTCCGTGGGGCACGCGCTGACCATCACCACGCTGCAGGCGGCCGCCGCCGCGCGGCAGCTCGACACCGACCCGGACGCCGCCCGGCGCTCGCTCGCCGCCGTCGAGGAGACCGGCCGCGCCGCGATGGCGGACCTCGATCACGTGCTCGGCCTGCTGCGCGGTGCCGACGACCCACGACGCGACCCGCGACGCGAGCCGCCGCGCGTCCCGGCGCGCGCCCTCGCCGACCTGTCGGCGCTCGTCGACGACGCCCGCAGCGCCGGCGCCGACGTCCGCCTCGACCTGACGGGCGACGCGCGCGCCGCGCCCCTGCCCCGCGCGACCTCCCACGAGGTGTACCGGGTGGTGCAGGAGGCGCTCACCAACGCCGTGCGGCACGCCCCCGGCGCGCCGGTGACCGTCAGAGTGGCCGCCGACCCGTGGCGCGTGGTCGAGGTGGACGTGACCAACCCGCTCGAGCCCGTCGACACAGCGCCGCTGGTTGAGCCTGTCGACGCAGCGCCGCTGGTTGAGCCTGTCGGCACAGCGCCGCTGGTTGAGCCCGTCGGCACAGCGCCGCTGGTTGAGCCTGTCGAAACCCCGGCCCCGGCCGGCGGCCGCGGTCTGCCAGGCATGGCGGAACGCGTGCGGCTGCTGGGCGGGGAGCTCTCCGCCGGGCCGGACGGCGGTGTGTGGGTGGTGCGCGCCCGGTTCCCGTTGTGACGGCCGCGCCACCGGCGTCCCTGGACGTCGTCATCGGATGGCGGGAAGGCGACGCACAGGGACGCAGGTGGTGCGTGGCCCGGCCACTGGCGTCCCTGGACGTCGTCGTCGGACGACGGGAAGGTGACGCGCAGGGACGCAGGTCCCCGACCGGGACGCGTCGCATCGGTGATCGCGCGGGCGTCGGATGCGCGAGGATCGACGCGTGACGCTCCCCGAGCACGCCCCGGTACGCACCGTCCGTGTCGCGCTCGTCGACGACGAGCCGCTGGTGCGCGCGGGACTGCGCGTCATCCTCGAGGTCGAGCCGGACCTGGAGGTGGTGGGGGAGGCGGACGACGGTGCCGGGGTGCCGCAGCTCGTCGCTGACGCCCGCCCCGACGTCGTCCTCATGGACGTGCGCATGCCGCGCGTGAACGGGATCGCCGCCACGCAGGCGGTCGTCGCCCGCGACCGACCGGGCGCCCCCGCCCCTCGCGTGCTGGTCCTCACCACGTTCGAGAACGACGACCACGTGCTCGACGCCCTCCACGCGGGCGCCCAGGGCTTCCTGCTGAAGCGGGCGCGGCCCGAGGAGGTCGTGCAGGCGGTGCGGCTGGTGGCGCGCGGCGACTCCCTGCTGTTCCCCGACGCGGTGCGCAGGCTCGTGGCCGCCCACGGCCCCGACACGTCGACGGGGGACGCGCTCCGCTCGGTCGGGCTCACCGAGCGCGAGGGGGAGGTGCTCCGGCTGGTGGCGTCGGGCATGTCGAACGCGGAGATCGCCGGAGACCTCTACCTCGGCGTCGAGACGGTGCGCACTCACGTGGGCAACGTGCTCGCCAAGCTGGGCGTGCGCGACCGCACGCAGGCTGTCGTCCGGGCCTACGAGTCGGGGTTCGTGCCGCTGCGGCGAGTTTGAGGCGGGGCGCGCCGAGCAGCGCGCCGATGGTGTGGGAGAGCCAGTCGTTGGTGAGGGCCACCCCGGAGCACCTGCGCCGCGACAGCGACGAGTCGGCGGCGGCGCAACCCCGCGCCCGTGCGGAATTCCGATGACCTTGGGGAGGCCCGGGCATAGCCTCGGGCTCGTGGACGTCAGACGCAGCTGAACTACCCGACGTGCGACGGCACGCCGGGTGCTTCGTCATGCCTCTGATGCCTACCGAAAGCAGATTCCCGTGCCTGGTCGTCCTCGCGACGACAGGGCTGGAGCGCTCACCCTTGCGCTGTCCTCGGCCTCGATCGCCGGCGGACTCTTCCTCCCCCTGTCGCTCGTCTACCTCACCGTCCTCACCGACATCTCCCTCTCCGTGCTCGGGGCCGTCATCACGGCCTCGGGGCTCGTCGCCGTGCCCGTGCCGATCGTGGCCGGCCGGCTGGTCGACCGGGTCGGCCCGCGGCCGCTGGTCGTGGCGGCGCTGAGCCTGCAGGCCGCGGGCTACGTCGGCCTCGTCGTGGCCCGCGACCCGTTCGCGGTCTTCGCCGTCTCCATGGTCCTCGCCGTGGGCGGACGCCTGTTCTGGTCGTCGGTCTTTGCGCTCGTCGCGGAGCATGCCGAGGCGCACCCGGTGCGGCCGGTGGAGGCGTGGTTCGCGCGGATCAACACCGTGCGCACCGTGGGCATCGTGGCCGGCGGGCTGGTCGCCGGGCTCGTCGTCTCGCTCGATGCCATCAGCGCCTACCTGGCCCTGGCGTGGGCCGCCGCCGGCGGCTACTCGGCCGCAGCGTTGCTGGTGCTGACGGTCCGCTCGTCTCCGCGGTCGGCCGCCACGGATCAGCCCGTGAGCTCCCGCCTCCTGCTGCGCGACCGGCGGTTCCGCACGCTTCTGCTGACGAACACGGTCTTCGCGCTCTCGACCCTCTTCGCCGGGCTGACCCTCCCGACGCTCGTCCGGTCCGTGCTGCACGGACCGGGCTGGTTCACCGCCGCGCTTCTCGTCGCCAACGCCCTGCTGGTCGCCCTGCTGGGACACCGCGGCGGCCTGCTCGCGGCGCGACGCCCCGCGCCCGGCCTCCTGCGGGCGGCCGCCGCTCTGTGGTGCGTCGCCTTCCTCATCATGGCGCTGGCCGCGGCCGGATCCCTGCCCGCGGCGGGGCTCATGCTCCTGCTGTCGGTGGCGGTGCTCAGCGGTGCGGAGGTGCTGCACGCTCCGGCGTCGACCTCGCTGGTGGCGGCGATGGCCGGCCCGCACGCGCGCGGGACGTACCTGGCGGTCTTCCAGTACTCGTTCGTCGTCGCCGAGCTCGTCGGGCCCGTGCTGTTCACCGGCCTGTTCGGGCACGCGCACGCCCTGCCCTACCTCGTGCTCGCGGTCGCGAACGCCGCGACCCTCCCGATCCTGGTCGCCCTCCGCCCGGGCACGCGACCCTGACGGCAGGCCCGACGCCGGTCAGGGGCGGAGGGCGTCGGCGGTGTCGGCCCTTCGACAGGCTCAGGTCAGCGCAAGCTCGACCAGCAGGGCGTTCCCGTCCGCGCCGTGCACCAGCGGGACGTCGGCCGGCGGTGGCCGCCGCGCCGGGCGGGGGCGGGCGCGCTCCACCTGCCGGATGGCGATGGCCGCGACGCGGCCCGGCCAGCGCGCGGCCGCCCGCACGTACACGTCCTCGTCCTGCTGGCCGGCGTCGCCGAGCAGCAGCCAGCGCACCTGCGGCAGCGCCGTCATCAGCCGGTCCAGGCTCTCGCCCTTGTGTCGCGGGCCGCTGCGGAACCAGCCGGACTGGGTGGGCCCCCAGTCGGTGAGCAGCAGCGGCCCGGACGGAAACCCGTGCCTGTCGAGGAAGCCGGCCAGCGTGCCCGCGGTGTTCCACGCCCCGTTGGAGAGGTAGACGAACGGCGCGTCCGGGTGGTCCGCCGCGATCTTCCGGTACAGCTCCGGCATGCCCGGCACGGGCCGGCGGGCGCTCGGCCGGCTGATCAACGTGTTCCACGCCGCGACCAGGGGCTGCGGGACCGCGGTGACCATCGTCGTGTCGTCGATGTCGCTGACGACGCCGAACGTCGCGCCGTCCCCGACGACGACCACCGGCGCGACGACGGTCCGCCCCGACGACGGTCCGGTCGTCGAACCGGAGGTCGTGAGGGTCGCGTCGTGCCGGCCGGGCGGCAGAGGGCCGTCGTCGGGGAGCGGCACCTCGACGTCCACGTACCCGGCGCGGTCGGTCTCGAGGTCGGCCACGGCCCCGCCCACCGCGACGCGCACCGGCTCGCCGGGCGCGGGGAGGGTGAGGTAGCTCCACAGGCCGCGCCGGTCGCCGTCCTGTACCGCGGCACGACGACCGTCGGCGCGGGACGGCGGCACCAGCAGCACGCGGGCCAGCACCCGCACGCGCCGCGGGCTGCCGTACCCGGTGTACGTGATCACGCGCGGCACCCAGCCGCGCCGACGCAGCACCGCCCCCGCGGCGGTGCACCATCGGTCCTCGATCAGCGCCGCGAGGTGCGGTCGCTGGGTCGGACGTGCGGTGGTGAGCTGCGCCGCGGGGGCAGTCTGGTCGGTCTGGTCGGTCTGGTCGGACATGCCCCGAGTGTTCCGGCTACTGCCCGCCCATGCCCGTCGTGGCCACGCCCTGCACGATGCGGCGCTGGAAGATCATGAACACCACGAGCAGCGGCAGCGCGGCGATCATCGCCGACGCCATGTTCTGCGCGTACTGGACGCCGTAGGCGTTCTTCACCGTGGACAGCCCCACCGGCAGCGTCATGAACTGCGGGTCGGTGGTGACGATGAACGGCCACAGGAAGTTGTTCCAGGCCCCGATGAACACGAAGATCGCGACGGCCACCAGGATCGACTTCGACAGCGGGAGCACGATCGTCCAGAACAGCCGCCACGTGCCCGCGCCGTCGATGCGGGCGGCGTCGAGCAGCTCGCGGGGGATGGCGTCGAAGAACCGCTTGAGGATGAACACCATGACCGGCGCCACGACCTGCGGCAGCACGATGCCCGCGAACGTGTCCACGAGGCCCATGGCCTGCATCTGCTTGAAGAGCGGCACGATGAGGATCTGGCCCGGCATCATGATCGACGCGAGGGTGAGCCACTGCAGCAGCCCGCGGCCCTTGAACAGGGTCTGCGAGAACGCGAAGGCCGCCATCGCGGAGATCAGCACCGTCAGCGCCGTCACGAGGACGGCGACCACCAGGCTGTTCCACATCCAGGTCAGCAGCTCGCTGTTGCCGAGCACCTGCCGGTAGGCGTCGAGCGTCCACCCCTGGGCCGGCCACCACGACGCCGGCAGCGCGGCCTCGGCCTCGTGCTTGAAGCTCGTCACCGCACCCCAGAGGAGCGGAAGCAGCCACAGCCCGGCGAGCACGACGAGCGCCGCGAGCGCGCCGACCCGCACCCACGGTGAGGGGCCGATCGTCAGCTTGGTGAGGGCTCGGTTCTCGGCCTTGGCCTGCAGCGCGCCCGCCCGGCGGGCGGCGAACATCGTCGAGACGGACTCGGTCACGGCCACGTCAGGCCTCCTTCTTCGACGGCAGCAGCCGCACCAGCGTGAACACGAGGATCAGGGCGAAGAACACGTACGAGATGGCCGAGGCGTAGCCGAGCCGGTAGTTCGTGAAGCCCATGTCGTAGACGTACTCGAGGATGGGCCGGGTGCTGCCGTTCGGTCCGCCCTTGGTCAGCAGGTAGATCTGGTCGAACACCTTGAGCGAGGCGAGGAGCTGGAGCACGACGATCACCCCGGTGATGGTCTTCAGGTGGGGCATCGTGATGGAGAACAGCCGCCGCCACCCACCGGCACCGTCGATCGTGGCCGCCTCGTACTGCTGGGACGGGATCCCCTGCAGGGCGGCGAGGTAGAGCAGGAAGTTGAAGCCGACGGTCCACCACACGGTGACCATGGCGATCGAGAACATCGCCACGTTCTCGTCCGTGATCCAGCCGACGGGGCCGAGGCCGAGGTTCGCGAGCCAGGTGTCGAGCAGGCCGATGTCCGGCTGGAACAGCCAGCCGCTCAGCCCGGACACGACGGCGCTGGTCAGCAGGTACGGGGCGAAGAACGACATGCGCCACACCCACTGGCCGGGCAGAGCTGTGTGCACCAGCAGCGCCATGACGAGCGCCACGAGGATCAGGGGCACCGTGCTGAGGAGCGTGAACCAGACGGTGTGCCACAGCGTCTCCCACACCTGCGGGTCGCTGAAAGCCTCGGCGTAGTTGGCGAAGCCGATGAACTCGCTGCCGGTGCCCGTGAGGCTCTGGTTGGTGAAGCTCATCCACAGGCCGTAGACCGTGGGCCACACCAGGAAGAGCCCGGTCGCCACGGCGAACGGAGCGACGAACAGGTAGCCGGACCGGTCCCGCTCCCGCAGCGACCGGCGCTGCGTGTCACGCGACGACGCCTTGGCGGCGGACCGGGCAGGCAGCGCCCGCCCGGGGAGCGTGGTGACGTTCGAGACGGTCATCGTCGTCCTCTCGATCAGGCGGGGTTGGGCTGGGAGAGGAACCGGTCCATCTCGCTCAGCAGCCGGTCCACGGCGGTACGCGGGGTCGCGTTGCCGGACAGGGTGTCGGTCATGGAGTCGCCCATCCGCGTCTGGAAGTCGCTGCCGCCGCCCGTGAACCAGGCGTCGGGGTCGAAGACGGCGATCTCCGCCGCGGGCGCGTAGTCACGCTGCGGGGTGAGTTCCTGGTACTCCGGCTGCTCGACGATGGGCTGGTACGCGGGGATGTGCCCGGCGGACGCCCAGGTCATGCCCTCCTGGAGGAGGCCGGCGAGCACGCGGTAGGTGGCCTCGCGCTTGGCGGGGTCGGGGTGCGCCTGTTTGGGCAGCACGAACGAGTGCGAGTCGGCGTAGTTCGCCGGGGCGTCGAAGACCGCCGGGAACGGCGTGGCCCCGACGTCGGGGATGGCGTCGCGGAACATCGGCAGGTCCCACTCGCCGGCGAACATCATCCCGACGCGGTTCGACATGAAGCGGCCGGACGCGGCGTTGCCGTCCTGGTTCTTGGCGGCGACGATGCCGTCGACCATGGTCTGGAGGAACTCGAAGACCTCCTCGGCCGCCCGCTCGTCGAGCTGGGCGGACTTGCCCGGCGTGAGCTCGTAGCCCCCGCCGTTCTGGTTGTACAGGCCCCAGAACATGCGCCAGCAGCCGGCCGGATCACGCAGGTACCCCCAGCCGACGCCCGTCTCGCCCGTGACCTCGGCCATGGCGCGGGCCGCGTCGAGGAACGCGTCCGCCCCCGATGCGATGGCGAGCTTGCCGTCGGATCCGAGGAGCCCCGCGTCCCCGGCGACCGCTGGGTTGTGGAACGCGATGTACGGGTGGGTGTCCAGGGGCAGCGCGTACAGCTGGCCGTCGAACTGGGCCTTCTCCCACACTGCCGGGGCGAAGTGCTTCTGCTCGACCCCCAGCGCGGCGAGCGCGTCGAGGTCGAACGGCTCGAGGAGCCCGCCGGGCGCGTACCCGGCGAGCCGGGAGACGTGCATGACCGCGGCCTCGGGCGGGCGCCCGCCGGACGACGTCATCGCCAGCTTCGTGTAGTACGGCGCACCCCACTCGAGCGTCGTGGTGTCGAGGGCGATGTCCGGGTTGGCCGCCGCGACCGCGCCCGACATCTCCTGCATGAGCGCGCCGTCGCCGCCCGAGAAGAGGTCCCAGACCATCACCGACGTGCGGCCGTTGCCGGACGCGGCGGGCGTGGAGCAGCCGGACAGCGCGCCGCCGAGCGCGATGCCCCCGGCGCCGACGAGGGCTGCCTGGAGCAACCCCCTGCGGCTCATCCGCGGGACGTCGTCCGACGCGCCGTTCGTGCCGGACGGACGTGGGCCCCGGCCGGACGCGTGGCCCTGCCATGCTCCGGACGCCCCGGACCTGCGGTATTTGGTCTGCATCGACCCTCCATGAGTGCAACGTTGCGCTCCAACGTGGGACCACGATGGACTAGCGGTGACGGGCCGTCAAGAGGGCGGGAGCACGCGTGCGACGCCGCGCCACGGCGGGCGAGGAAAGGGCCGGTGGATGGCAGCACAGGACGGGCGGAGCGGGGAATCGGCGCCTCGCGCGACGGTGTCCCCGGGCACCAGGGGTCGCGGCACGGGCCGGGTCGGGATCAAGGACGTGGCGGCCGCCGTGGGGGTGTCCTGGAAGACGGTCTCGAACGTCGTCAACGGCACCGGGAGGGTCGGGGAGGAGACCCGGGCCAAGGTCGAGGCGATGATCGCCGAGCTCGGGTACCGCCCGAACCTCGCGGGCCGCCAGCTGCGCCGGGGGCGCACGAACACGCTGGCGCTCGCTGTCCCGTGGGCCCACTCGCCGTACTTCTCGCTGCTGGCGCACATCGTGATCGAGGTCGCCGGCGCCCGCGGCTACCGCGTGCTCATCGAGGAGACCCGCACCGACCGGGACGCCGAGCTCCAGGTGGCGCGCGGGTTCTCGGTCCAGGCGATCGACGGCATCATCTTCTCGCCCCTGGCGATCGGCCCGGCGGAGATCGCCGAGGTGCGCCGGGAGACCCCGATGGTGCTGCTCGGCGAGCGCGACGACCCAGGTCACGACCGTCGCTGGAGCACCGACCACGTGAGCATCGACAATGTCCGGGCCGCGCGGGAGGTGACCGAGCACCTGCTCACGACGGGCCGCCGACGGCTGGCGTTCGTCGGCGCGGAGCCCGTCGACGACCGCACGGGCGCCCTGCGGCTGCGGGGGTACCGCGAGGCGCACGCGGCGCAGGGGCTCGAGGTGGACCCGCGCTGGGTCGTGCCGGTGACGAACTTCTCGCGCCCGGCGGGGGTCGTGGCGGTCGAGTCGGCGCTGCCCCGGATCGACCAGGTGGACGGGCTCGTGTGTGCGAACGACGAGCTCGCGCTCGGCGCCCTCTACGCGCTGCGCCTCAACGGGGTGCGGGTGCCCGAGGACGTCGCGGTCACTGGGTGGGACAACACCGAGGACGGCCGGTACTCCAACCCGTCGCTGACCACCGTCGCACCGGACCTGCAGGCCATCGCCGAGACCGCCGTCGACCGAGTGATCGCGCAGGTCGACGGGCGCCTCGACGGCGAGGCCGGGGAGGCGGTCGACGTGGTCGTCGCCCACCGTCTCCTCGTGCGCGAGAGCAGCCGGCCGGCCGCGGCGACGGCCTGACCGCATGCCCAGGAGACCCCCGGTGGTTCAACGTTGCATACTTCTTGTCGGGAAGGTTGAATCATCCGCGGAACTGTCGTCCATGCAACGGAGCACCACGATGTCCGTCCTCGATCGCCTCGACCCCCCCTCCGCCCCCACCGGCGGCACCGTCCCCCGCCCGGAGTACCCGCGTCCCCAGGTGGTGCGCGACCGGTGGCTGAACCTCAACGGCTCCTGGGACTTCGAGATCGACCCCGGTGATTCCGGCCTGGAGCGCGGCCTGCGCGACCGGCCGCTCGCCGGCACCATCACCGTGCCGTTCGCCCCGGAGTCCGAGCTCTCCGGGGTGGAGAACACCGACTTCCTCGAGGCGGTCTGGTACCGCCGCGAGGTGACCGTCCCCGCCGACTGGTCCGCCGTCGGCGACGACGCGCACGTGCTGCTGCACTTCGGCGCCGTGGACCACGACACCACGGTGTGGGTGGACGGCACCGAGGTGGTGCGCCACCGCGGCGGCTTCACGCCGTTCACCGCCGACCTGTTCGGCGTCGCCGCCCCCGGCGACACGGTGACCGTCGTGGTCCGCGCCCGCGACCACCGGGGCATCCCGCAGGCGCGCGGCAAGCAGTCGGGCCAGTACGGCAACCACGACTGCCACTACACGCGCACCACCGGCATCTGGCAGACGGTGTGGATGGAGCCGGTGCCCGCCGCGAGCCTGCGCCGCCCGCGCATCACCCCCGACCTCGGCGGCCGCGCGCTCGACGTGCGCATCCCGCTCACGCAGAACCGCCGTGGCCACACCGTGACCGTGACGGTGAGCGACGCCGACGGCGTCGTCGCCACCGAGTCGACCCCCGCCGACCTCGACCTCGCGCCGTCGGTGCGCGTCGTGATCCCCACGGACCGGGTGCGCCCCTGGTCCACCCAGGACCCGCACCTGTACGGCGTCGAGGTCGAGCTGCGCGAAGCCGCCGGCGAGGTCGTCGACTCCGTGCGGTCGTACGCCGGCCTGCGCTCGGTCGCGATCGAGGGCAAGGCGATCCGGATCAACGGTGAGCCCGTCTTCCAGCGGCTGGTGCTCGACCAGGGCTACTGGCCCGAGTCGCTCATGACCGCCCCGAGCGACGCCGCGCTGCTGCGCGACATCGAGCTGTCCCTGCACGCCGGGTTCAACGGCGCCCGCCTGCACCAGAAGGTCTTCGAGGAGCGCTTCCTGTTCCACGCCGACCGGCTGGGCTACCTCGTGTGGGGCGAGTTCGGCGACTGGGGCTCCGGCGGCTTCGGCAGCTCGAAGGACCACCAGCAGCCCACGACGTCGTTCGTCGCCGAGTGGCTGGAGGCGCTCGAGCGCGACTTCTCGCACCCGTCGATCATCGGCTGGTGCCCGCTCAACGAGACGCACCAGGACCTGCACGACCGGATCACCCAGCTCGACGACGTCACGCGCAGCATGTTCCTCGCCACGAAGGTCGCGGACCCGACCCGGCCCGTGCTCGACGCCAGCGGGTACTCGCACCGGGTGCTCGAGACCGACGTGTGGGACTCGCACCACTACGAGCAGGACCCGGCGGCGTTCGCGAGCGACATGGCGGGCCTGGCGACCGACCAGCCGTGGGGCAACACGAACGACAACGGGCCCATCTCGCTGCCCTACCGCGGCCAGCCGTACTTCTGCAGCGAGTACGGCGGCATCTGGTGGAACCCCGAGGAGGCGGCGCGGGCCGCGGGCGACGACCGGACCGAGTCGTGGGGCTACGGTCAGCGCGTGGCCGACGAGGAGGAGTTCCACTCCCGCTTCGCCGGTCTCACGGACGCCCTGCTCGACGACCCGCTGATGTTCGGCTACTGCTACACGCAGCTCACCGACGTGTTCCAGGAGCAGAACGGCATCTACCGGTTCGACCGCAGCGAAAAGCTCGACGTCGACCGGGTGCGCGCGGTGCAGGTGCGCCCGGCCGCCTTCGAGAAGGACGCCGGCTGAGCAACGACCACCCCCGCCCGTGGTCGAGCCGGTCGAGACCCCGCATGGTCTCGACCGGCTCGACAGGCGATCGCGACCGGCAGGAGAAGCAATGACGCACCGCACCTCGTTCGCGACCTCGTTCGAGCCAGGCGACCCGGCGCCGCTGGAGTCGACACCCCTCGTGCGCGACGGCGCGCCGTGGACGCTGAACGTCGCGGCGGGCCGCGGCCGGCGCGCGGCGAGCACGCTGGTCACGACCGTGGGGACGGGCCCGGAGACCGCCCTCGCCCACAAGCCGGGGGTGGGGTTCACCGGCCGGCATGCGCTGCACTGGTCCGGCGTGCACGTCGCCGACGGGCCGGCGCGCGCCACCCACGTGCTGCACCGCGACCTCGGCATCACCGTGGGCCCGCGCACGCGGCTGAGCTACGTCGTCCTGCCGGAGCTGCGGGGTGACCTGCGGTACCCGTCCACGCACGTCACGATCGACCTCGCGTTCACCGACGGCACGCTCCTGTCGGACCTCCCGGCCACCGACGCGCACGGCACCGGGGCGTCCGCGCGCGCCCAGGGCGAGGGCAAGATCCTCTACGCCGACCAGTGGAACTCCGTGCGGGTCGACGTCGGCGCGGTCGCCGACGGCCGGACGGTCGACGCGATCCTGCTGAGCTACGACAACCCCGGCGGCACGGCGGGCACGGAGGTCGCCGGCTGGGTCGACGACGTCGCGCTCACGGCCGAGCCGGCATTCCTCCCGGGACACCCGGGCGGCGACGCCCTCGTCGACCTGGTCGACACCCGGCGCGGCACCCTGTCGAGCGGCGGCTTCTCGCGCGGCAACAACGCCCCTGCGACGGCCGTGCCGAACGGGTTCAACCTCTGGGTGCCGATGACGGACGCTGGATCGCGGCGCTGGCTGTATGAGTACCACCGGGCCAACGACGCCGAGAACCGGCCCGTGCTGCAGGGCTTCTGCGCCTCGCACCAGCCGAGCCCGTGGATGGGCGACCGCAACCAGCTCGTCGTGCACCCGGCCTCGGGGGAGGGTGTGCCGACGGCCACGCTGAGCGAGCGCGGGCTGCCGTTCGACCACGCCGACGAGACCGCCCGGCCCGACCTGTACGCCGTGACCTTCGCCAGCGGCGTCACGCTCGAGGCCACGCCCACCGACCACGGCGCGGTGCTGCGGTTCGGCTTCGGGGCCGGCCATTCTGCCGATGCCGGGCATGTGCTGCTCGACACGGTGGGCACGGCCCGCGGGGAGGCGCGGCTCGCGATCGACCCCGACGACGGCACCGTCTCGGGCTGGGTCGACGACGGCAGCCCGCTGTCCGTGGGCCGCTCCCGCATGTTCGTGGCCGGCGCGTTCGACCGCGCCCCGACCGCGGTCGGTCGGGCCGCCGGGGACCGCACGCACGCGCTCTACGCGACGTTCGACACCGCCACGGAGCCGGCGGTCGAGCTGCGCCTGGCGACGTCGTTCATCGGCCTCGACCAGGCGCGGGCGAGCCTCGCGCAGGAGGTCGCGGGCCGGTCGTTCGCCGCCGTCCAGGACGCCGCGCGGGCGGCGTGGGCGGAGCGGCTGGGCGTCGTCGAGGTCGCGGGGGCGACGCCGGACCAACGCGTCACGCTGTACTCCAACCTCTACCGGCTCAACCTGTACCCGAGTTCGCAGACCGAGAACGTCGGCACCGCCGAGCAGCCGCGGTTCCGGTACGCGAGCCCCACCGCGAAGCCCGTCGGCGAGCCCACGGACACCGCGACCGGAGCGGCCGTCGTCGACGGCACGATGGCGGTCAACCACGGGTTCTGGGACACCTACCGCACCGCCTGGCCCGCGTACGCGCTGCTCTACCCCGGGCTGACCGGCGAGCTCGCGGACGGGTTCGTGCAGCAGTACCGCGACGGCGGCTGGGTCTCCCGCTGGTCGTCGCCGGGCTACGCGGACCTCATGACGGGCACCAGCTCCGACGTCGCGTTCGCGGACGCCTACCTCAAGGGCGCCCTGCCCGCCGACGTCGCGCTCGACGCGTACGACGCCGCGCTGAAGAACGCGACCGTCGCCCCGCCGCACGACGCCGTCGGGCGCAAGGGGCTCGAGGCGTCGGCGTTCCTGGGCTACACGCCCGAGCAGGTGCACGAGTCCGTGTCGTGGGGCCTGGAGGGCCTGATCAACGACTTCGGCATCGGCACGATGGCGGCCGCGCTGGCCGAGGACCCGGCCACGCCGGGCGAGCGCCGCGCGGGCCTGCGCGAGGAGTCCGCCTACCTCCTGGACCGGGCCGCGCAGTACGGCGCGGTGTTCGACCCGGCGGTCCGCTTCTTCCGGGCGCGGCGCGTGGACGGGACGTTCGCCGGCGCGCCGGAGGACTTCGACCCGGACGACTGGGGCGGCGTCTTCACCGAGACCAACGCGTGGAACTTCGCGTTCCACGCGCCGCACGACCCGCAGGGGCTCGCCAACCTCTACGGCGGCCGGGCGGGGCTCGAGGCGCGGCTCGACGAGTTCTTCGCGCGGCCCGAGGACGGCACCCACGTGGGCGGGTACGGGCAGGTCATCCACGAGATGACGGAGGCCCGCGACGTGCGGATGGGCATGTGGGGCGTGAGCAACCAGCCGTCGCACCACATCCCGTGGCTCTACGACGCGGTCGGGGCGCCGTGGAAGGCCCAGCGGATCCTGCGCGAGGCGCTGCGCCGACTCTTCGTCGGCAGCGAGATCGGCCAGGGCTACCCCGGGGACGAGGACAACGGCGAGATGTCGGCGTGGTGGCTGTTCGCCGCGCTCGGGCTGTACCCGCTGCAGGTCGGGTCGCCGCGCTACGCCGTCGGGTCCCCCCTGTTCGACGAGGTGACGATCCACCGGCCCGACGGCGACCTCGTGGTCCGCGCCCGCGGGAACTCGCTCGCGAACGTCTACGTGCAGTCGCTGACCGTCGACGGCGAGCCCCGGACGTCCACGAGCCTCGACCACGCCGACCTCACCGGCGGCGCCACGCTCGAGTTCGTCATGGGCCCCGAACCGTCGGACTGGGGCACCCGCCCGGAGGACGCCCCGCCCTCGCTGACCACCGGCGACGCGCCGCCCGCCCCGCTCGCGGACGTCACGGGGCTCGCTCGGGGGCACGGCACGGTCGTGGTGGACGACGGCGGCGCGGCGACCCCCGCGACGCGGCTCGTCGACGACACGTCGGCGACGTCCCTGGTGTTCGCCGGCCGCACTCCCACGATCACCTGGACCGGCGAGACGTCGGCGGCCGTCGTCCGGTACACGCTGACCTCGGGCGTCGACGGCGCGTCGCCGTCGTCGTGGCGGCTGGAGGGGGCGGACGACGCCGCGTCGTGGACCGTGCTCGACGAGCGGTCGGGCGAGCGGTTCCGGTGGGCCCGCCAGACGCGGCCGTTCGAGGTCGCGAGCCCGGCGCCGTTCCGCCGCGTGCGCCTCGTGATCACCGGGAGCGACGGCGAGGGCCCACTGCGGCTGGCCCAGATCGAGCTGCTCGCCGCACCCGCCGGTTGAGCTTGTCGGCTTCGCTGGTTGAGCCTGTCGAAACCTTGAGCCTGTCGAAACCGGGTTTCGACAGGCTCAACCAGCAGGCTTCGACAGGCTCAACCAGCGTCGTCGTGACGTGTCAGGTGACTCGCGTCAGACGCCGATCACGTCGACCGCCGCGCCGGTGCGCGCGCTCTCGTAGGCGGCGAGGATGATGCCGAGCACGGCGATCCCCTCGTCCTCGGTGTTCAGCGGGCGGCGGCCGGTCTCGAGGCAGTCGACGAAGTCCGCGATCTCGGCCGCGAAGGTGTTCACGTCTTCGTGCTCGAAGACCTGCTCGTCCTCGCCGCGCAGCTTCACCCGCAGCGTCGTGCCGTCCGAGCTGAGCGACCCCTTCTCGCCGACCACGCTGAACCGGTCGGTGCCGGGCGCGGCGTCGTAGGCCCAGGAGGTCACCAGTTGGCCGACGCTGCCGTTGTCGAAGCGCACGAGCACCTGGGCAGAGTCCTCGCCCTCCATGAACGTCAGGCGGTGGGTCGACATCATGGCGAAGGCCTTGACGGGGCGCCCGCCCGCCAGGTGCATCAGCAGGTAGGTCGGGTGGTAGCCGGTGTCGATGAACTCGCCGCCGCCGCTGGTCGCGGTGTGGGCGCGCCACCCCATGTTCTCGGGGTCGAAGTTGTTGTGGAACGAGTCGGTGGTGCGCACCTCGTACACGTCGCCGAGCACGCCGGAGTCGATGACCTCCTTGGCCTTCGCGACGGCGGGCATGAACAGCTGGTTGTGCGCGCACATCAGGGTGACGCCGGCCGCCTCGACGGCGGCGCGCACCTCGGCCGCCTCCTCGGCGGACAGGCACAGGGGCTTCTCGCAGAGGATGTGCTTGCCGGCCTTGGCCGCCGCGACGATCGCCGCCTTGTGGAGGTGGTGCGGCAGGCAGATGTCGACGGCGTCGACCTCCGGGTCGTTCACCAGCTCGGTGAAGTCGGAGTACGCGCGGGCGCCGGTCTCCTCGACCCGCTGGGCGAGGGTCTCGGGCACGGCGTCGGCGATCGCGGTGACCTGCACGCGGTCGGGGATCGTCGCGTAGCCCGCGAGGTGGGCGCCGGCGATGCCGCCGGCGCCGATCAGGCCGATGCGGACGGGGGATGTCACGGTCATGGTGGGTCCAGTTCTGTGGTGCGGTGCGGTTCAGTGCTGTGCGTCGGAGCGCGCGGCGTCGGAGTTCGCGGCGTCGACGAGCGCGGTCAGCGACCGGGCCCGCGCCAGGTTGTCCTCGAGGGTCGCGCCCGCCCGGATCGAGTCCGCCCACTGGGCGAAGAGGATCGGCTGGTCGGCGGGCAGGTCCACGCGGGACGAGCCCTCGCCGGTGGTCAGGCGCAGCACGGCCTCGCCGGCGTCGTCGGTCTCGAAGCCGAACAGCACGGACCCCTCGGTGCCGTGGACCTCGATCGTGAACGGGCTGGCCGGCGTGACGAAGCCGGTCTCGATGACTCCGATCGCGCCGTCGGGCGTGGTGACGGTGACCGAGGCGTTGTCCTCGACGCCGCGACCGGTCTGATCGGTGTAGGTCGACCGCACGGACGTGAGCTCGTCGCCCAGGATCAGCTGGGTGAGGTAGACGGGGTGCGCCCCGAGGTCGGAGAACGCGCCGCCGAGCGCCTCGGAGGCGTCGTAGAACCGCGCGGGCAGCCAGTCGGCGGTGGAGCCGTCGTGGGCCAGGCGGACCCGCGAGTAGGTGAGTCGGCCGAGGGTGCCGGCGTCGAGGATCGTGCGCAGGGCCAGGGTGTAGCCGTGTGTGAGCCGCGGCAGGGAGACGGTCAGCCGCACGCCCGCGTCCCGGGCGGCGGAGATGAGCTTGTCGCACTCCGCGACCGTCGGGGCGAGCAGCTTCTCGGTGAAGATGTGCTTGCCGGCGGCGATGGCCTTGAGCATCACCTCGACGTGGTCGCTGGTGGCAGCGGTGACGGTCACGCCCTCGAGGTCCTCGCGCGCCAGCAGCGCGTCGAGGTCGGTCGTGGCCGCGACGCCGAGGCGCTCGGCGAGGTCACGGCCGCGCTCGGCGTCGTCGTCCCAGACGGCGACGAGCTCGGTGTCGGGGTGGTCGAGGGCGGCGCGCCCGTACTCCTCGGCGTGCACGTGCCATGCGCTGAGCACGGCGATCCGCAGGGGGGTGGTCATCAGGTACTGCTCCTTCAGGGGTGTGTCCCAGTGGGTGTGTCGGGTGCGGCTCAGCTCGGGATCACGCTGTTCTGCCCGTACGTCGCGGGCATCTGATAGCCCTTGAAGAGCGCCATCTTGGGGGCGACGCTCAGCTGGTTGTTGGCGATGGCCTCCTGCGGTGTCGCCGACCCGATGATCACCGAGCTCCGGGAGCGCTGGAGCGTGTCCCAGGCCACGGAGCCCACGGGCAGCGGGGGCCGGGACGTCGAGGTCGGCAGCATCTGCCGGAACAGCTCGGCCTTGGGGTTGTAATGACGGGCCTGGATGGTCTCCAGGTTCGTCGGCAGATCGCCGAGCAGCGGCTGCACGATGCTCTGGCCCTCGTACCCCGTGTAGAACTTCATGAACTCCCAGAGGTTCCGCGTCATCTTGGCGCCCTTGGGCACCACCAGGGAGGCGCCGCCGGACCACGAGTAGGTCTCGTCGCCCTCCGCGCCGACCGGCAGCCAGGTGAACTTCAGCGGCAGGTCCGGTGCGTACTTCTCGTTGCTGCGGATGGAGAACGGGCCGGTGGTCGACATCGCGAGGCGCTCGCTGAAGATGGCGGTCTGGCTGGGCGGGGCGTTCGGCGGCTGGTAGGTCGCGAAGAAAGCGTCGGCCTTGGCGTAGGGGAACTCCTCGGCCCAGTCGGCGTACAGGTCGAACACGGACCGCCACTGCGGCGAGTCCAGGGTGACCGCCGCGGTCTCGTTCGAGTAGAGGTTCGCGCCGAGCCCGAAGGCCCAGGTGTACGGCCAGCCCTCGCCGTCCCAGGGGACGAACCCGAGGGTCTCGAAGTTGCCGTGCGAGTCGGACTTGGTGAGCTTGCGGCTGACCTCGCGGATCTCGTCCCAGGTGAGCACGTGCTGCTCCGGGTCGAACATGTCGAGGTCGATGCCCCCCTCACGCAGGAGCTTCTCGTTGTACATGATGCCGCGGGCGTCGGTGTTGATCGGCAGCCCGTACAGCTGGCCGTCGTACGTGAGCTCGTCGATGGAGAACTGCAGCCACTGCGAGGTGAACTCCTCGACGGAGACGTCCTCGTACTTCTCGATGAGGCCCCCGATCGGCTCGAGCAGCCCGATGGAGGCGTTCTGGACGGCGTTGAACCGGTCCATCTGCCAGACGTCCGGGGCGGTCCCGCCGCGGACGGCGGTGATGATCTGGCTCATGTCCGCCACGCCGTTGCTGGGCACCTGGTTGATGTCGACCTTGATGCTGGACCCGGCCTTCGTGGCGTTGAACGCGTCGATGACCTTGACGTCCTTGTCGGCGTCGGCGGCGCCCATGCCCCAGTAGCGGATGACGGCGTCGTTCGAGGACCCGCGGGGCGCGCACGCCCCGAGGGAGAGGGCCGCGGCGGACGCCGCGGCAGCGCTCAAGAAGGTGCGGCGTGAGATCACTTGAAGCCTCCGATGGTGATGCCCCGGATGAAGTAGCGCTGGAACACGAAGAACAGGATCAGCAGCGGCACGATGACGAGGAACGACGCGGCCATCAGCTGGTTGAACGAGACGTCCTGCGCGTGCATGGAGCGGAACGACTGCAGGCCGATCGAGAGGGTCTGGACGCTCTCGTCCTGCAGGTAGATCAGCGGTCCCATGAAGTCGTTCCAGGACGCGACGGCCGCGAAGATGGCGACGGTCGTCAGCGCCGGCTTGGCCGTGGGGAACACCAGGCGCCACAGGATGGTCCACTCCCGCGCGCCGTCGATCCGGGCGGCGTCGAGCATGTCCTTGGGGATCTGCAGGAGGAACTGGCGCAGCAGGAACACGTAGAACGCCGAGCCGAACATCGCCGGGATGATCAAGGGGAACAGGGTGTTGACCAGCCCGAGGCGGGCCCACATGTCGAACATGGGGATCAGGGTCACCGGGAACGGCAGGAAGAGCGTCGCGATCACCAGGTAGAACATGAGGTCCCGCCCGGGCCACTTCAGGCAGGAGAACCCGTAGGCGACGATGAAGTTCGAGATCACCGAGAAGATCACGACCGAGATCGTGATGATCGCGGAGTTCGAGAAGAACTGCAGGAACGGCATGGCCGCCACCGCGTCGACGAAGTTGCTGAACTGCCACGACTCGGGGATGAACGTCGGAGGGAACTTCGCGAGCTCCTCGTCCGACTTCAGCGCCGAGATGATCATCCAGTACAGCGGCAGCAGGAAGAGGATGGACAGGGCCACCATCACCACGCGCGCGAACACGGTGCTGTACCACGGGCGACGCGTCCCGTCGGCCCGCCGGTTCAGCTGATCCTCGTCCGTGGTGCGGGCGGGGCTCCGGCGCCTCTGCGGGGTGTCCGTGCGGGTCGTCGTGCTCATCAGGAAGCCTCCACGTCGTAGTTCACGAACCGCCGCGAGGCCCAGAAGATCAACAGGGCCAGGGCGAGACCGGCGAGGAACAGCAGCACTGCCAGGGCAGAGGCATATCCCAGCTCCGCGAAGCCGAAGGCGTTCTTGTAGAGGTACATCATGTAGAACAGCGCGCCCGCGTCGGGGTCGCCGGTCCCGTTGGTGACGATGTACGCCTCGGTGAAGACCTGCAGGGCGCCGGAGACGCCGGTGATCAGGTTGAACAGCAGCACCGGGGTGAGCAGGGGCAGCGTGATCGAGAGGAACTGCCGGATCGGGCCGGCGCCGTCCACGCGCGCCGCCTCGTAGACCGTCTTGGGGACGTTGCGCAGCCCGGCAAGGAAGATCAGCGCCGCGTTCCCCGCGCCGAGCTGCGCCATCAGGATGATCGCGATCTTCACCCCGGTCGGGTCGCCGAGCAGGTTCACGTTCGAGCCGCCGAAGAGGTTGAGCACCTGGTTGAAAGCGCCGAACTGCGGGTTCAGGAACACGATGAAGATGAACGACATCGCGAACGCGGGGATCAACGACGGGGCGTAGAATATCGTGCGATAGAAGGCGACCTCGCGGACGTTCTGGTTCATCGCGAGAGCGAGCACGAGTGAGACGACGAGGCCGAGCGGCACGGCGATCAGGGCGAAGAACATCGTGTTGCTCGCCGCCTTGCTGACCAGGGGGTCGGCGAACGCGGTGACGTAGTTCCCGAGACCCACCCAGGTCGGAGACCCCATGCCGGAGTAGCGGGTGAGGCTCAGGTAGATCGAGTACCCGACCGGGTAGACGACGAAGACCAGGATCCCGATGAGCCAGGGCGAGATGTACTTCAGACCCAGGGCCAGGTCGCGCCTGTCGGCCCGCGAGAGCCTGTGACGGGTGCGCTTCGGTGGTGGCCCGCCGGTCGCGCTCTCCGCCGCGTCCGGTGGGGCGACCCCTACAGGGGCTCTGGCCGTCAGTCCGGTCGCAGTCATCGTTCTCCCTTCGGTACGGCGGCGGAGCACTGTCCGTCGCGGGCCGGACACGGGCCGCAGCACCGAGAGGGTGACGTGGACCACTGCGTCCTACGCGCCGGAACATTACTCATACTGATGGATATATTCAAAGGGCCCATCAGGAACCCCGACCGAGGGAGCGCGATGCGCGCGACGACGATGCCGCAGGTGGGGCTCGGAACGAGCTCGTCGTGCGCGGGCGATCCGGGTGTCGCGGGACGGGATCGACCAGTCGGAATTGATGGAACGCTGCGGCCTCTCCCGTCAGGCGGGTCTCGCAGATCACCCGGCGGCTGATCGACCGCGGGCTGGTGCGCGGGGCACCGGTGCACACCCACCGGCCAGGCAAGCCCGCGATGTCCATGCAGGTGGAACCCGCGCGATGCTCCCCGCCGGGGCCCATCTGGACCCCGCGCACATCACGGTCTCCCTGGTCGACTTGCTCGCCCGTCCGCTCCTGAAGAGCTCGCTCGCGCGCCCTGGCGAGGACCCGGCTGCGGACGTGGAACATCGGCGCGGCGCTGGACGACATGCTCCGAGAACTGGGTGCTGCCGAGCCGGCCGGACGGGACGGCGACGTGCGCAGCGGCGTCCAGGGGATCGGGGCGGCGGTGCCCGGGGGCTGGGTACGTCGGCGCCGGGCTCCTGGTGTGGGGGCGACGGAACGCAGGACCGCGTCCGCGGTGTCAACCTGATCCGCGTTCGCGAGGGCCGGATCGTCGAGGACTCTCCGGGCTACCTGGTTTGGCTCCCATACGCACCGCACTGGCGGCGCATGATCTCGCGCATCGGCGTGCCCCGCGGGACGCCGTAGACCGTTCCGGGAAAGTCGAGCGGCTCCTGGACCGCCCACAGCTCATCGTGTCGATCGGGTGAGAACAGCTGCGCCGGGCGCCCTGCGGCAATCCATCCGATGGGCACCGTCGTCCCAGGTTCGAGGACCGAGTTGACGTGGAGAACGCTGTTGATGCGTAGCTCGCAGCCCGTGCCGGTACGAGAGCCGGGAAACATGGAGACACCCGTGGCGATGAACACCTCGTCATCGATCCACGCACCGTTCAGATGCGTGTGCGGGCCGACCAGGACGAAGTCCCCCACCCGCACCGGGTGGTCCGCGCGGCCCCGAAGGAGTGCGTGCTCCATCACCACAACGTGCGAGCCGACCTCGACCCGACCCAGGTCCCCGTTGAGGACCGCACCGTGCAGCACCCTCGAGTTCGCGCCGACTGTCACGTCTCCGGTCACCACTGCCGATGGAGCTACCCACGCTGTCGGATGAATATCAACCATCGCGCAACAGTATCGCCGGCTCCGCGCGACGCGAGGCAGCGGAGTGTCTCCGTGACAAAAACGTCCGTCGTCCGCCGGTCTCGCTGCCACGACCCCCCGTGTGGACATGCCCGACCTCACCCGTGCGATGGGACTGCTGCACGGATAGGTGACAGCAGTTCTCAGGCGGCGAGTGCGACTGAGAGGTTTTCTCACCAGCGTGATCGCCGGGTCCCGCGTTGAAGGTTGAGTAGCACGAGTGCTGCGGCGGTGATCTCGG
>NZ_JCAIUJ010000012.1:0-78042 GCF_059445465.1 Isoptericola sp. Y541 | reverse complement strand
ACTTCACAACCGGAGGCCTTCGTCTGTCAGACAGACTCACCGATGCCGGGCGGTACAACCTCCCTGGACATCACACCTAAACAGCCTCGACTGGTGCCCGTGCGTATCGCACCGGTGCGAATCCTCACTCCCCCTGGCCCCACCGGCGGTGCACTCAACCTCGCGCGCGTCAGCAGAGTTCCGGTTGCACCACGGTCGCCGTCGTGCCACTCTCAGCGCGTCAGTTTTCCCTCGCTCAACGGAGAGTGACTTCTATGCGCAGAATCTGGCGACTCGTACTGACCAGTACGCTTGCACTCGGTAGCGTCGCGGCCGTCTCGATGCCCGTCAATGCTATCGAGCCCGCCTCAAGCCACGTGTCCACTGCGGCCGAGATCGATGCCGAGGTGCTCGCGTCCTGGGTTCCGTGGGACGGGAACCACATCACCTCGCAGGTGAACTGTGCGGCTCGCCGCGCACAACTCATTAGGGACTACGGGATTGCGCAAGGGGCACTCCAGTGCCGGCGATTCTACGTGGCTGCATGCCCGACCGGGTACTACTACTGGATGGTCTACGTGAACAAGGACGTATGGTTCGCCGCCCCGGCCGTCAAGGGTGCTGAGCAGGTCTCGACCTCGGCGGAGTGCGCTACCGCGTGACAGATCTTGCACCTTGGGGCGCCCATGCCGTCAGCGAAGGAGATTCGGTGACGTGCATGGGTGTCTTGAGAGAAGTTGAAGGTAGACTGCTTCTTGAGGCCGAGCCCGCATATGTACAAAGTTATGCGGGCCTGGTTCTAGATGCCGCTTACACGCTGGAGTTGGGATCGCCAGAGACGTTCGCCCCGACCGAACTGTTGGGGACACGCGTGCGAGTCGCAGGTTCTCTCATCGGAGATCGCGTCACCGTGTCGACGGTTCGCAAGTCTCAGAGGGCCCGCCTGCCCCATGCGGCTCCAGTGGAGCCGCACCTGGTGCGGCGCGTGCGCCCAGCGGTCGAGCGGGAGCTCATGGAGTCCGGCGCCCTGCTTGATTGCTGGGTGGAGCGGGATTCTGCTAGCGGGACGGGTCGGCTCGTCGCACTGGCTGCCGATACAGACGCGGTCAGACGAAGTCTCGGCCCTGATGTGGCGGTGATTCGGAGCCATTGGAGTCGTCGAGAATTCGACGAGATCGAGGCCGCCGTTCTGGGGGCGGAGGGTTCGGTCGCACAGTTTGGCTACGAGTCGGCGAGCGATGATCAGATGGTCATCCATGCGGTACTTGATCGCCTATCTCCAGAGTTGGCGAGTAAACTAAACTCGTTCCCTATAAAGGCCCTGAAGATTGGGCTCCTTCTTCATCCCACAGAGGCCGAGTAGTTCGAAAATGGTGACTATTGCATCAACGCGGTGCGACGACATAGTTTGCCCATGAGGCGCCCGCTTCACGTGCGTGCTTTTCGCTGACCGCGTAGGAATATCCGAGAGTGTCTGCAGCAATGGCGGGTGGCATGTCGAGGACGATTTGTCGTAGAGCCGCGTTCCGGGCGCCTCGGAGTTCGATTCCGATGCTGCGGAGCCGCCCCATCAGGTAGTTCGCGGTGAGCGGACGGCCTGGGCGGAATCCTGTGAAGACCCAAGGCGAGTCTTTCCCTGCGGTTGTGTTCATGTTCGGACGGTTCTCGAGGTGCGCGTGGATGAGCGCCTCGACGATCCCGGGGACGGTCGCTGGTTCATCGCCGAGGTGGATCGTGGCCGGTGTCGTGGTGATCGAGATGTCGTCAAGCCGCAGGTGGGCGATGCGTGTGATGGGCTGTCCGTAGAGGAGGAGCAGGACGGCCGCGAGGCGCAGATACGTCGGATGATCAGCACCGAGTACGGCGTTGCGCAGCAGGCTGAGTCGTTCGTCCTGCGTGAGCACCGGTGACGTGCGGGGTTTCCGCCGTGGGAAGTCGATCGGAGGTAGGTGGCCATGGCGAACGGCCCAGCGGGCGAAATTTCGTGCCACGTAGCGGGTGCTCGGCCCCGGTGCGAGCCATTGATCGATCGCTTGCGGCGAGAGGTCGGCGGGCGTGATTCCGCGGCCGCGGAGGAACCCGAGGAAGTCCGCGGCGACTGTGATCTCCTGCTTGGCGCTGTTCGCGGCGCCCGGCTTCAGGGTGCCCGCCGTAGCGCGAGTACGCATGCGGCGCAGGTGGTGCCAGGTGGCGAACCGGTGCAGTAGCGCCCGGTCGTCCGGGGTGGATCGGGCCGTTCAGCTTCATGTCGAGCCAGTGCTCGAACTTCGCGATGGTGGGGTCGCGTTCGGGCAGGATGCCGCAGCGCGTGAACAGTCCTTCGAGGTGGTTGGCGGTCTGGCGCGAGTCCTCTGCGTCGAAGGTTGCGTGCTCGATGGGTAGCGACCCGTCGGCGAAGCCGCGCAAGAGGCGCAGGACGGTGGGGTTCCGTAGCCAGATCCGGGCGCTGCGCGAGTCCGGCTGGGAGCAGACGGCCTCGTAGAACGGGATGAGTGCGGTGCGCACCGTGCCGTGGCCGTCATCGAGCAGGATGGCGAGGTCGTCTCGCAGGCAGCAGCGTGAGCACAGGCCTTTGCGGTGGGGGGGTCTGCCCCCGGTTTGGTTGACGATCGGGGTGTGCGGTAGTCAGGCCGCTTCTGCGGCCGTGTAGATGGTCTCAAACTCGACCGGGGTGAGTCTGCCAAGACGGCGCTGACGGCGGCGACGGTTGTACTTCGTCTCGATCCAGGTCACGATCGCCAGGCGTAGGTCCTCACGGCTGTCCCAGCGTCGGGTGTCCAGGACGTTCTTCTGCAGCAGGGAGAAGAAGCTCTCCATGCTGGCGTTGTCCCCGGCGCCGTAGGAGCGTCCCATCGACCCGACCAGATGGTGGTTCTTCAGCAGGCGCTGCACCTTCTTCGCCCGGAACTGCCCGCCTCGGTCGGAGTGGCAGATGGTCCCTGCCGGTGAGCGCAGCGCGATCGCGTTGCGCATCGCGGCCATCGCCAGGGACGACTTCATCCGCGAGCCGATGGAGTAGCCCACGATCCGCCCGGAGTAGACGTCCTTGATCGCGCAGATGTAGAGCTTCCCTTCTCGCGTGGGGTGCTCGGAGATGTCCCACAGCCAGACCTTGTTCGGCAGGTCGGCAACGAACTCGTGGCGGACGACGCCGTGTTCGTCGACCACGGCCAGGAGGTCGTCGTGCGGGGCAGGCCCGGCGGATCCGGCCTTGCTGCGCTTCTTGTGATGCGAGGCGGTGATCCCGGCGATGCGGCACAGCCGGTGCACGCGGTTCTCCCCGACGGTGATCTGGCGGTCGTCGGCCAGCTCGTCGGTCAGGAACCGGTAGCCCAACGTCTCGTCGTCATTGTGCAGGTCGTAGAGCACGTCGATGACGTGGGCGTCGTCCCAGTCACGCTGGCAGACGGGGGCCTTGAGCCACTTGTAGTACCCCTGGGTCGTCAGACCAAGGACCCTGCACGCCACCGCGACCGGCACCCTGATCCGGGCGCCGGCCGCGGCCATCTCACGGACGAGCGGGAAGACTATTTTCCCGGCAGGTTCGCTTGCGACAGGTACGCCGCCGCCCGGCGCAGGACCTCGTTCTCCTGCTCCAGCAGACGGTTGCGCTTCTTCAGCTCTCGCAGCTCGGCCTTGTCGGCCTCGCTCAGACCAGGCCGGCGACCGTCCTCGACCTCGGCCTGCTTCATCCAGTTCGCCAGCGAGCCTTCGGAGATGCCGAAGTCCTTCGCGATCTGCGACAGCGACGCCTGGCCCTTGCGGGCCACGGCCACGACGTCGTCGCGGAACTCCTTGGGATAGGGCTTTGCCACGGGGACATCCTTCCAGCGAGGACAAGATCCTCACAGTTCAGGTGTCAACCAAACTCGGGGCAGACCCAAACTGGCAGCCGAGGAGCTCTGCGCGGCGTTCACCGCGACCACGGGAACACCGACTCTCTGCCTACGCCCACCCGGCGTCGTCAACGCCGACATCGCCGAGCACATCCGAGCCGCACGCAACGGAGAACCCCGAG
This sequence comes from Isoptericola sp. Y541, assembly GCF_059445465.1. Lineage (NCBI taxonomy): Bacteria > Bacillati > Actinomycetota > Actinomycetes > Micrococcales > Promicromonosporaceae > Isoptericola > Isoptericola sp. Y541. Next base: position 74,045 of record NZ_JCAIUJ010000012.1, on the reverse strand, counting down.
TCCGAATACCTGCCGTTCTGGGAATACGGGGCCTTCATCGACGTCCGCGACCTCGCCACGTGCATCTTTCGTGCTCTCGTCGCACCCGGCGTGCACGGGCACCACCGGCTCCTCGTCAACGGACCCGACATCAGCTCGTCAGGGCTCACGACCCGGGAACTGCTCAGCATGGTGTTGCCAGACGTACCGCTCCACACCGAGGCCATTCGGGAAGGAGTCTCGTACGCCCCTCTGCTCGACACCGGCCCCGTGGAGAATTTGCTCGACTGGAGCCCCCGGCACCACTGGCACTAACGACCAAGTGCACCGAGCCGTGTGACGGTGCGACACATCTGTCGGCATCAGGACGACGTCGCTCTGTCGGACAATCGTGCCGAGCCGCCGTCTCGTTCGCCGGCGTCGGGACGGCGTTGCCGGCGAGGCGGGGCTCGATTCCCGCATCGTTGATCAGGACGTCGAGCCCGCCGCGCGCGCCGACGAGCGCGGTCGCGGCCTCGACCGAGGCGTCGTCGAGCACGTCGAGCCGGACGAAGCGCCCGCCGAGCTCCTCGGCGGCCGCGCGGCCGCGGGCGTCGTCGCGGGCACCGACCCAGATCGTGTGCCCGGCCTGGACTGCGCCGGCCTGACCCGCTGGCTGGCCGGCACCCACCCGGACCTGGTTGACGAGCGGGACGGCGACCTGACCGCCCAGGCGGCGTGGCGGAGGTCGGTCAGCAGGTGGCGGCTGTGTCTGCGGGCCGTGTCGAGCCAGCCGCGGATGGCGAGGGGCCTGACCCATCAAGAGAAGATGTGTCAACGCACGTCCCGCGGACAGCCTGGGCATTTACGACACAGCTCGCGGATGACGCACGTCGGGCGCGTGGGCCCAACCCGGGCGTTCACCGCTCATCCGCCCCACGACGGTGCTTGACTGTCGCCGTGCCCTCTTCCCGCAGTCCGCGCCCGGGCCGACGTCGTCGGGTCGCCGACACGTCGGCCCTCGCACGGCTGCTCATCGCCGTCGTCGTCGGTGCGCTCGCGACGGTGGCCGCGTGGCGCGTGTTCGATCCGGCCATCTCGCTGGCCCTCGGATGGGTCGCCCTCGCCGCGACGGACATGGTGTGGACGTGGGTGACGATCTGGCCCATGGACGCCGGCGAGACGGCGGCCCATGCGACCCGCGAGGAGCCGAGGCGCGCGGTCACGCACCTCATCATCCTCGTCGCCGCCGTCGCGAGCCTCGGCGTCGTCGGGCTCGTGCTCGCCACGGGCGACGAGTCACGCCGTGTGATGACGGCGGCGATCGCCGTGCTCAGCGTCGCTGCCTCCTGGGCGACGGTCCACACCCACTTCGGGCTCCGCTACGCCCGGCTGTACTACACGGGCCCGGACGGGGGGATCGACTTCCACCAGGACGCCCCGCCGCGATACACCGACTTCCTGTACATCGGCGCCACGGTCGGAATGAGCTTCGCCATCTCGGATACGGACCTGCAGTCGTCCGAGATGCGCCGCGCCGCGCTCGCGCAGGCGCTCCTGGCCTACCTCTTCGGCTCGGTGATCCTCGCGGGGCTGGTCAACCTCGTCGCCGGCATGTGACGCGTGGACGAGCGAGCCCAGCACCGAGGTGAGGAAGCCCAGCCGTCGGGACCAGCGCGCGGGCGGGTCGCTCGCCGGGCCGAAGCCCGCCTCGACGGCGTGCTCGGGGTGCGGCATGAGCCCGACGGCCTTTCCCGCGGCGTAGGTGATGCCCACGATGCCGCGGCGGGAGCCGTTCGGGTTGACCATCGAGCCGGGCAGCAGGTGCGCGTCGGTGAGGATCTGGAAGCCGTGGCAGACGTGCCTTGTCGGACCGCCGTGAACTGGATGAAACCGAGGCGCGGCACCCGCGCACGACGCACTCGACGGAACATCTCGAGGCCGCGGCAGATGACGTCGCCGAGTGGGTGCACGCCACTGTCCGGGCGCACAGGTCAGCGGTGGCCGACGCCGGCGGTCATGCCGCCGCCGACGACGAGTTCTGCGCCCGTCAGGTAGGCGGAGTCGTCGCTCGCGAGGAAGACGACCACGCCGGTGAGGTCGTCCGGGGCGCCGCCGCGGCCCAGCGGAATCGGCGTGCGGGACGGGTCGATCAGCACCCCGAGGGCCGAGCCGATGCACGCCCGGGAAGTTCACGGCCACGGCCCGCGTCCGCACCAGCACCTCGCCCGGCCCGGGCTGCGGCGCCGGGACCTCGTCGAGCCGGAGCACGTCGGCGGGCTCCCCGGTGCGGGTCGCGCGCCAGGCGCGCACGGTCGGCCCGGGGGTCGGGACAAGGGTCGGGGCAGCTGCGAGGTCATCGTCACTCTCGTCGCTCTCGTCGCTCGAAGGTCGTGCGGTCGGTGCGGGTCGGAACAGGTCGGGTCAGCTGGGGATCGCCCGGATCCCGCGCAGGAACAGCTCGGTGAGCTGCTGGGCCACCTCGGTCTTGGTCTCGGGGCCCTCGGGCGAGTACCAGTGCGACAGGTAGTGCACGTCGCTGAAGAAGTGCGCCACGAGCAGCGACCGGGGCACGTCCGTGCGGAACACGCCCTCGTCCTGGCCCGCACGCAGCAGCGCGGCGAACTCGTCGTGGTACTCGCGCCGCCGCTGCGTGACCTCCTTGAGGCGCGGCTCGGTGAGCATGTGCATGCTGCGGAAGAAGACCGTGCCCTCGGGCAGGAAGTCGATCGACGTCTCGACGACGTCGACGCACACCGCCCGCACCACGTCCTCGACCGACCCGCCGGCCGCGACGATCTCGTCGAGGTGCGCCTTCTGCAGCGCCAGCATGCGGTCGTAGATGGCGAAGAGCAGGTCGTCCTTGGACTGGAAGTAGTGGTACATGGCGCCCTTGGTGACGCCCGCGGCCTCGACGATCTGCTGCACGCTGGTCGTGGCGTAGCCCTGAGTGGCGAACAGGTCCAGGGCCTCGGCGGTGACCCGGTCGGCGACGTGGGTACTCTTCATGGCTCCCATCCTTCACCCCACCGGCCCGATGCTCGCGCCGCCGTCGATCCGGAGCGTCTGCCCGGTGACCCAGGCGGCGTCGTCGGAGAGCAGGAACGCGACCGGTCCGGCCACGTCCTCGGGCACCCCGAGGGGAGAAGGGGGTACCGCGCGATCGCCTCGTCCTCGTGCCCCTCGTAGAGCGCACGGGAGCTGCTGCGTAAGGTTGATCAGCGCGACCCTGCCCTCGAACCTGCGCTCCATCGCCCCTCCGTGCCCGCCTGCGTCCGGCTCCGTCGTCGACCCGGCCTGCAACATACCGGCCGGTCGGTTTGGGAGGGACCGTACCACGGTGCGTCCCTGGCCAGCATCGTCGCGAGTCGGGCACCATGGCCCGCATGGACTTCGAGCACCCCCTTCCCCCCGACCCGTATGCACTGCTCCCCGCCCCCGCCACGTGCGCGCGATGAGCGGGACGACGACGGGACTGCCGACGCTCGGCGACCTCCCCTGGGCTCCCGCGCTGGACCACCCCGACCTGCTCGCCGCGCCGGTGCTCGACGCGCTGCGGGCCTGGGCCGAGGTCGAGCCGCGGGTCGCCGATCAGGTCGCCGTGGCCGAGATCGACCCCGACCACGCCGACACGGCCACGCTGAACGAGGTGCACGGCCTGTCGCCCGAGGCCTCCGCGAACTGCGTGGTCGTGGCGGGCCGCCGGGGTGACGTCGAGCGCGTCGCCGCGTGCGTCGTCACCGCGACCACGTTCGCCGACGTCAACACGCGGGTGCGCAAGCTGCTCGACGCCCGCAAGGCGTCGTTCCTGCCCACCGACCGGGCGACGGCGGAGTCGGGGATGGAGTACGGCGGCATCACCCCGGTGGGCCTGCCGTCCGCGTGGCGCGTGCTCGTGGACTCCCGGTTCGCCGAGCCGGGCACGCTGGCCCTGATGGGCTCGGGCCTGCGTCGGTCCAAGCTGCTCATGCCCGGCGAGCTGCTGTGCGCGATGCCCGGCGTCGAGGTGGTCGAGGACCTGGGCGTCGCCCGCGGCTGACGGCTACGGGCTCAGCTCTCCGCGCGACCGCGGCGCCAGTACCCCATGAACGCGACCGCCTTGCGGTCCACGCCCTTCTCGGAGACCAGGTAGCGGCGCAGGGTCTTGATCGAGCCGGCCTCGCCGGCCAGCCAGGCGTACAGCACGGTGTCCTGCGCGAGGGGGTGACCCGCGGCGTCGACCGGGACCTCCCAGAGGATCTCCGCGTCGATGTCCACGTCGGGCAGCTCGCCGTCCAGGTCCACCCCCGCGGCAGTCAGCGCGGGACGGCCGGCGCCCGTGGCGAGCGGCTCGGGGATCAGGGGCGCGTCGGACGACGGGCGCACGCCCATCGCGAGCAGCCGGTCAGCGGCGTCCTTCACGGCCGGCACCAGCACGCCCCCGTGCTCACGCTCCTCACGCGGAAGCCAGGTGATCCGGACCCCGGCGGGCGCCACCAGCGTCCAGCGGTCCTCGCGGTGCGGCACCTCGAGGAAGACCTCGCCGATGGCGTCCTCGGGCAGGGACTCGCAGATCGCGGCGATCGCGGGGACGGCGGTCTCGTCGCCGGCCAGCAGCAGCGCATGGCTGCCAGCGGGCGGATTGAACTCCAGGCCGCCGTGCGACCCGCCGGTGTACGCGGCGTTCGGGCCCATGATCACCAGCGGCGTGCCCGGCGTCGCGCCGTTGGCCCAGCGCGAGGCGGGCCCGGTGTCGCCGTGCAGCACGATGTCGACGTCCACCTCGCGCAAGTCCTGACGCACCGAGCGGACCGTGTACGTGCGCAGCGGGTTCCGACGCTCCTCGGGCAGCGCCCGCCACGACGTGAACCAGTCCGGGTTCTGCCGGTCCAGGTACTCCCAGCCGCCGCACGGCGCGGGCAGCAGGAACTTGATCCGCTGGTCGCGACCGTTGTCGGCGAACAGGTGGAGGTCGTCGCCGGCGAACGTGATGCGGATGAACGAGGGGCACAGCCGCGTCACCCGCGAGACCGTGACGTCGAACATCCGGTATGACTGCTCGGGGGCGGCGTCCTGCGCGGGCTGCTCTTCGGCGCGCTGCGTCGCCTCGACGGTCTCGGTCACGGTGGTTAGCCTAACCTCACCTAGCCCCGGTTCCGCAAGCCCGGGTGACCGTCGTCACATGTCCGGGTCGCGCGCGGGACCCTTGTGCTCGTCGCGTGCCCGCACCACGACGACCGGGCAGGCGGACGTGCGCGCCAGCGTGTGCGTCGCGGAACCGTGGAGCAGCGAGGCGAAGCCGCCGCGGCCGCGGGTGCCCAGCACCAGGCGCTCCGCCGCCTCGGCCTCGCGGTGCAGGACGCGGGCGACCTGCCCCTCGCGCGTCTCGCCGAGCACCTCGAGCGCCCCCGGCGCGGCGCCGAGCTCCCGCAGCCGCTCCTCCACCCGGGCCAGCGCCTGTTCCAGCACCTCGCCCGCGTCGGCCTCGGTGATGTCGTGCCCCTCGTGCTCCGTGGCCCCGCGCGAGACCACCCACTCGGTGACGCCGGGCCGCCAGACCACCACCATGCGCAGCGCGCGCCCGAGCTGCCAGGCGGACTCCGTGGCCGCGTCGAGGGCGAGGCCCGCGGGCTCGGACCCGTCGTACCCCACCACGACCGGCGCGTCGGCCGGCAGGTCCGGCCGCGCCGCCCCCGCGGGCACCACGATCACGGGGCGGTGCGCGTGCGCGGTGGCCTGCAGCACCACGGTTCCCCGGACCGCCTCGTAGAGGCCGCCGTGGTGTGTGGCGCCCAGCACCAGGGCGCCGGCGTCGCCGGAGATGCCCACCAGGGCGGAGGCGGGCGAGGCGTACTCGACGAACGTCTCGGTCGTCACGCCCGGCGCCACGTCGCGGGCGCGCGCGGCCGCTTCCTCCACGACGGGCCAGGGCCCTTCGTCGCCGCGCTCCCCCAGGTCGCCCCCGTGCGGGCGGGCGGCAACACCCGTGTCGTGCGCGTCCCGCACGTAGACGACGCGCAGCATCGCCCCGCGCGCCCGTGCCTCCCGCGCCGCCCAGACGAGGGCGACTTCGGCGGGCTCCGACGCGTCGTAGCCGAGGACCACCGGGGCGGTCGTGCCGTCGCTCACCCTGCCATCGTCTCTCGCCGCGGTCGCGCTCGACACCGCTGTTCGTGGGTGTCGGCACCCGGTCTCGACAAGCTCGACCGACGAGTCCTGACGCGGCCGGTCAGGCGCCGCGCCCCCGCGTGCGCCACAGGAGGTAGACGAAGTAGGGCGCGCCCAGCAGGGCGGTGCCGAGGCCGGCGGGGATCTGTCCGGGTGCGATGACGACCCGGCCCAGGGTGTCGGCCGCCGACACCAGGAGGGCGCCGAGCAGGATCGCCACCGGCAGCACGCGGGCGTGCCGGGCGCCGACCAACGCCCGCGCCGCGTGCGGCGCGACGAGGCCCACGAACCCGATGACGCCGACGGCACAGACCGCGGCGGCGGTGGTGAGGGCCGCCGCGCCGAGGAGCACCAGCCTCGAGCGGTCCACCGCGAGGCCCAGCACCCGGGGCGTGTCCTCGTCGAGCGACAGCACGTCGAGCTCCCGCCGGTACGTCACGGCGAGCGGCACCAGCACCAGCAGTGCCAGGGCGACGGGCAGCAGCTGCTCGAGGGTGCGCCCGTACGTCGAGCCGGAAAGCCACGTGAGCGCGAGGTTGACGTCCCAGGGCGCGATGACGAGCACGACGAGGGTGATGAGCGCGGTGGTGCCGGCCTGTGCGCCGATGCCGACCAGCACCAGCCGTTCCGAGCCGAGGCCGCCGCGCGCGGACAGCAGGTACACCAGGGCGAAGACGACGAGCGCGCACAGGCCGGCGGCCGCGGACATGGGCCAGATCCCCACCCCGGGGACCAGCAGGATCATGGTGACCGCGCCCAGCCCGGCCCCCGACGTGACGCCCAGCAGGCTGGGCTCGGCGAGCGGGTTGCGGCACACGGCCTGCACGATCGTCCCCGCGAGGGCGAGGGCCGCGCCGGCGAGCAGGGCCGCGAGCACGCGCGGCACGCGCTGGTCGAGCACGAACGCCACCTGCCGCCCGGCCGCGCCCTGCACCCAGTTCGCGACGTCGCCCAGCAGCACGAGCCGGTCCCCGAGCAGCAGGCCGGCGACCACGGCCGCGACGAGCGCGACGCCGAGCACCACGAGCACCGTGACGACCCGCGCGCGCGAGCGGGGGCGGCCGAGCGCGCCCCGGGCGCCGCGCGCGCCGGCCCCGGCGTCGCGCAGCCGGCGGGCCATCCACACGAGGATGCCCGCACCGAGCACGGTCGTGACCACACCCGTGGGGATGACGACCGACGCCTGGCCGGGCAGGACCGCCCGCAGCAGCACGTCGGAGCCGAGCACCACGACGACGCCGACCAGCGCGGAGAAGGGCAGCAGCAGGGTGTGCCGCCCGAGGCCGGGCACGCGGCGCCCGACCAGCCGCGCGATCACCGGCGCGGCGAGGCCGACGAAGCCGATCGGGCCGGCGACCGTCACCGCGATCGCGGCCAGCAGCACGGCCACCAGCACCGACACCACGCGCGTGCGCCGCACGTCGATCCCGAGGACCCGTGCGGCGTCGTCGCCGAGGCCGAGCAGGTCCAGCCGCCGTGCGAGCAGCAGCGCGCCGGCGACGCCGACCAGCACGACGGGCGCCGCGAGCGCCACCGTCCGCGACCCCGACTGCACGATGCTGCCGCTGCCCCACGCGAACAGGCCGGTGGTCTCCTGCTCGAAGAGCACCAGCAGCACCATGGTCAGCGAGTGCAGTGCGAGCATGATCGCCGACCCGGCGAGCACCAGCCGGGTGGGCCCGTCGGCGCCGCCGCGGGCGAGGGCGAGCACCAGCGCGGCGGCGGCCAGCCCGCCGAGGAAGGCCAGCCCGCCCTGCAGGTAGAAGGGCACGGTCAGGCCGAGAGCCGCCGCCGCGACGACGGTGACGTACGCCCCGGCGTTGACGGCGAGCGTGTCCGGCGAGGCCAGCGGGTTGCGCGCCACCGACTGCAGCACGGCGCCAGCGACGCCGAGCCCCACCCCGACCAGGAGGCCGGCGAGCAGCCGCGGCAGCCGGGACGAGACGAGGACCGCCACGGTCTGGTCGGTGTCCGCCCCGACGACGGCGCGCAGCACGTCGAGGGCGCCGACGTCCGCGGTCCCCTGGGCGAGGTGGACGGCGGACAGCAGCAGCACCGCGAGCAGGGCGAGGCCGAAGGCCGCGACGATGCGCGCGGGGGCCGCCCGCCCCGCCCTCGTGCCGGGCGTGGCACCGGCCTGCCCCGCGAGGTCCTCCGCCGTCGTGCTCACGGTGCTGCCCACCCGTCGCTCACCTGCTGCTCAGCCGCCGGACGGGGGGTCAGGCGAGCGCGTCGACGAGCGCGTCGATGTACGCCGCGCCGGACAGCGGCCCGCCGAACATCCAGATGCCGTCGGGGCTGCGGTGCACGTGGCCGGCGGTGACGAACGGCAGCTGCGCCCAGACCTTGTTGTCCTTCAGGCCATCGGCGAACGGGTCCGCCTCGGAGTCGTTCGCGGCGTAGACGAACTGCACGTCGCCCAGCGCGGTCAGCCCCTCGACGTCGGTCTGCGCGAGGCCGTAGTCGGGGTCACCGCCGTCGGTCCAGGCATTCTTGAGGCCGACCTCCTCGCCGAGCGCGCCGAAGAACGACCCCGGCGTGTACATCCGCACCGTCACGGTGCCGTTGGCGATCCAGCCGTCCGCCATCGCGAACTCGGCGCCCGCGAGACCCGCCTCGTCGAGGGCGGTGGTCGCCTCCGCGACCTTGGCGTCGAAGTCGTCGAGCGCCGCGGCCGCGGCGTCCTGGGTGCCCGTCACCTCGCCGAGGGTGGTCACCGTCTCGCGCATGTACCCGAGCGGGTCCTCGCCGTCGGAGCCGCGCAGCGTCAGCACGGGCGCGACCTCCTCGATCTGCGCGATGACGTTCTCCGGCAGGTCGGTGGTCGTGACGACCAGGTCGGGCTCCAACGCCGAGATCGCGTCGAGGCTCGGCTCTGCTCGTGTGCCGACGTCGGGCGTGCCCTCGTCGATCGGCGCCACCGTGTCCCACGTGTTGTACCCCGCGACGTCGGCCTGCCCGGCCGGCTCCACCCCGAGGGCGACGAGGTTCTCCGTGAGCCCCCACTCGAGGGAGACGATGTCGGCCGCGGGCGCGTCAAGGGTGTGCTCGCCCCGCTCGTCGGTGTAGGTGACCGGGCCAGTCGCGGCCGACGTCTCGGGGGCCGCCTCCGACGTGGGGTCCTCGGTGGTGCCGCACGCGGTGAGGGCGAGCGCCGCCACGGCAGCGGCAGCGCCGGCGAGCAGCGGTCGGGTGGTCATACGCATGGGTGTCCTTCGGGTCCGGTGCGCCGCGGGCGCGGGCACGAGTGTGCCGGGCGGTGGTGCCGGCGCGGGTAGGTCGGTGGTGGGTCGGTGGTGGGTCGGTGGTGCAGGTCTCGTCACACGCGCGCGACGTGCCGGCCGACGGCCTCGCAGCGCGTCCGCCCCGTGACCGGGTGCGTGGTGACGTCGACGTGGATGCCGTAGACGTCCGTGAGCAGCTCGCTGGTGAGCACCTCGTCGGCGCGGCCGGCCGCGCGCACCTCGCCCCGGTGCAGCACGACGACGTCGTCCGCGACGGCGGCGGCCTGGTTCAGGTCGTGCAGGACGACGCCGACCGCGGCCCCGTGCTCGGTGGCGAGGTCGCGCACCAGGTCGAGCAGCTCCACCTGGTACCGCAGGTCGAGGTAGGTGGTGGGCTCGTCGAGCAGCAGCACGCCGGTGTCCTGGGCGAGGCACGTCGCGAGCCACACGCGCTGCAGCTCGCCGCCGGACAGCTCGTCGACGCCGCGCTCGGCCATCTCGGCAACGCCCGTGACGTCCATGGCGTGGGCGATCGCGCGCGGGCCGTCGGCGTCGGCGGAGCGGAAGCGGCCGCGGTACGGGTGGCGCCCGTAGGCGACCACGTCGCGCACCGTGACGCCGCTGGGCGTGGGGTGGCCCTGCGAGAGCAGGGTGACGCGCCGGGCGAAGTCCTTGGGGTGCAGCGCGAGCGCGTCGGTGGCGGCGCTCCCGCCGTCACCGGCGTCGTCGAGCACGACCGTGCCGGCGTCGGGGCGATGCAGGCGGGCGAGCGAGCGCAGCAGCGTCGACTTCCCCGAGCCGTTGGGGCCGAGCAGCGCGGTGACGGCACCGGCCCGCAGCTCGATCCGCGCGCCGTCGACGACGGTGCGCTTGTCGTAGGAGAGGCGCAGGCCGCGGCCGGCCAGCGCGGCGGCGGGGCGGGACGCGACCGCGGACACAGCCACGGGCACCGGCTCGGCCGACGGAACCAAGGTCTGACTCACATAGGTGAGGCTAACCTTCACCTAGGGGTTTCGTCATCCCCCTGTATCGTCATTCCTTGTGACGCGGGTCACCGGTCAGGCGCGCGTCGCCCAGAACGCGACGGCGGAGGCAGCGGCCACGTTGAGCGAGTCGACTCCCCCGGCCATCGGGATCGTCACCACCGTGTCGGCCGCCTCGACCACCCCGCGGGACAGCCCGTCGCCCTCCGTGCCGAGCACCATCGCGAGGCGCTCGGGCGGGTCGGCGGCCAGGTCGTCGAGGGAGACGGCGTCGTCGGCGAGGGCGAGCGCCGCGACGGTGAACCCGTCGTCCTGCAGGGCGTGCAGCCCGCCGGGCCACGACTCGAGGCGCGTCCACGGCACCTGGAACACCGTGCCCATGGAGACCCGCACCGACCGGCGGTACAGCGGGTCGGCGCAGCGCGGGGAGACCAGCACGGCGTCCACGCCGAGGGCGGCGGCGCTGCGGAACACCGCACCCACGTTCGTGTGGTCCACCAGGTCCTCGAGCACGGCCACCCGTCGCGCCCCGGCGCCGCCCCGCGCTCCGGCGAGGAGGTCGTGGACGCTCGGCAGCACCGGCCGGTGCATCGCCGCGAGCGCCCCGCGGTGCAGGTGGAACCCGGTGATCCGGCGCAGCACGTCCTCGTCCGCGACGTACACCGGCGCCTCGGGATGCTCGGCGACCACGTCCGCCATCGACGCCAGCCACTTGGACCCCATGAGGAACGACCGCGGCCGGTGCCCTGCCTCCAGGGCGCGGCGGATCACCGACGACGACTCCGCCATGTACAGCCCCTCGGCGGGCTCGCGCGCCGCGCGCAGCTTGACGTCCTTGAGGTCGGTGTAGTCGTGCAGGCGCGGGTCGGCGGGGTCGGTGACGTGCACGGGCTCGGGGGTGCTCACCGGGGCATTCTCCCCCCGAGCCACCACCCGCACCGGCACCTCATCGGCTCGGCACCGTCGCGTCAGCGCGGGAGGACGTCCTCGAGGGTGCGTGGCGCGCCCGCCGTGCGCCAGGCGCCCGGCGTCGTCCCGTACCGGCGGACGAACGCGCGGTGGAAGCCCGGCCCGGAGTCGTAGCCGACCCGCCGGGCCACGCCCGCCACGCTCGTCCCGGGCTCGCGCAGGAGCCGCGCGGCGGCGTCCATCCGCCATCCCGCCACGTAGGTCATCGGGGGCTCGCCCACCACGGCGGCGAAGCGCTCGGCGAACGCCGACCGGGACAGGTGCGCCACGGCGGCGAGCGACGCCAGCGTCCACGCGTCCCCTGGCGCAGCGTGCACGGCGCGCAGCACCGGGCCGAGCGCCGGGTCGCGCAACGCCGCGATCCAGCCCGACGCCGGCTCCTCGGCCTCCAGCCAGCCGCGCACCACGTGCACGAGGAGGACGTCCGCGAGGCGCGCGGTCACGACGTCGGTGCCCGGCCGGGGGTGCCGCGCCTCGTGGCTGATCGCCTCGACGACGGCGCGCAGCCACCCGCCCTCGGGGCCCTCCCCGGCGACGTCCGCCCCCGACGGCGCCCGCAGCACCGGGGGGAGGCTGGCCAGCAGCCGCCCCACGCCGGGGTCCGTGAACCCGACGGCCCCGCAGACCAGGGTCGCCGGCCGACCGCCACCGTCGATCCGCAGCTGCTCGTACCGCTCGGCGACGACCGTGCGGTCGATCTCCCACAGCCCGGTGGCCCGGTCCTCGGCCGCCCCGGTGATGTGGTGCCCGGTGCCGTGCGGCACCAGCACCAGGTCGCCGGGGCCGAGGTCCTGCCGCTCGCCGTCCACGTCGACCACTGCCCGGCCGTCGAGCAGCAGGTGGAACATCATGACGCTCGGCAGCGCGGGCAGGGCGATGCCCCACGGCTCGGTGAACCTGCCCGTGGAGCAGAAGACGGCAGTCATCTCCAGGTCACCCAGCACGTCGGCCCAGGGGTCCTCCTGCGGGAGCCCGGCGCCAGGCACCGGCAGCGTCGTCGCCATGACCTCGTCGCTCATGACGCCATCCTGCGCCCGGCCGGACGATCAGTCAATGAATGCGGACATCCGCTTATTGTTCGTCCGACTGAGGGCCGAGAGTCTGGATCCAGACGCGGGGCCGATTCGCGGCCCTGCCTGCGACGTAGGAGGCACCTCATGCATGTCCTGGTGGTAGGAGCGACGCGCGGCACCGGCCTCGCCGTGACGCGGCAGCTCGCGGCCGACGGGCACACGGTCACGGCGTTCGGACGGACGGCGAGCGCCGTGTTCGCAGGGACGATCCCTGGGGCCGGCGCCGTGCGTCCGGTCGACGGGGACGTGCTGGATCCCGAGGCCGTCGCCAAGGCGGTCGCGGGTCAGGACGCCGTGGTGGTCACGCTCGGCATCTCCGACAACCCGCTCGCCGTCCAGTGGCTGCGCCGGGCGAGCACCGCGCTGGACGTGCGCTCCCGCGGCACGGCCACCGTGCTCGCGGCGATGCGCGAGACGGGGGTCCGGAGAGTCGTCGCCCAGACGACGTACGGCCTGGGGGAATCCTGGCGGCACCTCGATCTCACGTGGAAGCTGGTGTTCCGCTTCGTCATCGGGCGCCAGTTCAAGGACTCGGCACGCCAGGAGGAGGCCGTCCGGGCAAGCGGGCTCGACTGGACGATCGTGCGCCCCGTCTCGCTCACCGACGACGAGGCGACCGACGGCCCGGCCGCGCCCGCCCACGTCACGACCGACGACACCCGGGCGGGGCTCAAGGTCTCGCGCGCCCGGCTCGCGCGCGTGCACGCCGAGGCGCTCGCCGACCCCGCCGCGGTGGGTGCGACCCTCAGCGTGTCGGGCTGACCCCGGCCCTGGTGCAGTGACGGTCCTGGTGGGCGGGGCGTCGGGGTCCCGTGCCAGGATCGCACCGTGTCCCACGCCGAGATCCGCACCGTGCCCGCCCCCGCTGTCGTCGTCCGCGACCGCGACCAGGCCGACCTACCCGTGCTCGCCGAGGTGCTCGCCGCCCAGCAGCCCGCGTCGCGCTACCCGCACCGGTGGCCGCTGCCGTTCCCCGTCGAGGAGTTTCTCGTGCGCCCGGACGAGGAGCGCGCGTGGGTCGCCGAGGTCGGGGGGCAGGTGGTCGGGCACGTCAGCGTCACCACGGTGCCCGACGACCGCTTCGGGGCGATCTGGTCGGCAGGGGTCGGGCGGCCGGTCGCCGAGCTCGGCTGCGTGTCGGTGCTCTTCGTGGGCCTCACCGCGCAGGGCCGCGGCGTCGGAAGCGCGCTGCTCGACGTCGCCGTGGCGCACCTGCGCGCGCAGGGCCGCACTCCCGTGCTCGACGTCGACGACCGCGACGGCGTGGCGCACGCCGTCTACCTGCACCGCGGGTGGCGCGTGGTGGGCGAGGCCCGGTTCGACTGGCAGCGAGACGGGGCGCCGCCCGCCCGGCTGCTCGTGCTGCCCTGACCTGAATCTCCAGAGCAGCACGTGCGGCCGAGGGACGACGCCCCGGGTTCGCGCACCGGACACGGGTTCAGACCCCGGCGGGTCCCGCGACCACTTCCTCCTCGTCCACCGCGGGGGCGGTGAACTGCGACTCGTACAGCCGCGCGTACGCCCCGCCCGCGGCGAGCAGCGTCTCGTGGTCGCCCTGTTCCACGATCTGCCCGTGCTCCATCACCACGATGGAGTCCGCGTCGCGGATCGTCGACAGCCGGTGGGCGATGACGAACGACGTGCGGTTCGCCCGCAGCGCGTTCATCGCCTGCTGCACGAGCACCTCCGTGCGCGTGTCCACCGAGCTCGTCGCCTCGTCGAGCACGAGGATCTCGGGGTCGGCGAGGAACGCGCGGGCGATGGTCAGCAGCTGCTTCTCCCCCGCCGACAACGCGGTCGCCTCGTCGTCCAGCACCGTCTCGTACCCGTCGGGCAGCGTGCGCACGAACGGGTCGACGTGCGTGGCCTGGGTGGCCGCGAGGAACTCCTCCTCGCTCACCGTCACCCCATCGCGCACCCCGTACCGCAGGTTCTCGGCGATGGTGCCCTTGAACAGCCAGGTGTCCTGCAGCACCATGCCGATCCGCGAGCGGAGGTCGTCGCGGGTCATCGCGCGGGTGTCCACGCCGTCCAGCGTGATCCGCCCCCCGTTCACCTCGTAGAACCGCATGAGCAGGTTGACCAGCGTCGTCTTGCCGGCGCCCGTGGGGCCGACGATCGCAATCGTCTGCCCGGGCTCCGCCACGAGGTCCAGGTGCTCGATGAGAGGCGTCTGGGGGTCGTAGGAGAACGACACGTCCTCGAACGCGACGCGCCCCTGCACGTGCGCCAGCCGCTGCGGGTCGTCCGGGTCCTTGCTCTGCTCCGGCGCGTCGAGCAGCTCGAACACGCGCTCCGCCGACGCGACGCCGGACTGCAGCAGGTTCATCATCGACGCGATCTGCGTCAGCGGCTGCGTGAACTGCCGCGAGTACTGGATGAAGGCCTGCACGTCGCCCAGGGAGAGCTGGCCGGACGCCACCCGCAGGCCGCCGATGACGGCGACCACCACGTAGTTGAGGTTCGCCAGGAAGCCCATCGTCGGCTGCATCGTGCCCGAGATGAACTGCGCCTTCCGGGAGGCGTCGTAGAGCGCGTCGTTCTCGCCGGCGAACGTCTCGGCGGCCGCCTGCTGACGCCCGTACACCTTGACCAGCGAGTGGCCGGTGAACATCTCCTCGACGTGCGCGTTGAGCCGGCCCGTCGCCGCCCACTGGGCCACGAACTGCGGCTGCGAGCGCTTGGCGATCTGCATCGTCAGGATCACCGACAGCGGCACCGTGACGAGGGCGACCAGTGCCAGCACCCACGAGATCCAGAACATCATCCCGAGGACGCCGATCACGGTGAGCGCGGACGTCACGAGCTGGGCCAGGGTCTGCGTGGTGGTCTGCGCCACGTTGTCGATGTCGTTCGTGACCCGCGAAAGGATCTCGCCCTTGGCCTGCTTGTCCACGTAGCCCAGCGGGATGCGGTGCAGCTTGGCCTCGACGTCGTCGCGCAGGCGGCGCATCGTGTTCTGCACCGCGATGGTCATGATCCGAGCCTGCAGCCAGCCGAACAGGAACGCGCCCACGTAGATGACCAGCACCCACATCAGGATCTGCGCGAGGCGGGCGAAGTCCACGCCCTGCCCGACCACCAGGTTACTCATCCCCTCCAGGAGCCCCGCCTGGGTCGTGTCGCCCGAGGCGCGCAGCCCCTCGATCGCCTGCTCGGCGGTGGTGCCGGCCGGCAGGGACGCGCCGAGCGCCTTGCCCACCACTCCCTCGAAGATGACGTTGGTCGCCTCACCCAGGATCTTCGGCCCGGCCACGGTGAGGGCCACCGAGACGACGCCGCACAGGCTCAGCAGGACGACGCGGGCGCGCTCGGGGCGCATCACCTGCGCGAACCGGACGAGCGACCCCTTGAAGTCCATCGGCTTGGCGCCGGGAGCGCCGCCCATGCCCATCGGGCCGCCGGGGCGGGGACCGCCACCGCCGGCACGTGCGCCCGCTGCCGGGGCCTTGCGGTCGGTGCTCACGCCGTCTCCTCGAGACTCGGTGCTCATGCCGTCTCCTCGAGACTCGGTGCTCATGCCGTCTCCTCGAGACTCGGTGCTCATGCCGCCTCCTCGAGGGACATCTGGGAGGTGACGATCTCCTGGTAGGTCTCGTTGTCGTCGAGCAGCTCGGCGTGCGTGCCGCGGCCGACGATGCGCCCGTGGTCGAGCACGAGGATCTGGTCCGCGTCGCGGATGGTCGCCACCCGCTGGGCGACGACGAGGACGGTCGCGTCCTGCGTGCGCGGCCGCAGCGCGGCGCGCAGCCGCGCGTCGGTGCTGTAGTCGAGCGCGGAGAACGAGTCGTCGAACAGGTACACCAGCGGCTGACGCACCACCGCCCGCGCGATCGCGAGCCGCTGCCGCTGCCCGCCGGAGAACGTGGTCCCGCCCTGGGCGACGGCCGACTCGAGCCCGTCCGGGAGCTCCTCGACGAAGTCGCGGGCCTGCGCGATCTCCAGCGCCGCCCACATCTCGTCCTCGGTCGCGTCGGGCTTGCCGTAGCGCAGGTTGTCGGCCACCGTGCCGCTGAACAGGAACGCCTTCTGCGGCACCAGGCCCTGCAGCGAGCTGAGGTCGGCGGTCGACAGGTCACGGACGTCGACGCCGTCGAGCAGCACGCGCCCCTCGGTCACGTCGAAGAGGCGGGGCACGAGGTTGAGCACCGTCGTCTTGCCCGACCCCGTGGAGCCGATGAGCGCCGTGATCTTGCCGGGCGAGGCCGTGAACGTCAGGTCGTGCAGCACGGGCTCGTCAGCCCCCGGGTAGCGGAAGCCGACCCCCTCGAACCGCACCTCTCCGCGCGGCCCGTCGCCGCCCGAGAGCGAGGCCAGGCTCAGGGGCGCGGGGGGCTCGGTGACCGACGTCTCGGTGTCGAGCACCTCGGTGATCCGGCCCGCGGCGACCGCGGCGCGCGGCACCATCATCACCATCATCGTCGACATCATGACGGCCATGAGGATGTACATGATGTAGCTGAGGAACGCCATGAGCGCCCCGACCTGCATCTGCCCGTTGTCGATGCGCTGCGCGCCGAACCACAGCACCGCGACGCTCGACCCGTTCATGATCAGCATCACCATCGGGAACGCCAGCGCCATCAGCTTGCCGGCGTTGAGCGACGTGTCGTACAGGGCCTCGTTGGTCGCGCCGAACCGCCGTGACTCGCGACGCTCGCGGACGAAGGCACGCACCACGCGCAGGCCGGTGATCTGCTCGCGCAGCACCCCGTTGATCGCGTCGATGCGCTTCTGCATCGCCTTGAAGTACGGCACCATCCGCCACATCAGCAGGCCGACCGCGATGCCGAGCACCGGCACCACCACGAGCAGGAGGGCGGAGAGCTCCACGTCCTCCTGCAGCGCCATGATGACGCCGCCGACCATCATGATCGGCGCCATCACCATGATGGTGAAGGTCATCAGCACCACCATCATCACCTGCTGCACGTCGTTCGTCGTGCGGGTGATGAGGGACGGGGCGCCGAACTGCCCGAGCTCGCGCGCCGAGAAGTCCTGCACGGAGTCGAACAGGTCCCGGCGCACGTCGCGGCCCAGGGCGGTCGCGGTCCTCGCGCCAAGGAGCACCGCACCGACGGCGCAGACGACCTGGACGAGGCTCACGACGAGCATCCAGCCCCCCACGCGCATGATGTACGCGGTGTCACCCTGCGTCACGCCGTCGTCGATGATGTCCGCGTTGAGCGAGGGCAGGTAGAGGGAGGCGAGCGTGGCCAGCAGCTGGAGCACCAGCAGCAGGCCGACGGCGCCGGAGTACGGGCGCAGGTAGGACCGCGCCAGGGAGATGAGCATCAGCTTTCCTCGGTGTGGGGGGTCTGGGGGGTCACCCCGGGGGAATTCTCGGGCACCGCGGTGGCGCGGTCACTGCCTTTTTCGTGCCGTTCGTCGTGCGCGATGCCGTGCACGAGGGCGTCGGCGACGACCTGCGGCGATGGCGCGGGCACGAGGTGGTCGACACGGCCGTGGGTGCCGGCAATGCTCGCCTCCAGCAGCGCGACCGCGACGTCGACGGGCACCCGGAGCCGGTGGGCGTCGGGCGCGAGCACGGCGGTGAGCCCTTCCACCGTGGCGTGCCGCTGCCGTTCGCGCTGCTCGCCGAGCTCGGCGCGAAACTTGAGCACGTGCTCGGGCTGGGCCTCGTCGCGGGTGCCGGTGCGGTGGTGCAGCCCACGCAGCACGCCCATCCAGCGCACGACGTCGGTCATGCGGTTCCGGCCCAGCTCGATGACCTGGGCGAGCCGCTCCTCGAGCGGCAGGTCGAGATCGATCCCGGCGAGCTCCGACCGCGTGGCGTCCGGCCCGGACGCCCGGTGCAGCCCTTCGACCGCCACCGCACCGATCAGGGTGTACTTGTCGCCGAACGCCCGGAAGAGGGTCCCCTCGGCGACGCCCGCGGCCTCGGCGAGCTCCCGCGAGGTGACGTCGACGCCACGCTCGCCGACCAGCGGCGTCACGGCCTCGGCGATCGCGGTACGTCGGTCGTCGGGCGACATCGGTGCGGCGCGACCGGCAGCACCGGGATCCGGAGCAGGCGGAATCGGCATCATGCGGGCCAACATAACTGAGTGAGCGCTCACTCCGCAAAGGATTACTCCGGCCGGCCCACGAACAGGCGCCTGGCCGCGGGAGCGTTCGGACACGCAAGAGGGCCGCCACCCCGGGGGTGACGGCCCTCTCGGCCCGATCGTCGCGCGAGCGACGGGCGAGCTACTCCTGCGGCTCCTCCGGCTCCCCGCCCAGCGTGCGCGGCTGCGCGCCCGGGGTCGGCGGCGTCGGCGGACCGCCGGCGGGGCGCTGGCCACGCTCCGCAGACGGGTCGAACGGCGAACCCGACCGGGTACCCGCGCTCGTCGCGTCGGCCGTGGCGGCCTCGGCCTGGCGCCGCGCCTCAGCGAGCGCCTCGCCCGGGTCGGTGAGCGCGCTCTCCCCGAGCGAGGACGAGCGCGGCCGCTGCGCGCCCGAGGCATCGTCGTCCGCGGGCGGGGCCGGGATCCCCGGCGTGCCGGGCACGCCGCCGAAGCCCTGGGCGATCGACCCGAGGGCCGCCGTGAACTCGGTGGGCACGACCCACAGCTTGGAGGCGGTCCCGTTCGCGATCTGGGGCAGCATCTGCAGGTACTGGTACGCGAGCAGCTTGGGGTCGGCGTCGCCCTGGTGGATGGCGTCGAACACCTGCAGGATCGCGCGCGCCTCGCCCTCGGCCGTGAGGATCGCGGCCTGGGCGTTGCCCTCCGCCCGCAGGATCTGGGACTGCTTCTCGCCCTCCGCCGTGAGGATCTGCGACTGCTTGACGCCCTCCGCCGTGAGGATCGTGGCGCGACGGTCGCGCTCGGCGCGCATCTGCTGCTCCATCGCGCCCTGCACGCTCGCCGGCGGCTCGATGGACTTCAGCTCGACGCGGTTGACGCGCACGCCCCAGCGCCCCGTCGCCTCGTCCAGCACGCCGCGCAGCTGACCGTTGATCTGGTCACGGCTGGTCAGCGTCTGCTCGAGGTCCATCGACCCGACGACGTTTCGCAGCGTGGTGACGGTGAGCTGCTCGATACCGGTGATGTAGTTGGCGATCTCGTAGACGGCCGACTTCGGCTCGGTCACCTGGAAGTAGATGACCGTGTCGATGCTCACCACGAGGTTGTCGCTCGTGATCACGGGCTGGGGCGGGAACGAGACGACCTGCTCGCGCAGGTCGACGCCCGCACGGATCCGGTCCACGAACGGCACCAGCAGGTGCAGCCCCGGTTCGAAGGTCTTGCTGTAGCGGCCCAGGCGCTCGATGATCAGCGCCGTCGCCTGCGGCACGATCCGCACGGCCTTGGCCAGCGCCACGATCAGCACGATCGCGAGGATGATGAGCACCACGTAGAGCACGATGGTGCCGGGTTCTGTATCGGACACGTCGGTCCCTTCCGTCGACATTGTCGACATCGAGCGAGGCCGCCGGTGGTCCGGCGGGTCGTGCACCACAGCGCCCGACCCCGGCGGCGACGAGCGCCGCGGCGTCGGAGCCTCAGGCGGAGTGTTCGGGCTGTTCGTGCGAGGTCGCCACGGGCGCGACCACCGCGGTCGCCCCCTCGATCCGCACGACGCGCACCTCGGCGCCGACGGGGACGCGCCCGGTCGAGTTCGGGATGCCGTCGTCCTCGAGGCGCGCGCTCCAGACCTCGCCGGCGAGCTTGACGCGGCCTCCGGTCTCCGTGACCTCCGCCAGCACCACGGCCGGGCGGCCGACGTGCGCCGCCGCGTTCGTCTCGATCAGCGGCTGGCGCTGCCGCAGGTGGCGCAGCAGCCACGGGCGGAGCGTGAACAGCAGCAGCGCCGAGACGACGCACGCCACCAGGATCTGCAGCCAGAGCTCACCGCCGGCGGCCGCGGTGACCGCGCCACCCAGCGCGCCGCCCGCAAGCATGATCAGCACAAGGCTGAGCGAGAGCATCTCGATCGCCGCGAGCAGCAGCGCGCCTCCGACCCACCACAGCCAGGAGTCCATGGATACCTCCGCCTCGTGGTCCCTCGCGGGACCGTTCGTCGCCGGGACTCCATAGCCCCCGCCACTGCGTTTTGCACAGACTTTACCAAGTCTACGCCGGCGCGGGAAGCCGGTTCAGCGACCGGCGGGGCGCGCCGCACGCGCGAGCCAACGGCCCCCGCCGTGGGCCACCATCAGCGGCATCCCAAAGGCCTGCGAGAGGTTGTCCGCCGTGAGCACCTCGCGGATCGGCCCCGCCGCCTGGATGCCACCGTGCCGCATGAGCAGCAGGTGGGTGAAGCCGGGCGGGATCTCCTCGACGTGGTGCGTCACGAGCACGAGCACGGGCGAGGCCGCGTCGTCCGCGAGCTCGGAGAGCGCGCCGACGAGCTCCTCACGCCCGGCGAGGTCGAGGCCGGCCGCGGGCTCGTCCAGGAGCAGGATCTCGGGGTCCGTCATCAGTGCGCGGGCGATCTGCACCCGCTTGCGCTCGCCCTCGGACAGCGTCCCGTAGTGCCGGTCCACCAGGTCGGCGACGTCGAACGCCGCGAGCAGGTCCTTGGCGCGCTGCTCGTCGAACTCCTCGTACGTCTCCCGCCAGCGACCGGTCACGCCGTAGGCGGCCGTGAGGACGACGTCGCGCACCGTCTCGTGCCCGGGGATGCGGTCCGCGAGGGCGGCCGAGGAGAACCCGATGCGCGGCCGCAGCTCGAAGACGTCCACGTGCCCCAGGCGCTCCCCGAGCAGCTCGGCCGTCCCGGCGGTCGGGTGCGAGCGCGCCGCGAGGATCTGCAGCATCGTCGTCTTGCCCGCCCCGTTGGGGCCGAGGATCACCCAGCGCTCACCCTCGTTCACCTGCCAGTCCACGCCGTCGAGGATGGTGGTGGTGCCACGTCGTACGGTGACGCCCTGCAGGTCGAGAACGGCGCTCATGAGGCCCGACCCTACCCGAGCCGGGCGGGCGTCCCGGACCTCCCGGTCCGCCCTGCAACCCTCCCGCCCGGACGTCTACTGTGAGCCCGTGGAGACCGACCCGAACGTCCTGCCGCGCAGCGTCGTGCTCGCGCTCTGGCTGCAGACGGCGGGCGCGGCGCCAGGGGTCGTGGTGCGCAGCGTCCAGGGCGACGACGAGCCGCACGCCGTGGTCGGGCTGCCCGGGTCGGGCTCGACGGGCGGCGACGGCGGCGACCTGCGCGACCTCGTGACCGCCTGGCTCGAAGGCCCCCGGGAGGTGTGCGCGCTGCTGCCGGCTCCCGGAGACCTCGGCGGCGTCCCCGCCGCGGTGAGCACCGAGGCGACCGACGCCGGTGAATGCGTGATGGTCACCACCCCAGCCGGGTCGTGGGCCGCGGTGCCCGCCGTCACCACGTTCGGCAGCGCGCTCGAGCCCGGGCACCTCGTCGCATGGCAGGTGCGGCCGGTGCCCGCGTGGTCCACGCTCGTGGCGGGCGCCCTCGGCTCCCTCGCCGACGCCGAGCGCGACCTGCGCACGAGCCTCGTCACGGCGACCGACGCCCTCGACGCCCTCGACGTGGCCCGGTGGCGCGACGATGCGGCGGACGCGATCGAGCGGCTCCGCGGCAGCACCACCGAGGGGTGGCCCGTGCCCCGGCTCGACGGGCGCAGGGCGCGCGTCCTGGAACTCGCCACCCGGCTCCTGACGATCGTCGACCTCGCGACCGTCGACGACGGCGGCGCGGTGAACGTGTGGCAGTCCGACCAGCGTCAGACGGCGTTGCGCGAGGTGGAACGCACCGCGCGGCACGCCCTCAGCGCCGCGACGCACGGCGCGACCCCCGCGTGACCCTCAGTCACCCTCAGCCCGTGAGCACGGACCGGTAGACGTCCAGGGTCCGCCGCCCCACGGCGTCCCAGGTGAACCGCGCCTCGGCACGTCGCCGTCCTGCTGCCCCCATCTCGGCGGCCGCCGGGTCCTCGAGCACGCGCAGGAGTGCCGCGCCGAGGTCGGCGACGAACCGGTCCGGGTCGAGCGGCGTGCCCGTGCCGTCGTCCGCCTGCTCGATGGGGACGAGGACGCCGGTCACGCCGTCGTCGACCACCTCCGGGATGCCGCCGGTGGCCGTGCCGACCACGGGCAGCCCCACGGCCATCGCCTCGAGGTTGACGATGCCGAGCGGCTCGTACACGGACGGGCAGACGAAGACCGTGCTCGCCGCGAGCACGGCGACCAGGTCCGGGCGTGGCAGCATCTGCTCGATCCACACGACGCCCGCATCGCCCTCCCCGCCGCGAGCGCGCCGCAGGTCGGCGACGAGACCGCGTACCTCGGCCAGGAGCTCCTCGGTGTCGGGGGCGCCGGCGCACAGCACGAGCTGCACCTCCCGCGGCAGGCGGGCCGCCGCGCGCAGCAGGTAGGGCAGGCCCTTCTGGCGGGTGATCCGCCCGACGAAGACCACGGCGGGGCGCTCGGGGTCGATGCCCAGGTCGCGCACCACCCGCTCGGCCCCCGGGTCGCCGGCGGCGGGCCGCGCCCAGCCGCCGAGGTCGATGCCGTTGTGCACCACGTGCACCCGCGCCGGGTCCAGCTCGGGGTAGACCCGCAGGATGTCGGCGCGCATGCCCGCGGACACGGCGATCACGCCCGCGGCGCCGAGGTACGCCGTCCGCTCCGCCCACGACGAGAGGGCGTACCCGCCGCCGAGCTGCTCGGCCTTCCAGGGCCGCAACGGCTCCAGCGAGTGCGCGGTCACGACGTGCGGCACGCCGTGCAGCAGCCCGCCCAGGTGCCCGGCCAGGTTGGCGTACCAGGTGTGCGAGTGCAGCAGGTCCGCGCCCGCGACGTCGCGGGCCATCGTCAGGTCCACCCCCAGCGTGGCGAGCGCCGGGTTGGCGCCCGCGAGCTCCGCGGGGACGTCGTAACCCGTGACGTCGGCCTCGCCGGCGTCGCCCGTGCGTGGCCCGCCGAAGCAGCGGACCCGGACGTCGGCGTGCCGGCGCAGCACGGCGGACAGCTCCGCGACGTGCACCCCGGCGCCGCCGTAGACGTGCGGTGGGTACTCGCGGGTCAGCAGGTCGACCGTCAGGGGCGCCCCCTGCGGGGGGCTCTGCGGGGTGCTCACGCGGCCGACCCTAGCGGGGTGCCCGACCGGGGGCGAGGATCGGGCGGGTCGCGGGGCACGCCCGGCACGGACGCCCTAGGGTCGAGGCATGGCGTCGACCCAGCCCCGCGTGCTCGCGATCGTCCTCGCCGGCGGCGAGGGGAAGCGCCTCATGCCGCTCACCGCGCACCGGGCCAAACCGGCCGTCCCGTTCGGCGGCATCTACCGGCTCGTCGACTTCGCGCTGTCGAACATCATCAACTCGCACTACCTGCACGTCGTCGTTCTGACGCAGTACAAGTCACACTCCCTGGACCGCCACATCTCCAAGACGTGGCGCATGTCCGCGCTGCTGGGCAACTACGTGTCGTCGGTGCCGGCGCAGCAGCGGGTGGGGAAGCACTGGTACCTCGGCTCGGCCGACGCGATCTATCAGTGCCTCAACATCATCGACGACGAGCGTCCCGACATCGTCGTCGTCGTCGGGGCCGACCACGTGTACCGGATGGACTTCTCCCAGATGGTCGAGTCGCACGTGGACTCGGGGGCACGCGCCACGGTGGCCGCGATCCGGCAGCCGATCGCCATGGCGGACCAGTTCGGCGTCCTCGAGGTCGACCGCGACGACCCGAGGCGGATCACCGAGTTCCTCGAGAAGCCCGAGAGCCCGGTCGGCCTGCCCGACTCCCCCACCGAGGTGCTCGCGTCCATGGGCAACTACGTGTTCGACGCGGACGCGCTCGTCGAGGCCGTCACGAAGGACTCCTCCGACCCGGACTCCCGGCACGACATGGGCGGCGACATCATCCCGGCGTTCGTCGCCGAGGGCACGGCAGGCGTGTACGACTTCATCCGCAACGAGATCCCCGGCTCCACGGACCGCGACCGGGACTACTGGCGCGACGTCGGGACGATCGACGCCTTCTTCGAGGCCAACACCGACCTCATCGCGGTGCAGCCCGTGTTCAACCTCTACAACCAGGACTGGCCGCTGCACACCGGGTACACCGGGCTGCCGCCCGCCAAGTTCGTGCACGCCGGGGCGGGCCGGCTCGGCCACGCCGCCGACTCGATCGTCTCGCCTGGTGTCCTCATCTCCGGCGCCACCGTCGCGGGGTCCATCCTGTCCCCGGGCACGCACCTGCACTCCTGGGCCACCGTCACCGACGCCGTCGTGATGGACGACGTCCAGGTGGAGCGCCACGCCCAGGTCCACCGCGCCATCCTCGACAAGAACGTGGTGGTGAGCGCGCGTGCCCGCGTCGGCGTCGACCACGAGGAGGACCGGGCCCGCGGGTTCACCGTCTCCGCGTCGGGGATCACCGTCGTCCCGAAGGGCACAGTCGTTGCTTGATCCCGCTCCCTCCCCCGCCGGCTCCCCTGACGCCCCGTCCGACGCCGCCGCGCGCGGCACCCGGCCCCGACGCCTCGTCGTGACCGACGTCGACTCGACGTTCATCACCGCCGAGGTGATCGAGCTGCTCGCCGACCACGCCGGCACCCGCGCGCAGGTCGCCGCCGTCACCGAGCGCGCCATGCGTGGCGAGCTCGACTTCGCCGGCTCGCTGCGCGAGCGCGTCGCCACGCTCGCGGGCGTGCCCGTCGAGGCGCTCGCCGCCGTGCGGGACGCCGTCGTGCTCATGCCTGGGGCCGCGGACCTCGTGTCCGAGGTCTCCCGCCGCGGCTGGGAGTTCGGCCTCGTGTCCGGAGGCTTCGCGGAGATCCTGGAGCCGATCGCCACGTCGCTCGGCATCCCTCGCTGGCGCGCCAACCGGCTCGAGATCGCCGACGGCGTCCTCACCGGCCGCACGGTCGGCCCCGTCGTGGACCGCGCCGACAAGGCCGCGACCCTGCGCCGGTGGGCGCACGAGTGCGGTCTCGAGATGGTCGACACCGTCGCGGTCGGCGACGGCGCGAACGACCTCGACATGATCGACGTCGCCGGCATCGGCATCGCCTTCGCCGCCAAGCCGGTCGTCCGGGCCCAGGCGCCCTTCAGCGTCGACGGCCCGCGCCTCGACGCCGTGCTCCAGGTGATCGACGAGGTGGACGCCGCCGGGCGCGCCGCGGACGGCTGACCCCGCCCGGGCGGATCCGGAGAAACCCCTGGCGGGAGGCGCCCTCCCGGGGCGAGGATCGGGCCATGGCGACCACGGTCGAGACCAACGCGCTCAACACGATCGACGAGTCCGAACGGCACGGGCGCCCGCGCGACCTGTTCTGGCCCTGGTTCGCGGCGAACGTCTCCGTGCTCGGCCTCGGCTACGGCTCCTACCTGCTCGCGTTCGACGTGTCGTTCTGGCAGGCCGTCGTGGTGGGCGTCGTCGGGATCGTCCTGTCGTTCCTGTGCTGCGGGTTCATCTCGCTGGCCGGGCGGCGGGGGTCGGCGCCCACGATGGTGCTGAGCCGCGCGGCGTTCGGCGTCGACGGCAACCGGCTGCCGTCGCTGCTCTCGTGGATCCTCACCGTCGGGTGGGAGACGGTGCTGGTGTCGCTCGCGACGCTCGCGACCGCCACCGTGCTC
Source organism: Isoptericola sp. Y541 (assembly GCF_059445465.1). Classification (NCBI taxonomy): domain Bacteria; kingdom Bacillati; phylum Actinomycetota; class Actinomycetes; order Micrococcales; family Promicromonosporaceae; genus Isoptericola; species Isoptericola sp. Y541. Next base: position 48,139 of record NZ_JCAIUJ010000012.1, on the reverse strand, counting down.
GGCGAGCTCGGATGGGGCGGCGGCACCGTGACGCAGGTCGTGACGCTGGCGGTCGTGTCCCTCGTCGTGGTCGCCGCCGGGATCTTCGGCTTCCAGCTCGTGATGCGGCTGCAGCAGGTCATCACGGTGCTGACGGCCGTGCTGACCGTGGTGTACGTGGTGCTCGTCGCCGGCCACGTCGACTGGGCGACCGTCGCCGCGATCCCGCCAGGGCAGGCGCCGCAGGTGATCGGCGGCCTGGTCTTCATGATGACCGGGTTCGGGCTGGGCTGGGTGAACATGGCCGCGGACTACTCGCGCTACCTGCCCCGCTCGGCGTCCGGGCCCGGCGTCGTCGGCTGGACGGCGTTCGGCGCGTCGCTGCCCCCGGTCCTGCTGCTGGTCGCCGGGCTGCTGCTCGCCGGCTCCGACCCCGCCCTCGCCGACGCGATCGGCGCCGACCCGATCGGCGCGCTCGCCACCCTGCTGCCCTCGTGGTTCCTGATCCCGTTCATGATCGTCGCCCTGGCCGGGCTGATCGGCGGCGCCGCCCTCGACATCTACTCGTCCGGGCTGGCGCTGCTCTCCCTCGGCCTGCCGGCCCCGCGCTGGGTCGCCGCCGCGATCGACGGTGTCCTCATGGTGCTCGGCGCCGCCTACGTGGTCTTCGTCGCCGACGAGTTCTTCGGCCCCTTCCAGGGCTTCCTCATCACCCTCGGCGTGCCGATCGCCGCCTGGTGCGGGGTGCTGCTCGCGGACATCGCCCTCCGACGTCGCGACTACGCGGACGCCGAGCTGGCCGACCGGCGCGGGCGGTACGGGAGCGTGCGCTGGTCCGCGGTGCTGCTCGTCGTGGCCGCCACCGGCATCGGGTGGGGCCTCGTCACCAACACCTACGCCGGATGGCTCGGTTGGCAGGGCTACCTGCTGGGGCCGCTCGGGCTGGGCGGCCGGGACGGGCAGTGGGCGGGGGCCAATCTCGGCGTGCTCGTCGCCCTTGCCCTCGGCCTGCTCGTCACGTTCGCGCTCTCGGCGCGCGCCGTCCGGCGGCAGGAGGCGACGGCGTGACCGCCGGGGAGGGCGGGGCCGCGCTCGTCGTGGTGGACATGCAGGTGATCTTCGCCCGGCCCGGCAGCCCGTGGGCGGCACCCGGCTTCGCCGCCGCCGCCGCCGGGCTGCGGCGCCTGCTGCCCGCGTTCGCCGGACGCGCCGTCTGGACGCGGTACGTGGCACCCGCCGACCCGGAGGGCGCGTGGCGGGAGTACTTCGACCTGTGGCCGTTCGCGCTGGTGCCCCCGGACGACCCGCTGTACGGGTTCGCCGACGGGCTCGACCGCGCGGGGGCGCCCGTCGTCACCGCCACGACGTTCGGCAAGTGGGGGCCCGGCCTCTCCGCGGCCACGCGTGGCGCCGCGGAGCTCGTGGTGGCGGGCGTCTCGACCGACTGCTGCGTGCTGTCCACCGTGCTCGCCGCCGCGGACGCGGGACGGCGGGTGCGGGTGGTGGCCGACGCGTGCGCCGGGGCCAGCGACCGGGACCACGACCGCGCGCTGGACGCGATGCGCCTCTATGCGCCGCTCGTGGAGGTCACGACGGTGGACGACGTGCTCGCGAGCCTCGAGGGCCGCGGCGCGGTATGACCGATCAGGACGGCCGGCCGACGTGCACCAGGCGGGCGGTGCCGTGGCCCCACTCCGACCACGGGTGCACGGCGGACTCCAGCACGGAGTAGGTGGCCGTCGGGACCCCGACGCGGACCTGCGCGAGCGCCGCGGGCTCGGAGTCGTCGGCGGCGAGGTAGGCCGCCGTCGCCGCCATGGTCGGCTCGTGCCCGATGACGAGCACCGTGCGCGCGGACTCTTCGACCTCGCGCAGGAGGCCGAGGACGTCGCGCACGGTGGCCTCGTAGAGCTCGTCGCGCACCTCGACCTTGGTCGCGGCGGAGCCGTCGAGGTGGACGGACGCCAGCTCCCACGTCTGGCGCGTGCGGAGCGCGGAGGACACGAGCGCGACCCGGGGCACGAGCCCGGCCGCGGTGAGCGCCGTGCCGACGCGGCTCGCCTGCTTACGCCCGTTCAGCGCCAGGGGCCGACGGTCGTCGGTCAGGACGGTCTTGGCCGACTCCGCCTTGGCGTGCCGCAGCAGCACCAGCCGCCACGTCGGCGTGTCGCCGTCGGCCTGCGATACCGCTCTCATGCGCTCCGTCCCACAGGTCTGTCCGTGGCCGTGGCCGGCGTCGCCCGGTCACTGACCCATCGCGTGCACACCACCGTCGACGTGGACGATCTCACCGGTCGTGGCGGGGAACCAGTCCGAGAGGAGTGCCACGACGGCGCGCGCAGCCGGCTCCGCGGTGGTCTGGTCCCAGCCGAGCGGGGCCCGCTGCGGCCAGGCGTCCTCCATGGTCGCGAACCCCGGGATGGACTTCGCGGCCGTGGTGCGGATGGGCCCGGCCGAGACGAGGTTACACCGGATGCCGTGGGGCCCGAGATCGCGGGCCAGGTACCGGTTGGCGGACTCCAGCCCGGCCTTCGCCACGCCCATCCAGTCGTATACGGGCCAGGCGAACGTCGCGTCGAAGGTGAGCCCCACGTAGGCCCCGCCGGACATGAGCGGACGGGCCGCCTCGATGAGCGACTTGTAGGAGTAGGTGGAGACCTGCAGCGCCGTGGCGACATCGCCCCACTCGGCCGACAGGAAGTTGCCGCCCATGACGGACTGCGGGGCGAACCCGATGGAGTGCACGACACCGTCCAGCCCGTCGGTGTGCTCCTTGACGCGCTCGGGAAGGGCGGCGAGGTCCTCCTCGCTGGTCACGTCGAGCTCGACCACGGGGGCCGTCGTGGGCAGCCGCTTGGCGAACGCCTGGGTGAGCTTCATCTGGCGGCCGAAGGACGTGAGGACGACCTCGGCCCCCTGCTCCTGGGCGAGGCGGGCGGCGTGGAACGCGATCGAGCTGTCCGTCAGGACGCCGGTGATGAGGAGCTTCTTGCCGTCGAGCAGAGCCATGATGACCTTCCGGTTGTGCTGGTGAACGAGCGTAACGAGTGGCGGCGTGCCGGTGTCGGTGCTTGCTAGTGACCTGTGCTTGTCAGTGACCCATGCCGAGGCCGCCGTCGACCGGGATGACGGCGCCCGAGACGTAGGCCGCCGCGTCGGACGCCAGGAACTCGACGACGCCCGCGACCTCCTCGGTCGCGGCAAAGCGCCCGGCGGGGATCGACGCCTTGTACTGCTTCTGGGTGGCCTCGGGCAGCGCCGCGGTCATGTCCGTCTCGACGAAGCCCGGCGCGACGACGTTCGCCGTGATGCCCCGGCCGCCGAGCTCACGGGTGATCGACCGGGCCATGCCGACGAGGGCCGCCTTGGACGACGAGTAGTTGACCTGCCCCGGCCCGCCGTAGAGGCCGATGACCGAGCCGACGAGCACGATGCGGCCCTTGCGCGCCCGGATCATGCCCTTGGACGCGCGCCGCACGCAGCGGAACGTGCCGGTGAGGTTGACGTCCACGACGGTCTCGAACTCCTCGTCGCTCATGCGCATGAGGAGCTGGTCGCGGGTGACGCCCGCGTTGGCCACGAGCACCTCGACCGGGCCGAGGGTCTTCTCGATCTCGGCGAACGCCGCGTCGACGGCCGCCGTGTCGGTGATGTCGGCGACGACGCCGTGCACGCCGGCGGGCAGGTCGCCGCTCCGATACAGGGTGGCGACCGTGTCCCCGGCCGCCACGAAGCGCTCGGCGATGGTGCGGCCGATACCCCGGGCCGCACCGGTGACGACGACGACCCTGCCGCTCCGGTCGGGACCGGCGGTGGTCCCGGCGGTGGGCTCCGCGGTGGGCTCGGTGGCGGGTGCGGCGGTCAAGGGATCTCCTCGGCGGTGGCGGTCGATGGCTGACGTGACGCTACCCCGCCGGGGGCCGCGCACGGGGTCGCGGTGCGTCACACGTCGTCACGGCGGTTTGTCGGATCCCTACAACGCGGGGCCGCGCCCAGGGATCTGGCGGGTTCACCGCCGCCGTAGACTGGCCGGGTGAGCGACACCCGCGCGACCCCTCCCGGTCCGCGCCCGTCCGGGGACCGGCACCGCCCGGCGGACCACCCCGCTGTGGTCCCCTCGATCACCAGCGCGCCGGAGTCGCTGGCCGAGGACCAGGCGCGCCGCACCCGGCGCTACCTCGTGCAGATGGGGATCCGAATCCTCTGCTTCATCGGCGCGGTCCTCGTGGAAGAGACCTGGATCCGCCTGGTGCTCGTGGCCGCGGCCGTCGTCCTGCCCTACTCGGCGGTGCTCTTCGCCAACGCCGGGCGCGACCGCGTCTCCTACGACACCTCGCCCGTCACCGGCGTCGCGCCGGACGCCCTCGCCGCCGCCCCGACCGTCTCCGCGGGCGAGGACGGCGACGGCGTCGTGCACCGCATCGTCGACAACGAGGCCGACGACAAGCCCGACGACAGGCCCGACGACAGGCCCGACGACAAGCCCGACGACAAGCCCGACGACAACGCCGACGACGAAGCCGACGACCACCCCGACGACAAGGAAGAGAACCGCTGATGGACGTGCTCGGGATCGGCGCCGACCCGGTCGCCGGCGAGCTGATCTGCTCCGCCAAGGGCTGCCGCGAGGAGGCGAGCTGGGGGCTGCTCTGGAACAACCCCAAGCTGCACACCCCCGAGCGGCGCAAGGTGTGGCTCGCGTGCGACGCCCACCGCGAGCACCTCGAGCAGTTCCTCGGGTCGCGCTCGTTCTGGAAGCAGACCGTCCCGGTCGCCGCACTCGACCACGGGCCCGACCGCGCGTGACCACGTCGCCCTCCCCCGCGCCCCCGCAGGACACAGAGCCTGCCGGGCCCGCCGCGCCCCGCACGCGCCGCCAGTGGATCACCCTCGGACTCGGCGTCGTGCTGCTCGCCGCGCTGTGCATCCTCGCCGCCGTCTGGCAGTGGCATCGCTACACCGACCGTGAGGCGCAGATCGACCTGGTCAAGGCGAACTATTCCGGCGAGGCGGTCGCCCTCGACGAGCTCCTGCCAGCCCCTGGTGCGACGCTCGCGGACGACGACGTCTGGCAGCCCGCCGTGGTCACCGGCACCTACCGCCCCGAGGACACGGTGCTGCTGCGCAACCGCCCCGTCGGCGGGCAGCCCGGCTTCCACGTGCTCGTCCCGCTCGAGACGACCGCCGACGACGGGACGCCGCTGGTGCTCGTCGTCGACCGCGGGTTCGTGCTGCTCGACGAGGACGCGAGCAGCCCGTCGTCGGTCCCCGACCCCCCGAGCGGTCCGGTCGAGGTCACCCTCACGATGCGGGCCGACGAGCCGGTGTCGGACCGGGGCACTCCGGCCGGCCAGGTGCAGGCCATCAACACCGGCCAGGTGCTCGCCGCCGGAGACCAGGGCGCCGGCTGGGCGCAGGGCGCCACCGTCGGCGCGTACGGGCAGCTACGCAGCGAGGACCCGGCCGCCGCGACGACCCCCGGCGCGCTGCCCGAGCCGGACACGGACCCCGGCTCGCACCTGAGCTACACCGTGCAGTGGTGCATCTTCGCGCTCGGCGCGCTGGGCGGCTACCTGCTGCTGTGGCGCCGCGAGAGCCAGCCGGTGCGCGTCACCGCGGGCGACCTGCTCGCCGCGCAGGGTGGGGACCCCGACCGTCCGGACGGCGAGGAGGGTACGGGGAGCACGAGCGGTTCAGCCGTGCGCCCCCACCGCCCGCGGCGCCGACGGGTCGACGAGGAGTACGAGGATGCCCTCCTGGACGCCGCCGCCGATCAGGCCGATCGGGCCGATCAGGCCAGGGACACGAGCTCCGCGTAGTCGGCCGACCACAGGTCCTCGTCGCCGTCCGGCAGGAGCAGCACGCGGTCGGGCTCGAGCGCCTCGACCGCACCGTCGTCGTGCGTGACCATGACCACGGCGCCCTCGTAGGTGTTCAGCGCGCCGAGGATCTCCGCGCGCGACGCGGGGTCCAGGTTGTTGGTCGGCTCGTCGAGCAGCAGCACGTTGGCGCTGGAGACCACGAGGGTGGCGAGCGCCAGGCGGGTCTTCTCCCCGCCGGAGAGCACGTGGGTCGGCTTGTAGGCGTCGTCCCCGCTGAACAGGAACGACCCGAGCACGGAGCGCACCTGCGTGTCCGTGAGGTCCGGGGCGGCGTGGCGCAGGTTCTCGACCACGGTGACGTCCATGTCGAGGGTGTCGTGCTCCTGGGCGTAGTAGCCGACCTTGAGCCCGTGCCCCGGCACCACCCGCCCCGTGTCGGAGCTCTCCACCCCGGCGAGGATGCGCAGCAGCGTCGTCTTGCCTGCGCCGTTGAACCCGAGGATGACGACCCGCGACCCGCGGTCGATCGCCAGGTCCACGCCGGCGAAGACCTCCTGCGAGCCGTAGCTCTTGGACAGCTCCTCCGCGGTGAGTGGGGTGCGGCCGCAGGGGGCCGGCTTCGGGAACCGCAGGTGCGCGATCTTGTCGGCGCGCCGCTCCCCCTCGAGGCCCGACATCATCCGCTCGGCCCGCTTCATCATGTTCTGCGCGGCGGTGGCCTTGGTCGCCTTGGCGCGCATCTTGTCGGCCTGCGCGAAGAGGGCACCGGCCTTCTTCTCGGCGTTGGCGCGCTCGCGGCGCCGGCGCCGCTCGTCCTGCTCGCGCTGGTTCAGGTACGCGTCCCACCCCAGGTTGTACTGGTCGAGCTCGCCGCGGTTCGCGTCCAGGTGGAAGACCTTGTTCACCGTGGCCCGCAGCAGGTCCACGTCGTGGCTGATCACGACGAACCCGCCGCTGTACGACTTGAGGTAGTCGCGCAGCCACAGGATCGAGTCGGCGTCGAGGTGGTTGGTGGGCTCGTCGAGGAGCAGCGTGTCCACGCCGGAGAAGAGGATCCGGGCGAGCTCGATGCGGCGGCGCTGGCCGCCGGAGAGCGTGTGCAGCGGCTGGGCCAGGATGTGGTCGTCGAGGCCCAGGTTGCTGGTGATGCGGTGCGCCTCGGACTCTGCGGAGTACCCGCCGGCGGCGACGAAGCGAGCCTCGAGCTTCGGGTAGCGCTCCAGCGCCGCCTCCTGCGTCCCGGCGTCGGCCGACGCCATGAGGCCCTCGGTCTCGCGCATCTGCGCGACGATGCGGTCCAGCCCGCGCGCGCTGAGCACGCGGTCCATCGCGACGACGTCGAGGTCGCCCGTGCGCGGGTCCTGTGGCAGGTAGCCGATGTCCGTGCCCCGGGTGATCTGCCCGCTCGTGGGCTGGGACTCGCCCGCCAGCGTCTTGGTGAGCGTCGTCTTGCCCGCTCCGTTACGGCCGATCAGGCCGATGCGGTCGCCCGGGGCGATGCGGAACGTGGCGTCGTGCAGCAGGGTGCGGGCGCCGAAGCGCAGCTCGACGCCGTGGGCGGTGATCAAGGCAGGGGTGTCCTTCAAAAGAGGGTGGGAGGCACAGGCAAGTCTAGTCCGCCCCGGGTGATCCGACGACGACATAGGTCACACCCCCAGGATCCACACACCCTCGGTCGATAAGATCCGCCCCGTGACCACCCCGGCGCCCCGCGTCCCCCGCACGACGGCGGCGATCCTCGCCGTCGTCGTGGTCCTCGTCGGCCTCGGCGGCCGGGAAGTGCTGCCCGAGACCGTCGGGGGCCCGCTCGGGGACTCCCTCTACGCCACGCTCCTCGTCCTCCTCGTGGCGCTGGTGCGCCCGCGCACGAGGCCGGTGGTGGCCGCCGGCCTCGCCCTCGTTGTGTGCGCGGCCATCGAGCTGTCGCACCTCAGCGACGTCCCGACGATGGTGCTGGACCGCTTTCCCCTCGCGCGGTTCGTGCTCGGCACGACGTTCGGCGCGCAGGACCTGGCGTGGTACGCGCTCGGCGCAGCCGCGGGTGGGTTGCTGCTCGCCCTCGCCGCTCCGGGAGCGCGCACGGTCGACCGGTCGCTGCGCCACGTGCGCGTGCGGGGCCGCCGGCGGGGCGTGCTGATCGCGGTGCCGTTCGTGCTGGTCGCCGCGCTGGTCGTGGCGGGCGGCGGCGTCGCCTGGTCCGTGCGGGCCGAGTCGAACGACCTGACCGCGCAGGTCACCGTCGCGCAGGCCGCGCTCGACGACTCCGCCGACCGGGTCGCCGACGAGGCCGTCCGGACCGAGCTCGCCGCCGCGATCGACCGCGCCGGGGCCGTGCTGGACTCCAGGCCGCTCCTGGACCGGCTGCCGGGGGACGCCACGGCGGCGCGCGAGCGGCTCGAGCGGGACGTCGCGGGCGTGGACGAGTCGCGCCTGACGTTCGCGCGCGCCCAGGCGGTCGAGTCGCGCGACGCCCTCACACCGACGACCGGCCGCGCCGAGCAGGTGCTGACCGCGGCCGACAAGCTCGACGACGACGGCCGCGGCGCGGACGAGGCCGTCAGGTCCGCGCTGCGCACGGCCCTCGAGGCGGCCGACGACGTGGTCGCCGTGGCCGGGGACGACCGGCTCGACGCGGCGGGCCTCGCGGAGGTGGAGGCGACCGCCGCGAGCCTGGCGGCGCAGGCCGGCGAGGTCGAGAGCGCCACCACGAAACTGATGACCGCCCAGGACGCCGTCGTCTGCCCCGAACCCGACCAGGTCTGGTTCCCGGAGGCCGGGAATCTCGCCCAGAAGAAGCTCGCGCCGATCCCGTGGGCGCCGCAGTACTCGGTGCGTGCCGACGTGCTGGACGGGCTCGTCGCGCTCGACGACGCCTATCGCGCCGAGTTCGGCCGGCACCTCACCGTCAACTCCGCGTACCGCAGCTACGACCAGCAGGTCGACGTGTACGACCCGGACGACCCCAACCCGCTGGCCGCGCCGCCCGGCTGCTCGAACCACGGCCTGGGCACCGCCGTCGACATCAGCGTCGGCCCGGAGGGTTTCGACGGCGCGCGGTACGCCTGGCTGAAGAAGCACGCCGAGCCGTTCGGCTGGGCGCACCCCGACTGGGCCGAGCCGGACGGCCGCCTCCCGGAGCCGTGGCACTGGCAGTCGGTGGAGACCCCGACCGAGTACTGACGAGGACCGACGAGGACCGACGAGGACCGACGGCTGCGGACCTCACCCCGCGCCGAGGTACCGCACCGGGATCGCGGTCTCCGTCGCGCGGTCACCGTCCCGCTCCACCCGGTAGGCCGGGCGTCCCGGCCGTTCGCACACCGCCTCGACGAGCTGGCCGTCCTGGAACCGCACGGCCGCGTACTCGTCGACCGCGTACCCGCCGTCGAGCACCCCGGCGCCGACCCAGCCGAGATACGCGTCCCGGCGCTCGGGCTCGCCCAGGTAGTGCGGGCACGCGCTCCCCGCGACGAACCCGAGCCCGTCGTCCAGCGGGGCGAGCGGGCCGAAGGAGTCGGTCGACGAGCCGGCGAACCAGCAGTTCATCCCGGCGCTGATCCCGGCGAGGATCGTGCCGTTCACCGCGGCCTTCGCCAGCAGGTCCGGCAGGCCGTGCAGCCGCCACACTGCGAGCAGGTTCGCCGTCGACCCGCCGCCGACGTACACGACGTCCTGCTCGAGCAGCATCTCCGGACTCACGTAGCCCCAGGGCTCGTGGCAGAACAGCGACAGCACCGAGGTCCGGGCGCGGCCGGCGAAGGCGTCCTCGAAGCGCCGGGAGTAGACGTCGGCGTCGCCGCTCGCCGTCGGCACGAAGCACACCCTGGGGTTGGACCTGCCGGTGAGGTCGAGGAGATGGTCGTCGAGGGCGGACGTGCCGTCGTCGGACATCGAGAAGCCGCCGCCACCGAGGGCGAGCACCGTACCGATCATGACCGGGACCCTAGCGGCCGCCGCCGTCGGCGACCACCACATTGGGCAGCAGGCGACCGAGTAGATCAGCCCTGAGCGGCATCCCCCCGGGCCGACGCGGCGGCCGCGAGAGGCACGTGCCCCTCCCGCCGAGCGGAGGCCGCCGCCGCCCGGCGCGCCAGCTCCGCCACCGGCAGGGTCGCACGTGCCCCGGTCGCCGGGTCCTGCACGGCGACGTCGCCCGCCGCCGCCTCGCGCGGGCCCAGGACGGCGAGCAGCGCATCGCGCCGGTCGCGGGAGAGCCGGATCCGGTTTCCCAGCGATCCCTCGGCCTCCAGCCGCACCCGCACCCCCGCCCGGCGGAGCTCGTCCACGACGCCGCCGGCGTCGGCGCCGCCCACCGGGAGCACGCACACCTGGACCGGCGCCAGCCAGTGCGGCAGGCGTCCGCCGTGCTGCTCGAGCAGGAACGCGACCATCCGCTCCATCGAGCCGACGGTGCCGCGATGGATCATCACGACCCGCTGCCGCGACCCGTCCGCCGCGGTGTAGCCCAGGTCGAAGCGCTCCGGCTGGTTGAAGTCGACCTGCACGGTGGCGACGGTCTCCTCGTGCCCGCGGGCGTCGCGGACCTGCACGTCGAGCTTCGGCCCGTAGAAGGCCGCCTCGCCGGGCCCGTCCGCCCAGGGCAGCCCCGCGGACCCGAGGACCGCCCTCAGCCGCTCCTCCGCGTCCGCCCAGCGGTCCGGGCTGCCGAGCCATCGCCCGGAGCCGTCGCGCCGCGAGAGGCGGACGTGGTCGATCTCGACGCCGAGGATGCCGAACACGCGCACGGCCGCGTCGAGCGCGGCGCCGACCTCGTCGTCCACCTGGTCCGGGCGGCAGAACACGTGGGTGTCGTCGAGGTTGATCTGCCGCACCCGCGACAGCCCGCTGAGCACGCCCGAGCGCTCGGCGCGGAACATCGCCCCGACCTCGTGGTACCGCACCGGCAGGTCCCGGTGGCTGCGCGGCTCGGACGCGTAGAGCTGCGCGTGGTGCGGGCAGTTGGCCGGCCGCAGGACGAGCGGGTCGTCGCTGCCGTCGTCGAGCGCGGGGAACATGTCGTCGGCGAACTTGGCCCAGTGCCCCGAGCGTTCGAAGAGGGATCGCTTGCCCAGCACGGGGGTGTAGACCGGCTCGCAGCCGCCCGCCAGCGCGACGTCCTCGCCGAGCTGCTCGAGCTCCCGGCGGACGACGGCGCCGGCCGGCTGCCACAGCGGCAGGCCGGGCCCGACGAGCGGGCTGGTGGTGAAGATCCCCATGGCGCGGGCGAGATCCCGATGATCGGGCCCCGCGGGCCCCGCGGGCCCCGCGGGTCCAGCGGACTCCGGGGCGGAGGGGGTGCTCATGACGGGGCTCATGACAGTGCTCCTTCGAGAGGGGAGCCGCACCGGGCACGACGAAGGCCCCGGAGCGAGCTCCGGGGCCTGGGTGCTGGTGCGTGCAGCGGTCAGCGGGCGCCGGAGGTGTCCGGCGTCGTCGTGACCTGGTTGCCGCGCATGCGGCGAGCCTACGCCCCGGGTCCGCCGCCCGTGCAGCCGGTGCGTCGTCAGCCACCCGCCAGCAGCCGCGCGGTGACACCGTCCGTGACGTCCGGGCCGAGGTCCTCGAGATCCCAGCCCCCGTCGTCGCTGCGGGCCTGGTTGGTGATCCAGAAGACCAGGGTGCCCTGCTCGGGCACGCGCTCGATCTCGCCGTACGACCAGTCGTTGGCGCCGTTGTGCCAGGTCACCAGGCCGTCGCCGGACTTGCGCACCACCCAGCCGTAGCCGGAGAACGTGTCACCGCCGGGCTCCTCGAGGACCCGGGGCTCGAACAGCTGCGCCTTCGCGGCGTCGTCGAGGACCCGCTCGCCCTCGAGCGCCAGGTGCCACCGGCTCATAGCTCGTCCAGTACCCCGCGGTACCACCCACCACCGACGACGACGGCGACGCCGCACACGACCCGCTCGCCTGCGTCCACGCCTCGGTCATGTGACTTGGCAGACACTTCTGCGGTGCGATGGCTGCCAGGTCCGGTCGCTACCCAAGGACGATATATCCGGACCAGACTGCCAGTGGCAGGATCACGAAGACCTGCAGGTATTCGTGCCATGCAAACCGAACCCTCTGACTCCACCTACTATCCGCAAAGCGGTTATCGACCTGCATCTCCTCCATGACGGTTCGGATTTCTCTCACAACGTGGTCGACCCGCGAATTCTTCCCGGATATGGCGGCAATATTGGAGCGCTGGACCGCCCAGCAACGAAATGCGACGTCCTGTTGGTCGACGAGCTCGACTCTCATGCTGGCCTCCACCCTACTGATGGCCGCCCACGGATAGAATCGCTCGCGGACAACATTCGTCGCCAAGATTCCGCCAGAGTATACGCGGATTTCGCCCCGCGAAAGGAGCATTGCTGCGACAAATCCGAGCACAAGGATTAGTACGAAATCCGGGTAGTCCGCAAGTTTTCCACCGCCAACTATCAAGAGAACGAGGAGCACGCTTCGACTCAACATTCCCAGCACTTTCGTGCCGCCCATGTCGTATCTCTTAAGACACTTCGACCGCGATATCGATTTCATCTCGACCCTTAGCATTTTGTTGCACCGTTTCCCGCTACCGTGGTCATGCACACAACTCCCGGCAACCCGGTGACCGCGCCGCCTAGGCGTTGAATTCCCGTGCTCGCACCTCGCAGGCCGAGACCTACGCCGCCGCCCCATCCTAGGAAGATTGCTTGAACTGCTGCGGTCCTCGTCGCCTCTCCCGGCGTTGCACCTTGCCACCTGTTATTTGCATAGCCTGCCACAATGAGAAGCACACCAACGCCGACACAAGCACCGAGCGTTGCCAGAACCCACACGGCCGCTCCCCCAACACTGCCGGCAAAGATTGCCCAGTTTGCAATATCCTTCTTGTGGTCAGACAACCAGCGATCGGCACGTTTGCCCCAACTGTTCGGGTCGCGTTCCGCGGCTTCCATCGGAGCCACAACCTTCTCGTGGAAATAGTCGCGATACTAAGTAGTGACATCCCGTTCTTTGCGATTCTTTTCGTGACGCACCCTTGTACGGGCGCGCTCGATCGGGCCTGTGCGGTCCACGGTCACGTCCGCGCACGCCCTTTCGTGGACTCTTTGCAAAGTATTTGTTCGCATAGGACGTATAGTTCGAGCGCACCCGCACCGGTGCATACGTGCGCTCGTCGCGCACTGTACGCACGCACGAGATCGCCTTCGTACACGTGTCGTATTTGCGCTTGTCGTTCTCCTGCTTCGGGTTGTACCCCACATGCCCCGCACCGATCGGGATCATCCCCGACGGGTCCGACCACGTCAACGGGTTGTTGTTGGAGTACGAGTACGCGTTCCACTGCTGCGGATCCGCCAGGTCCATCACCGGATCCACACTGATAAACCTGCCGATGCCCCGGTCGTAGTACCGCGCGCCCACCGCCACCAGCCCGGTCGCATCGCTGGGCTTGTCCAGGAACCCACGATCCCCCGTCCAGGTCGCCTCCTGCCCGCGCGCCTGCCCGTACGGATCCGTATACCTGCGCGACATCGTGTTCGACGCCTGCGCGACCTGCACCACCCCGGTGCCGTGATGATCCGCCACGACCGTCGTCGTCCCCGACGCACCTGCACCCGTGCGCACCGCAACCGTCTGCCCGTTGAACTGGTAGAACCGCTGCGCCGACAACACCGACCCGGACGCGCTCACCTCCGTCCCACCCGGCAGATACAACGTCGCCTTGCCACCCTCGGTCCGCAGCAAACGCTCACCATCCGCCGTATACACGTACTCGCCCGTGACCGTCGAACCCTCGGCGACCTTCGCCAGCTCACCCTCCGCATCCCACGACAACGCCTGCGCCGTCTTACCCGCCACCCCGCGCGACGTCATGTTCCCCGATGCGTCATACCCATACGACGACGTCCCCGACGACCCACCCGACGCCGTCACCGACGACACCGCATGAGCCCCCGCCGAACCCGCCGCCGGATACGCATACGCCAACGTGGTGTCAGCGGCGCCGGTGGTCGTCGCGTGCGAGACGACCTGCGTCCGGTTACCGACCTTGTCGAACTCGTAGCTCGTCCAGTACTTCGCCGCACCACCCACGACCGACGTCGACGGCGACGCCGCACACGACCCGCTGGCCTGCGTCCACGCCTGCGTCATGCGGCGCAGGCCGTCGTAGTCGAAGCACTGCACGTCCGCAGCCTTGCCCCCGCCCGGAGTGTCCGCGACCCGCAGCACGTTCCCCGCATCGTCGTAGGAGTACTTCGAGTCGTACTCGAACACCGACGCACCCTCACGCTGAATCCGCGACAGCGTCAGCCGGCGCGAACCCTGCTCATACGCCCAGTTCGCCTGGACCACGAAGTTGCCGCCCATGTCGGCCTTGAGCAGCTCCCCGTACGGGGAGTACGCGGTACCGGCCACGTAGGTGCCGTTCGGGAGCGAGCCCCCCATCCACTCGGCCTGGTTCGCCGCGTCGAAGTACGTGGTGACCGTCTCCGCCGACAGCCCACCCACCGCGGGCTGCTGCAGCGTCTTGAGGCGGCCGTCCTGGGTGTAGGTGTACTTCGTGGTGTACGAGCCGGCAAGCTCCCCCTGCGACGACGGCACCGTGACCGTCTGCCCAAGGGGACGGTAGTGGTCGTCGTACCCCGTGACCGCGAGACTGTAGGCCACGCCGGCGTCGTTGCGCACCGATTCCGTCAACTGGTGGCCACGAGGGAGGTGTCGATCGGCTCCCATGCGCCGTTCACATCGGTCCGAATGGCGACGGCGGAGATCTCCACCCGGCTACCACCTTCGGGCGTCGCGAAGAGCGTCTCCCAAGGGCTACGTGCCTCACGGATCTCCACCTCGGCGCCGCAGGCCGTCGCGACATCGCCGGCGGTCGCCGCATCGTCCACCACGGGGACACAGTCCAGTGGGACCTCATCGGCCCCAGCCGTGACCGGGACGATCCCTCCCACGACCAACGCAAGAAGGCCGCTTGAAGCGACAAACCGTCCCGAACTCACCTGAAGGCACCATCCCCTGGTTCCACTGTGAACTGGCGAAAACCTAGCGGAGAGAGTTGCCCCTGGAACCTGGCAGAGCGGGTGAAATTTGGTCATAACCCGGCAACGGCCGCCTGCAAACGAGGTGCATGGCCAGTACGCGACGCCTGTGCGCGTCAGCGGGTGACTTCGACAGAGCTAGACGGCACGCCTGGCATCGAGGCCTGCCGGCAACAGCGAGCGTGGCGCCGAGGTCATGGCGGGAGCGCGCCACGCAGCCCCGAGGACATCCGCGCGCAGCCGCGAGAAACCATCCTTGAGAAGCAAGAGGTCCCGCCCCCTCAAGGGGACGGGACCTAACACGTATCCGACATACCGGACTTTTCGGTCAGACGTTGAAGCCGAGCATCCGCAGCTGCTCGCGGCCCTCGTCGGTGATCTTCTCCGGGCCCCACGGCGGCATCCAGACCCAGTTGACGCGGAAGCCGTCGACGAGCCCTTCGAGCGCTTGCGAGGTCTGGTCCTCGATGACGTCCGTCAGCGGGCACGCGGCCGACGTCAAGGTCATGTCGATCGTCACGTGGTTGTTCTGGTCCACCTGGACGCCGTACACCAGGCCGAGGTCGACGACGTTGATCCCCAGCTCGGGGTCGATGACGTCGCGCATCGCCTCCTCGACGTCGGCGGCCGTGGTCGGTGTGGGCGCCGCGACGGGTGCGTCGACGGGTACGTCGACGGGGCGGGCGCCCGCGTCGGTCGTGTTCTCGGTCATGGTCTCCTCCGATGTCCGGGCCGACGTGCGGCCCCGGGTGTCAGTCTGCCAGCGCGCCGCTGCGGGCGAGCGAGTCCTTGAGCGCCGCCCAGCCGAGCAGCGCGCACTTGATGCGGGCGGGGTACTGCGAGACGCCGGTGAACGCGCTCGCGTCGCCGAGCGCGTCGAGCGCGTCCTCGTCGTCGAGCCCCTTGCCCCGCGAGCCCATCAGCGCGTGGAAGACGGCGTCCAGCCGCGCGACGTCCGCCAGGTCGTGGCCCGTGACGAGCTCGGTCATCACGGACGCCGAGGCCTGCGAGATCGAGCAGCCCTGGCCCTCCCAGGAGACGCCGGCCACGGTGGAGCCGGACTCGTCGTCCCGGACGTCCACGCGCAGCGTGATCTCGTCGCCGCAGGTCGGGTTGACCTGGTGCGACTCTCCCGACCGGTGGTCGCCGGGCGCCTCCACGAGGCCCCGGCCGTGCGGGCGCTTCGCGTGGTCCAGGATCACCTGCTGGTACATCTGCTCCAGAGAGCTCACTGCCGTCCTTCCCGCCTGTCGTCAGTCCACACCGAAGAACGCACGCACGCCCCCCAATGCTTCCCGGAACGCCGCGATCTCTTCGGTGGTGGTGTACACCGAGGCGGAGGCCCGCGCGGTAGCTGCTACGCCGAACCGCCGGTGCAGCGGCTGCGCGCAGTGGTGACCCACCCGGACGGCGATCCCCCGGTCGTCGAGCACCTGCCCGACGTCATGCGCGTGCACGCCCTCGACGACGAAGGACACGACCGCAAGACGGTCCCGGGTGTCCGTGGGGCCGACGATCCGCACGCCCGGGATCTCCCCGATCCGCACCAGCTCGGCCGTGAGCTCGCGCTCGTGCCGGGCCACCCGGTCCATCCCCAGCTCGCCGAGCCACCGGGCCGCGACCCCCATGCCCACGGCCTGGGCGACCATCTGCGTGCCGGCCTCGAAGCGCTGCGGCGGCGGGGCGTACGTGGTCTCGGTCATCGTGACGACCTCGACCATGGACCCTCCCGTGGTGACGGGCGGCATGGCCTCGAGCAGCTCGCGCCGCCCGTACAGCACGCCCACGCCGGTGGGGCCGAGCATCTTGTGCGCGCTGAACGCCGCGAAGTCCACGCCCAGGGCGTGCACGTCCACGGGCAGGTGGGGCACCGACTGGCAGGCGTCGAGCACGGTGAGGGCGCCGACGCGGCGTGCGGCCGCCACCAGCTCGGCGACGGGCGCGATCGCACCGGTCACGTTCGACACGTGCCCGAACGCCACCACGCGGGTGCGGTCGGTGATCACGCGGCCGATGTCGGACAGGTCGAGCCGGCCCGCCTGCCCTGAGCCCGTCGAAGGGTCCACCCCGAACCAGCGCAGGACGGCGCCGGTGCGGGCGCACAGCTCCTGCCACGGCACGAGGTTCGAGTGGTGCTCCGCCTCCGTGACGACGATCTCGTCGCCCGGCGCGAGGCGGAACCGCTCCGCGGCCGCTCCCCCGCGCCCGGCGGTCGCGTTCGCCAGCGCGTAGGCCACGAGGTTGAGCGCCGCCGTCGCGCCGGGGGTCCAGACGATCTCGCCCTCGTCCGCGCCGACGAACCCGGCCACGGCGGCCCGGGCATCCTCGAACGCCTCCGTCGCCTCCTCGGCGAGCTGGTGCGCGCCGCGGTGAACGGCCGCGTTGCGCTGCTCGTAGAAGTCGACCTCGGCCTCGAGCACCACGTTCGGCTTCTGCGACGTCGCGGCCGAGTCCAGGTAGACGAGCGGCCGACCGCGCACCGTGCGCTCGAGCAGCGGGAAGTCCGCCCGCACGGCGGCGAGCTCCGCCGCGCCGAGGACGCCGGGCTCGAGGGCTCCGGCGGCCCCGGACGGGCGCACGGTGTCGGTGGTCATCTCGTCCTCCTGGGTGACGGCCTGGGGTGGTGGCCTGGTGACGGTGACTCAGGCCATCGTCGCGCCGGTGCCGACGTACTTGTCGTACCCGTTCTCCTCGAGCTGCTCCGCGAGCTCGGGGCCGCCCTCCTCGGCGATGTTGCCGTCGACGAAGACGTGCACGAAGTCGGGCTTGATGTAGCGCAGGATGCGCGTGTAGTGCGTGATGAGCAGCACGCCGACGTCGGTGTCCGCCTTGGCGCGGTTCACGCCCTCGGACACGACGCGCAGGGCGTCGACGTCCAGGCCGGAATCGGTCTCGTCGAGGACGGCGAAGCGCGGCTTGAAGAGCTCCATCTGCAGGATCTCGTGGCGCTTCTTCTCGCCGCCGGAGAAGCCCTCGTTGAGGGAGCGCTCGGCGAAGGTCGAGTCGATGCGGAGGTTCTCCATCGCACCCTTGACCTCCTTGCCCCACGTACGCAGGGCGGGCGCCTCGCCGTCGATGGCGGTCTTGGCGGTGCGCAGGAAGTTCGCCACGGACACGCCCGGCACCTCGACCGGATACTGCATCGCGAGGAACAGGCCGGCGCGGGCGCGGGCGTCGACGGTCATCGCGAGGAGGTCCTCGCCGTCGAGCGTCACGGTGCCCGAGGTCACCTGGTACTTCGGGTGGCCCGCGAGGGCGGAGGCGAGCGTGGACTTGCCGGAGCCGTTGGGCCCCATGATGGCGTGCGTCTCGCCGCTCTTGATGGTGAGGTCGACGCCGCGCAGGATCGGCTTGGCGCCTTCCTTGGTCTCGACGCTGACGTGCAGGTCGCGGATCTCCAGGGTGGACATGTTGAGTGTCTCCAGGTCTGTGTTGCGAAGAATGGGGGTTGCCGAGGTGGTCACGACGCGACGGCGAGCGGCTCGTCGACGTCGACCAGGATGCGGTCGCCGTCCACGGTCACCGGGTAGACCGGCACGGGCTGCGTCGCGGGGAGCTGCACCGGCTTGCCGGAGCGCAGGTCGAACTGCGAGCCGTGCAGCCAGCACTCGACGAGGCAGCCCTCGACCTCCCCGTCGGACAGGGAGACCTGTCCGTGCGAGCAGATGTCGGAGATGGCGTGCCAGCCGCCGTCGGCGTCGCGGACGACGGCGACCGGGACCGGCCCCCCGTCCGCGCCGTCGAGCTCCACGAGCATGGCCTCCTCGGGGGCGAGGTCGTCGGCCATGCAGGCAAGCTGGGAGGTCATCGCAGGGTCACACCGCCTCTGCCGGCACCGCCGGCGCTGTCGGCTCAGTCGGCTCAGTCGGCGCGACGCCGGTGATGGCGCTCATCGACTTCTCCAGCTCGGCCTCGATCGAGGCGAGCAGCCGCTCCTCGACCGACGCGACACCGATCTGCTCGATCAGCTCTGCGAAGAAGCCGCGCACCACGAGCCGACGGGCGTCGACCTCCGGGATGCCACGCGCCATGAGGTAGAAGAGCTGCTCGTCGTCGAACCGGCCGGTGGCGGACGCGTGGCCCGCGCCGGCGATCTCGCCGGTCTCGATCTCCAGGTTCGGCACCGAGTCGGCGCGGGCGCCGTCCGTGAGCACGAGGTTGCGGTTCAGCTCGTAGGTGTCGGTGCCGGCCGCCTCGGCCTGGATCAGCACGTCCCCGACCCACACCACGTGGGCTCCGGCACCCTGCAGGGCGCCCTTGTAGGCGACGCGCGACTTGCAGTTCGGCACGGCGTGGTCGACGAAGAGCCGGTGCTCCTGGTGCTGGTCGGCGTCGGCGAAGTACAGCCCGACCATCTCGACCTCGCCACCCTCGCCGGTGAACGTCGCGTCCGGCGTGAGTCGCACGACGTCGCCGCCGAACGTCACGACGACGTGCTTGAGCTTTGCGTCGCGGCCGATGCGGGCCCGGTGGCTGGAGGCGTGCACCGCCCCGTCGGCCCAGTCCTGCACGGTGACGAGCGTGAGGTGCGCGCCGTCGTCGACGACGACCTCGACGGTCTGGGTGAGCGTCGCGTCGCCGCGGTGGTCGATGACGACGACGCCTTCGGCGTGGTGCTCCGCGTGGACCAGGAGGTGCTGCGCGGTGGCGTCCTTGGTGACGCCCTCGATGCGCACGGACGTCACGTCGGTCGCGACGGCCTCCGCCGGGATGGTGATGACGGTCGCCTCTGCGGCCGAGTTCCACGCCGTGACCGCGGTGCGGTCCCCCGGCTTCCCGGCGGTGCCCAGGCGGGCGTCGTCGTGCGCGACGATCTCGACCTTGACCTCGGGCGCCTCGACGACCGTGGTCAGGACGCCGCCGGCGCCCAGGTCCTCGGCGAACAGCGGCCGCAACCGCGCGACGGGCGAGAAGCGCCATTCCTCCTCGCGCCCTGAGGGCACGGGGATGTCGGCGAGGTCGAACGAGGTCACGCGCTCGGCGCGCGAGCCCTGCGGCACGACACCCTGCCCGAAGGCGTGGGAGTGGGCGCCGTCGGCAACGGCACGCGAGTGGTCAGTAGTGATGGGCTGTGCAGTCATTTAGCCGACGGACCCTTCCATCTGCAGCTCGATGAGGCGGTTGAGCTCGAGGGCGTACTCCATGGGCAGCTCGCGCGCGATGGGCTCGACGAACCCGCGCACGATCATGGCCATCGCCTCGGTCTCCTCCATGCCTCGGGACATGAGGTAGAACAGCTGGTCCTCGCTCACCCGCGAGACCGTCGCCTCGTGCCCCATGGACACGTCGTCCTCGCGGACGTCGACGTACGGGTAGGTGTCGGACCGGGAGATCTGGTCGACCAGCAGCGCGTCGCACAGCACCGTCGACGCCGAGTGCTCGGCGCCCTCGAGCACCTGCACCAGGCCGCGGTACGACGTACGGCCGCCGGCGCGGGCCACCGACTTGCTCACGATGGAGCTCGACGTGCGGGGCGCGGCGTGCACCATCTTGGCGCCCGCGTCCTGGTGCTGGCCCTCGCCCGCGAAGGCGATGGACAGCGTCTCGCCCTTGGCGTGCTCGCCCAGCAGGTAGATCGCCGGGTACTTCATCGTGACCTTGGAGCCGATGTTGCCGTCGACCCACTCCATGGTGGCGCCCTCGGCGGCCGTGGCGCGCTTGGTCACCAGGTTGTACACGTTGTTCGACCAGTTCTGGATGGTCGTGTAGCGCACGCGGGCGTTCTTCTTCACGATGATCTCGACGACGGCCGAGTGCAACGAGTCGGAGGAGTAGATCGGGGCGGTGCAGCCCTCCACGTAGTGCACGTAGGAGCCCTCGTCCGCGATGATCAGCGTCCGCTCGAACTGGCCCATGTTCTCGGTGTTGATCCGGAAGTAGGCCTGCAGCGGGATCTCCACGTGCACGCCCGGCGGCACGTAGACGAACGACCCGCCGGACCAGACGGCCGAGTTCAGCGCGGCGAACTTGTTGTCACCGGCCGGGATCACCGTGCCGAAGTACTCCTGGAACAGCTCAGGGTGCTCGCGCAGCGCGGTGTCGGTGTCGAGGAAGATGACGCCCTGCTTCTCGAGCTCCTCGTTGATCTGGTGGTAGACGACCTCGGACTCGTACTGCGCGGCGACACCGGCGACGAGGCGCTGCTTCTCCGCCTCGGGGATGCCGAGCCTGTCGTACGTCTCCTTGATGTCCTCGGGCAGGTCCTCCCAGGACGTGGCCTGCTTCTCCGTGGAGCGCACGAAGTACTTGATCCGGTCGAAGTCGATCCCGGTGAGGTCCGCGCCCCAGTTCGGCATCGGCTTCTTGCCGAACAGGCGCAGCGCCTTGAGGCGCAGCTTCCGCATCCACTCGGGCTCGTCCTTCAGCTCCGAGATGTTCTTGACGACGTCCTCGTTCAGGCCGCGCTGCGCGGCCTCGCCGGCGGCGTCGTCGTCGTGCCAGCCGAACTGGTACGCACCGATCGAGTCGATGATCTCTTCATCGGACCGCTTGTCGGTGCTCTGATCCGGTGCCGTCTGGGCGGCGTCCTGGGTGGGAGCGCTCATCGTGTTCCTTCCTGCGGGCCGCCGCGGCGGACCGCGGGGGTGGGGAGTCCGTGGATGGTCGAGGGAATGATCGACGGGATGGTCGGGGTGCCCGGGCCGGGCGTGGCCGGCTGTCCCACGGGCACGTTGGTCACGCACGCGTGGGCTCCGCCGGCGATCGTCGCGAGGCGCTGGACATGGGTGCCGAGAAGCTCGGAGAACGCCTTGGCCTCGGCCTCGCAGAGCTCGGAGAACTCCTCGGCGACGTGCTGCACCGGGCAGTGGCCCTGGCACAGCTGGACGGTCGGGAGCAGCGGCCCGGCGACCGGTCGCACCGAGGCCGCGTAGCCGTCAGCGGACAGCAGGCCGGCAAGCTGGCCGGCACGCTCCTGCGGGTCGGTGGCGGTGAGGCGCGGGGCGTACCGCCGCACGACCGCGTCGTACCGGTCGGACGCGAACCGCGCCACCGCGTCCGGGCCGCCGGCGTCGCGGAGGTAGCGCATGACCTGCGCCGCCAGCTCGGAGTAGCCGCCCGACAGGTCCGACTGGCCGCGAGCGCTGACGACGTACCGCCGGGCCGGGCGGCCGCGGCGGCCCGACGCCGGTCCGCCGTCGTGTACCGCGATGGTGTCGTCGTCCTCGAGGCAGGCCAGGTGGCGGCGCACCGCGGCGGAGGTGAGGCCGAGACGGTCGGCGAGCTCGCCCGCGGTCACAGGGCCCTGGCCGGCGACGAGCTCCAGCACGCGGCGGCGCGTGGTGCCGTCGTGGTCGGAGGTCCCGTCGAGCGTGCGCGCGTCAGGACGCCCGGGCACTCGACGCTCCGTGCCGTGCTCCGTGCTGGATACGGTGCTGGTCGACATGCGCTCACCCCCGTCCGGCTCCTGGATCAACCGGGGGCACAACTCTCCCCGGCGACGTCGTCGATATAGGTAACATCCTTGTTGCGTAATCCAGGATGTCAAGCAAGGCATGCCTCACCCGGCTCGCTTGACGGGCCTCTCGCGGGCCGGCTGTCGCCAACGTCACGTCGGAGACGTCGGTCATTCGGTGTCGTCGACGACCCGCCCCTCGATCACCTCGCCCGGGCGGGGCCCGCGAGCGCCCGACCCGAACTTCCGCATCCGCAGCCCGAGCACGATCAGCGCGATGCCGATGGCCACCGCGAAGGCGCCGATGATCACCGACATCGCGGCGATGGTGCCGCCCGGGTTGGTGAAGCAGACGACCGCCAGCGCCACCAGGAGCAGCCCCGTGATCAGGCTCCACACCCACGTCGCTCCCCCGCGCCGGCGCAGCGCGGGCACCACGAACAGCTGCAGCAGGCCGAAGGCGAGCGCCCACACGGCCACCAGCACCAGCACCACGCCCAGCGCGAGCTGCGGCAGGAAGAGCAGGACGGCGCCGAAGACGAGCGCCACGATGCCGATGCCCAGGTTCGCCGACCCCGCCTGGCTGCCCCGGCGGCGCAGCCCGTCGACGATGCTGACCAGCCCGTCCACGACGACGAAGATGCCGAACACCTGCACCAGCAGGCCCGGGGTCTTGTCGGGCAGGAGGATCGCGAGCAGGCCGAAGAGCAGAGTCAGCACGCCACGCACGAACGGCCAGTACCAGAGCCGGCGCGCGAGGGCGGCGGCGTCGGGCGTGGCGAACACGTTGTACGTCATGGCTGCTCCTGATCTTCGTGCCGGTGCTTCCTGCCGGCCGGCGGGTCCGTAGAATCTTCCGGTGCCCACCTCGATCGCGCCATCCGGTGCGGACGGCGCCGCGTCGTCCGCCCGCCCTGCCGAGGACCTGCGCGCCGGCGGCGCCGACGCGGCCGTCCACGTGCACGGTCTCGTCAAACGGTACGGCGGGCGCGACGTCGTCGCAGGTCTGGACCTCGCCGCGGACGCCGGCGCCGTGACGGCCGTGCTCGGGCCGAACGGCGCGGGCAAGACCACCGCCGTGGAGTGCTGCGAGGGGCTGCGGGTGCCGGACGGCGGCACCGTGCGGGTCCTCGGACTCGACCCGGTCGCGGACGCCCGCGCGCTGCGCCCGCGGGTGGGCGTCATGCTGCAGGACGGCGGCCTGCCCACGGGCGCCCGCGCGGGCGAGGTGCTGCGGCACGTCGCCGCGATGTACGCCGCCCCCCGCGACGTCGACGAGCTGGGCGAGCGGCTCGGCATCGGCTCCTTCACGCGCACGACCGTGCGCCGCCTGTCCGGCGGCCAGCGCCAGCGCCTCGCCCTCGCGGCCGCGGTGGTCGGGCGCCCGAAGGTCGTGTTCCTCGACGAGCCCACCGCCGGGATGGACCCGCAGAGCCGCCACGCCGTCTGGGAGCTGGTGCGGGAGCTCCGCGACGAGGGCGCGGCCGTGGTCCTGACCACGCACCTCATGGACGAGGCGGAGGACCTGGCCGACCGCGTCCACGTGGTCGACAAGGGGCACGTCATCGCGTCGGGCAGCGTCCCCGAGCTGCTCGCGACCGACGCGCAGGGCGACCGCACCCTGCGGTTCGACGCCGTCGCGGACCTGGACCGGGCCGCGATCGCGGCCGCGCTGGCCGGGGCCGGCGGGCCGAGCGGGCCGAGCGGGCCGAGCGGGCCGAGCGGGCCGAGCGGGCCGAGCGGGCCGAGTGACGCATGGGTCGTGACGGAGCCGCAGCCCGGCTCCTACGTCGCCACGGGCCCTGCCGGGCCGCGGGCGGTCGCGGCGCTCGCGGCCTGGCTCGCCGACCACGACGTCCTCGCGAGCCGCCTCACCGTGGGGCGCCGCACGCTGGAGGACGTCTTCCTCGACCTGACGGGACGCCACCTGCGATGACCACCTCCCCCGCCGCTGACCCCGCGGCGTCCGCCCGCCCGCCCGGCACGCCCTTGGCCGCCCCCGCCCGGAGCCGCGTGCTCGCGCAGGCCGGCTTCGAGACCCGCGCGATCCTGCGCAACGGCGAGCAGCTTCTGGTGACGATCGTGCTGCCGGTACTGGTCCTGCTCGGGCTGACCCGCACGAGCGTCATCGGGATCGACACCGGCGGCCTGGACCGGATCGACTTCGTGACGCCCGGGGTCCTCGCGCTCGCGTGCGTGTCCACGGCCTTCACCTCGCAGGCGATCGCGACCGCGTTCGACCGCCGCAACGGCGTGCTGCGCCTCCTCGCAACCACCCCGCTGGGCCGCGGCGGCCTGCTCGCCGGCAAGCTCCTGGGCGTGCTGGCCGTCGAGTTCGTGCAGGTCGTGGTGGTCGGCGCGGTCGCCCTGTCGCTCGGCTGGCAGCCCGCGGCGGCGGGGATCCTTCCCGCGATCGGCGTCGGGCTCCTCGGGACGGCGGCCTTCACCGCGCTCGCGCTGCTGCTGGCCGGCACGCTCCGCGCCGAGGGCGTGCTCGCCGTCGCGAACCTCGTGCTCGTGCTCCTCGTGGTCGGCGGCGGCCTGCTCGTGCCGCCCGACCAGCTGCCCGGTGCGCTCGCGCACCTCGCGACGTTCCTACCGTCGGGCGCGCTGGGCGAGGCGATGCGCGGCGCGCTGCTCGGCACGGGCGTGCCCGTGCTCGCCGTCGTGGTGCTCGCCGCCTGGACGGCGCTGCTGGCATGGGCCGCAGCCCGGTTCTTCCGCTGGCAGTGACGACGGCTCGGCCCGGCCGCGGACCCGGGCCAAGGTCACACTCCAGGGTGCCCGGGAGCGGCAGGGGGGCCTGGAACGGGGCGATAACGTAGAGCCCGTGACCTCGCCGAGTCCTGCCGTGCGCCCCGCCAACGACGCCGCCCCGGGCGCCACGACCGATCGCCTCGCCCGGTTCCGTCCCTGGACCCGCGGCGCGTTGCTGGCGAACGTCATCGGCCAGATCCTCATCATCGGCACCGGCGGCGCCGTGCGCCTCACCGACTCCGGCCTCGGCTGCTCGACCTGGCCGAACTGCGAGCCCGGACAGTTCACCCCCGCGTTCCACCAGGCGTCGACCATCCACCCGTACATCGAGTTCGGGAACCGCACCCTGGCGTTCGTGCTCGGCATCATCGGCCTCCTGGTCCTCCTGCTCGTGTGCACCGACCGGAGCCGGACCCGGTCGTACCGTGCGCTCGGGGTCGTACCGCTGGTCGGCGTCGTGGCCCAGGCGGTGATCGGCGGCGTCGTCGTCCTGCTCGACCTGCACCCCGGCTGGGTCTCGCTGCACTTCGGCGTCTCCGCCGCGCTCGTGTGGTTCAGCGCCTACCTGCTGAACCGGCACGGCGAGGGGGACGCACCGCCCGCGCCGGTCGGCCCCCGTTCGGTGAGCACCGTGGGAGCCCTGCTCGGCCTGCTGCTGATCCCCGTCGTCACGCTGGGGGTGCTCGTCACGGGTGCCGGGCCGCACTCGGGTGACACCGAGGTCGGCTATCGGCTGGCGCTCGACCCGCTGACCGTCACCCGCGCGCACTCGGCGACGGTCTGGCTGTTCCTGATCACGCTCCTGGTGCTCCTGGTGCTCCTGTATCGCGCCCGGGGCGACGACCGGATCCTGCGCGCCCGGCGCGGCGCCTGGCTGCTGCTCGGGGTCGCCCTCGCGCAGGGGCTCATCGGCTACGTGCAGTACTTCACCGGCCTGCCCGAGATCCTCGTGGGGGCCCACCTGGTCGGCGCGGGATGCCTCACCTGGGCCACCGCGAACGCCGTGCTGCGCCTGCGCACCCGCTGAGCGGCGCCGCCGCCACGCAGCGCCGCGCTAGCGTGCTGGCATGCGTATCGAGGTCGACGGCCGCCCCGCGACGGCCCAGCAGGTCGCGACCACCTACGGGCACTTCACCGCCATGCAGGTCCGCGGCGGCGGCGTGCAGGGCCTGGAGCACCACCTGCGGAGGCTCGACGCCGCGCACCGCGAGATCTTCGACGCCACGCTCGACGACGACCGCGTGCGCCGGCTCGTGCGGCACGCGCTCGCCGGGCAGGCCGACGCATCCGTGCGGGTCGTGCTGCGGGACCCGGTCCGCGTCGCCGTCCAGGTCGACGACCTGCACCGCCCGCCCGCCGCGGCGCAGCGCCTACGCTCCGTGCCGTACCTGCGACCGTTCGCACACCTCAAGCACCTGGGCGGCTTCGCCCAGGTCCAGTGGGCGCGGTGCGTGGAGCGCGAGGGGTACGACGACGCCCTCCTCACCGGCCACGACGGCGCCGTGGCCGAGTCGTCGATCGCGAACATCGGGTTCGTCGACCCGGACGGCGGCGTCGTGTGGCCCGCCGCCCCGCACCTGCGCGGCACCGGCCTGGCGCTGGTCGAGGAGACGACGACGAGCCGGACACGGCCGGTCCACCTCCGCGACGTGACCGGGTTCGCCGGCGCCTTCCTCGTGAACTCGATCGGGATCGTGGCGGTCGCGTCGGTCGACGGAGCGGCCCTGCCCGACGCCGCCGCCCACGTCGACGCGATCCGCCGCCGGGTGGCTGCCCTGCCCTGGGACCCGGTCTAGGCCCGGCTCCCCTTCGGACCCGCGGTCGGCACGATCGTCAGAACCCGGCGATCCCCGGAGCGAGCTCGGCGAGGAGGCGGGGGTCGCGCAGGCGCCGCTCGACGTCGGCGCGGCGGCGGGTGACCTCGGGCCCAGGGGCCAACAGGTTCTCCTGAGCGGAGCTGAACGACACGGTGCGTCGCGCCGCACCTGCACGGCTCGTGGCCCAGTCGTCGAGCACGCTCTCGTGCGCCGGCTCGCCGACGACGTCGGCGAGCAGGGGACCGAGCTCGCCGACGTCGAGGAGCCCGGCGTTCAGCGCCAGGGCGCCGTACCCGGTGAAGACGTGCGCGGCATCTCCGGCGAGCACGACGCGGCCGCGACGGAAGGTATCGGCCACCCGTGCGTTGCGGCTCAGCGTGCGGCGCAGCTGGTATGGACCGGGGCCGGCCGGCGCCGTGAGGCCCACCTCGAAGCCCAGGACGCGGGCCACGCTCTCCCGCAGCTCGGCGATCGTCATCGGGGCGTCGCCGTCGACCTCCGGCGGATCCCACTCCTGGGTGCTGACGACGTGCGGCCCCCGGCCGAAGGCGCCGAAGGTGACGACGCCGCCCGGGGTGCGATGGGTCAGGAACGGACGCAGGGAACGGCTCCCGTCGACGTGGTGCCCCGAGCCGGCGGGGACGCGCAGGCGACCCGTCGACGTGAGGGTCTCGCGCGGGACGACCACGTGCCCGTGCCGGGTGACGACGTCGCCCCGTGTGGCGCCGGAGAACCCGATGCCGGCGGCCTTGCGGACCGTGCTGTGCGCGCCGTCGCACCCCACCACGTAGGCAGCGCGGAGCGCGGAAGACGCACCGCCCTCCTGCAGGTGCACCGTCACCCCGTCCGCGCCCTCGTCCAGGTGCGTGACGGTGACTCCTCGCCGGACCTCGGCACCGTGACGCGTCGCGCTGGCCCCGAGCACGATCTCGAGGCGCCGCTGCGGGACGGGCAGCACGTAGACGGGGTTGTCGGCGAGCCTGCGCAGCGGGAGCCGGAAGCCGGCGTAGCCGAAGGACGGTGCGGGCCGGGGCCTGTGGCCCAGGTTCCCCGTGCCCGCTCGACGCCACCAACCTCCCCATGTGCCGTCTCCGCGGGCGAGGTCGCGGTACAGGCCGCGGTCCGCCAGCAACCGGACCGACCGCCCCACGATCCCGTTGGCGCGCGGCAGGTCGTCGGGCTCGTCGCGCGACTCGAGCACGACGACGCCCACGCCGCGCTCGGCAAGGTCGGCGGCAAGGAAGAGGCCGGTCGGCCCAGCACCCACGACGACGACATCGGTCTCATCGGGTCGAGCAGGAGAAGTCATGCAGTCAACTTAGGTTGACGTCGCTGCCGCGTCAACCCCGGTTGACGGATGATGCCGGAATCGGACCCGGGGGGGTCCTCTCCGTGAGGCGCACCGGGCGGTCCCGGCACCGTGACGGTGGCGGGCGAGCGTGTGACAGCGCCGTGACAGCCGGCTGGGAGCGGCGACGCGCACGGTGAGGTCATGACCACCACCGCGATCGAGGCCCACGGCCTCGTCAAGACCTTCGGCGACAACCGCGCCGTGGACGGTGTCGACCTCTCCGTCGCCACCGGCACCGTCTACGGCGTCCTCGGCCCCAACGGCGCCGGGAAGACCACCACGATCAGCATGCTTGCGACGCTGCTGCGCCCCGACGCCGGCACGGCCACGATCTTCGGCCACGACGTCTCGCGCGAGCCGTTCGTCGTGCGCCAGCTCATCGGCGTGACCGGCCAGTACGCCTCCGTGGACGAGACGCTCAGCGCGACCGAGAACCTCATGCTGTTCTGCCGCCTCAACGGGGTGCGCGGTGCGGCCGCCACACGCCGCACCCGCGACCTGCTCGAGGAGTTCCACCTCACCGACGCCGCGTCGCGGCCGCTGAAGAACTTCTCCGGGGGCATGCGCCGCCGGCTCGACCTGGCGGCAAGCCTCATCGCCCAGCCGCCCCTGCTGTTCCTGGACGAGCCCACCACGGGCCTCGACCCGCGCACCCGCGCGCAGATGTGGGAGACCATCCGCCGCCTGGTCGCGACGGGCTCCACCGTCCTGCTCACCACGCAGTACCTCGACGAGGCCGACCAGCTCGCCGACCGCATCGCCGTGATCGACCGCGGACGGGTGGTCGCCGAGGGCACGGGCGACGAACTCAAGTCGTCCGTGGGCCAGCAGTCCCTGCAGCTCACCCTCGTACGCCCCGAGGACTCCCCCACCGCCCTCGAGGCCGTCCGGGACGTCCTCGGTGTCCCCGCCACCCCGTCCTCGGAGGCGCGCCGGCTCACCGTGCCCGTCGCCGACCCGGCCCGCGTCACGGACCTGTTGGTCCACCTGCGCACCGCCGGCGTCGACCTCGACGGACTGTCGATGGACAAGCCGACCCTCGACGAGGTGTTCCTGACCCTGACCGGCCACGACGCGACCGACCAGTCCACGACCGACCGGGCCGCCGCCGGCTCCCCCGAGCTCGAGGAGATCTCCGCATGACCACGCTCACCTCCGTCCCCACGGCGCCCACCGCGCCCGGCGGGCGCATCGTCCCCGGTGCCGAACGCACGCTCCGCAACCGCGTCGGCCTCGGGCAGGCCGTCTCCGACTCGCTGGCCATGGCACGGCGCGGGCTCATCAAGATCCGGCGCACCCCCGAGCAGCTCATCGACGTCACGATCCAGCCGATCATCTTCACGCTGATGTTCACGTACATCTTCGGCGGCGCCATCTCCGGCAGCATCGCGGCCTACCTGCCGGTCATCATCCCCGGCATCCTCGTGCAGACCGTCATCACGGCGTCGGCCGTCACCGGCACCCAGCTGCGCGAGGACATGGACAAGGGCGTGTTCGACCGGTTCCGGTCCCTGCCCATCGCCCGCATCGCCCCGCTCGCCGGCGCCCTCGTCGCCGACCTGATCCGCTACCTCATCGCCACGACCCTGACGATCGTCATGGGCCTGGTCATGGGCTGGCGCCCGGGCGGCGGGGTGGGCGGCGTGCTGCTCGCCGGCCTGCTCGTCATCGTCTGCGCCTGGTCGCTGAGCTGGATCTTCGCGTTCTTCGGCGTCATCGGGCGGTCCGCGTCGTCGGTGCAGGGCATCTCGTTCCTGATCCTCTTTCCGCTGACCTTCCTGTCCAACGCCTTCGTGCCCGTCGACACGATGCCCGGCTGGCTGCAGGGCTTCGTCAACGTCAACCCGGTGTCGCACCTGGTGACCGCCGTGCGAGACCTGGCCGGCACCGGCTCCGTGACCGGCCAGGTCGGGATCGCGCTGCTCAGCTGCGCCGCGGTGGTGGCGATCTTCGCCCCGCTGGCCGTGCGCAGCTACATGAAGAAGGCCTGAACCGGCCCGTCCGTCCCGCCGTGCTCCTGGTCGGCCTCCTGCGCGAGGCGGGCCAGGAGCACGTCCGCGCGCCCGACCAGCTCGTCGGGTGCCAGGGCCGCGACCCGGCGGTCCGCGTCCGCCAGGGCGTCGGCAGCGTCGGCGCCCGACGCCGTCACGGCGTCCCGCAGTGGTCCCCGCCGCAGGGACGGCAGGTCCTGACGCGCGCCGAGCCGGTCCGCGAGTGCCAGGAGCTCCGCCCCGGCCGCGACGCGCCCGGCCGCGACGATGCCCGCCGGCCCGACGGCCATGCACGCCCAGAACGCGACGCCGACCGACGAGGTCGCCATCACCGGGCGGTCGACGTATCCGCGCCCCGCGCCCCGCACGCCGCGGCCCACGTCGACGATGCGGCGCACGAGTCCGCCGTCGCCGTCGACGCCGGCCAGCACCCGTCGCACGAGCGTGGACGACGCCAGCATCAGGAACCACGGCGCGGCGTCTCCTCGCGGCTGGCCGGGGCCGAACGACTCGACCGCCTGCGTCAGGTGTGCGAGCGCCACGTCGCGGTCCCCCCGCGACCACGCCAGCTCGCCCCGCCCGAGCTCGACCACCGCGGCCGTCTCGGACGGCCTCGACCCCTGCCGCCCGCCGAGCGAGGCGGCCATGGACGCCAGGACGCCCTCGGCGGTCCGGGCATCCCCGAGCGTCAGCGACGCGCTCAGCTCGATCCACTCGACCTGCCGCAGTATCTCCTCGGCGCCGATCGCGCCCACCCTGTCCCTCGCCGCCGCCACCCAGCGCAACGCGTCCGCAGCATCCCCGCACTCGGCGACGAACGACGCGACCACCATCGCGGTCATCGCGGTGGCCGCGACGTCGTCGAGACGCAGCGCGACCTCGTGCGCCGCGACGGCGAGCTCGACGCCCCGGGCGAGCTCGCCGTCGTTCTCCCGCTGCTGAGCCTCGAACATGTACCCGATCAGAGCGGTGTACCCGTCGTCGGACCCCTGCAGCCGCGTGAGGACGCCGGCGGCCTCCTCTGGTGACCGTGCGAGGACGAGGCCGGAGAGCGCACGGGTGCGCGACCCGACGGCGCGGCTCGTCCGCAGGAGCCGGCGCAGGCGCCCCAGCGGCCGGGCCGCCGCGCCGGGGAGCCCGAAGATCGACGACGCGGCGATCACCTCGAGCGCGATCGCCGTGGCGTCCGCGTCCTGGTCCTGGACCTCCCAGCCGACGAGCGAGTCCAGCACCACGGGGACCAGGCCCAGCACTCGATCCTCGGCCCCGCGGACCGCCCAGCTGCCGAGGAGCGCGACGAAGCCGTGCACGACGACGTCCCGCCGTCGCAGGTCGATGGCGCGACGCACGGCGAACAGGAGGTTCTCCTGCTCGCGGCCGAGCTCGGCCACGGCCTCGCGCTGCTCGGGTGACAACATGCGCGAGGCGCACCGTCGCGCGACGGTCGACGACCACCCGAGCACCGCGTCGTCCGCGACCGTCTCCTCACGGGCGGCCGCGAGGCGCAGCAGCCCGAACTCACGCACGGTCTCGACCATGCGATAGCGCGCGGCGCCGTCGGCTTCCTCGACCCGCACGAGGGACTGCAGCACGAGCGCGGCGACGTCGTCGTCCACCTGCCACCCGGGCACGTCCGGTAGCAGGGCCCGCGCTGCGTCCGCCGAGAAGCCGTCCGGGAGCACCGCGGCCCGGCGCCACAGGGTCTGCTGATCCGTGGTGAGCAGGTTCCAGCTCCAGTCGAGCACCGCCTCGAGCGTGCGATGCCGATCCGGCACAGAGCGGTCGTGCACCCTCAGGAGGGCGAAGCGCTCGACGAGCCTGGCCTCGACCTCCGCGACGCTCAGGGTGCGCACGCGCGCCGCCGCGAGCTCGATCGCCAGCGGCAGGCCGTCGAGCCGCTCGCAGAGCCTGGCCACCGCCTCGCGCTCGAGCAGGGCGTCGGGGCGCACGGCACGGGCCCGCTCGACGAACAGGCGCACGGCTGGCCCGCCGTCCTCGTCGCCGGGGTCGGAGCCCAGCGGGGCCGGCACGTACGTGGCCTCCTCGTCGAGCAGCAGCGGGGTCCGGCTGGTGGCGACCACCCGCAGCCGCGGCGACACGCCCAGCAGCGTCCCTGCCCACCGGGCGGCGCCCTCCACGACGTGCTCGCAGTTGTCCAGGACCACCAGCGCGTCCGCGTCCCGCAGCCTGGCGGCCACCTGGCTCGCCAGGTCTCCGGCCTGGAGCCGGTCGGCAAGCCGCAGGGTGCCAGCGCCCGGGGCGACTCCCAGGGCGTCCGCGAGCGCCAGGACGACGTCCTCGTCGGAGCGCACCCCGACCAGCTCCACCACGGTCACGAGCCCGGTGTCGTCCACGGCCCGTCGGGCGACCTCCTGCGCGAGCCGCGTCTTGCCCAGGCCACCCGGGCCCAGGATCGTCACCAGGCGGGCCGCGCCCAGCGCGTCCCGCACGGCGCGGACGTCGGCCTCCCGGCCGAGCAGAGCCGTGGTGTAGCTCCGCAGGCCGCGGGCGAGACCGCCGGGCGTCGACGGCCGACCTCGGCCGGCATCGGGTCCCGGGCGCGACGGGTTCGACGCGGAGGGAGCCACGTCGTCGGGGCCCGGGTGCTCGCCGGCGGCGGCGAGGCGCTCGTAGAGTGCCGCCGTCGCCGGGCCGGGCTCGCTGCCGAGCTCGCGCACGAGCACCGACCGGAGCCGGGTGTAGACGCGCAGCGCCTCCGCGCGGCGCCCCAGACCGTCGAGCGCGCCCATGAGCGCGCGGGCCGCGTCCTCGTCCACGGGATCGGCGGCGAGGTCCGCGCCGGCCAGCTCCGCGACGACGGCGTGCTCGCCGGCCGCCTCGGCGGCGTCCCGGCGCACCACCCGCAGCTCGGCGTGCCAGCGCTCCGCCGCCGCCCGGAGCTCCCGGGCCACGCCCTCGAGGTCGCCGCCCTCGAGGTCTCCCCCGGGCGCCCCCGACCATTGCGCCAGGGCCTCGTCGGCCGCGGCCGACGCCGCGGGAGCGTCCCCCGCGACGAGCGCCCGGCGCGCGACGGCCAATCGGTCGCGCACGAGGTCCAGGTCGGAGGTGACCCCCAACGCATACCCGGCCTCGGTCGCGCGCACGGCGTCGCGACCCGCCACCGAGCGCAGCCGCGAGACGAGGTTCTGCAGCGCTGCCCGGGGGTCGGCGGGCAGCGTACCCTGCCAGAGCCGTTCGACCAGCGCGGTCGTCGGGACCCCGGAGTGCCCGGCCAGCGCGAGCAGCACCACCAACGCGGCCGACCGCGCGCCCCGGGGCGCGCGCACCGCACGGTCCGACCCCGCATTGGCCGGCCCAGCGCCGTCAGACCCAGCGCCGTCCGGCCCCGCGACACGCACCGGGCCGAGCACCCGCACCGCCGGCACCCGCACCGCGGCCACGGCCGACGTCGACGCGGCGTCGCTCACGGCGCTGTCGTCAGGACCGGGAGACCGGCGGGCGTCACGCACGTCTGTGGAGCCTACCCGCAGGTCACCCGCCGTGCCGCGAGGGCCACGGGGCGGCGGCCGGGCGCAGCGACTCCCAGCCGCCGGCGCGGCTCGCGGCCGCCGCAAGGATCCCCACGACCGCCGACGGGTTGTGCAGGCTGCCGTCCAGGACCAGCGCCACGGCCTCGTCCAGCGGGACGCGCCGCAGCTCGATCCCGGCCTCCTCACCGGTGCGGGTGTGGCGGGCCTCCGCCGACACCTCGCCCAGGCCGCGGGCCAGGAAGATGCGGACCGCCTCGTCGCTGCTGCCGGGGGACGTCGTGTAGTCCGCGAGGACGGCCCACCGCGAGGCGGTCGCGTCTGCCTCCTCGGCGAGCTCGCGCGCCGCGGCGTCGACGGCGGGCTCGCCGTCGATGTCGAGCAGCCCGGCCGGAACCTCCCACATCTGCGACCGCACGGGGTGGCGGTACTGGCGCAGCAGGAGCACGCGGTCGTCGTCGTCGAGCGCGACGATCGCCACGGCGCCCGGGTGCACGAGGTAGTCGCGCGTCACCGTGCCCGCGTCCCCGAGGTCGACGTCGTCGCGCACCAGGTCGAAGATCCGGCCGTGGTGCAGCAGCTCGTGCCCCAGCACGGGACGCGGTGCGACCTCGTCGGCGACGTGGTCGTCGAGCTGGTCGGCGGGCTCGGGGACCGGCCCCGTCACGCCTGCGCGCCCTGGCGGACGAGCGCCGCCGCGACCAGGCCCGAGAACAGCGGGTGCGAGCGGGTCGGGCGCGACTTGAACTCCGGGTGTGCCTGCGTGCTCACGTAGTACGGGTGCACGTCGGCCGGCAGCTCGACGAACTCGACCAGCTTCGCGTCGGGCGAGGTGCCCGAGATGACCAGCCCCGCCTCCTCGAGCTGCGCACGGTAGGAGTTGTTGACCTCGTACCGGTGCCGGTGGCGCTCCGAGGCGTGCTCGCTCCCGTACGTCTTCGCGACGACCGAGCCGGCGCCCAGGAGCGCGTCGTAGGCGCCGAGCCGCATGGTGCCGCCCAGATCTCCCTGGCCGCCCACGATGGCGAGCTGCTCCGCCATGGTCGCGATGACCGGGTGGGCGCTGTCCGGGTCGAACTCGGTCGACGACGCGTCGGCCAGGCCGAGCACGTTGCGGGCGTATTCGATGACCATCGACTGCAGGCCGAGGCAGATGCCGAGCGTCGGGACGAGGTTCTCCCTCGCCCACCGCAGCGCGCCGACCTTGCCGTCGATGCCCCGCACGCCGAAGCCGCCCGGGACGAGCACCGCGTCGACGCCCTCGAGCGCCTCCTGCGCGCCCTCCGGCGTCCGGCAGTCGTCAGCCGCGACCCAGCGGATCCCGACCTTGGCGTCGTTGTCGAACCCGCCGGCCCGCAGGGCCTCGGTCACGGAGAGGTAGGCGTCCGGCAGGTCGATGTACTTTCCCACGAGCGCGATCTCGATGTGGTGCTCCGGCTCGTGCACGCGCTCGAGCAGCAGGTTCCAGCCGTCCCAGTCGACGTCGTGGAACGGCAGGTCGAGGCGGCGCACCACGTAGGCGTCGAGGCCCTCGGTGTGGATGACTCGCGGGATGTCGTAGATCGACGGCGCGTCGGCGCAGTTGATCACGGCCTCGTTGTCGACGTCGCACATGAGGGCGATCTTGCGCTTGATGCTCTCGGGCACCTCGCGGTCGGAACGCAGCACGATCGCGTCGGGCTGGATGCCGATGGAGCGCAGCGCGGCGACGGAGTGCTGGGTGGGCTTGGTCTTCAGCTCGCCCGACGGGCCGATGTACGGCACGAGCGAGACGTGCAGGAAGAAGCAGTCGTCACGCCCCAGCTCGTGGCGCACCTGGCGTGCCGCCTCGAGGAACGGCTGCGACTCGATGTCGCCGACGGTGCCGCCGATCTCGGTGATGATCACGTCGACGTCGGGGCCCGCCTGGTCGCGCATCCGCGACTTGATCTCGTCGGTGATGTGCGGGATCACCTGCACCGTGTCGCCCAGGTACTCGCCGCGGCGCTCCCTGGCGATGACGCGGGAGTACACCTGGCCGGTGGTGACGTTCGAGGAGGCCGGGAGCTCGACGTCGAGGAAGCGCTCGTAGTGGCCGATGTCGAGGTCGGTCTCGGCACCGTCCTCGGTGACGAACACCTCGCCGTGCTGGAACGGGTTCATGGTGCCCGGGTCCACGTTGAGGTACGGGTCGAGCTTCTGCATGGTGACGCGCAGGCCTCGGGAGCGCAGCAGGCGCCCCAACGAGGAGGCGGTGAGTCCCTTGCCGAGCGACGAGGCCACACCACCCGTCACGAAAATGTGCCTGGTCTGGTGCGTCGCACCAGAGCGGCTGGAGGAACGGGGCTGGGGTCTGTTCGCGGTGTCGGCCACGGAACTCCATGCTATCAGCGGCACCGACGACGGCACGCGAACCGCACGGTGCGCCTTCTCACGTCTCGCATGCGAACGGTCCCGTGCGGCGGACGTCGCCGCACGCTCCGTCTACTTCCCCCGTCGCACGATCCCCAGCACGGCGGAGCGATCGGCGAGCAGGGATCCTCCGACCACGACGACGCCGGCGACGAGCGCGGCGAGGGCCCCGACGCCGAGCGCCGCGGGGATCCCCGCGTCCGGGGGCAGCAGCGCCCCCGAGACCAGGGATCCCACCCAGGCGCCGAGCGCGGTCGCCGCGACGATCACCGCCAGCGTGCGCGGCACGCCCCGCACCGCCTCCCGGCCGGCGAGCCTCCCGACCGCCAGGAGCAGGCCCGCCCCCGCCACCGTCATGCCCAGCGAGGTGGCCAGGCCCAGCAGCATGAGCACGCCCGGCTGGTCGCGGGCGCCGGTCAGGGCGGGCAGGGCGAACGCCGCCACCGCCACGACGGCCCAGCCCGCCACCGTCACGGCCACCGCGGCGCGCTGCCGATCGATCGTGTAGAGCGCACGCGACAGGTGCAGGATCAACGAGAAGCCGACGATCCCCGGAGCCATCCAGGCGACCGCGACGCCCAGCCCGGCGACGGATCCAGTCGCGATCCCGGTGAACACCACCTCGACCGCCCCGGACGCCGCCACCAGGGCGGCGACCCCCACGCCGGCGACGACGAGGAGCGTCCGCGTCGTGGTGGCGAGGAGGCGCCGGAAGGCGTCGTGACGATCGTGCGCCACGTGCTCCGCGAGCCGGGGGAACGTGCTGGTCGCGAGCGGGAACGCGAGCACCGCGTAGGGCAGGAGGTACACCTGCTGCGCGAACCAGTAGGTCGCGAAGGTCGACTCCGGGCCGAACCGCGACGACGCCCCGAGCATGGCGAGCACCGACAGCTGCTGGGCGACGAGCGCACCGACGCCGGCGAACGCGAGCTTCCGGGCGCGCGTGCCCTCCCCGCCGGGGAAGCGCAACGTCGGGCGGAGCCGCACGCCGGCGCGCAGCACCGGGGAGACGAGCGGCAGCGCGAGGACCGCGACGCCCGCGGTGGTCCCCCAGCCCAGCCACGCGATCGCCTCGCCGGACAGCGCGGCCACGTCCGCCTGGTCGCCGTCGGCGAATCTTGCGAACACGAGGAACACGGCGATGACCGCGAGGCTGGACAGCAGCGGCGAGAACGCCTGCCAGAAGAAGCGCTTGTGCGCCTGGAGCACGCCGCCCAGCACCACCGCGACCCCGTACAGCGGCACCTGGAGCGCGAACACGCGCACGAACGTGGCCGTGACGTCGACGAGCTCGGGGTTCTCGGGCCACAGGACGAGCGCGATCGGGTACGCGAGGAGCGCGAGCAGGCCGCCGAGGGGAACGAGGACGGCGAGCGTCCAGCCGAGCATGGCCGACGCGATCCGTGAGACCTCCGTCCCCGCGCGCCGCACGATCGGACCGGCGAGCAAAGGCACCACGGAACCTGCGAGAGCCCCGCCGGCGGCCACCTCGAAGAGCACGTTGGGCAGGAGGTTGGCCGCCTGGTAGGCCGCGCCGATGCCTTCGGTGCCCACCGCGCCCGATTGCACCAGGGACCGCGCGAACCCGACCAGCCGGCTCGCCACCGTGACGACGGTGATCATCACGGCGGCGCCCGCGAGCGTCTGGGTCGCGGCCCGCAGCCCGCCCGAGCGCGACGTCATGCCCGTCACGACTCCGTCGGTGCGTCCTGGCGTCGCCCCCACGAGTCCGCGCGGCGCAGCCACGGCGTGCGGTCGATGACGGCCGAGAAGCTCACCCGCTCGGACGCCAGCGTGAGCCCGACGACCGACGCCAGGGCGGCGACCCGGACAGCGCGCGGGGCCCCGAAGGCCCACTGCGCGCCGACGAGCGCGCCCAACGCGTTCGCCCCGCCGTCGCCCAGCATGTCGCGCTCGTCGAGGTCCCCGGCGGCGGCGCCGGCCGCGGCCCCCGCGATCGCCCCGCTCGCCGCGCCCGCAGACCCGCACGAGACGGGCAGGCTGAGCGCCGCGGAGGCCTTGAGGGCGCGACCCGGCCTCAGGTCGAGCAGGTTGAGCAGGTTGGCCGTGCCGGCCATCAGCGCGCCGTTCACGGCGACGTCCAGCAGGTGCCCCGCGGCGCCGCCGGGCCCGGCGGAACGGCGCCGCGTGCCGATCGCCGCGCCGACCAGCGCGGTGGCGCCGATGCCCAGCACCTTGAGCCCGCCGGTCGTGAGCCGCCCCTCGGCGAGGGCGCCGAGGTGGCCGCGCAGCCCCTTGACCCGAGTGCTCGTGTCTTCCGCGAGATCGTCCACGAGCCCGAAGGCCGCCGCACCCGCCGTGGCGACGACGGCGCCGGCACGCTCGCGCCCGCCCCCCGCCGCGAGGGTGCCCGCGACCAGCCCGGCGGCGACCGCAGGGCCCTCGAGCATGCTGACCGGTTCGCCGCGGTGGTTCGTGCGCGTCCAGCGGGCGGCGCCGCCGGGCGGGTCGGTCTCGAGGGCGCGGCGGGCCAGCGTGGTCCCGGCCGCCCCGACGACGGCGGCGCGCAGCAGCGCGCCGAGGCCCGCGCCCATCAGCCGTCCCCCTGCGTCTCGCCCTGCTCGACCACGGGCGGGAGCACCGAGGCCCCGTCCTCGAAGCCG
This sequence comes from Isoptericola sp. Y541, assembly GCF_059445465.1. Lineage (NCBI taxonomy): Bacteria > Bacillati > Actinomycetota > Actinomycetes > Micrococcales > Promicromonosporaceae > Isoptericola > Isoptericola sp. Y541. Next base: position 9,507 of record NZ_JCAIUJ010000012.1, on the reverse strand, counting down.
TACTGGTCCACGGTGCCGGCCTCCTGCGCCGCGATCGCGAGCGGCACCACGATCTGGCCGGTCGTCTGCTCCACCCCGCTGACGGTGCTCACCAGGTCGGCCAGCCGGTCGTCGGACCGGATCGCCGACACCAGGTCGCCGTCCTGCGTCGTCGGGCCGGCCAGCACGGCGGTCCCGACGATCTCGGCGGACGTACCCGCGAGCGTCGTGAGGGCGCCCACCCCTGTCTCGGCCGGATCGGCGTCGCCGGTCTCCTCCTCGTCGCCGGTGCCGCCGCCCGAGAGCAGCAGGATCGCGTCGGCCGGGGCTGAGGGCTCCGCGATGGCCTCCACGAGCCCGACCTGCTCCAGCAGGTGCTGTTGCTCGGTCGCCGCCTCGCTGAACGCGTCGGGCTGCGTGGGGTCGGCGTCGGTGAGCGCGACCGAGAGCGATGCCGCGAGCAGCTCGGCGGTCCCGGACTCGTCGTCGATCACCCCGTCGACGAGGTCGGCCGGCAGCTGGTCGCGCAGCCCGCCCGCGACGGTCTCGCGCAGCGACAGCTCCTCCGCCGACGTCCAGGACCCGGTGAGCCGCTCCTGCGCGACGACCGTCCCGTCGGCGCCCTCGATCTGGTCGAGCACGGCCTGCTCGGCGCCGTCGCTCACCTCGTCGACCTCGACGACGGCGACGCGCTTGCCGGTCAGCGAGCCGGCGACGAGCTGGTCGCCGGCGCTGTCGACGAAGCGGCGCTGCTCCTGGGCGATGATCTGTGCCTCCCCGAGCTCCTCGCGCAGCGTGTTGCGCTCCGTGCGCAGCGCGTCGACCTGGTCGGTGAGCTGGTCGCCGATGGCGCCCTGCAGCGGGCCTGCACCGAGGATGATGCCCACCGCGAGGGCGAGGAACACGGAGATCAGCGAGACGAGGTGGTACCTGAAGTCGATCACGGTCGGCGGAGGTTCCTTCGGGTCGGGACGGGACGGGCGGGCGGCGTGCCGAGGGGTCGGGAACGGCGTCAGCCGCCGAAGAGGCTACCCACCCACGAGACGAGGTCGTCGATCCGCGCACCGACGAGCCCGAAGAACGTCTGCCCGGCGGAGGTGGACAACAGCGCGGCGACGACGGCAGCGACGCCCGCCAGGGACAGCAGCGTGAGCTGCAGGTTGGAGATGCGGGTGCGGTACAGCCGGGACACGCCCTTGGCGTCCACGAGCTTGCCGCCCACCCGCAGCCGGGTGAGGAAGGTGCTGGCCATCCCCGCGCGCCCCTTGTCGAGGAACTCCACGAGGGTGGCGTGGGTGCCGACGGCGACGATCAGCTCGGCGCCCTTGTCGTCGGCCAGCAGCATGGCGATGTCCTCGCTGGTGCCCGTCGCCGGGAAGACGACCGGCTCGACGCCGAGCGCCTCCACGCGCTCGAGGCCCGGTGCCGACCCGTCGCGGTAGGCGTGCACCACGATCTCCGCGCCGGAGGACAGCGCGCGGTCCGAGACGGAGTCCATGTCACCCACGATCATGTCGGGCTTCCAGCCCGCGTCGATGATCGCGTCGGCGCCGCCGTCGACGCCCACGAGGACGGGGCGGTTCTCCGCGATGTACGACCGCAGCATCGCCAGGTCCTCGCGGTAGTGGTACCCGCGCACGACGATCAGGACGTGCCGGCCGTCGAACTGCGTCCGCACGTCCGGCACCCCCACGCCGTCGAGCAGGAGGTCCCGCTCGCGGCGCAGGTACGTCATGGTGTTCTCGGCGAAGTTCTCGATCTCCGCGGACAGGCCCTCGCGCGCCTCGGCCGTGTCGGCCGCGACGGTGGCCTGGGTCTGGCGAACGCCCTCGGCGACGGTCGTGCCGTCGACGCGGACCGCGCCGCCGTCGATCGTGACGGACGCGCCGTCGGGCAGCGACATCACCGCCGGTCCCAGGTCGTCCACCAGGGTGATCCCCGCGTCGACCAGGATGCCCGGCCCGGCGTTGGGGTACCGGCCCGACGTCGAGCGGGACGCGTTCAGCACCGCCGCGGGGTTGACCCTCACCAGGGCGTCGGCCGCGACCCGGTCGATGTCCACGTGATCGATGACGGCCACGTCGCCGGGCCGCAGCTTCTTGGTCAGGTCCTTGGTCCGCGTACTCACACGGGCAAGCCCGGACACCTCGGGTCCGTCGTCACCGGCGTCGGGCGCACGCACGGACTTGCGCAGGATCATTCTCATCGCCCCTATCGTCCCACGGTGGAGGACTCCAGGAGCTCGACCGCGTGCTGGCGAGCGGTCGCGGACTCCTCCTGCCCCGAGAGCATCCGCGCGAGCTCGCGCACGCGGCCCTCGTTCGTGACCTCCTGCACACCGGTCACGGTCACCCCGTCGCCTCCGTCCGGACCGTCTCCGGCTACGCCGGTGCCGGTGCCGGTGGACGACTTCGTGACCACCAGGTGCGTGTCCGCGAAGGCCGCCACCTGCGCGAGGTGGGTCACGACGACGACCTGGGTGCTGCGGGCGAGCGTCGCCAGCCGCCGGCCGACCTCGACCGCGGCACGTCCACCCACGCCGGCGTCGACCTCGTCGAAGACGAACGTGGGCAGCGGGGCGCCCGGCCGACCGTTGGTGCCGGCGTCCAGCCGCGCCGTCGCGAGCGCCACCTCGACGGCCAGCATCACGCGGGATAGCTCGCCGCCGGATGCGCCCTTGCCCAGCGGGCGGGCCGGGGCGCCGGGGTGCGGTTCGAGCTGGAACGACACCTGGTCGGCGCCCCACGGGCCGGGCTCCTCGGCGGGCGCGACCTCCACGACGAGCCGCGAGCCACGCATCGCGAGGCCGGCCAGCTCCTGCGTCACCGCCTCCGCGAGCGCCTCGGCCGCGGACCGTCGCCCGGCCGAGAGGGTCTCCCCCGCCGCGCCGAGCTCGGCGTCGAGCTCGGCGGTGCGCTCGCGCATGGACGCCAGCCGCTCGCCGCCGTCGTCGAGGTCGAGGAGACGCAGGCCCGCGTCGCTCGCCCACTGGAGCACGTCGTCGATGGTCTCCCCGTAACTGCGGGTGAGGGTGTTGAGCTCGGCCAGCCGCGCGTGCGTGGTCTCGAGACCGGCCGGGTCGGCCTGCAGGTCGTCGACGTAGGCGGACAGGTCGGTCGCGACGTCGGCGAGGAGGTAGCCCGCCTCCGCCAGACGCGTCGCGTGCCCCCCGAGCGCCGGGTCGTCGTGCGCGGCCGCCTCGAGCGCACGGCGCGCCCGCTCCACCGCCTCGACCGCGCTGCCCTCCGACTCCACGTCGTCGCCCGCAACCGCGTCGTGCGCCTGCTGCGCGGCGACGCGCAGTCCCTCCGCGTTGCCCAGCCTCCCGACGAGCGCGGTGAGCTCCGCGTCCTCCCCGGGCCGGGGATCGACCCGCTCCACCTCGGCGAGGCCGAGGCGCAGCAGCTCCCCCTCGCGGGCCCGCTCGGCGCCGCGCGCCGTGAGGTCGGCGATCTCCGACAGCAGGCCCGCCCGCTCCGTCCACGCGGCGCGGTACGCGTCGAGCCGGTCCTGGTGCTCCGGTCCCGCGAAGGTGTCCAACGCCTCGCGCTGCTTCGCCGCCGTGCGCAGGCGCAGCTGGTCGGCCTGGCCGTGCACGGTCACGAGGTCGTCCGCGATCTCGGCCAGGACGCCCTGCGGGACGCCGCGGCCACCGAGGTGCGCCCGCGAGCGGCCGACGGCCGCGACGGTGCGCAGCACCACCACGGTGCCGTCGTCGTCGACCTCGCCGCCCGCCTCGTCGACCCGCCGCACCACCGCGGGGTGGGCGGCGACGCGCAGCCGCCCCTCGACGACGGCGCCGTCGGCACCGGGCCGCACGACTGCGGCGTCCGCCTTGCCACCCATGAGCAGGCCCAGCCCGGTGAGGACCATCGTCTTGCCGGCGCCGGTCTCGCCGGTGATCACCGTCAGGCCGTCGGACAGCGGCACCCGGGCGGCGCGGATCACGCCCAGGTTCTCGATCGCGATCTCCTCGAGCACCTATGCCTCCTTCTCGTGCTCGGGCGCACCCGTCGGCCCGGGCACGTCCGGGCCAGTCTCGTCCGGGCCGGTCTCGTCCGGGCCGGTCTTGTCCGGGCCGGTCTCGTCCGGGCCACGGTGATCCGGCCGCTTGGCGGCCAGCTCCCGCCAGCCCACCACGGGCAGCGAGAACTTGGACACCAGCCGTTCGGTGAACGGCGCCGGCGAGAGCCGCGCGAAGCGCAGCGGCAGCGCGCCCCGCCGCACCTCGACCCTGGACCCGACCGGCAGGTCGATCCGTCGTCGCCCGTCGCACGTCAGGACGCCCGCGACCGGGCTGCGCTCCAGCACCTTCACCGTGTACGTGGAGCGCGGCCCGATGACCAGCGGCCGCGCGAACAGCGCGTGGGCGGAGAGCGGCACCAGGAGCACCCCGTCCACCTCCGGCCACATCACCGGCCCGCCCGCCGAGAAGGCGTGCGCCGTCGACCCGGTGGCCGTGGACATCACCACTCCGTCGCACCCGAACGAGGAGAGCGGGCGGCCGTCGACGGCGATGCCCACCTCGATCATGCGCTCGCGCCGCGCCTTCTCGACCGTGGCCTCGTTCAGCGCCCACCCGGTACGGGGCGCGTCCTCGCCCGGCAGGTGGACCGCGACGTCGACGACCGCGCGCTCCTCGACCTCGTAGTCGCGCGCGGCGAGCCGACGCACCGCGTGCCGCAGGTCGTCGCGCTCGCTCTCCGCGAGAAAACCCACGTGACCGAGGTTGACGCCCAGCAGTGGCACCCCGGTGCCGTGCGTGAGCTCGGCGGCGCGCAGGATGGTGCCGTCGCCCCCGAGCACCATGACGGCCTCGGACTCGGTGACGCCTTCTCGTGCCCGGGCCGCGGCCATGTGGTCCCCGAAGGACTCGGCCAGGTCGTCGTCGTGCAGCGCCACCTCGAAGCCCGCGGCCGTGAGCTCGCGCACGGCCTCGGACAGCGCCGCCACGGCCTCCGGTCGGCCGCCGTGGGTGACGATGAGGACTCGGCGGCTCACGATGTTCCTCCGATCGGCAGGACGGGTGGGGTCGACGGCGGCGCGTCCGGTCCGGCGGGTTGCCAGGCCACCGCCTCGGCCGCGGCGGGGGCGGCGGCGTCGCCCGGGGCGAGCCGGTCCCGGTCGGCACCCGCCGGGCGGAACCAGCAGAAGTACTCCCGGTTGCCGCTGGGACCGGGCAGCGGGCTCGGCACCACCGCGCGTGCCACGAGGCCGCGCCCCGCCGCCGCCTGCACCACCGTGCGCACGGCGTCGACGTGCAGGCCCGGGTCGCGCACGACGCCGCCGGTGCCCAGCCGCTCGCGCCCCACCTCGAACTGGGGCTTGACCAGCAGCAGCGCATGCCCCTCGGGTGCGAGGACCGCCGCGAGCGGCCCGAGCACCAGCGCCAGCGAGATGAACGACAGGTCGCCCACGACGACGTCCGGGGCGTGCTCGAGGTCCGCAGGTGTCAGGTCGCGCAGGTTGAAGCCCTCCACCACGGTGACCCGCGGGTCCTCCCGCAGCGACGGGACCAGCTGCCCGTGCCCGACGTCGAGCGCGACCACGCGGCGCGCGCCGCGCCGCAGGAGGACGTCGGTGAAGCCGCCGGTGGACGCGCCGACGTCGAGGCACCACCCGCCGTCGATCGCACGCACCAGCGCACGGCCCTCCGGGTCGGCATCGAGTGCGTCGAGGGCGCCGGCCAGCTTCCCTCCCGCGCGCGAGGCGTACCCCGCGTCGTTCGGGTCGTCGAGCACTGTCACGAGCGTCCCGGCAGGAACCGGCACGGATGCCTTGGTGACGGCCCGGTCGCCGAGGCGCACCCGGCCCGAGCCGATCAGCTCCGCGGCCTGCCGTCGCGACCGGGCCAGGCCACGGCGGACGAGCTCCGTGTCCACGCGCACAGCCGGCATCAACGCGCCGATCCCGCGTGCGGCCCGGCGCCGCTCCCCGGCTCCTGGTCCGGCTCCTGGTCCGGCTGCCCGTCGAGGCGGGCGCGCAGGGCGTCGTGGACCTGCGTGAACCGGGCCACGTGCTCGCTCACGGGGACCTCGTCGAGCCCCTCGAGGCCCGCGACGCCCTCAAGACCTTCGTCGTGGGCCGGGCCATCGGGACCCTCGGGGTGGTCGGACGTCGCGTCGGGCAGCGCCGAGTCCTGCGTCATCGTCCCTCCCTGTCGCTCGCGGGTCGCGGGTTCGCACGGTGCGAAATGCACGGGGACCGCCGGTCCAGGCGACGCGGACGCCGCCGGCCGAGGTCCGGGTCCACGCTACCTGCTGCCGGCGACGTCACCGCGCACGACCCACAGCCGACCCGCAGGCCGCGGGGCCGGTGTCAGGCCCGCAGCTCCGGGACGGAGTCAGGATCCACGGAGGCACCGGTGTCGGCGGCGGCCCACGCGGCCGCGCACGCGGACCGGACGACGTCGATCCCGGCCGGTCCCTGTCGGTCCAGCTCCAGGCGCCCGTCGGTGACCCGCGCCGCGCGGTCCGTGCAGGTCCACCAGCCCTCCCCGTCACGGACGGGCAGGGGGTGCGGCTCGAGCAGCGCACGCAGGTCGCCGCCCAGGAAGTCCGGGCGCAGCGCGGGCTCCGCCAGCACGGCGTCGCGGGCCGATGAGACGCCCGTGAGCACGTGCAGCCCCGGGTACCCGCCCGAGCGCGCGCCCGCCAGGTCGGTGTCGAGGCGGTCGCCGATCACCAGCGGGTGCTCGGCGCCCGCCCGGTCCACCGCCAGCCGGTACATGGTCGGCGACGGCTTGCCCGCGCTGTCGGGCTGCACGCCCGTCGCGGCCACGACGGCTCCCACCAGGGCACCGTTCCCGGGCGCGAACCCGCGCGCCGTCGGGAGCGAGAGGTCCAGGTTGCTCGCCACGTGCCAGGCGCCGCCCGCGACCGCGTATGCGGCCTCGGCCAGGTCGCTCCACGCGAGGCCCGTGGCGTAGCCCTGGGCTACCGCCGCCGGGTCGTCGTCTGCGGAGTCCACGACGGTCAGGCCGGCCCTGGCGACCGCCGTCCGCAGGCCCGCGCCGCCCACCACGAGGACACGCGCCCCGGGTGCGAGGCGGGTCCGCAGCAACGCCGCGCAGGCCTGTGCAGCCGTCATGACCTCGTCCGCAGCCGTGGGGATGGCCAGACCCGTGAGCTGGTCGGCCACCTCCTCGGGCTCGCGGGAGGCGTTGTTCGTGACGAAGACGAGGCGCATCCCTGTCTCCCGCGCCGCGGCCAGGCTCTCCGACGCGTGCGGGATCGGCAGATGGCCGCGGTACGCGACCCCGTCCAGGTCCACCAGCGCGAGGTCGTGTGCCGCCGCGAGCGGGCCGGAGCAGCCCTGGAGCGTCGCCGTCATACCGCGTCTCGATCGTCGGAGACGCTCGCCCCCTCGTCGGCCGGCTCCCCCTCGGGCTCGACCGCGTCCGTGGCCTCGTCGGTGCTCGATGCCTCCTCGGTGTCCGCGTCCTCCGGAACCTCACCGGCCGTGGGCTCGGCCCCGGCACCCGTCCCTGGCGCGGCGTCGTCCATGCTGCCGGCGTCGTCCATGCTGCCGGCGTCGTCCCCCGCCTCGGGAGTCTCGGCCTCCGCGAGCTCGTCGTCGTACGTGTCGTAGACCACGACCTCGTCGTCGTCCTCGGGGACGCCGGACGCGCGCTCGAGCGCCGCAGGGTCCACCCCGGCCAGGATCTCGGTCGCCTCGGCGGTGCGCCCTGCGGCCTCCAACGCGAAGGCGCGCGCCTGGAGCACGCGCAGCCCCAGGTCCCCGCGGCGCTCCGCCGCGGGGATGCGGTCGAGGACCGCCAGTGCCGCGGCGTACTCGCCGAGGTCAGCCCGTGCGCCGCTCGCCACGATCGCGAGCTCCGTGCGCCCGTCTGCGTCGAGGGTCCTCGCCTCCTCGCTCGCTGCCAGGGCAAGGGCACGCTCCGGGCGGCCCAGCCCGCGCTCGGCGTCGGCCATGAGCGGCAGGTGCTCCGACGACCCGTTCAGCCGGCGTACGGTGCGCAGCTCGCGCAGCGCCTCCGCGAACCGCGCCGTGCGGTACGCCGCGATACCGGCAGCCTCGCGCACCACGTCCACGCGCCCGCCTCGCCGCACCGCAGCCTGCGCGTGCTCGTAGGCCTTCTCCGGGTCGGTGTCGAGGAGCCGCCCGGCCATCACCAGGTGCAGCCCGATCCGCTCGGCGTTCTCCTTGGTCAGCCCGCGCAGACGGCCGCGGACGTCGCGCCCGAGCTGTCCCATCGTCACGTCCTCGTCGATCTCCGGCTCCGCGACCCGCGGCCGACGGTCGGACGTCGGCGCGGACTGCGTCCCGCGCGCTGCGGCTCCACCGCGGGCCGCGCCGCCCGCGGGCCGGCGTACCGTCGTGCTCTCCGCCCCGCGCGGCCCACGAGGTGCAGAACCCCGGACACCGTCGCTGCGGCCGTCGGGCCGCTCCCGCGAGTCACGACGGTCGTCGCGCGGGGCGCTCGTCCGCTCCCGGCTGTCGCGCCGGTCCCGCTGCCCCTCGAACCGGTCGCGGCCGTCCCCCGCGTCGCGTCGACCGTCCGGCGAATCGCGGCGGTCCCGGCGGTCGTTCCCCACGCGCCCTTCGCTGGGCCGGCGCTCACCGGAACGACCGCCCTCGGGCCCGCCGCGGTACTTCGCTTCACGGCCCTCCGGACGTCCGGACGCCGAGCCGGATCCGCGCGACGAGTCCTGCCGCCGGCCACCGTCCCGGTACCCGCCAGACGTCGACGGTCCCCCGCCTGCACGTCCACGGTCGTCCCGCCGCCGGTCGTCAGGTCGACCCTGGTCGTCCCGCCGCCGGTCGTCAGGTCGACCCTGGTCGTCCCGCCGGCGGTCGTCAGGTCGACCCTGGTCGTCCCGCCGGCGATAGTCGGAGCGACCATGGTCGTCGCGCTGCCGCTCATCAGGCCTGCGGTACTCCCGCGCCCGGTCGTCCGATCCGCGACCCCGGTCGCTGCGAGCAGCACCCTGGTCAGACCGAGCAGGACCCCGGTCAGGCCGAGCAAGACCCCGGTCAGACCGAGCGGGACCCCGCTCCGCGGACCGCCCGCCCCGGGGCGACTGAGGTCGGTCGTCCTGATCCCGTCGGCCGGCAACCCCGCTGCCCCGCCCCTTCGGAGCCTCTCCGCTCCTGGGGCGGGCCCCCGCTGCAGACCCCGACGCACCGCGGCTCCCGTCGCGCGCTCCCGAACGGGGATTCCCGCCACGGGACGACGACGAGCGATCGCCGGTACCGCCCTTGCTCTTGTCCCGTGGTGAATCGTTCACGGTGTTCCTTCCGACGCCGACACAAGCCGTATTCTCCCACGCCACCGTCCTCCAGGACGGCGTCGTGCTCGGTCACCGGTGTGAGAGGACGCACTACCGGACGCGAGCCAGCCCGCGCCTCGGCCGGTCCCTCCGCACACGGACCGCGCGTAGCTCATCTCCTCCAACGCATCCACCGCAGTACCGAACTCCAGACATGCGAAAGGCCCACCCCGGGTCAGGGGTGGGCCTCTCGTGAATAGATGTCCGGCGGCGTCCTACTCTCCCACCCCCTCTC